>NZ_JBLXGE010000015.1:0-154374 GCF_048381775.1 Desulfosediminicola sp. | reverse complement strand
ATAGCAAATTATACCAATTTTTGCCAATATATTCAGTTGCTTTTCACCTATAAAACACGCTTAAACTAGCGCCATTCGGGACAAACCACGTTTTTTCTTAATTCCTAGGTTTCAACACCTTTTCTGTTTTTCTCATACTTTCCGATTAATAGGCACAGCACTAATGAAATGGGGGGCCAGGTCTTAAGTTGCCACATTTATTTTCAAGACTCTATTATTCACCAGCATCATGCTCTTGCACATCAGTTATACGTTTCAACAACTCTCCAAGCACCCTTCGAGCTCCAGCCTCACCATGCACCAGCCGAATTTCTTTCGGCCTTTGGGGCATTGATCGCACCCAATCAATCAACATTTGCCGATCGGTATGTGCCTAATATAGTAACAATAAAGACCAGACCCAAATTTCTCCAAAACCAGTTAATTCCTCAAACGGCCGTAATTGTCCTCGAATCGAACGATATCATCTTCTCCCAGGTAGCCGCCCGATTGTACCTCGATGAGTTCCAGCGGGATAACACCTGGGTTTTCCAGGCGGTGCGTTACCCCAAGAGGGATATAAGTTGACTCATTTTCGTAAAGATTGAACTCTTCCTCACCTCTGGTGATTGTCGCTGTCCCTTTCACCACTATCCAGTGCTCCGCCCTATGGTGATGCATCTGTAAAGAGAGGATTGCTCCGGGTTTTACTGTGATGATTTTCACCTGGAATCTTTCTTCAAGAATCATGCTTGAATATGAGCCCCAAGGCCTGTACACGCATTTATGCAGGTTAGCTTCTTGCCTGCCAAAGGTATGCAATGATTCGACAATCTTCTTTACATCCTGCACACTATCTTTTTTGGCGACCATAACAGCGTCTGCAGTATCCACTACGATGCAATCTTCAAGACCGATAGTGGCGACCAACCTGTCAGAAGAATGAATGTACGTATTCGCTGTGTCGTACATCATGACATCACCGTGCACGACATTGCCATTTTCATCCTTTGCTCCCACATCCCACAGGGCAGACCAGGAACCAATATCGTTCCAGCCCACATCAACAGGGAGCACAATACCCTTTTCTGTTTTTTCCATGACAGCGTAATCGATGGAGTCACTTGGGCATAAGGAGAATTCAGCGGTATCTGCTCGAGTAAAATCCAGATCTATAGTGGATTTGTCATAAGCTGCGCGGCATTGAGATAAGATTTGATTATTCTGATGCTCCAATTCAGCGAGAAAGACTGAAGCCTTGAAAACGAACATTCCCGAATTCCAGAAATAGTCCCCGTCCGCAAGATAATTTTCAGCCGCCTCCAAGTCGGGTTTTTCGACAAATTGATCTATTTCAAATACATTCAGAATTGTTTTTTGTTCGATTACCGAGCCCTTTTTTATATACCCATATCCTGTTTCCGGTGTATTAGGAATTACACCGAACGTGACCATATAGTTTGTGCTGGCAACGCTTGCTGCTACCCCTACCGCCTCATGGAAGGTTTCGATATTTTGAATGAGGTGATCAGCGGGTAAGATCAGCATCGTCGAATCACCACCATCCTTTGTGATATGTAGTGCTGCGAGTGCTGCAGCTGGGGCAGTATTTCGTCCTTCAGGTTCCAGAATTATGGTGTCGGCCTGGATATCCACCTGGCGTAATTGTTCAGCAACGAGAAAACGATGTCCTTCATTACAAATTATTATCGGCTTGCCAAGATTCTCTATACCAGAAAGACGAAGAACGGTTTGCTGTAAAAGGGTTTGTTCCCCGGTCAAAGCTAACAGCTGTTTTGGATAAAGCTCTCGGGATAATGGCCAAAGACGTGTTCCAGAGCCGCCGCATAATATTACAGGGATGATCATATTTTATTTGGTTGGTGGATGGTTAAACAGCTGGTTGGAAGTTGGACGGAACTGCAGGTTGAATGTTGGACACAACAGCAAGTTGGACGTTTAACGTTGGATGGTGGACGTGAACAGCAAAAACTCAACTGCTGAAAAGCTGAACTGCTTAAGCTTAAAAGCGAGGGAAACTGCTGGGCAAATACTAGTAGGCAGTCCACGATTATATCCACACCAGATTTAGTTTTTCTGCTAGCTCACGTCTCGCTCCAACCTCGCCATGCACCAGCCTTATTTCTTTTGGTGGTTTGGGCATCGATGCTACCCAGTCAATTAGCATCTGCTGATCGGCATGGGCGGAGTAGGAATTAAGTGTATGAATAGCGGCGCGGACCGGTATTTCTCCTTCGATCAATTTTCGGCCCAAAGTACCTTCGGCCTGGTAGCCGACAAAGAAGATGTCGTTGCGTGGTTCCTGTAGACCTTGTTCGAGGTGGTCGAGGATTCTGCCGCCGGTGCACATGCCGCTGCCTGCTATCATTATTGCCGGGCCTTTGATCTCCAGCAGCTGCTTATGATCCCTGTAGCTTTTTACTGAGTACAATCCCTTAAAATCAAAGGGGTGATCACCTTTTAGGAGCAACTCTTTCGCCTCTTCATCCCAGAACGAGGAGAGCTTGGCATAAATATCGGTGATCTTCAGGGCGAGCGGTGAATCGACAAAGACCGGAATTCTAAGGTTGATTCTGTCCAATTCATAGAGGAGTTCCTGCGTCCGGCCCAACGCAAAGGCCGGGATATAGACGATACCCTTATCGGTCAACGCCTTTTTGAGGAGTTCTTTTAATTGCTCGATTCTTTTTGATCTATCCGGGTGGGTTCGGTCGCCGTAAGTTGATTCCAGGATCATGAGGTCACACTCAGGTGGCGGATCAGGGTCGGGCAGGATTGGTGTATTGGTGCAGCCCAAATCGCCTGAAAAAAGAATCTTAAAATCGTTGTTGGAAGAGTTGTTTGGAAAATTGAAGAGAATAAAGCAGGAGCCGAGTATATGGCCCGCATTACCCAACCAGAAAGTCACCCCCTCTTTCAGGTTGAACGTCTGTCGCAGTTCGAAGCCCCAGGAGAGGTCATCAATTGCATTTTCCAGTTTATGAATCTCTCTATCGCTCCGGCCGGAAAATGACATGGCGTCGTGGAGCATAGGCAAAAGCAACGCCTTGGTGGCGTGGCTGCAGATGATCTCGCCTGAAAAACCTGCATCGATCAGATCAGGCACCCTGCCGATATGGTCGATATGGGCGTGGGTTAAAAAGAGGTAGTCGATCTCATTAAGAGATACTGGAAACTCGGTAAATGGTATTTCGGGGTCATCTCCGTAGGTTAAGCCGCAATCGACCAGGATATTGACTGACTGCCCAGCCGCCGACTCATATTGCACCAGGTGGCAGGAACCGGTGACGCACTCCTTTGCCCCTAAGTGTCTAATCGAGATGTGCTGGGGGATACAGCTGTTTTCTAGGGCTGGGTTCACGTTCATCATTATTGGCAATTAAAGCGAGGTGTGAGGAAAACTGTGAGGAGAGAGGGGTTAGGGGTGAGGGGGTATAAAAACGAAACTCTTTCCTCTTTGCACTTCTCCGTTAAAGGCAGATTTGCTTGTTGGGGTGTAGTTTTCCTGTACATCTCACTCAATGCCATGGTGCGCTTGCCGGGAATGTATTACGGTAAATCTCTCAGGGGAATACGACTTTGAAACAAGCCAAAGGAACTCCAAGGTGAGGATTACGCTTAATTTATCAGCTAATTGGGTGAGTAGTTAAGCCGTTTATC
This sequence comes from Desulfosediminicola sp., assembly GCF_048381775.1. Taxonomy (NCBI): domain Bacteria; kingdom Pseudomonadati; phylum Thermodesulfobacteriota; class Desulfobulbia; order Desulfobulbales; family Desulfocapsaceae; genus Desulfosediminicola; species Desulfosediminicola sp. Next base: position 150,714 of record NZ_JBLXGE010000015.1, on the reverse strand, counting down.
TGGGATTAGTAAATAGGTATATATGCCTATTTTTGGATTTTGAGTTTGTTTTTGAGCGACTGGGACTGCTGAACTGCAACAGTGAGGGGTGAGGTGTTAGGTGGGAGGGGAACTGCGACTGCGGAACTGCGAAAAAGCGGGTGGGACGTAATAGCTAACGGCGACGGAAACAGCAACTGCGGGGGGACTGCGAAAAAAACATTGAGGAGTGAGGGGGTAGGTGGGAGGGGAACTGCGACTGCGGAACTGCGAAAAAGCGGGTGGGACGTAACAGCTAACGGCGACGGAAACTGCAACTGCGGGGGGACTGCGAAAAAAACAGTGAGGGGTGAGGTGTTAGGTGGGAGGGGGAACGGCTACTGCAAAAGCAAAAGCGAAAAAGCAAGTTGGACGGTGGATGGTGGATGTACCTGTGGGAGACACTGGGGCTAATTTTCTTAAAGTCGTCAGTTAATTTGGTTGATGAATTCTTCTACCTCATCAAGACGTTTCAAAATCTCATTACAAATAACTTTGGCCTCAACGACTTCATAATCATGCGCCAGAAAGTTGCGGAATCCTGCTATGCCTGAAAAAGATTTGGCAAAGTTCTGATCGAGAATGGAAGCTTCTGCAAGAATGTCAAACGACTCATAATATGTTTGAGGCGGGCGCAACGCTCTATCCCTGATTACCATCTCGGCCAAACTAATGCAGCTATCAGCCATGAGGTATAGATAATGGAGCAAGGCGCCCCGGTACACAAAATCTGAATCAAATTTGGCCTGACAGTCCGGTGCAAGATTTCGAACATTCTGCAAATACTGGTTGACCCGATGGATCTTTTGTTCGATACGTTCTTTCATTCTTCACCCATTGCATAAGCCCTTTGCACACGGAAATCTATTGCCTGGTGCAGTTTGCGAACTGAAAAATAATCGAAGTCTGATCCGTTCACTGAGTAAAGCACTTCATGCTGACTGAGAATATTTTCAAGCAAAATCATATTTCGCAACTGATTCAGTACCACAAGGTCAATCTCGTTAATGTTCAGCGCACGACAGCATTCCCCCCGGAGCATCAGCTTATCATCAAAAGAGAATTCTGCGCCCTGCTTGATAAACACCGCAATATCGACATCGCTATTGACCGTGTGCTCCCCGACAGCACGAGAACCGAAAAGCACTGCTGTATCAATTACCTGAAAGCCTGCGAATACAGGAGAAAGCAGTGATTTGATTTTGTCGGTATCCATCGCGAATTTTTAATCAAATATACGAAGTGTAATTACGCATATAACTTCTAACTTTCATTGGGTTTATCACTAAATATTAATCGTAGTGTGTTGAAATGGGAAGAAGGAACTGCAGAACTGCGAAAACTGCAGGTGGGAGGGGAGGAAAGACTAGTGAGGAGTGAGGAGATAGGTGGGAGGGGGAACTGCGACTGCGGAACTGCAACTGCGGGTTGGACGTGGGACGGGACTGCAAGGACAACGTTAGGGGGGACGGCAACTGCAACGACTTGATCTGACAAACACCGTGTCAGAACAGGTAATTGCCAGATCAAGTCGAAACTATCTCGGTTAAGCCTTCACCACAGCATCTTCACAGCAGTTCCGGGTATCAACGACCAGATCAGCATGTTGGCAGACAAAAGCATAATCAACCGCCTGATGGTCGGTGGAGATCAGCACGCAGTCAAACTGCTGCAGATTCTCTTTCGTCAGCTCAACACTCTCTTTGCCGTAATATTGAGGATACTCACGCTTATGACGAATCATCGGCACATGCGGATCGTGATATTCAACTTCTGCCCCGAATTTATTAAGCAGTTCCATTAACTTGTAGCTTGGCGATTCACGATCGTCATCGACATTCGGTTTATAGGCCATACCTAACAGTAGAATCTTACTTCCCTTCACCGCCTTACCCTTATCATTGAGGGCATGCATCACCTTGTTTACCACCCATTCCGGCATGGCGGTATTGATCTCCCCGGCCAGCTCAATAAAGCGGGTTGGCACGCCATATTCCTTCGCCTTCCAACTCAGGTAAAACGGGTCAATCGGAATGCAATGCCCGCCCAGCCCAGGCCCGGGATAGAAAGCAGTAAAACCGAACGGTTTGGTTTTGGCCGCATTAATCACCTCCCAGACATCAATATCCATTCGGTCAAACAGCATCTTCAACTCATTCACCAAAGCAATGTTCACGCTGCGATACGTGTTTTCCAGAATCTTCGCTGCTTCGGCTGCATCACAACTGCTGACTGAAACTGGGGTATCAATAGCAAGCTTATAAACCGCCGTCGCCACCTGTAAGGAAGCCTCATTATAGCCACCCACCACTTTTGGGATGGTCTTTGTGGTAAAATCTTTACGACCTGGATCTTCTCGCTCAGGCGAATAGGCCAAATAAAAATCATTATTATCGGCTATTAAGCCACTGCTTTCTTCCAGAATTGGTTTTATAATCTCGCGTGTGGTTCCCGGGTAGGTGGTTGACTCCAACACCACCAGCTGACCTTTGCGCAAACGGATTGAAATTTCACGGCAGGAGTTTTCCACAAATGACAGGTCCGGTTCCCGCATTTTGTTCAGCGGGGTCGGCACCGCTATTAAAATGGCATCCGGTTCGCTCAAACGATCCAGATTCGTCGTAGCAGAAAAAAGGCCGGACTCTACCATCTCAGCAATGGTCTCATCTGGAATGTGCTCGATGTAGGTTTTCTTGGCGTCAATTGCTTCGATCTTTTTCGGATCAACATCAAAGCCCAAGACCTTCGCGCCACCACGGACAAATTCACGACAAAGCGGCAGTCCGACATAGCCCAGCCCGATCACGCCGATCACAGCTTCTTTGTTTTCAATTTTCTGCAATATATCTTTCATTTTTTTCTCTAAAAAATGGAATTATTAAAAAGCACTCTCCCAAAGTCATACCACCCGGCCGCCCCTCGCTGGTTGAGTTGTCTCAGATGCTGATATCTTTTTGGCCTATCCGGGTGTGCCCAGTCACCGCAGGTAGAATCCATGACCTGGAAGTCACACCTAGGTGGTTGGTCAGGGTTTGGCATGATTTATGTGTCGATATATCCGAAATCGCCTGAAAAGGGAATCTTGAACTGCAACTGCAGGTTGGATGGTGGATGTTGGATGTTGGACGTAACTGCAACGGCGAAAGAAACAGTGAGGGGTGAGGTGCTAGGTGGGAGGAGGGACGGCAACTGCAACAGCGAAAAAGCGGGTTGGACGGGGGATGTAACTACAAATGCGACTGCCAAGACAGGTAGGAGGGAGGTGAGAGGGGTTAGGAGGGACGGCAACGGCTGAACTGCAACTGCAGGTTGGACGATAGACGTAGGACTGGAGACGTTGGAGGGGGGACGTGACTGCAACGGCAACTGCAACTGCAACTGCGGGTGGGACGGGGTTGCTACTGCAATTACTGGGGCTTGAAACATAGTAAAATTTTATGGAAGATCAGTATCGTTCACTTATTGGTGGCTATATAAACACTTCAATTGACTGTTTTCAGTCGATTCGTTATCCTCTTTTCGGTAAAGGAGTAATACTATCTCTTTTGGCCAACATTTTTTGTTAAAATTTAGTTTTTTGAATTGGATAAAATGATTTCTTTTGACCAACATGTTGAGATATCTCAAGAAGTACTGTCGCAGGAGGTTGATGGCGAAACTGTTATTCTCGATATGCGCAGTGAAAATTACTTTGGTCTCGATGAAATAGGTACCGATATTTGGCGTCTGCTGAAAGAGCAGAAAACGCTACAGGAAGTCTTCGATATTCTCTTAGACGAGTATGAGGTAGAAGAACAGGTGCTACGCCAGCATTTGGAGGATCATATTTCAGAACTCTGTAAAGCTGAACTCATATCTCTGAAACCTGTGGATCAGCGTTGACCTGGGTTGTGGTTAAGGGTTTGTGATGTTTGGCCGAATCAAAAGATTTGCAGAACTCGACAGAGGAGACAAGAAACTCTTTCTGGAAGCATACCTTATACTCGGAATCATGCGCGCAGCGATCTTGATCCTGCCATTCAAACGAATTACCCGTTCCCTTATCCATAGAAAAAACCTGATGAATGTCTCTTGCCTAGCTGCAGGAGACAGCCCACAGGCTCTTTCCGTCGGCATGGCTGTCAGAAGAGCGGCAAATTACACTCCCTGGCAGAGTGCCTGCCTGGCCCAGTCATTAACGGTCTGGCGGATGCTTCAAAGGCGAAATATTCCCGGTATCTTTTTCCTCGGTGTAGCAAGGGATACGGTAAACAAGGGACAGCTGCGAGCCCACTCCTGGTCACGACATGGAGATGTTATTCTTACCGGCAAGACAGGTCATGAAGATTTCACGGTTGTCTCCGCCTATTCATGGGGAGATATATGATTGTTTACGGCACGAAGGTGGAATGCGACCTCCCCTTCCCTCTGCAACTTCCCCAGGAGTCCTTTCACCGCTATTCATGTAACCTCCTGGCAGGCCCTCCCGATAATCTCAAGAAGCTGATCACCTGCGGTTTCCCCTTCTACCAGGCACATGGGCGTCATGTCTATCTTTATTCCGATCGGATCTTCGACAGGAGCGAAGGCGGTCAACCCTGGTGTTATGAGGTGAAAGATGTGGTGCGCTTTTACTGGCTCGGAGGAGAGAGGACTATTTACTACCGGCTGGATAAAGCAGGCGATGCCCGGCTGCTCAGCTTCTGGTTTATCCATCTCGTCCTCCCCCTCTACTTCACCCTGGAGGGTATGTATGACTTTCTCCATGCCGGAGCGGTGGAGGTGGAGGGCAGGCCCCTTCTTTTTATCGCTCCCTCCATGGGGGGCAAGTCAACAATGACCGATTACTTTATCCGGCAGGGACACTCCCTTATCACCGATGACAAGCTGGCCACATATATTGACAATAACCGGTTTATGACGGTTACCTCACACCCCTACCATCGCCCCTACCGAAAGTTTGAGGAGTTGGGCTACAGAGTCGAGAACTTCAGCACGGAAAGTAAATCCATTCATGGTATTTATATCCTGGCCGGGTGCGGCCCTGACGAGGACATTTTGATTGAGGAGGTTAAAGGATATATGAAGTTCGACACCCTGCTGCCCAATTATCTTTATATGTTTTCTTACCTCAGGGCAAAGCGGCTCGCCTATCTAACCTCTATGCTGAACTCAATCAGGGTCTTTCGGGTGCGGGTGCCGTGGGATAAAGACAGGCTGGCTGAGGTACACGCCGCAATCACTGAGCACAGTAAGGTTACGCAATGAGCGGAATCTTTGCCACCTGCAACCGTAATGGTCAGCCGATAATTGAAGCGAAACTTGATGGTGTGCTCAGCGAATTATCCCGCTGGCAGCCAGACAACAAAGGTGTATGGTGCAACGGATCTGCAGCCCTGGCCCATGCAATGCTCTGGAACACTCCCGAATCAAAACTTGAGCGACTGCCCGATACACTGGGGCAACTTGTCATCACCATGGATGCACGGTTGGATAACCGGCAGGAGCTGGCTGACCTGCTAGCCATGAAAGCCAATCCTCTGTCTCAGGTAACTGATTCCAGCCTTATTCTTGCTGCGTATGAGAGGTGGGGGGAGGATTGCCCGAAATATCTGCTGGGCGATTTTGCTTTTGTTATCTGGGACAGGAGCAAAGAGAAAATCTTCTGCGCCAGAGACCATCTTGGTATTAAGCAAATTTATTACCACCTTACCGACAAGCTGTTCGTCTGCTCTAATGACCTTAAAACACTGGAACAACACCCTGACATACCAGGGGATATCTGTGATGAAGCCGTAGCCAATTATTTTGTACATTCGGAGTTGCGCCATCCGACACTGACCTTTTTCAAAAGAATAACGAAACTGGAACCAGCCCATTCTCTCAGCGTAACCGCCGGCAAGATACGAACAAAACGTTACTGGCGTCCGAAAGACGCTCCGAGGGTGAAATTTGAGGATGCTGAGACCTACGCCGAAAAACTTCGAGAACTGCTGGATCTGGCGGTCGAAGCAAGGTTGCGCAGCGACTACCCAATCACTTCCCACCTTAGCGGCGGTCTAGATTCCTCCACTATTGCGGTCCTCGCCTCCCGCAAACTTCGCGACCGAGGTGAGAGACTCCTCGCCTTCAACTGGCTGCATGAGCCAACCGAGGAAGATGATCCAGATCATTACGAGTGGGCCAACAGCAGAGCCATCGCCGAAAAAGAGGGGATCATGCACTCTTATGTCTCTTTGAGTGCTGAAGATATTTTTCGTTTTTTGCGTACGGATTCAATCGCCGACGGCGACTCCGCCAGATTCTGGTACGAGTATCAAATACATACAGCTGCACAGGAAATTGGATCCCGCACTCTCCTTTCCGGCTGGGGGGGAGACGAGCTTGCCACCTATTACGGGGAAGCCTACTATTCAGACCTCCTTTGCCAGGGTAGAATTTTCACTCTCCTGAAAGAGGTGGGCCAGATAGCCGCCAAGCAGAAAGGGAACAGTGCTAGAAGATTGGCTGGCAACCTATATCATCTGGTCCTTTTACCTCTTACTCCGCGGAGCCTGTACCAATTTATGCCTAGAAATCAATGTCCAGGAAAGCCTTCCTTTCCCTTTGTAAACAAGGATTTTCTACCACTGGTCATAAGGGAAGCAAAGAAAGAAGCCGTACTGACCATGCAGCCGCAACCAACAATCCGAAGGCACATGCTGGCCAACCTCAAGAACGGCCACATCCAGAGCCGGGTCGAGTCGTGGCATGCCGCTGCCTTAAAGAATCGGCTAGAGTATAGTTATCCCCTATTGGACAAGAGGATTGTCGAATTCATCCTCGGCGTTCCGGGCCAATATTTTGTCGATGACTATCGCACAAGGTATCTCTTTCGCCAGGCCGCCAAAGGGTTGATGCCCGACTCCATTTTATGGAATAATTCAAAACGAGAGAAAAACAGAGTCGATCGGCTACTAACCCTTATGTACAACGCCTGTCAAATGGAGGCGTATACCGAAAAACTTAATAACCGCGCTTCCAGATATGTGAACAAGAAAAAACTGCTGGAGGTCTTGGAGAATGAAAAGGCCCATTCTTCAAAAAAAGAAATCATAGAGAATAGCATCGCCATGGCGACAGCATTCTCAGTGATGTCCTCTTTTGATAATTGAAGAGTTCAGAAGTGACTAACTGGCGAGACCATTTGGTATTTTACCGTCTTTATTTCTGTCCATGCCTTCAGAGGGGCTATCATAATTTCCGCTCATTGTTTCCCGCAAGTTGAGCCGGGTAAGTTCAGGCCGTTTCCACTCTTTTTTTTCGCCTTCTCGGCGGGATAAAACAGCCGATGACCTTGCCGCACTGGTAGTATGAGAATTCTTCATTTTCCACCTTATACCGACCTGACGAATATTTGATCAGATTGCTTCTGATATTTTTATTGTTTCAATTTTGGCAGGGCAACATTACGATTTCAAGCATAACGCCAACTTACCTTATTCATATCATGTAATTACCCGATATACCGACAAACCATATCATGGTAGATACTGGATGTGAATAGGTATAAATACTGAAAAATGAGATTAATTCTCATATTCTTCCCGAAAAAAAATAATAATTATCATTTTTTTTAATGCAACATAACCTCCTTTCCGGATGGGTTGCAGCAGTGAAGTTAGAGCTAAACACTCTTTACGAGCCAGCGAGGAACTTGGTAAAGATTTAGTTGGACAAAACTGCAACTGCAGGTGGGATGTTGGAAGGTGGACGAGGGACGTGACTGCAACGGCAACTGCAACTGCGGGTGGGACGGAACTACAAGTGGGATGTTGGACGTGGGACGTGGGACGGGAAAGCAACTGCGGAACTGCAACGGCAACTACGGGTGGGACGAGGGGGGTGGGACAGGACTGCTGGTTGATTTGTGTGGCACGTCAAGCGCTCATAAACCCTGTTTTCAACTTCAAACGTACTATTACATAGCGTAGCATAACCAGTATCGAGGCTATCAAGGTTGCAGGTGGCAACTGCACCCACTCGCCATCTTCATTATAGGCTTCTACCCTGGCCTTTACAGAGCGAGACGGCACAGGAGCATCCGGCACAAGTACATTATCTCCCCAGGTCTGTACAAAGCCGGTGCCATCCCGCCTGAATTTCCGAAAAACGCGGTGCATCACTGTTCTGGTGCTGTCGGCCTCATACACCACGATATCGCCCACCCGTATCTGCTGGATATCTATCGGCTCGAGCTTCACCACCGCATCGCGGGGAATGGTCGGTTGCATACTGCCGCCATTGCTCTTGACAATAATGGCGGTACGCAATGAAAAGATATCCTCCATGAGGTGAACAAATTCCTTACTCATGTGCGCTGAATATATTGCGTTGTAAATGGTCAATGGCTGAAATATCCGGTAGGAAACCATACGAATATACCGGGGTAGCCTGCACAGCATCCTCAACATGGCCCATTGCCTTATATATCGTGCCTGGCAGCCAATTGAACGTTCTGGTATTTTGCAATACTGCAAAGACCGCTGTCTGAATCGACAGTCGGTCCAATGTATTTTGCGGTGCGTGGTGTAACAGCAATATTGCATCTAACAGGCGCGGGCCAGTCGCTGTGGTGACGGGCTTATCTGGTAAAAGCGATCTATCGCTATACCAGGGGCCACCATATACCCTGGGTTTACCGGGTCCACCACTCAAAAAAGGGTTCTCGTCAGTGAGGCAGGTGCCCCCTGCGGCGACAGCCATGCGACTCAGGGTCGTTTTGCCCACACCAGAATCCCCCAGCAGCAGGAGGTGTTTGCCGTCCAGCTCAATTAAAGCGCCATGGAGCAGCACGCCTTTGCCGTGAACCGAGAGATACCCCCATAGTGCCAGCAAGGGCCAACCGCAATTTTTGAGATATGGAACCTTCGGGTTCAAATAGTCTGGTGATAAACACCAGATGCGACAGTTCGTGAACTGTTTTCTGCCGATAAAGACCTCTCTTTTCCTTCGAAATATCGACGTTTTTTCTCGTAAAAAGAATGAGGTCTGTACAGTTTCCCCGGATCGGAACAGGATAGTATCAGAGTCAAAAGGCGTCTTTCCATGAGAACATCTCAAACGGATATCGACTTCAGCATCCCCAGGACGGGATTCAAAGTCACGATAATCCCGCCCCAGCCCATAGCCTTCCTCCAGCTCAACCCGTATTACAGTGTCAGCTACCTGAATCGTTTTCTGATATGTCCCCATAGGGTTTTGATAGCGCTCTGATGCAATGAGTTTGAAATCATATTGAAGAAAAGGATGTTACTCACTCCCCTCTATATCTTGTTTATAAGAGCAACAGATACATGAGTTATACTGGCTAACCAGAATGCCTCATGAGCACCGCTTAATATTGACGACACTCCCTATTGGACGTCCTAGGGGTTCAATGGGGAACCAGGAGAGATCCGCAGTGCTCGCATGAGGCTGGCCCGGGCTAATTGCATCTCACATTCGGACCTTCCAGGCAACCGGTATCGATTGCAGCTTTACCGCCTGAAGCTGTATGGCATGAAGCCACCACGTCTTTATCAAATTCAAGACGCACGTCTTTTACTACCGGCTTTTCCCACTGTTTCTTCTCGTCATTTCTCTTTTCTTTCATGATACTTCCCCTGTTCGTGTTGTTTTTGCTCAGTTCCGCTCTAAGCAGTAACGATATCGCTTAAATCGCTCCTCCCCCAACGTACAATGATATTCCGTAGGTCCTTCCTGCCCCCCCCCTTCCCGCAAGGCAAAGGCCGGGCAAATCCTACAGAATATTCGAAGATCACATGTTGTGCATTTGCTGTCACCCGGCTTGAGGTTGCTCAGCTGTTCCGGCACCACCTCCCGCCAGCCATCGCGAACAGAACCTGACCTGAGATTATATTTCAGAGGTTCCAGCACCTGGCACGCCCGCATATTCCCATACGGATCGACGGCAAAGCCCCGTTCTCCCATGGCACACCGGTATGACTTTTCAGTGTCGTATTTCTTCCCGAAAGAACGGCTGTAGAGTTTTTCAAGCTCCTTAACACGCTGTGGATCCTGGGCTTCAAGCGCCACGACCTGCCCTGGCGCAATTCTTTCCTCAAACGGTTTCCCTTGGCTGCCCTCTGTTGCCCCGAACAGCTCCGCATCCCAGGTAAATTCCTTTGAAAATTTAAGGTTCAGTTCTTTCAGTTGTGCAAATTCATCTATGTTGCGCCGGGTGATTATTGAACGTGTAAGCAGGGGCAGTTCTGCAGCCCGCATCATCTCAAGGTTGTTCATCACTACTTCAAACATGCTTGCGGAGCCCGCAACCTGCTCATAACTGTCTGGCGACGCACCGTATATGGAAACTGCCACCTCATTGGGAGACCATTTCCTAAAAAAATCGATCCAGTCAGGTGAAAGAAGACTGCCATTGGTGAAAAGACTCACCAGAAAGCCTTTTTCCTTGGCACAGATCCATAGTTCTTTAAAGTCTGGCCGCAACAAGGGTTCGCCGCCGGTAAACGTTAAAAAAAGAGCCCCCTCGGCAGCACTTTCTTCCAGGATTCTTTCCCATTCATCAAGCGGCAATTCCTTGCTGAGCGAAGGACCATTTGCAGGAACCCGGCAATAGCAATGTTTGCAACGAAAATTACACCTGTAGGTAAGTTCACACTTTATCGACAGAGGAACCCGTGGATCCTTAACCACCATTGAGTCAAGCACTGTGTTGAAATTACAGAGCATTACAACAGACCTCTTTATTCATTGACAATACAGATTCCCGATTTCACAAAGCTGTCAAAAGTAGCCCGGACATCTCGCTTGAGAAGGGTATCTTCAACGTTATAAATACCGCTAAGTCGCTCTAGTACCTCCTTCTGTGACTTTTCAGTATCCAGACAATCCCAGATTGCTGCTGCGGTCCCGTTTAGATGCTTAATTTTCTGTAAATCCGCACCAACTGTTGTTATCGGGATCAGCAAAAATTCACCTGCCACTTCTCTACCCACGTAATTATCGCTTCGCCTGATTTTCATTTCTTTGTGTACCTGGTTAAATATTCAATGCTCAGCTATAAGCCCGTACCAGCGACAGAAAATTAATTAATTTGACAAACGATTGCAGCTATTTGCCAGATATACGCTTCTTAACATACCTAGGCACAATTACAATAGGCAATTATACGCATTTACAGCAAGATACTTGCATAAATATCACTTATCATGGCTCTACCTGTTTGATATGTTCAGTTTTTTGAGCACTGAAACTCTAACAGCATAACTGCTGGTGGAAAGTTGAACGGGACACATAACTACAGGTTGGATGTATTTGGAACAGCGTGAAGCAAGAGGACCGGACAGGGGAAGAAGAGCTGAAACTACAGCTGCATGTGGGACAGGAAGCTGAAATGGGCATCCCTCATCGGAGATGCTAACCTTTCTGCTTGCCGCGTGTTTTTCAATATCGCCCTTCGATACCTGCGAAACATATGGCAGCCATCTCATGAACCGTTCTCGAATCGAGCAGCTCCCCCTAACACTTTTCTTAACCATTTTTACATAGCTATGTGGCAGCAGTTGCGTTATAAACTCAGGATCGCCTAGACTTGGGATCGGTTTTATCGTTTTTTCAAATACATAAAACTTATTGCCTTGGAGAATCCAACCATGCAGAAATGTAAATGCTTATCTTATGTTCTTCCCGCCTTAAATAAATTTTATTTAATTGCATTCTATTTCCTAATCTTATCAGCAATGGTTCTGGGCCCCAGGCAAGCCTATACTGCCACGATTACATTCGAAGAGTATCCCGTAGGGACATACATAACGGATCAATATCAAAATTTGGGAGTTTTATTCTCTAGAGAGGAATCCCCTCCAATTATCACCTACCCTTCCTACTTCAACGATTATGACGAATCTCTTTTTGGGGCCATAACAATTGCCTTTGTAGACCCAGTCGATCTGACGCCAACCGAGGCTGAAGATTATACAATGGGGTTCTATGGATTACTTGGCGGCTCCATTGGGTATCATTTTTATGACGTATCCGGGGGCCTGATCAAAGAGTATATCGTCTATTCACCGTATACTCAGATCGAGCCACCCTCTACTTTTCACAAAATGTCAATAACCCTGACCGGAAATTCATATTTTTGGCTGGGCAACGTTTCATTCAAAATTACTTTCCCACCACCGGATATCACTGATCCCGGCCCCAGCGATGAATGTGAGGCTCAGGCAGGTGCCCCCATTAACCTTACGACAGGCAATGTCTGGCTCTCTGCAACCGACTACTCGGTACCCGGTATTGCAAAGGGCTTGTCGGTGACAAGGACCTGGAACAGCTTATGGAAACACTCCAATCCGCCTTTTGAATCCGGCATGTTCGGTAAAGGCTGGACGAGTAGCTTTGAAGAACAGCTGCAGGTTCTCAACGACAGCTACGCGATTCACTGGCAAGGAACGGGAAACACCTGGGTATTCTGGAAGCCCAGTGATTGCTCATTCTGCTCATATAGCCTGAAAAGTCCGGCCAACCGGAGCGCCTCACTCAGTTACGACACTTCGGCTGCTCAATATATTTTGACGTTTAAAGACGGAAATAAGAAGATTTTCAGCCAGTCTGGCTTACTCTCAAGCGTAGTTGACCGCAATGGTAACGAGACGACGGTCACACGTGACAGCCAGGGTCGGATTGAAATGGTAACGGCAGCTGGCGGACAATGGGTATCCTACAGCTATGATGACCCTTTGTACTCCAACCTTGCCACGTCCGCGTATGATTCTGTCGGGTCGGTCACTTTATTCGATTATGTTGACAATAAATTAACCCAGATCACGTATGCGGATTCAAGCCAGGTCAATTATCAATACGATACGGATGACAACATTGTCTCCGTTACCGATGGTGAAGGTGCAATTCTTGAGACTCACAGCTATGACGCCAACGGGCGTGGGCTGTCGTCTTCACGCGCGAACAATGTCGACTCAATTTCCATCCTATACCCTTCTGCCACTTCGACTATATTGACCGATTCTGCCGCCAACTCAACCAACTATCAATTCACAAAAATCGCCAATCACAATTTTCTGACCGACATTCAAGGGCCGGGATGCAGCACTTGCGGCACAGACAATGATATCTCCTTCACGCTTGACGACAAAGGAAATCGTCTCAGCAGCACAGACGCCAACGGCAATGTAACCTCATTCACCTATGACTCCAAAGGAAACACGCTAACCCGCACAAACGACGTCGGCACATGGAGTTACACATATAATTCGTTCAGTGAGGTATCAAGCACTCAAGACCCGAGGGGTAATATCACATCGTATCTTTATGATAGCTACGGTAACCTGATATCGATTACCGAACCATCACCGGACGGCGGGGCAATTCCAGGTCCGTTGACTGAGTTCGAATATGACGATGCCGGAAATATGACGAAGGTCATAAATCCGCTGGGAAATGCAACGACAGTCAATTACACACCGCCAGGCTATGTAGAGTCAATAAAGAATGCGCTCAGAGACGTAACGAGCTTTGAGTACGACGACCGTGGAAACCGGATATCCATGACTGATGCCCTGGGACAGGTAACATCATACGATTACGATTCCATGAATCGTCTCACGACTGTTATTTACCCCGACAATTCAAACACATCGTACGTATACGACCATAGAGGGCGACAAACCTCCTTCACCGATGCCAACAACATCACCACCGCTTTCCAGTACGACGATGCAGATCGACTTGTCACTGTGATCGATGCCTCAAACAATCAAACTACCTACTCATACGATAATGAAAGCAACCTGATCAGTGTAGCAGACACACTCAACCGTACCACCAGCTACGAATATGACGACCTGAATAGAGTCATCAAGACCATATTCCCTTCTAACCTTTTCGAAACATATTCATACGATAATCTCGGTAACCTGATTAATAAAACGGATCGCAACGGGCAATATATCGAATACTTTTATGACTCACTCAACCGGGTTACCGAAAAGAGTTCTTCAGGGTATACCGCTTCTTTTGCCTACGATAGCCTCAGCAGGCTTGTTCAGGCTGATGATCCCACAGGAACATATCAGTTCATATTTGATGAATTGGGAAGACTGAGTCAGACAAGCACCAGTTACACGTTTTTACCAGGTCAGACGTATACGGTCGCGTATGAATATGATGCCGCTTCAAATCTTGTCGCCATGATTGATCCTGAAAATAATCTGACGACATATGACTATGACAATATCAACCAACTCAAATCTTTGATCGATTCAGACGGCAAAAAATTCCAGTTTACTTATGATGACCTTGGAAGAACAACACAGATCTCCAGACCGAATTCCATTGTAACCAGCTATACCTACGATCAACTCTCTCGTCTGCTCAACATTAAACATGGAGTGAAGAAGGCTACCCTCGATGGTGCATCATACACTCTGGATGCGGTTGGCTATCGTACCAGCAGAACATCCTTGCTCACCGGAGAAACCCTGAATTTTTCATACGACCTGCTGAATCAACTTACCGAGGTAAACCAGGGGGCGGCCGTAGTTGAAAGCTATGCATACGATGCAGCATGGAACCGTCTGAGTTCTATCGGGGTAAACAGCTATACTTACAATCTGTCCAACCAGCTTACAGCAACACAAAACAGTGTGTACACATATGACAATAACGGTAACCTGACGAGTGAAAGTACAGCAGGAAACACAAAATATTTCACCTGGAACCCCAATAACCAGTTAACGGGTTTTAGTGACACCGCATCCGGTGAAAATGTCACCTTCACATACGACCCATTCGGCAGGCGTATTTACAAGTCATCATCATTGGATACCACCATATTCCTGTACGACGGCATTGAAATTATTGAAGAGCTGGACGCTAATGGAGGGATTAAGGCATACTATACTAACTCCCGGCGTACTGATGAGCCTTTTGTGATGCGTCGTGGTGGTGCAACCAACTACTTTTTAGCCGATGGATTGGGAACGATTACTTCTCTTGCTGACTCGAATGGGACCATAACCTCTTCATATTCATATGATTCTTTTGGTAATCTGGTATCTTCAACTGGCACAACAAATAATACCCATCTTTTCAGCGGACGTGAATTAGACAGCGAAACAGGTCATTATTATTATCGTGCCAGATATTATGATCCATCAACGGGCAGGTTCATTTCTGAGGACCCCATTGGTTTCTCAGGAGGAAGCAACTTCTACACGTATGTCCATAATAATCCGGTAAACTTCATAGACCCATTGGGGTTATTTCAAATGTGTCACAGAAATATGCTATTACCTGTTCCTTACGCCAGACACTGTTATTCCAAATTTGCCGATGGAACTACTTCAAGCTTTGATCCCAATGGGGTGAACCCTGATCCTGATCCCAACCAAGATGGAACTGTTTGCACAGACCCGCAGGATCCAGAGAAAGACGAGTGCATTAAAAGGGCCATGAATAATTGTCAAGGATCTGCATATCATTTCACCAGTTTCAATTGTTGTCATTGTGTTGAGCAAGCTATGAAAGAGTGTGGGGTTTCAGTACCAGCAGGTTTGTGGCCTAACTGGCCAATCAACCCGGGCCCTCAACCTGGGGAAATTGGTTATACCCCAATGCCTGTTTATAGTCCGACGCTTGGAGATTGAGATGAGCAAATTTCAGGCGTGGTGGATAGGCTTTTTAATAATTGTGATATTTGTTTTTCTAAGTGAAGGTGTAATTGTCTTTAAAGATTATGTTTTTAGCAGATTGGGCCTGGATAGAAATCTGGTCTTGGTTCTTCTGTGGCTTCTTCCTGTGCTGGCTGGTTTTACTGCTGTATTTCTTTCGAAAAAAATTGATATAGCTATAGGATTATCTTACATCCCAATAATAACAGTATTGGGGCCGTTTGTTCATTTCCTGTCGGGGGAATTGGGAGCAACCATTGATTTTTCTGGTCTTGCCGGGCTTAAAGTCACATTTCCAATTTACCTCGTTTTGGGGAGCATAGTGATTGGCATTGGTAGTCTTGCCGGGGTAACAGCAAGAAGAATTAGAAAATAGAAGTGCTCAAAAAATATCAGAGATACTTGCCGAAAGTGGCGTCCCTGAGAAGCGGCATGAACAAAGGTCATTGAACAAATCGATACATCTCTATTTTCTATCGATATGGGATTGCTCTCTGCACCTACATTCTTCGCTCGTATCTGATCCTTGAGAGTGCTTGGATTGATGAGGAAGTCTACACCGCCTACTTTCTCAAAATGTCTTTGATAACATTTCCGTTTGGGGTGCTCGCCAGTAATATCGCTGATTATGTTCTATCCCTTATTGGTTTAGATCAAGAGACATCAGCTATAGCAATCTGGGCTGTTATGACCGCAGTCGGCACCTTTCAATGGGGTTTTATCGTTCCTGATTTTTAACGTTTTATTGTACGAAAGTTACGTAGCAGGAAAAATGCATGATTGAAGAAGGAGAAAGACAGCTAGTTGGATGTTGGACATAACTGCGAGTTGGACGTTGGATGTTGGACGGAACTACAAAAGCAGGGAGGGGGAACTGCGGAACTGCAGGTTGGATGGTGGACGTGGGACGTTGGACGTTGGACGGAAATGCAGAACAAAAACGGTTAGGAGGGGGGAGGAAAGATCGGTGAGGAGTTAGGAGAGAGGTGTGAGGGGGGGAACGGCTGGTACTACAACTGCAACAGCGAAACAGCAGGTGGGGCGGAAATACAACAGCGGAAAGGAGGAAAGCAACGGCGACTGCGGGACTGCAACTGCTACTGCAACGGCAAACATCTAAAAGAGAGGGCCCGGCATGGAACCGCCGGGCCCTGGGAAGATCAGGATATCTGTTTTCTGTTTAAAGCGCTGAGGACCGCCTTGATGGAGGCGATGATGATGTCGGTATCGACGCCTACACCCCAGGTTTTGGTGCCGTGGGGTTGTTCTATTTCGATATAGGCTGCGGCGCGAGCTGAGGAACCACCGTTTAAGGCGTGTTCGTGGTAGCTGCAGAGTTTGAAATCACCCGTAATATCCGCTTTCAGGGCAGAACAGAAGGCATCGAGCGGGCCGTTGCCGATTGCGTGGATGGTTTTCACCTCGTCTCCCATGCGTACATCCGCCTCTACTTCGGCTGAAGAGTCTGCATCGTCGATGTGGCGTTTTATCACATGGAAGCCTTTCAGGGAATATGGCTCACTTGCCGAAAGGTAAACCTGATCAAAAGCCTGGTAAAGCTCTTTGGTCTGAAGCTCCCTGCCCTCTTTATCCGTTACTGCCTGAACGATCTTGCCGAACTCAGGATGCATCTTTTTAGGCATCTTGAAGCCAAACTCTTTATCCATGATATAGGCGACACCGCCTTTGCCGGACTGGCTGTTAATACGGATAATCGACTCGTAGGTGCGGCCGACATCGGTCGGGTCGATGGGCAGATACGGCACCTCCCAGAGGCCTGAATCTGCGATATCGTAGGCGGTCATTCCTTTATTGATCGCATCCTGATGGGAACCGGAGAAAGCGGTATAGACCAGCTCGCCGGCATACGGGTGCCGCTGGTGAACCGGCAGACGGCAGATGCGTTCATACACCTCAACCAGATGGTTCATGTCAGAGATATCAAGCTCAGGGTTCACGCCCTGGGTAAACATATTGAGAGCGAGGGTAATGAGGTCGACATTACCGGTTCGTTCACCATTGCCGAACAGGGTGCCCTCTACCCTGTCGCCGCCCGCCATAAGGGCAAGCTCGGTTGCAGCAACCGCACAGCCACGATCGTTGTGGGCGTGGAGGCTGATGATGGCTGACTCGCGATTCTTCATATTGGTGCAAAACCACTCGATCTGGTCTGCATAAATATTCGGGGCCGAAAGCTCTACGGTTGCAGGCAGATTGATGATAAGTCTGTTGTCCGGGGTCGGCTCCAGCTCAGCCATCACCGCCTCGCAGATCTCAAGGGCAAAATCCATCTCGGTGCCGGTGAAACTCTCAGGCGAATATTCGTAGCGGAACCTTGTCTCCGGGTACTTCTGTTCTTCTTCTTTGAGCAGCTTCACGCCCTCGATGGCGATGTCGATGATCTCCTGACGGCCCATATTGAAGACCGTGCGTCGCTGCAGGGTTGAAGTGGAGTTGTAGATATGAACGATAACTTCCTTGGCACCCTTGATCGACTCGAACGTTCTTTTGATGAGATGCTCCCGCGCCTGGGTGAGTACCTGAATCACCACACCATCCGGGATCAGGTCGTCTTCAATCAGCTTGCGGGTGAACTCGAACTCGACCTCGGAAGCGGATGGGAAGCCTACTTCGATCTCTTTAAAACCAATCTCACAAAGCAGCTTGAACATTTCCAGCTTCTTCTGCAGACTCATGGGCTGGATAAGGGCCTGATTGCCGTCGCGAAGATCGACACTGCACCAGGTTGGTGCCTTGGTAATCGCATTGTTCGGCCAGGTGCGCCCAGGCAGATCAATCTTTGGAAATGGGCGATATTTGCTCACTGCTTCGGGGTTCATTGATTTTCTCCTAAAACGACAAGTTGGATGTTGGACGTTGGGTGTTGGACGTAACTGCAACGACAACTGCTCACGCCCCACTGGCTTTTTACAAAAAAAAAGGCCACGGTTTTGCAACCGCGGCCTTTAAGGGATATATGTGTAGAATCTGCCTACAACTCCCCCACGCTGGCCGCGGTGCTTGCCAGTAGACTAAGTAGTAGGGAAAGAAGCAGGATTCTCATAATCTATTATGCCTTCGAAGAATTCTTTTATTCAAAAAATAGTGATTAGTATGAAATTATATTATAGGATTCAAACTAAACGCTAAATCTTATGGATGTCAAGCGGCTTTTTCAGTTAAGACTCGATTCCCGTCCCAGGGGATGAGGACAATACAGCAGGCTTTTCCTGTCTCGACAGTAGGTTAAAAGCCATATGCCGGAAAGAGGCTCATCACTGTTTGATGGTTCAACTCATCGTAATTCCTGCAACAGTCTTGATGGTTGACATCTGTCGTATGGGCATATATATTTCGCATTCTCAACCTAATTCCACTGGTTTTTCAACATCCTCTGCCCATGATATTGCATGAAAAAAGCAGATAATCAGCCTATTATTAAATAATAAACAATACATTGGAGGACATTCTACAGTCCATCCCAAAGGGTATTATTTATAACAAGCTACTCAAAAAACCAGATTACAATCTTCGAGAAATATCCAGGCTAACTATCGCCCTAGAAATCTATACAAGAGGAAGAATTTAATGGGAAAAATCACCGGCGCCCAAGCTATTATCAAGTGCCTCCAGGAGGAGGGAGTTAAAACACTATTCGGTTATCCCGGCGGCGCTGTCATCGACCTGTACGATGCGCTGATGGATTCCGACATAGATAACGTACTGGTGCGACATGAGCAGGGAGCTGTTCATGCAGCCGACGCCTTCAGCCGGGTAACCGGTGAAGTCGGAGTGGCACTGCTCACTTCCGGCCCCGGTGCGACTAACGGCGTGACTGGTATCGCCACCGCCTATATGGACTCCATCCCCATGGTTGTCCTTACCGGGCAGGTACCCCGCCACCTGATTGGCAACGATGCTTTTCAGGAAGTTGATATCGTCGGCATTACCAGGCCTTGCACCAAGCATAACTACCTGGTATCCAACAAAGATGATATCGTTCCGGTATTGCGTGAAGCGTTTTACATTGCCCGCACCGGTCGGCCCGGCCCGGTACTGGTCGATCTTCCCAAGGATCTTGTGGCCAGCCTGGTTAGCTATCCTGAGAAGAAGCCGATCCGCATGCAGAATTATCAACCCACCTATGAGCCCCATATCGGCCAGATTACCAAAGCCTGCAAGCTGATTATGAAAGCGCGCAAGCCGGTGCTCTATGTGGGTGGCGGAGTGATTCTCTCAGATGCCAGCCATGAGTTGACCAAGCTTGCGACCAGACTGAACATCCCGGTCACCATGACCCTGATGGGCCTGGGAGGTTTCCCCGGCACCCATGAGCTGTCGCTCGGTATGCTTGGCATGCACGGTTCTTACACTGCTAATATGGCGGTTGCCCAGTCTGACCTGCTGATCGCGGTAGGTGCCCGTTTTGACGACCGTGTTACAGGTAAGCTCGAGGAATTTGCATCGAACGCCAAAATCGTTCACATAGATATCGACCCGACTTCGATCAGTAAAAATGTCAGCGTCGATGTTCCTATCGTTGCCGATTGCAAATACGCCCTGCAGGCGATGAACAAGTATTTTGACGCTGAAACCAACTTCGACATCAAGGAAGAAGCTGCCCGACACCAGCCGTGGTTTGATACCATTAAGGAATGGCGGCAAGAGCATCCGATGCGGTTCCACGACGATGATATTATCATCAAGCCGCAATACGTGATCCAGAAGCTTGAGGAGTTGACCGGCGGCGATGCAATCATCACCACCGAGGTAGGCCAGAACCAGATGTGGGCGGCCCAATATTACCGTTTTGATAAACCCCGCCATTTCGTCACCTCCGGTGGCCTCGGCACCATGGGCTTTGGTTTACCTGCGGCAATTGGTGCGCAGATGGCATTTCCGAACAAGACGGTTATCGATGTGGCCGGTGACGGCTCTATCCAGATGAACATTCAGGAACTTGCCACAGCCAAGCAGCAGGGGTTGCCGGTAAAGGTGGCCATTCTCAATAACAATTATCTCGGCATGGTTCGTCAATGGCAGGAGCTCTTCTACAATAAGCGCTATGCCTCCACTGTTATGGAGGTCGCACCCGACTTTGTTGAACTCGCCAAGGCTTTTGGCGCAGTCGGCCTGAGGGCTACCAAGAAGAGCGAGGTCGAAGGGGTAATCAAGGAGGCGCTCGCCACCGATAATATCGTTGTCATGGACTTCAATATTAATCGGGAGGAGGGTGTTTATCCGATGGTGCCGGCGGGGAAGGCGAATACCGAAATGCTTCTGGTGTAGGGCACTGCCAATATGCACCCATCTTTTGCCGATCACTTCTTGTCCGCATAGGTACGGCTATAGCGGACAGAAGTGCTTGCCAAAATATCGGCGCATCTTGACAGTACTGGCGGATTGATTGGTAAATGCAAAAACCAGCACAACTTCGTCATACAGATTTTGAGAGATTTGAGAGATAAATTTCGTGTTTAGTTGGCGCGAATGATACAGGATAACTATATGAAAAGTCATACAATATCGGTTCTGCTGCAGAATAAGCCGGGTGTATTGTCGCGGGTGACTGGTCTGTTCAGCGGTCGTGGCTACAATATTGAAAGTCTCTGTGTGGCAGAGACCCTTGAGCCCGGAATTTCTTGCCTTACCCTGGTTTCCAGGGGTGATGATTCCATTATCGAGCAGATCACCAAACAGCTGCATAAGCTTATTGATGTCATCAAGGTGACTGACATCAGTGAAAAAGAATATGTAGAACGTGAGATGGTGCTCATTCGCGTCAAGGCGGAATCAACAACACGAGCTGAAGTTCTGCGTGTTATTGATATTTTTCGCGGCAAGGTGGTGGATGTCAGCGCCAAGAGTTACGCGGTAGAGGTAACAGGCCCTGCTTCAAAAATACAGGCTGTTATCGATATATTGCGCCCAATCGGTATCAAAGAAATTATTCGTACCGGTACCATTGCCATGGCCAGGGCAGACAAAAAGAAATAAGTAATTTTGTTCTTTCTTGCTATTTGTCAAAACTACCGCTTAGTAAGCCTGACGCAGTGTGTTATATATCGTGATTCGCAATGAGTCTCACTTTGGGATTGTCATGAGTGAGTGACGAGGAGTGAGACGTTTACATTCATCTGGAAGTAAACGTCTCGCAAATGCGATGTGTTAGCGATAGTCTTCATAGAACACATTATTCAGGCATTTCCCCTCTCGCTTCACTCCTCACGCAACCAGCTGAGTTTACAAGTAATCTGACTTTACACATATTCGAGGAATATCCATGTTAAAACCTAAAGTCCCCGTTGCCCTTGAGGGTTATCCCTTTATCGGCTTTATGGCTTTTGTCACCATTGTGCTTGCTTTGCTCGGGTACACCCTGCTGGCGTTGGTCGGCCTGCTGCTCACAGCTTTTGTGCTCAGCTTTTTTAGAGATCCGGAACGGTTCGTGCCCGAAGATGAGGATGCACTTATCTCACCTGCAGACGGGAAGATTATCGTTGTCAGAAAGGTTCAGGACGACACCTTCACCGGTGGCGAGGCGTTTAAGCTCTCTATCTTCATGAATGTTTTCAATGTTCATGTGAACCGCAATCCAATGAGCGGCACAGTGGAGCGCATTGTCTATCAACCCGGCAAATTCTACGCCGCAGATACAGAAAAAGGTGAGTTGCAAAACGAATATTGTGGCACGGTTATGAAAACCAGCGCCGGCCATAAGGTAGCCTTCGTGCAGATCGCCGGGCTTATTGCCCGCCGCATTATCTGCTGGCTCGAAAATGGTGACACGATTAAAAAAGGTGAACGCATGGGCTTGATTCGATTTGGCTCCCGTGTTGACCTTTACTTTCCTGCCGATTCTGAAATTCATGTCCAGATGGGGCAGAAGGTACGTGCCGGCGAGACTATCCTGGCTCGTTTAAAAACGCCTGAAACGACAAAATAATTGTAAGGAGTGAGGTGTGAGGGGTTAGGTGAAAAAACACTTCCTCCTCACTCCTCTCACCTCCCACGCCTTTTCTGCAGTCGCAGTTCGCTGTTCGCTGTTGCAGTCTCTCCTCTCCCTTCACACCTACCACCTCACACGCCTTTCCCTGCAGTAGCAGTTACGTCCCACCTCCAACGTCCCACGTCCAACCTGCCGTTATGTCCAACATCCACCGCTTTTTCCTGCAGTTTTTTAATAAGCCGATTACTTTGCCTTTTACCAATCCATCCTTTATACTCTCGGTAATTTCAACTGGTCGGGCACCGACCGTAATATTACTCACCGCTAAATACCTAAGAGATGAAATATGAGCCAACCTGAGCAGGAGATGAGTTCCAAGTTTTATCCGCTGCCGTGTATGTTCACCATAGCCAGCCTGTTCTGTGGTTTTTATTCCATCCTCAGCGCCGTAAAAGGCGAATACACCGTGGCTGCCGTAGCGATCATCGTTGCTGCGGTCTTCGACGGGATCGATGGCCGTGTAGCCAGGATGACAGGAACAACCAGTACCTTCGGCAAGGAACTGGACTCACTCTGTGATGCTGTCTCTTTTGGTGTTGCCCCCGGCCTGCTTGCCTACTTCTGGGCGCTTCAGCCATATGGCAGGTACGGTTGGCTGGCCGCTTTTTTATACGTTGCCACGACCACCCTTCGCCTCGCCAGGTTTAACTCCCAACCCGGCACATCGAAGAACTTTATCGGCCTGCCCTGTCCTGCCGCTGCCGGTGCAATCTCTTCTTCTGTACTTTTCTGCAATTTCCTCGGTATTCCCGGAGCAGTAACCCATATTTCTCTGCTCATTTTAGTGTACTCTCTCTCGTACCTGATGGTCTCAAACCACATGTATCTGAGCTTCAAGCAACCACCCCAGATGAGCAAAAGGCGGAATTTTCAGTTGCTGGTATTTTGTCTTCTTGTCTTTATTCTTATTGCTGCCGAACCTCAGGTTATGCTATTTGTGATCGCGGCGCTTTATATACCCTCCGGTCCGATTTATGGTATATATCGTCAGTTCAAACGGTTGGCGGTGCAGGGCACCGACGGGAAAGCGGACCATAAGCAAGCCCCGTAAAATCGAAAAAATACCAAGAAGGGAGTCAGGTGAAAGAAGTATGACGTCGAGCCCATCAACATACCTTGAGTCTGATGTTCTTTAGCCCGTGTTCCTTACTCACATCGCCATTTTAACTTAGAAAAGAATCTTCTTTTCATTAAGCTGAAACACCAGGCTTTTACCCTTATATATACCTGACAGAAGACATTGAGAATTATCAGCGGATGGGCCAAAGGGCGCAAACTTGTCGCCCCGCCCGGCCAGACACAAAATATCAGGCCGACTTCAGATCGGGCCAGAGAATCTCTTTTTAATATCCTGAGAGGTAAAGTTGACACCTTCGATGGACTTCGGGTACTCGACCTTTTTGCAGGTACAGGCGCACTCGGCCTCGAAGCTCTCAGCAGGGGAGCGACTGAAGTTATTCTTGTCGAACAGAACAAGCAGGCCCTAGATATAATCCATCGCAATATAGCTGCCTGCAGACCTGAACAGCACGACTGCAAAGTAGCTGCTATCCGCTATGACCTTCGCAAAGGGATTCCGCCGCAGGTCACAGAGTTCGGCAAAAGCCAGCCATTCAACCTTATTTTCCTTGACCCACCCTATTCCAAAGGGTTATCACTTAAAGTTCTGGAATATCTGGGTAATGGTGAGATTCTATCCGGGTCATGCCTGGTAGTTGCCGAAGAGCGTTCTTCTGAATCATTGCCCGAATGTTGTGGTGTACTGAACCTGACTGATCAAAGAATCTATGGTGAAACTGGATTCTGGCTCTACTCTCCGCGTCACCTAACCGAAACTGAGGTTCGTTCATGAGCACTCCTGTACCTACACGCCCCACAATTGCCATTTATCCCGGCACATTCGACCCCATTACTTTTGGCCATATCGATATCATTAAAAGAGGGCTCAACCTCTTTGACAAGGTCATAGTCACCATCGCACTCAACCCTTCCAAGAGCCCCTTATTTACCCTCGAGGAACGGATGGAGATGATACGTGAATCATTTTCCGATGAAGGCGATCGTATCGAGGTTGACTCTGCCTCAGGTCTCCTGGTTGAATACGCTGCAAACCGCAAAGCCACTGCTATCATTCGCGGTCTCCGTGCTGTTTCCGATTTTGACTACGAGTTCCAGCTCGCACTGATGAACAGGAAACTCGAGCGCGAAGTCGACTCCATCTTCCTGATGCCTGGATTGCGCTGGATTTTTATCAGTTCCTCAATTATTCGAGATGCAGCCCGCCACGGCGGCAATGTGGATAGCATGGTGCCACCTCATGTTTCCCGGATGTTGAAGGAAAAATTTGCTTAATCACAGATTAACCCGGATAGAGTAATTAGCTGAATAGCAGTATGGTCGATCAGTCAGGTTCAAAAACAGAATTGCGAAAAAAGAAATTGCAGACACGCAGGACAGTTCTTGCTACAGGACTGCTTGCCCTGCTCTACCCATTGCTGAAATTTATCGGATATGAAGTCCCCAGGCGACCGAAGCTGGTGGAAATCCACAGCAGTAAACCAACCAACGGCGTGCTGAGTCATAACGATTTCATCCTTTTTGACCAGAAAGATGGTTGCTGGGCGGTATCACGAAAATGCACTCATCTCGGGTGTAAAATTAATTATCACGAAAAAGACGGCGTGCTTGAGTGCCCCTGCCACCAGTCACGTTTTTCACCAGGTGGTACTGTTCTTCACGGCCCGGCCAAGGAGCACTTAACCGTCTATTCCGTGGAAAAACGTGATACCGCACCCTATTACGTGGTGACCACCTGATGGACTCCTCCTCCATGCCTCCTCAAACGGCTGCGGCGCAAATGATGTGGTTAAAATTCAAGTCCCTCAAATGGGGGGCCTGGTGCCTTGTCAGCCTCTATTTGTCTCTTCTCTCAGGAGTTGTAGTCGGTCTGCAATATGATGTGGCCGATCCCTATTATTCTGTAAGCTCTATAGACCTGCTCATACCCTTTGGTGAGTTTTTTCGTTCACTCCATTTTTATTCAAGCCAGGCATTCTTCCTACTTGGCTGCGTTCACCTTATTGCCGTTTACGGAGAGGCACAAAAATATTCATTCCGCGACTGGGCCCTGCTCATTTTCTCGATGACTGTCGGCCTCTTCCTGCTGTTTACCGGCTACGTGCTACGCGCTGACAGTACCGGTTTCTCAGCGGGCATGATCGCCGAGGCAATCCTGAAAACCATCCCTTTCATGGGTGATACCCTGAACTCCCTGCTCTTCGATATTTCGAATCGGGGAATGCAGAGAGTCTACGTTCACCATATGATAAGCCTTGATATACTCTGGCTGATACTTGCCTGGGACCATCTGCGGCGCTACAGGGTACAAGTGGCAGATCATACAGTGGCTATCTGCCTTATCGCAGTATTCTGCTTTTTCACGGCCGCACCCATAGAACCTGAAAAGCTTGGCGTAACCTACATCTCCGGTCCTTGGTTTTTTCTTGGCCTGCAGGAATTGCTGCGCTATTTTCACCCGCTCTTTGCAGGTGTAGTCTACCCGCTGCTTTTTGTCGTTGCCCTGCTCTATGCCCGAAATCAAAACAGATACTACAGGGCATTGCTCTGGTTTCTTTATGTCTGGCTCATCGTGTACGCTATTCTCACTTTCGTGGCCTGGATCAGATAAATCCAGCCCCAGGCATTTCTAAAGGCCAGCCAACCTGCACTTATAATTCTTTCGTATTACTTATTAATTACCGCTGATTTTCATCTTCAGAAAGTGAGGAGAAATGGGCCAGGAAGGCGGGAAGTAGCTTAAGGCTCAAGTCTGGCTGGCTAGCGAACCTTTCAAATTCCGGGCTATTTACCGGTAGCCGAATGAGCCAGGGTCACTGGTTATATCCTCAATAAAAAAGAGGGCTTGATCTTTTTCAGATCAAGCCCTCTTCTCTTTTCGACCTCATTACCCAGCCTGCTGCACTGGCGCATTGAAAGCGATTACTTGTTATTCATTGCCTTACGGAGTTCGTTTATCTCTCGTTTCAAGGTATCCCGGAGCATATCGATCTCACGACGGACCACATCGGCCAACTGCTGATCAGAAAGCAGCTGTTGCGGGGTTGCTGCAGTTTTTTCAGTCTGATAGCTTTCTGCAACAGGTTGTTCTTGCTCATGAGATACTTTACGCGCGGCTCTGGCCTCTGCCGCCTCAGAAAGCATCTCATGCTGCCATTGCAAGACATTACCGGTGTGGGTCAGCAATGTTTCCTGCGCCGCGGCAGGCTCAACAACAGATGATTTTTGCAGATCACTCAGTATAGCCTGCAGTAAACCGTTTGATCTGTCATCTGAATCGTACCTGAACTTATCTATGTGCTGACACACGGTAGAAATAAGCTGCAGATAACTTTTCTCAAGAGAAGTGTTTACCGCACTCTCCCGCAGTTGCTTCAGTTCTGAATAAAGGCCGGTAATAATGCTATCGTCGAGCTGCAATTCAAGCGACTGGATGCAGCCCTGAAGTTCTGCGAATCTCTCGGTCTGCTGTTGAATAACAGGTTCCTCGACCTGTTCGGCGACAGCCTCTTCAGCAGCTTCGGCGGGTACGTTGATCTCTTCTGCCTCTGGTTCGAACTCGACAGAAAGGTCTTCAACCACAAATTCAGTTTCTTCAGCCAGATCAAAGACAATTTCGTCCTCTTGAGGTTCGGCTGCAAAAGGTTCATCCGGTGGTAATGCCTCCATGATATCTGCTTCAACTACCTCAGGAGCAACAACCGGTTCTACTTCCTCGTTCGCAGACTCGACAACTACCTGCTCCTCCTCGGGCGGCAGTTCAGCCTGGGCAGGCGCTTCGAAATTAAAGAACTGGTCGAGCTGACTCTCTACCTCACTGACAACTTCGGACTCAATATCACTTTCCGGCTGGTCTCTTTCAGGACTTTCCTCTTCGATATTTTCGAGGTCGGCAAAAGCGGGAGCAGGCTTAAAAGGTGCCGGCTCCGACTGAGCAACAGGTTCCTCAAAAATTTCTTCGACTGGAGCTCGCTGTTGAATTTCTTCGGGTGCGGGTTCAATTACCTGAAGGGCAGGCGCAGATTCAAAAGCAGGTGAAGGCCCCCGCTCAGGCTCAGGCTCAAATCCGCCAAGTGCCGGTCCGGTAATAGGCTCCAACTCAATGTCATTATCCTCGTCTCCATCTGTCTCGACATCGACACCCTGCAAAGCAAGTTCAGCAGGTGTACTGGAAAAAGATGGGGCTGACTGAGCAGCGATACCACCGTCGTCTGTGTCAAAAAATGATGCCAGCCGATCATCGATCTCATCTTCTGCCGAATCAACAGTCGAGGCAGATGGTTCCACCACCGGCTCAGTAGCAGGCTCAGAGAATGGTTCAACAATTTCTTTTTTTGCCACCACAGGCATAGCAGGAACCTCAGCTCTGAGTTCCGCCGCAGGTTCTGCAGGCGCAGCAACAGAAGCTTCTGACAATTCTTGCTCACTGAAAGAGCTGATTTCATCAGAATCGGCTAATGCCGGAGCAATATCACCACCGAATGCGGGCAATCGCTCCTCGTCCGAATCGTCATCAGCATCCGTCTCCACCTCAACACCCTTGAGTGCGGCCTCACGATCTATTGTGAGGCAAGGCTCATCAGTTCCCGTATCCGCGCCGAAGAAAGCAGCACTGAATTTTTCCGCTTCTTGTTCTTCGGTACTCCGCTTTGCCTGAACCGGCTTTTCACCTGCAGCCTTTTGTCCATCGCCAAAAAAGCTGCTTAATCGTGCATCTACATTTGCGGAGTTATCGGCACCAAGTGCAGCAGCCTCTTCCTCTTCCTGAAAACCTCGAACACCATCATCAGGCAGATCAGAAAAAGCAGGCGCAATTGCAGGTGTTACTGATGCCGCAGCCTCTATTGGGCCTGACGCTGAAGGTGCGAATTCCTTTTTGGGGGCGGATTTTTCTACTTCAATTATCTTCTTGAAGGCTTCGAACTTCCTCACCTCGGGGATCAGGACTTTCTTCTCCTCATCAAGGGTTATCCCCGGAGTCTGAACAATTTTCTCCAGTCCATCAAAAAAAGATCTGAGAATCTTAAAAGCATCGGGATGGGAATCTACTTTACGCTTTCGTATATAGGTGCCGATCGTGCCGATTCCCTGAAGAAATACCAGCCTCGGCCTGCTATCTGCGTATACCTGCTGCAGGTTCTTCACTTCATTACGTAATTCAAGGAGTTGCTGCTCCGTAATTTCCCAGTCAATCCCAAAAACCAGAGCTTTCAGTTCAAAAAGCTCTGGAGCTGTCTGCTGCTCAACCACCACTTCAGCTACATCTGGTTCCATAACACCACCACGCTCATCTACCGGCACCTCTTCATCCAGCGCCGGGCCAGAGATGAGTTTCTTGAGTTTTTCAAAGCGGCGAACATCCTGAATCAAGATCTGCTTCTTCTCGGCGGCATCCAACTCATCAGAGAGAACAATACGTTCGAGATTGTAGTACATATTGAGAAGCAGCCTGATGGATTTAGGATGAGCATCCGCCTTTTCTCGATAGATATATTTCCCTATCTTTTCAAGTGCTTGCAGATAGACCATGTTGATTTTGTCATCTGCCCATACATCTTTGAGGTCAACTATTTCGTCGTTGAATTGCTGTAGAACGGTATCAGTAATTTCCCAATCCAGGGATAGTACCAGAGTTTTTAAACGAGATATTGGAGAGTCATCTTCGCCTGCAAACGCAAATAGATCAAAATCGCTTGTTTCAAAAGAATCATCGTACTCTTCATTATCTATTGTCAGGTCATCATCGTACTGACTCTCTGTATACTGTTCCACCGCCTATTCCCTCTAGAGTAATTTTTTCTGAATCGAAACAACAGTGGAAGAAATTATTTTCTTCAATGTCTCGGCAACATTATACCCGGTGATGGCACTCGCTTCATAATATGGAACTTTCAGCCTGCTGTTCAAATCATTCTGCAGGACCTCAGTTGGCAGTATCTCTATGCCATGCTCCTTCAAATCGACTTTATTATATTGCATAACAAGCGGAATATTGAAAATCGACTCTTTATATGACTGGAGATTTTCATGCAGTTGGTTCAGGGAGCGGATATTCTTCTCTCTCTGTTTTGCCATTGCATCAGCGACAAAAACAATACCGTCCACGCCGCGCAAAACCAGTTTACGTGTGGCGTTGTATTTCACCTGACCTGGTACGGTATAAAGCTGTATTTTTATGTCATATCCCTTGATTTGCCCCATATCAAACGGCAGAAAATCGAAAAACAATGTTCTGTCTCCATGGGTCTTTAAACTCACCATCTCTGAGACAATCTGTTTTCTGTAAGCAGTGTTTATGTATTCAAGGTTGGTTGTTTTACCACACCTGCCAGGACCGTAGTAAACGATCTTTACCTGAACGACTTTGTCTTTTAGATTAATAAAGCTCAACGCTCCACCTCCCACATTCTACTTTGAAACTTCTGCTGCCGGCAAAGCGCCTGCCTGCGACATGAACAACCTCTGTGGAGTGACTATTGCTTTTCCCAAATCTTGCGAATCTTTTCTATTACATCGACCACATTCAGGCGTAAAAATCCTAGCGATATTTCTTTACCGAACATTGAAATCAGTAATAACTCATCGTCGATCTTGCTAAAATGGATATTGGAATCCTGACCTTTATGGAAAAGTAATGAAAACTCCTGTTCACCAACAAGTTTGGCCATTGCATCTACAGTGGCAAAATTTCCGGCAGCCAGTGCCGCAAAGGAGTAAACGTCATACTTGTTTTCACCGTTATCTTTCGCAGTGATGATGTTTCCTGCCATGTCAATTATGATCACACAATCGACACCAAGACTGATCAGCTTATCTGCTAATAGAGTATCTATCTGTTCTAATTGTTCCTGACTGACAATCCCATAATTCATGCTGCTTACCTCTTCGTGGTTGGGGGCATATGGTACGGTTTGCTGTTATTTCCTTGGTGTCTGTAATACCGTGTAATACACGGAAATGGTGACAGGATATGCAATGAAAATTCTCATTCGGGTTATAACCTCTAACTTAAGCCGAACATCACCCGGTCTACATGAACTCACCTCCCCTCACTTCTGCAAATTTCACTAACAGTATGAAGCCCGCCAGGGCCGGAAGGTAGTTAAAACTTGCTGAAAGGACTATACGATAGTTTTTTTGGTATATGAAGATATTTTTTTCTTTTCTTTCAAATTCATACGCCGGTTATCAGTGGTCCCTGCCCCTCGCCCATCGTGTTTCCTATCTGATTTTTTTTCATATCGACCCATAAAGGCAAAATGGTTCTCTCTTCCCGATCGACTTATATTAAATTCGTGTTGAGTTTCCTACTGGCCACTTTCAATTCGCGGAATATGCGCTTATAGTAGCGGCGATCTTTTATTAATAAACCAACACGCCGTACAACATTATCAGGCGCTGTTACCTTATAAATGGAGTAAACGTAGTGTCTAAACGAAAAATTATTTTCCCTGAACTTTCCAGTGGGGTTAAACTTATAGATACCCATTGTCACCTCGACATGGATGCATACCAGGAAGATTTTGATGAGGTGCTGGCCCGTGCTGAACAACACGGAATAGGTCATATCATAACTATAGGTATCGACCTGCAAAGCTCGATAAGAGCCACAGAACTTGCTGCCGCCCATCAAAACATCTCCGCCACCATCGGCATACACCCCCATGATGTCGACAACGTTACCGATAAAACCTACCTGGCACTTGGAGACCTGGTGGAAAAACAGAGAGAACACATAGTCGGCTATGGAGAAATCGGCCTTGATTATGTAAAAGAGTATTCAGCGGCAGACAATCAACGTCGTCACTTTGCCAGACAGCTCTCTTTTGCCAGAGAACTCGGACTGCCGATCGTGATTCACGACAGGGAAGCACACCAGGATACCCTCAAGCTCCTCAAAGAATCCGGCGCGACAGAAAACGGCGGTATTATGCACTGTTTTTCAGGTGACATCGGTCTTGCCCGGGAGGTTATTGACCTTGGTCTTCATATTTCACTCCCCGGCGTAGTCACTTTTAAAAATGCTACTGAACTTCAGCACGTCGCCAGGGCAATACCGCTTGAGTCACTGCTGGTTGAAACGGACGGCCCCTTCCTATCTCCTCACCCCCTGCGAGGTAAACGAAATGAGCCGGGCAATGTCATTTTCACCGCAGCCTGTATTGCAGAACTGCGTGGCATGGATTTAGACGACATCGCCAGGCAGACGACCCGTAACGCCATTAGGGTGTTTCAACTCAATCTGCCAACAACAGGAAAATTACAATGAGCATAGATACAAATCTGAAGGCAATATACGATAAAATTAATACAGTCGCGTTATCTTGCGGGCGTGAACCTGACGAGATTCAACTGGTGGCTGTTTCCAAACGCTTCCCCGTAACTGCTATCGAAGAGGCGTATGCAGCTGGTCACACTGTCTTTGGTGAGAATTACATTCAGGAAGCTGAAGAAAAAGCCGCCCAACTCGGCGGCAAATGCACTTTGCACTTCATTGGCCACCTGCAGCGGAATAAAGCAAAAATCGCCGCACGGATCTTCGATGTCATCGAAACTATCGATAGTTTTAAACTTGCCAATACCCTCAATCGTCATCTTGAAGACCTGGGTCGCTCAATGAAGATCCTGCTGCAGGTCAATATAGGGGAAGATGAAAAAAAATCCGGCATGGCAGCACAACAGACGGAGCAGCTCCTTCGCGAGATAGGTCAACTGCCACACCTTGAAGTAATCGGACTGATGACCATGCCACCCTTTACCGACGACCCTGAAGATGCACGACCATACTTCAGGCAACTCAAACAACTCGCTGACTCCCTGGCCGGCAAAGGGCTGTTCGCCAATGAACGCCGGGTTGAACTCTCCATGGGGATGTCGAACGACTATCACGTGGCAATTGAAGAAGGTGCCACTATAATCAGGGTCGGAACCGCAATTTTTGGCCAGAGAAAGTAGAATATTCTTAAACTGCTTTTTTTTAAGCTCATTGTCCGAAATCAAAAGTAAACAGAGTTGACTCAGTTTAATTATTTCATATTTAACAAAGAACATCAGAATACACGGGAGAAACGATGAGAATCACGATGATCGGCACAGGATATGTCGGCCTTGTAACTGGAACCTGCTTCGCCGAGTTCGGCCATCACGTCACCTGCGTCGACAAGGACGAGATCAAGATCAAAAAGCTGTTAAACGGTGAGATACCGATATATGAACCGGGCCTTGATCAACTGGTCGAAAAGAACTTCCAGGAAGGCCGACTCAAATTCACTACCTCCCTCGAGGAGGCAATCCCCCAGGCTGAAGCGATTTTTCTCGCTGTGGGCACCCCAACCAGCCGCCGTGGCGATGGGTATGCTGATCTCACGTACATCTTTGAGGCTACCCGGGAAATAGCCCCGTTGATTCGGAACTATACAGTAATTGTCGATAAATCCACGGTACCAGTTGGTACCGCGGATCAGGTGGCCCGTATTATTCGCGAGGTAAACCCCGAGGCTCAGTTCGACGTTGCCTCCAACCCGGAGTTCTTGCGTGAGGGAGCCGCAATCAACGACTTTATGCGCCCCGATCGGGTAGTGATAGGCGTTGAAACAGAGGATGCCGAACAGATCCTGAGAGAAGTCTACAAACCTCTCTACATCCGTGAGACCCCAATCGTTAAAACCGATATCAGAACCGCCGAGCTGACGAAATACGCAGCAAACGCCTTTCTTGCCACCAAGATCAGCTTCATCAACGAGATTGCTCTGCTCTGCGACTCCATCGGAGCAGACGTCACCTCCCTTGCCAAAGGTATCGGCATGGACGGCAGAATCGGCTCAAAGTTCCTCCATCCCGGTCCTGGTTACGGCGGCAGTTGCTTCCCAAAGGATACCCTGGCATTGATGAGAATCGCCCAGGAACATGGTCAGAGCCTCAGGGTTGTCGAGGCGACCGTGGAAGTGAACGCCGCCCAAAAAGCCAAGATGGTCAAAAAAATACGCGACGCCCTGGGTGGGAGCGAGGCGGGTAAGACCATCGCCGTGCTTGGGCTTACCTTTAAACCTGAAACAGATGATATGCGGGACGCACCCTCTATAACGATATTGCCTGCCCTCATTGAAAAAGGTGCCAAAATCAAAGCCCACGACCCACAGGGTATGGACGAGGCCAGGCATCTGCTGCCTGCGGCAATCAACTATACCGAAGATGCATATGATGCCTGCAGAGACGCTGATGCGGTGATCCTCCTGACTGAATGGAACCAGTACCGGGCCCTTGACCTCGATCAGCTTAAATCAATCATGCGTGGGGACGTCTTCATCGACCTGCGCAATGTCTACCTGCCGGAGCAGGTTATACGCAAAGGGTTTACCTATACAGGTGTAGGCAGAAGATAAGCTTCAGCAGAGTTGCGGCGAAGTTCAGCAGGGTTCCGCCGCAACCTGTTTTGGGGAAACAAAAAAAAATGGCCGTATCGCATGTGCGATACGGCCATTTTCTTTTCCGGAAAACCCTGTGAAAAAGCGATTACTTGCCCTTGGAGGCTCTCTTCGCTGCCTTCAGTGGGTTAACCCTGACTTTGGTGACAGTGATTTCAGGCTTGGCATGGGTTGCAAAGTTGCAAATCCCCAAACGCCATTTTGCATCAGGGTTCAGGTAACTCTGACAGAATTTGGTACCTTCTTCTTCAACCATCCTTTCGCAACCGTCGCATTTTTCTACAACAGGTTTGAAATTTCTTTCTTTATAGCTCGCTGCAGTTTCTTTCTGCATGATAAAAATCCTCCGATTCGATATACAAACCTACACCCATCTGCTAACGAAAAGCAAAAGGACGCGGTCAGCGAACTCGCCGACCATGGTACAGTTCAGCCGCTCAATTTCAGAACACAACAAATTAACAGATAATCATTTTTCAAACAACACAAAACAGTTTATTTGCAAATTTTCCTCAACTCCACCTATAAATTCACTGCACGCTGTCCGTCTTCATGCCCAATCAACACACTACAGAAAGTATAATCACAATGCTTACTGCAACGATACAATAATTTCAACAGGATAAGCAGGCCAAAGATGCTAGTTTTCTTGTATTCTTTAAAATCTTGTAATATAGTGCCTTGCAAATTCTATCGTTTAGATGTGTTCGATTTCCATGAGAATTCGTTAGCGACTTTAGTTTAACATATCCACCGGGAGAGAAGCATGCCTGTCTACATTTGGAAAGGAAAAAATTCCTTTGGAGAAAAACGGAAAGGAGAAATAGAGGCCCCTGATCAAGCGGCTGCTCTCGCCCAGGTAAAAAGACTGCGTATTACCAACCCAGTCGTCAAGGAAAAGCCTAAAGACCTGTTTGAAAATGTTGAACTTTTCCAACCTAAGGTTACCGGTAAGGACATTGTTGTCTTTACCCGCCAGATGTCCACCATGATCGATGCTGGTCTGCCTCTCGTGCAATGCCTGGAAATTCTTGAAAAGCAGCAGAGTAATGCCACTTTCAAAAACGTTCTCAAAGATATCAGGGTCGATGTCGAGTCCGGCTCTACGCTTGCTGATTCCATGCGTAAACATCCCAAGG
The DNA here is from genome assembly GCF_048381775.1 of Desulfosediminicola sp. Lineage (NCBI taxonomy): Bacteria > Pseudomonadati > Thermodesulfobacteriota > Desulfobulbia > Desulfobulbales > Desulfocapsaceae > Desulfosediminicola > Desulfosediminicola sp. The sequence continues at coordinate 115,376 of NZ_JBLXGE010000015.1, read as the reverse complement.
TTTTCGATAAACTATTCACTAATATGATCGAGGCCGGCGAAACCGGTGGTATCCTCGATACGATTCTTTCCCGCCTGGCCGTTTTCATGGAAAAAGCCATGGCTCTCAAGAAGCGTATCAAAGGCGCCATGACCTATCCGACCATCTGCCTGGCCATCTCCTTTCTCATTCTGGCAGTTATCCTGGTCTTTGTTGTCCCGGTATTTAAATCGATGTTCGCTGATTTTGGTTCCACCCTACCGGCTCCTACCCAGATTGTTGTAGACATGAGTGATTTTTTTAAAAACAATATCTTCTACATGATAATAGGCCTGGTGCTCAGTGGTGTAATTTTCAAAAAAATCTACTCCACCGACAAAGGTTCCTTGTTTTTCGATAAGGTGTTTCTGCAGATGCCGGTAGTCGGTGTTCTTCTTCGCAAAGTTGCTGTAGCCAAGTTTACCCGCACCCTGAGCACCATGCTCCAATCGGGTGTTCCAATTCTTGAAGCGCTGCAGGTGGTGGCCAGGACCGCAGGAAATAGAATTATTGAACGAGCTGTCTTTCGTGTAGGTGACTCCATTGCTGAAGGTCGTCCTATCGCAGAACCACTTGAGGAAAGTGGTGTCTTTCCCAATATGGTCGTGCAAATGATCAATGTCGGCGAGTCAGTCGGTGCTCTTGATACAATGCTTGAAAAGATTGCCGACTTCTATGACGATGAGGTTGATCAAGCCGTTGACAATCTCACCGCAATGATCGAGCCCTTCATGATGGTCTTTCTCGGTGGTATGATCGGTGGACTTGTCGTCGCCATGTATCTGCCGATCTTTAAGATAGCCAGCGTTGTCTAGAGCCAACAATAACACATCATCTTTTCTTCGTGTGCCACCACTGGAGCATCTCTGCTCATCCGATATTCGCTCCAGTGGTTTTGAACCTGACCAACTCTTTTTTCATTTCAATGAATAAAAATAATTATTTTTTTTGTATCTACCTCCCGGCTAATTTTCAGACTCTCACACACCCTACCTGAGAGGTACCATTTCTTCCCCAGCCCCTCAAAACCCTCTCATTTTTGGCCGCTTGCTTACCATCTGCATTATCGTCCTAACTACTATTTTCCATAGCGTTTTCCGATTCAGGCGTTAAAAGTTCATCTTTCCAGCTATGGCACTTTGTGGTACAATGTCTATATGTTACTGGGAAGGAATAGATAGTACAAACTCTACGGTAATCCTTCCCATCCGCATTTAAGTCTGCGGTAATTCCGTGAAAATTTTTTAATTTATTTGCTAGGCAACATTGACTTTATGAATCGAACGGATATCATAATTACAGGTTGCAGAACTATTACAGCATATTAAGGAGGAAGATATGACTCTCACTAAAGCTGATATCGTACAACAGGTTTACAAAAATCACGAGGGGCTGACTAAGGCTCAAGCGACTGAATCTGTTGAAGCATTCTTGAGGATCTCAAAACACGCGTTAATCGATGGCTCAGACCTTTTACTCAGCGGGTTTGGCAAGTTTAACGTAAAAGATAAAAGCTCCAGAAGAGGTCGTAATCCACAAACCGGAGATGAACTCACTCTTGATGCACGGCGAGTAGTCACCTTTAAGCCGTCCGGAATCTTACGTGACAAGATTAATTCAACCAATTAAACAGTCGCCTGCAACCTAATCAGATAATATCTCCCCTTGCTATTTTGATGTTCCTGTCTAGGCCTGTTGTGATATAACAGGCCCAGCCAGGAATTATCATTTTCAGCCTTTGAAAATCTGAATTATCCCAGCGATTATTTGCTCATGCTCCATTAACTCTCCTACCATTACCATAATTGGGCACGTGCAATTCAGCTGTCAGCCCCTTCCAATTGGCGCCCTTAGCTCTCCTCGACCTGGGACATTCATCCATTTCTCGATACCAATGCCCCTATTCTACAGGCCGCTTCGTCCATCAAAAGGCTGGGCCAGGTATATCTGCCTTTTGTACACCAGCAAGAGAATGGCGGCTATGAACCAGTGACAGGTACACGGGTAATATCTGCGCTGAGGGACTTGGGTACCATTGATACCGTACAATGCAGGGTATTACCGACTCATATCGAAAATGAGAATCTTCTTAATTGTATTTATGAAGAATACTCCAGTAGAATTGGTCAACTCTCTCCTATTGAAATGGCACACTTCCACGCACTGTGCGAACGCGATTTGGATGAGGAACAACGTGAGCTATATTATGCGGCCAATGACATTCCAGGAAAGCCGCATCTCGTCAGACGTGCGCTTGATCTTCTCAAGCTTTCACCTGCCATGCAGGCGGGATTACATACAGGTGCCCTGGCAGAAAACAGCGCCCGGGAACTGCTTCGCCTGAAACCTGCAGACAGGGATGCCTGCTTCCAGCTCATTCAAACATTACAGCTTGGAGGCGGGAAACAGCGCAGAATGCTTATGCTGTTACGTGATCTTGCGGGCCGCAACGGATGCACCATTTCTGATTTTATTGACAGCCCGGTTATAAAGGAAGTCCTGGAACATCACGAGATGAATACCCCGCAAAAAGCCCACTCTTTATTGCAGCAACTCCAAAAACTTCAATCCCCGACACTCTCGGAGGCAGAAGAGCAGTTTGAACGGTGGCGAGCACAACTACCGCTATCCGGGAATTGCACAATCGAACACAGCACATCTTTTGAACAGGACCAGGTCACTCTGCACATGACCTTTGAAAATAGAAGTGGACTTGAGAGGGCTCTCCCCACTATAAATTCGGTTCTACATGACCCGGAGGATTAGTTCAGATGTATTATCAGGGGGGAACTGGTTAGAGGTATTCATTCAAGCAAACAGAGGAAAGATTCGGCTGCCAATAAACCACTCTATCCGGGGTAATGCATCTCACCCGCAATCAGGACGTCATCCCCCAGGGTGGTATGGCGCACATTCTGTAAAGATACTGAGCTATCGCGGTCTGCGGCCTCATAGCCGGTTACGAGGGAAACCCCTTTGTCACCGGCAAATCTTGGGGCGACAAAAAGATAGGCATAATCATATAATTTCTGCCTGAGCATTGCACCGTGAATCGCTGCGCCGCCTTCAACAAACACAGAATTCACCCCATTCCTGCCAAGCACCGCCACAACTTCAGGCAAGGCAAGTCCTGTTTCATTACCTTGAACCGAAAATACCCGCACACCTTTTGACTCCAATTGCGCCCGTTTACCGCTATCGGCGTCATGACTGCAGAAAACCCATGCCTGGGCCTGAGACTCTATACTAAACGATTTTGCTTCAATTGGCAGACGCAGTGTTCTATCGAGGATCACCCTGATGGGATCTTTACCATCCCCCTGCTTCAGTCTGGTGGTCAGAGACGGGTTATCAATTGCCACGGTTTCGCTGCCGACCAAAATTGCATCGTGGATATTACGCAATTCATGAACCTTCTCACCAGATAAAGCACCTGTAATCCAGCCGCTATTTCCCTGTTGATAGTTGAGCCTCCCATCGAGGGATACTCCGGCTTTCATTACCATCCATGGCAGACCAGTGGTGACGTGCTTGATAAATGGTCTGTTTATTTCCTGGCATTCCTCTTCCAGAATCCCGCTCACAACCGTGATGCCGTGATCTCGAAGATAGTCTATACCGGTACCGTCAACTAAGGGGTTCGGATCTGTCATGCCGACAACCACCCTTGAAATACCTGCCCTGGCAACTGCATGACTGCACGGCGGAGTTTTTCCGGTATGGTTACACGGTTCAAGGGTGACGTACATCGTGGCGCCACGAGCTGCGTCTCCTGCTGCACGAAGCGCGTGGATTTCTGCGTGCGGTGTCCCTGCCTTTTTGTGGTACCCGGTTGCTATAATTTTACCATCAGCAACAACAACAGCTCCAACACAGGGATTTGGGGAAGTTCTGCCAAGACCTTTGCGAGCTTCGTCTATGGCAAGTCGCATAAACCGCTTGTCGTTATTTTCAGTGTTCATCTTCACGTCTGGAATCAAGCAATGTCTTCAGCTCTTCCATAAATTCGCTGACATCCTTGAATTGTCTGTATACTGAAGCAAAACGGACATAGGCAACCTCATCAAGCTTGGAAAGTTCCTCCATAGCCCATTCTCCGAGAATTTTGGAAGAAACCTCCTTGGCACCAATATCCTGAAGACGATGTTCAATATCATCAACAAATTCATCTATCCTGTCACGACTGATAGGTCGCTTTTCACAAGCTTTCTCAAGTCCGACAGCCATTTTATGCCTGTCCCAGGATTCACGCCTGCCATCCTTTTTCACCAGAACCGGCATCATAACTTCAAGCCGTTCATAGGTGGTAAAACGTTGATCGCAGTCGAGACATGAACGTCTTCTACGCGTTATAGTACAATCTTTATTCAGCCTTGAATCGATAACTTTGTTATCCAGATGTCCACAATACGGGCATTTCATAATGTGACCTCCTCAGGTCTTCACCGGGCCTCAATCCCCAATGAAATCTTAAAAGCTTCACTGCACTCACATTCCTTAAAGATATAAGAACAATTTCAAGCCCGTCCCCCCGTTTCATCCGCATAAACGGTCATATACCAGATTGGCTATGCAAACCATACAAAAAACCGCCTGCAGGTGCAATTGCACACACAGGCGGTTCGTACATCATCAATACTCTATAATTACTATCTTTCGATACGATTACAAAGTGCTGAATTTCTCGATCCTGCGCTGGTGCCTGCCTCCAGCAAATTCTGTGCTTAACCAGGCACGCACAATTGCATCTGCTACACCAAGTCCGCTTACACGGGCTCCAAGGCAGAGTACATTTGCATCGTTGTGTTCCCTGCTCATACGAGCGGTGTATTCATCATGGCACAGGGCAGCACGAATTCGCTCATCCCTGTTCACAGCAATCGACATGCCGATACCGGTGCCGCAAATGAGAATACCACATTTGCTGCTCTTATCCACGACTCGTGCAGATAGCTCCTGAGCAATATCAGGATAATCTACAGATTCAGGGCTGTGACAACCGACATCGGTAATTTCATGACCAAGCTCCGCAAGGAGATCTTTCACCTGCTCCTTAAGCTCGTAACCACCGTGATCTGAACCAATTACAATATTCACAACATCCCCTCGAGCTCTAATCAATCAGTGAACTTCTTCATGGCAACTACCGCATTAGTGCCACCGAAACCAAAAGAGTTGGAAATCGCTGCATTGATTTCCATCTCACGCGCCGTATTCGGCACGTAATCGAGATCACATTCCGGGCTGGGCTCAGCATGGTTAATGGTAGGCGGAGCGACCTGGTTATAAATCGATAAAGCCAGAAATGCAGACTCGATTCCACCTGCAGCACCAAGCATATGACCGGTCATGGACTTGGTGGAACTAATGGCAAGCTTATAGGCATGTTCGCCGAAAACCGACTTAATCGCGGTTGTTTCACAACGATCGTTGAGCGGTGTCGAGGTTCCATGTGCATTGACGTAATCGATATCTTCAGGGGCAAGTCCAGCATCTTTCAGGGCCATTTTCATTGCCCTTTGCCCACCCTCACCATCTTCAGGTGGAGCGGCGATGTGATATGCATCACTGCTTAAGCCGTAACCAACAACCTCTGCATAGATCTTGGCACCACGAGCGCGGGCATGCTCAAGGTCTTCCAGAATGAGAATACCGGAGCCTTCAGACATGATAAAACCATCACGATCCTTATCAAACGGACGTGAAGCGGCTTTGGGGTCATCATTTCTGGTGGAAAGGGCTTTCATGGCAGAGAATCCGCCAATGCCAAGCTCACAGATAACTCCTTCCATACCGCCGGTGACGATAACATCGCTCATACCATACTTGATATGCCGATATGCCTCACCCACTGCGTGGGTTCCGGCTGCACATGCTGTGGTGAGAGTGAGGTTCGGTCCCTTAGAGCCAATCTCCATGGAGATGTGTCCGGACGGCATATTCGGAATAGCCATGGGGATGAAAAACGGGCTGATACGTTTGGCTCCCCGCTCGAGCATCACCTGATGATACTTGGTGATTGTCGGCAGTCCGCCCATTCCACAGCCTGTGATAACACCAACTCGCTCACAGTTCTCATCGGAGACTTCAAAACCACTGTCCTCGACAGCCATTTTTGCTGCAGCCAGACCATACTGAACAAACAGGTCCAGATGTTTGGCTTTTTTGGGCTCTATAAACTCTTTTGAGTCGAAGTCTGTAACTTCTGCGGCTATCTGAACCTGAAATTCACTGGCATCAAAGCGGGTGATGCGATCTACGCCACTCTCGCCGGCTATCAGATTTTTCCAAGCCTTATCGACTCCGGTTCCAATTGGAGTTACGAGGCCAATACCTGTAACGACAACTCTACGATTCACAATGAAACTCCTAAGTGTTATCTACACCATCAGTCTCAATATCTGATTGCAGATATCGAGACTGGCGACATATCCTGCTTACTTCAGTTTCTGAACGTAATCAATTGCATCCTGAACGCAGGTGATCTTCTCAGCATCCTCATCAGGAATCTCGATATCAAAACCCTCTTCCATAGCCATGATCAGCTCAACGAGATCCAGAGAATCTGCACCGAGATCATCTACGAAAGAAGCATTAGGAACAACCTTGTCTTTCTCAACACTCAGCTGTTCTACGATGATATCAATCATTTCTTGTTCTATAGCCATTACTTATCTCCCTATATGGTTTTGTTCTTCAGTTGCAGCTTCTCTTGTTAACTGTGCAACCTGCAGTGGTTTTTACCCGCAGCATGCGATATTTACCACATTTTTTTTCTTATTGAGGGGAAAACTACATATACATGCCACCGTTGACATGCAAGGTCTGCCCGGTCACATAGCGCCCATCTTCAGATACCAGATAGGCGACTGCACCGGCAATATCCTCAGGCGAGCCAAGGCCTGCCATCGGTATTTCACTTTTAATCTTAGCCTGAGCAGCTTCGGTCATAGTCTCTGTCATTTCAGTTACAATATATCCAGGAGCAACCGAGTTAACAGTGATATTTCTCGAAGCAAATTCTCTGGCAATAGATTTGGTCAACCCACCCAAACCGGCTTTAGCCGCAGAGTAGTTGACCTGGCCTGCGTTGCCTGATGATCCAACAACGGAGGAAATGTTGACGATACGTCCCCATTTCTTTTTCATCATTGGCTTGGCGGCCGCTTTAGCGCAGAGGAAAGCACCTTTCAGGTTTGTGGTGAGCACATCGTCCCAATCACTCTCCTTCATGCGTGCCATCAATCCGTCACGGGTAATACCGGCGTTATTCACAAGGATATCAATTGAACCGGCATCAGCGACGATTGTCTTGAACGCCGCCTGAACCTGTTCACCGTCAGAAACGTTGAACTGAACAGCCTCAGCCTTACCACCAGCATCAGTGATCATCCTGCAGGTCTCTTCGGCTGCATCAGGTCTGCTGACGTAATTGATATACACTAAAGCGCCCATGGCGGCAAGACGCTGGCTGATTGCCCTGCCGATACCACGGCTGCCACCCGTTACTACGGCTACTTTTCCTTCAAGCATCATGCACCTCGCTTTTCTTCAATCTTGCGTATAAGTTTCGGTATAATCTCTTGAATATCTCCAACCAGACCGAAATCGGCAACATCAAAAATCGGAGCGTTCTCATCCCGGTTTATAGCCACAATGGTCTCGGAAGACTGCATTCCGGCTACATGCTGTACGGCGCCAGATATACCACAGGCAATGTACAGCTTTGGAGCTACGGTCTTACCGGTTTGCCCCACCTGATGAGGATATGGAATCCAACCGGCATCAACCACTGCCCTTGAAGCAGAGACGTTGGCATCCATCGAATCGGCAAGTGTCTTGAGAAGGGCAAAACCTTTTTCACTCTCGAGACCTCTACCACCTGAAACCAGGATTTCAGCCTCTTGAATATTGACATTGCTCTCCTCGGAAACAACCGACTCGAGGACTTTTATTCGAGATTCACCGAGTGCTGCCGGGATTTCGACATCTATTATTTCACCTGTTCGCGCAGAATCAAATTCAAGGGCTTTCATGACCTTCGGACGAACAGTAGACATCTGCGGCCTATGGGCAGGACAGACTATGGTGGCCATAATGTTGCCACCGAAAGCGGGTCTGGTCTGCAATAACGCACCATCTTCTTTACGAATTTCCAGTTTTGTGCAGTCAGCTGTAAGCCCGGCGTTCAACGTCGTGGCAACTGCAGGAATAAACGATCGTCCTATGGCAGTTGCCCCGGCAAGTACGATCTCCGGCTTGTTGTCCAGGATCAGCCTGGTAAGAACCTTGGTGTAGCTGTCTTCAGAAAAACCGGCAAGTTCAGGTGTATCAACCCGGTAAACAACATCGGCGCCATGTCCAATCAGGGTATCAGCTACATCTCCGGTTTCTGAGCCGATCAACACTGCAGAAAGTTTAACACCACGAATATCAGCAAGTGTTCTGCCTATTCCAAGAAGTTCCAGCGATACGGTTGCTAAAACACCGCCGCGGAATTCACAGTAAACAAAAATATCCTTCCACTCACTGATATCGGCAACGCCGGATGATTCAGCAGTTTCTATGGACAGTGCCTCGACATCACAGCTGTCAACACACGCGCCGCAAAGAGTACAGGAATCCCCTATAACCGGCAAATCGGCTACCATCTCAATGGCAGCAAACGGGCAGCTCGATTCACAAATACCGCAGCCGATACAGACTTCTTCGTTAAGTTTTAACATTGTCAATTCCTCCTGCAGCCTAGAGATACGGGGTTAATTTATCGACAAGCTGATCTATCTGCTCATCAAGTGTTCCGGTGAGAATGGAACGTTCACCCCGAGCCTGGGGAGGAAATACATTGGCAACCTGGGTTGGCGAACCCGGCAAACCAATACATGCAGGATCGGCATTGATATCGCTTGCAGTGAGGGTCTGTATCTCGGCCTTTTTAGACCTCATCTTTCCTTTCAATGAAGGCACACGAGGGTCATTGATATCTTTTACCACCGTAAGTAATGCAGGCAACGGAGCCTCGACTACATCATAGCCATCATCCATCATGCGCTCAACTACAATGCGGGTATCATCCGCCTCACGCACTTTTTGAACACAGGTAACGAAAGGAAAATCCAACCGCATGGCAAGGCCAGGGCCTACCTGGGCGGTATCTCCGTCTATTGCCTGTTTGCCGCAGAGGATAAGATCGGCACCGCCGAGGGTTTCAACCGCTTTTTCAAGGGTATACGCAGTTGCCCAGGTATCAGCACCTGCAAAAGCACGGTCTGAGACCAAAACACCACGGTCCGCCCCACATGAGATTGCGAGCCTCAGAATCTCTTCTGCCTGGGGAGGTCCCATGGTCAGCACGATAACCTCGCCACCATGTGCTTCCTTGAGACAAACAGCCTCTTCAAGGGCATGTTGGTCGTAAGGATTCATGATAGACTCGACCCCTTCACGGGCCAGCGTATTCGTTACCGGATCAAGCCGTACATCCTTGGCATCCGGGACCTGTTTAACACAAACAATAATTTTCATGGAATAACCTGCCTGGTGAATATGAGAGTAACACGCTTAACGGAATCACCTGCAACCCGCTGTATCAGCGAATTGCAGATGTTCATTCAGAAAACGCTTTTTGCCCTGAACAGTATGTTACTTTGCGTATTCCTTGTTCAGTTCCTGACCCACGACATTGCGCTGGATCTGGTTGGTTCCCTCATAAATCTGCAGGATTTTTGCGTCACGCATCATCTTTTCGACCGGGTACTCAGACATGAAACCGTAACCACCAAGTACCTGAACGGCATCGGTAGCCACTTTCATTGCCACATCGGTCGCATAGATCTTGCACATGGATGATGCCTTTGACATATCCTTCGGGTGGGCAACAATATGCTTTGCAGACTGGTAGACCAGAGCACGAGCGGACTCGACACCGATGGCCATATCCGCGAGCATGTGCTGTACTGCCTGGAAGGCTATGATTGGCTTGCCGAACTGTACGCGCTGCTTGGCATAGCTCGCCGCCTCATCAAGCGCTCCCTGTGCCAGACCGACACCAAGTGCCGCGATTCCCGGACGGGACGAATCGAGGGTCTTCATCACAGTGATAAAACCGGTACCCTGACGACCAATGATGCGGTCCTTGGGAATACGACAGTCCTTGAAGATAAGCTCGGTGGTTGAAGATGCACGGATACCCATCTTCTTCTCTTTCGGCCCGCAGGAAAAACCGGGGTCACCTTCTTCCACGACAAACATGGAAGCACCGCGAGCACCCTTGCTGCGGTCGGTGATGGCAACAACAGTATAGACCTGCGCTTCACCACCATTGGTAATCCACTGCTTGGTACCATTCAGTACCCACTCGTCCCCGTCAAGCACTGCAGTGGTCTGGATGCCCGAGGCATCAGAACCTGCATTTGCTTCGGTAAGACCAAAAGCCGCAAACTTCTCACCTGTAGCAACGGGTGGAAGATACTTTTTCTTGAGCTCTTCCGAACCTGAGATCAGGATCGGGTAGATTCCAAGTGAACTTGCTGCAAATGCTGTACCTACACCGATACAACCACGACCGAGCTGCTCAAGCGCGAGTACGCTATCGAAACAGTTCCCGCCGAAACCACCATATTCTTCCGGAATTAACAGGCCGAACAGGTCCGCTCTGGCCATATCGTTTAAGATTTCCCGCGGGAATTCGTGTTTCTCGTCAAGTTCAGCGCGATTTGGAATAATCTTCTCATCAGTGATCTGCCGAGTGATATCGACGATCATCTGCTGCTCTTCCGTCAAAAAATAATCCATCTCAAACTCCTCTCTCTTCTACACTACCACTTAATCAGCCCTGCCCCCCACGTAAAACCACCACCGAAGGAACAGAACAGTACGGTATCTCCTGTTGAAAAGCGCTTCGCCCTATGCGCTTCATCCAGCGCTATTGGTATAGACGCAGCCGATGTATTACCATAGGCTGAAACGTTTATAAACACTTTATCTTCGGGCAATTGGAGACGTTCTGTCAATTTGTTAAGAATTCGGATATTTGCCTGATGTGGTATAACCAGCTGAATATCATCGAGATCCACCTTCTCCCTAAGAAGTAGACCCTGCACCGCATCTTCCATCGCTTTTACAGCGTATTTAAAGACTTCGCGGCCTTCCATGACGATATGAGCACCAGTGTTATCCGGCACCTGCAAATCCTTGTTGGTACTTTCCGGGGCGTGCATGTAGAGTAGCTTCCACAGCGAACCGTCCGAAAAGAGGTTTGAGCCGATGAATCCGCGGTCGCTGTCATCCCAACCGACAACTGCCGCCCCCGCTCCATCGCCAAAAATGATACAGGTATTGCGATCCTCCCAGTTAACCCGGGTTGACAAGGTCTCAGCGCCGATTATCAAAATCTTCTTCGAATGGTCAGCCTGGACATATTTATCTGCAAGATCCAGTGCATACAGAAAACCGGAACATGCCGCATTAAGGTCATATGCAAAAGCATTTGTTGCACCAATCTCGGTCTGCACAAAGCAGGCACAAGAAGGCATCATCATGTGTGAACTGATGGTGCCAACAACAATCAGGTCAATTTCGGAGGCATCTACCCCAGCCATCTCCATGGCCTTCTTCGCGGCCCTGGCTGAAAGCTTATAGGTGTATTCATCACCTGAAGCGATGTGACGGGCTTCAATACCGGTACGGGTACGGATCCACTCGTCTGAAGTTTCGACAACTTTTTCAAGATCACTGTTTGTTACCACCTTTTCAGGCAGACATGATCCTGTTCCAAGAATAACAGACCCCATTATTCCTCCGATTGTGCTGTAGCAGATTCCACAGCGATTCCACGCGATATTTCCTGATTCACGTTATTATTTACCATCTTCGCTGCTTCACAGATAGCGTTTCTGATAGTCTTTCTGTCCGATTTACCGTGGCAAATCATACCAATACCATTTACGCCAAGCAAGGGAGCACCACCATAAGTGGAATAATCAACCCTCTTCTTGAAAGCACGAAAGGCTGGTCTTGCTAACAGATAGCCGATTTTTGCCGGAATGGATTTGACGATTTCATCACGGAGCATTTTCATGGCAACTTCAACAAGACCTTCACTGATCTTTAAGCAGATGTTACCAACAAAGCCGTCACAGACAATAACGTCAACTTCGCCCTTATATACATCGCGTCCTTCGACATTGCCGATGAAATTAAGCGAACTGTTTTCGAGCAGGTCGTAGGTTTCTTTGACAAGGGTGTTCCCTTTGCCGGATTCTTCTCCAATGGTCAGAATCCCTACCCTCGGGCTGCTGTTACTATGAATTTTAGAAAAGGCAGAAGCCATTATGGCGAACTGAAAGAGATGCTGCGGGCGACACTCTACGTTGGCGCCAATATCCATCATCACTACAGGCTTCTTCAAGGTGGGAAAAAATGAGGCGATGCCGGGCCGGGATACTCCTTTAAGGCGTCCAAGCTTGCGTACTGCCGCTGCCATGGTAGCACCGGAATTTCCGGCACTGACAACAGCATCTGCTTTCCCCTGACCAACAAGGTCAAAGGCTACCATAATAGAGGAGTCCTTCTTCTTACGCATTGCGTCGACAGGATTGTCCTTCATCTCAACAACTTGAGATGAATGGACAATCTCGATCCTCGACGCTATCGAAGAATCAGGAGCTACTTTAGCGAGGTGTGATTGCAGGAGGACTTCGTCCCCCACCAGACTAATATGAATATCAGACTGTTCGGCGGCTAATAATGCCCCGGCAATCAACTCCTCCGGCCCATGGTCTCCGCCCATGGCGTCCAGGGCAATGTGCACGGCGTATCTCCTACTCTACTTCAGTATCAAGGGCAAATACAGTTCTACCTTTGTATGTACCGCATGCTGCACAGAGACGATGTGGTTCTTTAGGCTCACCACAGTTTGCACACAGAGAAACGCCAGGCGCTTTCAGTGCATCGTGGGAACGGCGTTTACGAGTTCTTGAACGGGAATGTCTTCTTTTCGGCAGAGCCATAATATCCTCCAATTGGCATATAAGTTCCAATCATTGAGTGCTGCTTAATCCTTCTTCAACTTCTTCAGTACCGCAAACGGTGAATCCTGCGGAAATTCCGAACAGCTGCACTTATCACTGCCCAGAAACGCACCACATACAGGACACAGTCCACGACATGTATCTTTACAGAGAGCCTTACCCGGAACAGCAAGATACATCTGTTCCCTAAGGATCTCGGCAACATCGATGACCGGATCTTTCAGGTAAAGTGTATCACACTCTTCTTCGCTGCATTCTTTATCCGGCAGCTCTGATACTTCTTCCTCTCGCGTGGTTATCAGATAGAGGAAATCTTCATTGAGTTCAAAAGCCACAGGCTCGCCGCACCGCGAACACGCCAACTCGACGGTTACAGCAAGATTACCTTCCAGTACAACAGTGTCATCATCTTTTGATTGTATGACAACCTCTGCAACGGGTGGTGTCAAAACCACTACCTCGTCAATCGGCTGCCAACTGTTTTCCGGAATTATGTATCGGGACTTCGCCCTTCCTATCTCACCAAACGCAATTCTCATATTTCCCTCTGACACCCCTTTAGAAATTATGAGGGGACACAAAGGAAGCAAAAATAATCAATTTAAGCGATATTGGCCACAAAAAAAAGTACAGGTATTCGCAAATTTCTCGCAGGCACTGTAGTAAAGGTTACTGATCACATTACTAGGTAGCCGATAATAAGCGAATAATCGCAGGAAATACTACAGGATGAGAGCCAGACGCTCTGAACTTTTTTGTAATCTTTGTGATACGACCCTGAGTGTCTTCTTCAGCAGAGCTACATATAACTGCGGATTGACCTGCTCCAGTTCTTCAAGCAGGTGTCTTGGGAACTCTAACACCTGCGAATCTTCGACGGCAATCATGGTGGACCCGTGCCTGCTTGCAGCAAATAATGCTGCCTCTCCGGCCAAAGCCCCAGTGGAGAGTAGCGCTACCGCCTGGGTCCGCTTACCGATCCCCACCGGCCTGTGTACAGCAAAACACCCCTTAGCTACCATATAGAGGGAATTTGCCTCTTCACCGGCTGTAAACAGGTGTTCACCTCGTACTTTATCAGTGCTGGTAAGGTTTGAAAACACTTCTCCGGTGTCCAGGGCAATGAGATCGGCAAAGTGTTTATTCAGCACCCTACGACCGGTATCTGAATCATTTTCCAAGACCATAATCAACTCTACCCTTGTCCATTGAGAAAAGAGTCGTTCTTTTCACGGAGTACCTTCATCAACCCACCGAAGTCCTCGGTTCGCAAAATAGACCTGAACTGTTGGTTGTAGTTTCTTACCAGACTGACACCTTCAATATTGATATCATATACCATCCACTTCGCACCATTGCGTGTCATTATATAATGAACCGGGATTTTTAAGCCTTCGTCCTCTATCAGCGTAGAGACCTGAGCCCTGTCACCTTTAACGCGTTCACTCACATACCCTATAGTCTGCCCGGAATATGTTTCGAGCTTACCTATGTATGCGTTTTCTAAAAGCTTGGTCATTTGCGTGATAAACTCCTCGCGCTCGGCCTCGGAAATGTCTCTCCAGGTGCTGCCGAGAATCCGCTTGCTCATTTCACGGAAGTCAAAACCAACCTTGATGGAATTCATGATTTTAGCCCGACGCTCAATCTTATGGGAATCGCCCTTGAGCCCCGGGTCACTCAGTACACTGGTCAGTTTTGACAACGTTGGCCGAAGTTGGGCCATGGGACCATCATCAGCAAGCACAAGATTTGCGGATAAGAAGAATACGACCAGTACAATAAGCCGGACACGACGTGGTAATTTTTCAGATACATTGAACATCACAGCAAAACCTCTGGTTTCTTATGGAAACCATCCCCTAAGAATTACTTTATTTTTTATTGGATTCTATAAGCTTACGCCGATAATCGGCATATGCTTCACGTGTTGCGACATATGGATCAAGTGAGATCTCGACAATCTCTTCATAAACAGGTGGAGTAATTGACAGCCTGTTAATAAACTCGGTAGCCCTGCCCGCAATCTCAACTCCGGAATCCAGATCGACCCACTTGTTTGGGTGCAGGTACATATCACCCACTATGCCCACGGTATCGCGCACATTGGAAGGACCGAAAACCGGCCAGCAGATATAGAAACCTTCTCCAATATTATATGTTCCCAGGGTCTCGCCAAAATCGCCACGGGCCGGCTGCAGGTCAAAATGTTCCGCCGCCACATCCCCAAACCCGTACACACCCACTGTGGTATTGATCAGAAAACGCTTTAACACAACACCCGAATCCCGGAACCTTCCCTGTAACAATGTGTTCACAAAGTTTATTGGAGCGGCCAGGTTATAGAAAAAATTTCCGATCGACAGCCGGACGTCTTCTGGTAAAACCGCTGAGTAACCTGTTTTTACAGGCTTTAACACCCAGAAGTACAGCCTGTCATTGAAGGTGAAAAAGACCCGGTTCAACGGCTCAAAAGGATCAAATATTTCGAACTCAATCTGCTCATCAAGCCATTCTTCATCTTCTCCAAGCAGGTCCGGATCGGGCACCCCTTCCTCAAGAATATAATGATGCCCACCGATCCCGTAGGTATCTTCTGCTGACACCCCGGTCAGCAGAACAATAACCAGTAGAGGAACCGATATTACAAATGCTGTAAGTAGACGCCAGAGCTTCACGGTTCATTTCTCCTCATTTTGCGCTGCCGAAAGCAAATTTGCTGATAAGAGATTCGATGTCGACAGCTGACTCGGTTTCTGTGATTATATCACCTTCACCAAGAACCTCCTCATCCCCTCCCAAACTAATAGCAATAAATTTGTCGCCGATGATTCCCTGGGATTTGACCGAAGCCATTGAATCGACCGGGACCTGCAACTCGTTCTTCAAGCGCATGCTTATTACGGCATAACTATCTTCATTCAGCCGTATCCCCTCGACGTTGCCTACAACCACGCCTGCAACCTGCACAGAGGCCCCCTGCTTAATCCCGGAGACATTGTTGAACTCCGCGTCAATTGAGTAGGTAGTTCCTCTGCTTAACAAAGAAATTTCTCCCAACTGCAACGCCAGGTAAACCAATGCTCCAAAGCCTGCTACCATGAACAGGCCGACTATAGTATCAGTTGTTCTGCTCTTCATTATTCCACCAGTTGACTCTGATATATTTCACCCATCGTAGTACTCACAAAATCCTGAATATGTTGTTTTCCAGACCACTGAATTTCTTCAGGGCTGGCAAAAACATCAGTCTTGCCGTCATTGAGAATTATCACCTGATCGGCGAGATTGAAAACTTTTGGTATATCGTGACTGACAATGATCGAAGTAAATCCCACCTGGGCCTGGACGTGATCAAAAAGCTTATAAATATCCTGCGTCATCACAGGATCCAGCCCTGTTGTGGGCTCATCAAACAACATGATTTCCGGCTTAAGCTGCAAAGCTCTTGCCAGACCGACCCTCTTACGCATGCCGCCACTCAGCTGCGCCGGATATTTCCCTTCATGTCCTGTGAGTTCCAGCTGCCCCAGGGTTTCCGCAACCATTTGCTGTATCTCATCTTCGCTTATTTTCGTTCTCTCACGTAGCGGTAAAGCAACATTTTCATACACAGTGAGGGAATCAAACAGTGCTGCCCCCTGAAAGAGGACACCAAATTTCATGCGCAGCTGCTCAAGCTGCTTACCCGAAATATTGGTTACATCCTCTCCATCAACCTTGATCATGCCGCTATCAGCCCGCATTAGGCCAAGGATAAGCTTCAACGTTACACTTTTACCCTGCCCGGAACGTCCGGCAATAACGGTGGTCTTCCCTTGAGGAATTGAAAAACTCACCCTGTCCAGAACAGTCTGCCGGGTACCGTCTTTTCTGGGAAATGACTTCCCGACTTCTATGAATTCTATTGCAGTTGTCATCAGAGCAGTATCGCTGTCAGTAAATAGTCAAAAACAAGCACTGAAATGGAAGAGAGCACTACAGCCTGGGTGGTAACCCGGCTGACACTTTCGGCACCGAAACCGGCCCCTCGAATTTCACGTACAAAATATCCCCTTCCGGTACAAATCCAGACAACCAGCAGCCCAAACACAAATGACTTAATCACGCCTAGGCGAATATCATGATTAGTCACGCTGGTTATCATGCCATCAAAATAACTACCAGGATTCACCCCCATCAAAGTCACACCCGCCACATAGCCACCGGCGATACCGACAACGTCGAAAATAGCAGTGAGCAAGGGGACAGAGAGCAGGGTCGCGAGAAATTTTGGTGTGATCAGGTAACGAAACGGATCGATCGCCATGCAGTCCAGCGCATCTACCTGATCAGAAATCTGCATTATTCCAAGTTCGGCACACATGGCAGAACCCGCTCGCCCTGCAACCATAAGAGCTGTCAGCACGGGTCCTAACTCCATGATAAGGGTAAGGGATACTGCAGACCCCAACATTCCTTCAGCACCAAATTTATGTAAAGAATAGTAACCTTGCAGGCCTAAAACCATACCGGTTGAAGCTGCTGTGAAGAATATCACGACAAGAGATCCGGCACCAATGAAGTGCACCTGGCGCACAAACTCGCGGAACCTGAATGGACGACGAAATACACCGACCACAGCCCGGTAAAGAAAAATGGCCATGCGGCCAAGATCACTGAGCGTGTACCGGCCCGTGTTTCCAATTTTTGCGACTGAGTTTAATATCATAAAACTTTCACATCTAAAAACGACTCTGACTTCTTCATTCAATAGGCGCCGTAATGGAACAGCCTTCTTCCAGACAATCCGGACCACCGTATATAAATCACCGTATATAAATAGCATGGTGTTTGCTATGCGGTCAAAGAGCAAACAGTAACCGGCTTTAAGGCCAAAGCCACACAAAAGCCAGCAACAAACTACTATTACGGCGAAAATCTCACATAATTCTTAACAGATACTGACCTCTACAAACCGCTTGGCTAAATTTTGCGTGGATCAAACGCTTCCCGCAGTGCCTCGCCTATAAAAATGAGCAACACCAATGTACCTACAAGCACAATAAATGTTGATAGAGACAACCACCAGGCATCAATATTCGCCTTCCCCTGGGCAAGTAACTCCCCAAGACTCGGTGTTGAGGCCGGTACCCCAAGCCCGAGAAAATCCAGACTGGTCAATGCAAGAATGGCGGCAGAAATGCGAAAAGGCAGAAATGTTATAACCGGTGTCATTCCATTGGGGAGAAGATGGCGATACATAATCGTGATATTGCTTACCCCCAGAGCTTTTGCAGCTTTCACGTACTCCATATTTCTTCCTTTCAAAAATTCCGCCCTGACGTAATCCGAAAGACCCATCCAGCTGAAAAGAGAAAGTAATATCAAAAGCAGTAGTATACTTGGCTGAAAAATGGAAGAGAAAATGATCAGCAGATACAATTCAGGCATCGAGCCCCAGACCTCAATAAATCGCTGAAAAAACAGATCTGTTTTCCCACCGAAATAGCCCTGCACCGAACCAGCCAGAATACCTATCAGGGTCCCGACAGTTGTCAGCACCAAGCCGAAGACCACGCTGATTCGAAACCCATAGATAAGACGGGCCAGCACATCCCTGCCCCGATCATCCGTACCCAGCCAATTGACTGAAGACGGTGGTGAAGGCACCGGCTGGTTAATGTTCAGATTTATGGAGTCATAGCTGTGACCATTAATCGGGAAAAATGCTACTCCTCCCTGCCGCTCCATGAGTTCCTTAAAATACGGGTCCGAGTAATCGGTCTCTGTCTCGAAATAGCCACCAAATGCTGTCTCCGGGTAGGCAATAAAAAGCGGGAAATGGGGCCTGCCTTCGTAGACCACCAGCAGAGGCTTATCATTACTGATGACTTCCGCAAAGAGACTCGTCAGAAAAAGGATTGAAAAAATAACAAGACTCCAATATCCCCGCCGGCTTCGCTTAAACTGTTGCCACCGCCTATTAGCCAGGCTCTGTTGAGCAGGTCTGAATAATTTTACCTTCGTCTCTTTCATCGGCCATCCAACAATACCGGCTGTTTCTGCCGCTTTCCCCGGCCTACTCATCGATATCCTCAAAACTTATCCTCGGGTCGACAAAGACATAGCTGAGATCAGACAACAGCCGCGAAACAAGCCCCAGCAGTGTAAAGAAATAGAGCGTACCCAAAACAACAGGATAATCCCGGTTAAGCACGGACTGATAGCCGAGCAGCCCCATACCATCCAGCGAAAAAATTGTTTCAATAAGGAGGCTTCCGGTAAAAAATGATGCCAGGAAGTAGCCGGGAAAACCGGTGATAATAGGAATAATGGCATTGCGGAAAACGTGCTTGTAGAGAACCTGCCCCTCGCTCATTCCCTTGGCTCTGGCAGTGAGCACATACTGTTTGCGAATTTCTTCCAGAAACGAATTTTTGGTAAGCATAGTCATGACTGCCAGACTGCCCACAGCGCTGGCGGTGATCGGCAACACCATATGCCACAGATAATCCAGCACTTTCATAACCAGGCTGAGGTCAGACCAGTCATCCGAAACAATGCCCCGCAAAGGGAATATGTTCCAGAAACTGCCACCACCAAAAAAAACGATGAGCGCAATACCAAGTACAAATCCAGGAATAGCATAACCAACCAGGATAACGGTAGAACTGACCACATCGAAACGGCTTCCGTCGCTGACAGCTTTTTTTATCCCAAGAGGAATGCAGACCCCATATACAATAAGAAAGCTCCAGAGGCCCAGGGACATCGACACCGGCAGTTTGGAGATAACCAATTCAACGACACTGGTCCGGTAGTAGTAGGAGTCACCGAAATCAAAAACCAGATAGTTGCCCATCATAGTAAAAAATCTTTGCATCGGTGGTTTATCGAAACCGTACAGTTTTTTTAGTGATTCCAGCTGCTCGGTATCAAGCCCGGAATCACCGCGATACAGTGAACCACCCGAGACAACTTCCCCTCCGCCGGCACCATAGCCTTCAACTTCAGCCACCAGTTTTTCGACCGGTCCTCCCGGGACAAACTGGGTGACAATGAAGGTTATCAGCATGATTCCGATCAAAGTCGGGACCATCAGTAATATTCGTTTCAGGATATATATCAGCATCGAAGACGGTGTATTTTAAGAAAAGAAGATGTTATCTCCTGTAATAATACGTAAATTACACCAATCTACCACCCCAAAGTTATCAGGCTCATCTTTTTCTGCTCTTTAGCATTCGAATGGTGCTGCTTAAAATGATTTGACGCCTGTGGGCGGATTGACTAAAGAGAAAGGTGTCTACTCACCTTATTATCAGGAAAATATACCAAATGATGATCACAACCAGCGCAGACCTGAGCGAACTTGTAGCCAGGGCATGTAAAACTGATGCCGTAGCGCTCGACACCGAGTTCGTCTGGGAACGTACCTACTATCCGCAACTGGGCCTCATACAGATGGCTCTCTCAGACGAAGATTGCATCCTTATCGACCCCATCGCGATTGAAGACCTCAGCCCACTCGGAGAGTTGCTCTCTGACCGGAGTGTGGTCAAGGTTCTTCACGATGCTCCACAAGACCTTGCGATTCTCAGCAGGGTAACCGGTGCTATACCACAGAATATATTCGACACTAAAATTGCTGCCGGTTTTGCCAATCTACCCTCTACAATGTCACTATGTAAGCTTATAAATGAGCTGCTTGATATAGAACTACCGAAGACAGAAACCAGAACAAACTGGCTTAAACGGCCACTTGACGAAAAGCAGGTACTCTACGCTCTGGACGATGTGCGCTACCTGAGGGCGGTTCGGGTTCTTCTGCTTAATCGGGTAATAGGCCCCCAGATTAAATCCTGGCTGCAGGAAGAATTGAACATTCTGAACAACCCGAAGCATTACCAGGAAAACTGCAACGGCGATCGTTTTCGCAAAATTCGCGGTTGCGGGTCGTTGAAGAGAGAATCGCTCGCTATATTAAAAGAGCTCGTAATCTGGCGCGAGGGTGAAGCAAAAAAGCAGGACAAGCCTCGAGGCCATATCATCAAGGACAACATCCTGCTGAACATCGCCAACGAAAAGACTTTGCAACTCGAGAATTTACAAAACAAAACTGGCATTTCGCCAAAGGCATTCAAAAAATACGGTACTGCAATTATCGAGTTGACCCAGCAGGTGCTCAATACACCCGAAGAAAATTATCCCACCGTGAAGCGTGTTACCAGGTTATCCCAAAAGGACAAGCTGACACTGGACAAACTGCACGGCCTCATTAAACTCAAATGCGAACTCCTTGGCATAGACCCGGCCCTGGTCGGCAACAGCAGTGAACTTAAAAGCCTCGCCAAGGTATTGACCAGCTCCAGAAGCCAGCAACTTCCGGACCTCAGACAAACAGAAGGCTGGCGCAGAAGTTTACTTCAGGATTTTTTTCATCAGCACCATTGATTATCCAATTTCTGATCCACTCACCAAAGGCGCATATGGCAAAAAATGGTGTGAAGACTTATATATTTGATTGTTGAGAATTTCAGCTCTACTCTACTGTGAAAATATACCTTCACTCAGATTCACAATTCCGGGCTGATGAATTGCGCCCCATGCTACAAAATGTAAAAGGTTATAATTATGAAACCAATTCACGACAGAATGCCAAGATCGTTTACCTGGGTTGTCTTTATCACACTTTCACTGGTGTTCTCTGCCACTACCCTGCCTGCCTTTGCTCAAGAGCAAGGCTTTCGAGGGTGGGAAGCCGACTCAGACTACAACAAGCTCTACAACCCCAAAGAGCTTGACAGAATTAAAGGCGAAGTAATCAAATTCGAGGAGATTACTCCACTGAAAGGGATGGCTCCGGGTACTGCACTTTACCTGGATGAGGGTGATGGAGAACCCATCCTGGTACATCTCTGTCCGGTTGCCTACGCAAACATCAAAGAGACCGGCATCAAGCGGCGTATGAAAGCAAAAATCCGTGGCAGCTGGGCTGTAATCGATGGCGAAGATGTATTTCTTGCTTCTAAAGTAAAACAGGGCGACCATTTCGATTTCAAAGTTCGACTCACCAGCGACGGCACTCCATTCTGGACCATGAGTCCGGAACAACTGGCCAAAGAACTTGCATCAGAATAAGCTCTGCACCCGGCATACCAGAATTTCATGCCAGATCTGAACAACCCGGAAGCTCACAACAAAGGGCAGGAACCAGGCGATAATAAACTGGCTCCTGCCCTTCAGGTTATAGCCGAGAATTGCACGCACTGTCGGAAATGTCGGCGTGAATGTGTCTTTCTTAAAAGCACGAGCACTCCCGGCGAACTGGCCCGCACCATCCTTGGCCATCACCCTGGATCAGCTGATACCACTTCGCCAACCGCAGCAACCTTGGCACATCTTTCATACCAGTGCAGTTTATGCGGTCTTTGCACTTCCGTATGCCCTGTCGATCTCGAACCTGACATGATGTTTTTACAGCTCCGCAGACAGGCAGTGGAAAACGATCATTTCCAAGCCGGTAAATACCGGCGTCTGTTGAGCTACGAACGACTTGGCAGCAATACGTTTTTTCGCTTTCACTACATTCCTGAAAACTGCGACACTGTCTTCTTTCCCGGTTGCGCCCTGCCGGGAATACGGCCTGATCACACCCTAAGACTTTATGAACTCCTTCTTCAGAACAACCCGACGGTCGGCATCATTGTAGACTGCTGCCTGAAACCATCCCACGATCTCGGCAGGCAGAAGTTTTTCGAGAAGGGGTTCGGGCAACTGATACAAAAACTGACTGCCAACGGGGTTCAGAGGGTTATTACCGGCTGCCCCAACTGCCACCTGACTTTCCGGCAATACGGTGCACCTCTTGACATCACGACTATATATGATGAACTGGAGAAACTCTGCCAGCAAAACTCTTTCAGGCCAGCATGCACAGACAAGAGGGCTTTTACAATACATGATCCCTGCACCACTCGATTTCATCAGGAAGTTCACCAGGCAGTTCGAAAGCTGAGCAAGAGAGCTGGCGGTGTTATAAAAGAAATGGAACATAACCGTGAGAGAACCTACTGCTGCGGAGAGGGGGGAGCTGTCGGCTGTGTGGGAACGGACTTCGCTGCAGGCTGGAGTAAACGCAGGCACGATGAAACCAGGGATCTGCCGATGATAACCTATTGCGCAGGATGTACAGTACGATTAGCCGGCAAAGGGCAGGTTCTTCATCTCACCGATCTACTTTTCCCAGGCCTTCGGCCAGGCCTGCCCAGGCGGTTGCCGGCACACCCACCTCTAACCTACCTGAACAGATTACTGCTCAAGTTTAGACTGTATCGCCTAAGTCGAAAGGCAGCTGGCATCAGCTCGTCATGAGCCGATAGATTTCAGGCAGTCTGGCCGGCAACTGCTCTACCTTCTCGACAAAGATGGAGTTATGTCTGCCACACATATGACTCAGATAAGAATGTGCGGTACGATCAACTGTAATCGAGAAAGTGTGCACTCCCTTCCCCCTGGCCTCGTTAAGGGCCTGGCGGGTATCTTCAATGGCGTACTCACCACGATAACCATCATAATCTTCCGGCTTGCCATCTGTAAGTGTTATCAGCAGACGAACCCTGGCATCCGTATCTGCGAGAAGATTTGTCAGATGCCGTATCGCCGGTGCCATCCGGGTATATTCCCGAGGCGAAACTCCACATATCCTCTGCTCGACATTTGCACCATATGCCTCATCCATCTCTTTGATACGAAACAGCTCACAACGAGAACGACGCATGCCGGAAAATCCATAGATAGCATACCTGTCACCAACAACCTCCAGCACATCACTGAGCAGCACCAGCGATTCTTTTATGGCATTGCCCACCCAGCCCTCAGTGGAGTTGGACATATCCACCAGAAACATTACCGCAATATCCCTGTCGTCGCGTAACAGTCGAATAAAAAGGCGCTCCGATGGGGCAATCCCGGCTCGCTGGTCTCCTCTCGCCTCCACCAATGCGTCAAAATCGATATCATCGCCGTAACGCCTTCGCCGAACGAATCTATGCTCAGCCCGAAGCATCTCGAACTGTCTTCGCAGCTGCAGCATCAAGCCGCGGTATCGCTCCTTTGTGTTCCGGATAAACTTCGACGTAACCGGCTGAATCTCTTTTTCGACAAGAGAACACCAGTTTTTCCGATACCCCTGCCTGCGAAAATCCCACTCATCATACAGGTGGACAGTGCCTGTGTTATCGGTCAGCGACTCCCCGAGCTGTTCGCCTCCCCGAGTAAAAACCGCCCTCCCGGCAATCCCCGCAGCTGCCTGAACATAACCTTCCGGAACATGACCGATATCATTTGAGATGCTGGCCATAATTTCGAGAATTTCCGCTGAAAGCTCCATCGACTCATTGTTGATACTGAGAACCTGACCGGTGTTGTTATCATCCGTCGATTGAGCCACGCTCACTGCCAATCGGCCACTATCAGCAGCATCGGTGCTGGAGCCGCCGGCCATATCACTCTCTGCCGAATTCTGCTCTTTCTCCAACAGATGTTTTCTGATAACAGCCGCTAACTGATCTACAAATACCTGCTTCTGCTCTGAGCGTCTGCGCAGAACATAATCCTGAACCTTATCGAACTTGAGCACCCCTGTAAAATCGGCAAACATCTGCCAATCATCAACACTACCTGCTCTCACCTCTTCCTGTATTTTTTGATAATACGCAGGGAGTTGCTCGATAGTCTCCTGGTGGCTCCCAGGGTAACCCGCAGTGCCACCACCTACAACCACATCAGTCCTGTCGCTGACCAACGCCAATAGTCTACTGTAATAAATGCCCCTGGCTACCAGGGCAGAGTGATATTGAGAAGAGTGTACAAGGTACTGCAGCAAGGGACGAACCAATCGGCACAGACCAGGCAGATCTCTTGCCAGCATTGCAAGAACCCGTGTGAATTCCAGGAATTGATAGATATTCCCGGCTACTTCCGGTTGATCATAATCGTCAAGGAGATTTTCCAGCTGATCGGCTGTCACGCTGGTGGAGTTACAATAGCTCTTTCCCAGCTCACTCCCCAGCACCCCCAGTCGTACATATCCCCATTGGCAACAAACCAGAAAGTTATAAAACCGGTTATTATCGCTTTGTTCAGGAAAGTAACTGATTTTTCTCGGTAAATACATGGTTTCTCCATCAGTCCAGGCCCTACCGCCGACCGGTAGGGGTTCAAGCTGAAAGTCAACCCCGGATACTCCGCGGATAAAATGTTGCAGCCGCCCCCTTATCTGCTCAAAATATGCACCATCCAGACCTGTCAGTCTGGCATAAAAATTTTCCTCTATCTCCGACATGAAGAGCCTTGAACCCCTGAGTCCATCCTCTTCATATCGACCGAGGCATTGCCTCACCCATTCCGAGAGATTCGTTCCCAGCCTGTCGATATGCTGAACACCATACTGGATATACGAGACACAGAGACTCTGACTCACCGGCCAGACCGCATGAACATGGGACAACAGTGCCTGCTGCTGAAAAGGATCAAGCTCCAGCATTGGTTCAAGCGCCTCTTCAACCTCCCACTCCTGAGGCTGGGATGGAGAAACTTCCCTGTAAAATTGGTCTTTTAATTGTTGAAGATACATTATCAGATGCGATAAAAACTGCGGCTAAAAGAGTGACTCCAGCATTTCATCCAAAGCGGCAAGCATATCCGGGTCATCGGTGAGACTCCTGGTGATACCTGCCCTGCACGACTCAATGATGGAGATGCCGCTTACGTGCAGCTTGCCGGCCTGTATCAGCAGCCTGCTTGATGCCCCTTCCGGCAGACCGGAATCTTTAAGACTCCTGGTCATGCCGGCGAGTTTCACCAGTTGAGCTGCAATGTTCTGGTCTACGCCGCTCTCACTCGCTACAATGCGGCACTCCAATTCAGGCTCAGGATGGTCAAAAGAGAGTGAAACAAATCGTTGGCGGGTGGATGGCTTAAGATCTTTCAAAACACTCTGGTAGCCGGGGTTATACGACACAGCCAGCATAAACTCGGGGCTGGCCGTAAAGAGCCTGCCGAGTTTTTCCACAGGCAACTCCCGCCTATCGTCTGCCAGGGGATGAATCACCACAGTGGTATCTTTTCTGGCCTCAACCACCTCATCCAGGTAGCAGATTGCACCTGCCTTCACCGCAAGCGCCAGTGGACCATCGACCCACACCGCTTCGCCGCCGCGAATTATATACCTGCCCACCAGATCTGAGGTTGACAGATCGTCATGGCAGGACACTGTGATCAGAGGTCGCTGCAATTTCCAGGCGAGAAATTGCATAAAGCGGGTTTTTCCACATCCAGTTGGTCCTTTGATGAGTAAGGGCAACCTGTTTTCATAGGCCGCCAGGGCAAGCTGTAACTCATTGCCCTGCTGCAGGTAAAACGGCTGCTCTGTCAGAAAGTGCTCTTCTATCCTCGACTCGGTCGCCTTTTCCATTTCTCATTCTCTTGTTAGATCATTTGCAGGCAAAATCAGACTTTCCAATAATTATTCCCAGTCCATATGATATGCATTCATAAAGAACTCGCAACCTTCGGTGCTTTAGGGAGCTGATCGAATCGCCTGGGGTAGCGACAAGCCTCTGTTGACCAGCCTCTGCAAATACGCTATGTTCGATTTCGCAATTTGAGATTATCCGGCTGGGTGCGCTCGATTTTCTTATGAGCATTGTGCTCGTCCCTTGATTATACGGGTCGGCTGGACGAATCAGATAACGAACCAGGGTGAGAAATTCGATCCAGACTTTCCAGCGCTGATTTGCAATTTTTCGAATATTACGGATTATGAACACATTTGAAAAAGCCTATTCCATTTTCGCTATCCTCTTCGGTGCAGTCTTTATCTGGTTGCTGTTGACTCTCCCAGACATGAGGCAGCTCAGCATCCTCATTCCGGTTACCACCGTTGGCCTGATGATAAATGTGATTATGATGTTCTTTGTCTTTCGGGATATTTTTTTCAGGCCGGCTCTTTCTAAAAACGCTAAACTGCTCTGGACAGTAACAGTACTTCTCTGCTGGCCTGCGATTCTCGTCTACCTGCCCCTGCACGGCTTCAGAACTCGTATCGCCTGAGCAGCAAAAAATATCCAGTATCTTCCATCACCATTATTAATATGGAACATGGTGATGGGTTACCGGTCATACTCCGTTTCTGCAGGTAGTCATTTTTTAAAAAGTGTACCCCTGAACAAGTAGCGCGCTACCTGGAGATTTTTAGCTTAGAGCAAAGCTGTATTATCACTTTTTTCTGGCTATTTTGTTCCCTGCTTGACATACCTTTCTATACAAAGTATCTTGCTCTCTTTTGGGCTGACCGGGCTGCGCTGTTCCCGCAACAAGCAGGAACCAACTACTACCATGCCAACCCGGACTATCGGTTTTAATGAATTTATACGGTTACGATCACCTCGTTTTTCGCTGGCTCTGTGCCAGACTACCTACGGGGTTTAATTGTGATAAAGTTTATACAATAACGGCTGACTATGTTTGAAAACCTGACAGACCGGCTGGAAGGAGTTTTCAAGAAACTCCGTGGCCACGGCATACTGACTGAAGAAAATATCAAAGAGGCAATGCGTGAAGTGCGCATTGCCCTGCTCGATGCTGATGTCAACTTCAAGGTCGCCAAGGAATTCGTTGCCAAGGTAACGGAACAGGCGATTGGCCGTGAAGTATCCAAGAGTCTCTCTCCAGGTCAGCAGGTTATCAAGATCGTCCATGAAGAGTTGGTTGCTCTTCTTGGCGGCGAAGCAGAACAGATCAGACTTGATGGCCGTCAACCAGTAATCATCATGATGGCTGGTCTGCAGGGTTCCGGTAAGACCACTACCTCCGGTAAGTTGGCCCGGATGCTTAAGGGCAAAGGCCGAAAACCTTATCTGGTTCCTGCTGATATTTACCGCCCGGCAGCAATCGAGCAGCTGCAAGTACTTGGAGGTCGCCTCGACGTCCCGGTACATCCTTCCACCACCGCAATGAATCCGGTGGACATCGCCCGTGAAGCGGTCGATGCTGCGAATAAGGAAGGATATGATACACTGATCATTGATACCGCAGGCCGCCTGCATATCGATGAGAACCTCATGGGTGAACTGCAGGAGATCGAGAAAGCTGTACAGCCTTCAGAGATTCTGTTTGTTGCCGACTCCATGACCGGTCAGGACGCGGTTACTGTCGCTGATAAGTTTAATGAGACCCTGGAAATTTCCGGTGTTGTTCTCACCAAGATGGAAGGTGACGCCCGTGGTGGTGCCGCTCTCTCCATCAAGAATGTTACCGGCAAGCCGATTAAGTTCGTCGGCGTCGGTGAGGCACTCGATGCGCTTGAGGTCTTCCACCCTGATCGTGTCGCTTCCAGAATTCTCGGCATGGGCGATGTTCTTACCCTCATTGAGAAGGCCGAAGCGGTAGTCGATAAAAAACAGGCCGACAAGCTCGCACAAAAGCTGAAAAAGAGCCAGTTTACCCTTGAAGATTTTCTCGACCAGATTCAGCAGATCAAGAAAATGGGCTCTCTTGACCAGATTCTCGGCATGGTACCGGGCATCAACAAGCTTAAGCAGATGAAAGACGCTCCCAAACCAGACGAGCGTGAACTTGGCAAGACCGAAGCGATTATTCGCTCCATGACCCGTAAAGAGCGGAAAAATCACAAGATCATCAACTCCAGCCGTCGCCAGAGAATTGCAGCTGGCTCCGGAACCAGCGTGGCAGATGTAAATCGTGTCTTGAAAAGTTATTCAACAATGCTGAAAATGATGAAGAAAATGAGTGGAAAGCCGGGAGCTATCACCGGCCAGAAACGCAGAAAGTTACCAAAAGGTCTTCGTAGAAGATAATTTTATACCGGATAAACAGTATAATATCCGGTTTACGCAGGGTCGAAACAGACCCATATAACCACATCGGAGGATTAACCCGGAATGGCAGTTCGTATTCGTTTAACCAGACTTGGCAGAAAGAAAAAACCTTTCTATCGTATTGTTGTTGCCGACAGCGAGAGTCCGCGTGACGGTAAATTCCTGGATATCGTTGGCACCTACGACCCACTTCAGGATCCTGCTTCAATCGTTATCAACAACGACAAACTTCAGGATTGGATGGGTAGAGGCGCTATGCCGACAACCACAGTTGAAAGCCTGATCAAGAAAGCAGCGGCCACCGAATAAGCGGTATGGAAGAGCTTATTGCCTTTATCGCCAGATCGCTGGTAGATCAACCGGATGAAGTCCGAGTTACTGTGAGCGAAGATGATGACAGCATCACAGTCGAGTTGACAGTTGGTCCGGAAGATCTGGGCAAGGTTATCGGCAAGCAGGGAAGGACCGCCAGAGCTATGCGCTCAATTCTTGCTGCCGCAGCCGCTAAAGAAAACAAACGGTCAAGGCTTGAGATAGTCGAGTAACCGACTTCAGGAACTATGCAGCATCATTTCTCATTCCCTGAAGATAGGTTCTTACTTATCGGCACTGTGATTAAAGCACAGGGGCTAAAGGGTGAGGTTTGTATTCACTCGTTCTCAGGCCAACCGGAAAACCTCAACACGTATCACACGCTTTTCCTGGTAGACAAGGGTGGCAAAATTTCACCCCAATTGTCCATCAAGCGCTTCAGGGCACAAAAGGGAAAGGCGATAGTCCTGTTTGACCGTGTTCGTGACAGATCCCATGCTGAGCAACTTGTCGGTATGGGAGTACTTCTTGCCAGGGAAGATCTACCGGAACTGGCAGAAGACGAATTTTACTGGCACCAGCTTATCGGCCTCGCAGTCTCCACAGTAGCAGGAGAAGCGGTCGGAACACTGATGCATGTGTTCTCCAATGGTGCTCAGGATGTCATGGTAATACAGGATGGTGATCAGGAGCATCTCGTTCCGCTGAGTGATGGTGTCGTTATCAGCCATGACGATGAGCAACTGATTATTGACCCGCCACAAGGATTGCTTGAAATCAATAGTGGTGAAGATGAAGGGGCCGGTCATCCCAAATGATTTTTGACATACTGACGATTTTTCCCGAGTTACTGAATTCTCCTTTTGAAGAGGGAATTATCCGCAGGGCCCGGCAGGACAACAAAATCGAGATTCATACCAGAAATATTCGAGATTTTGCCCTGGACAAACATTCCATGACCGATGATCGGCCTTTCGGGGGCGGTGAAGGTATGGTGATGAAACCGGAGCCTCTGGCTGCTGCAGTCGAGTCAGCCAAAGCGGCACACGGCAACGGGAAAGTCATCCTCATGAGCCCGCAGGGAAAAGCCTTTAACCAGGCTACTGCGGAAAGGCTGTCCCGGGAAGAACACCTCATCCTGGTATGCGGCCGTTACGAAGGTGTCGATGAGCGCTTTCGTGCAGCCTATGTGGATGAGGAAATATCCATTGGCGACTTTATCCTCACAGGAGGAGAACTTGCCGCCATGGTTATCGTCGACGCAGTCACCAGGCTGTTGCCCGGTGTGCTGGGCTGTTCGGATTCGGCGGACAAAGATACTTTCAGCAGAAACTTGCTGAAGCATCCGCAATATACCCGTCCCCGGGTTTGGAACGACATGGAAGTGCCTGCAGAGTTACTCTCCGGCAACCATGAGGAAATTGAAAAATTACGATTTATCGACTCAGTCAAGCGAACACTGGAGCGACGCCCTGAAATGCTCAAAGGCGAACTCTTCAGTAAGAGCGAGAAGAGAACTCTACAGCAATATAAGCTGTATGATAGAGTAAAACAGATACAGGCAGATCTTGCCGGCAGTGAGCGAACCGCATCATGACAGCAGTAAATATAGCCCTCGTTCACCACCCGGTGGTTAATAAAAATGGAGATGTTATCGGCTCAGCCGTGACAAATCTTGATCTGCATGATATAGCAAGGGCTGCGAAAACTTTTGGCGTGGATAACTATTATGTTACCACCCCATACGAGGATCAGCAGCAGCTCGTGCAGGAAATAGTCGGTCACTGGCAATCCGGCTATGGAGCAGAATATAACCCGGCCAGAAAGCAGGCGTTATCAATAGTGCAACTCGCCCCAACATTGGATGAGGCGATAGAAGAGTTGACCAAAAGGTATTCAGAGCGCCCGCTCATTATCACGACCAGCGCCAGAGTTCATCACAACACCGTGAGCTATGATGCACTTCGTGAGAGAATAACTTCCGGCAGTCCGGTGCTTCTAATTTTCGGCACCGCCCATGGACTCAGTCAGGAAGTAATGGAAGCAGCTGATGCCGTGTTACCGCCAATTCAGGGTGGCACGGAATACAATCACCTTTCGGTTCGCTCGGCAGTTGCCATCATACTTGATCGATTGCTCGGCACTTAAGGGATAGATAACAGAGACATTTGAAAGGGAATTCATTCCTATACTTCAACCTATACAAGACGTTATGAGCACAATCATCGAAAGAATCAATGCAGAGCAGATGCGCCAGGATCATCCGGATTTTCGCCCAGGTGACTCCGTAAAAGTACATATCCGTATTATTGAGGGTACCAAAGAGCGTGTCCAGATTTTTCAGGGCGTGGTTATCAAGCGAAAGCGCGCAACTATGGGCGCTACCTACACTGTTCGTAAAATTTCCCACGGTGTCGGTGTTGAGAAGACCTTCTCCATGCACAACCCTCGTATCGAGAAAATAGAGGTAGTCACCCGCGGTCGCGTTCGTCGTTCCCGCCTTTACTACCTGCGTAACCTTCGCGGTAAAGCTGCTCGTATCCGCGAACGCGGCATTACACGCTAATCCTCTTTTCAGTAAGAGCGATTATTACCCGGGCCGCTGCTTTGCAGCAGTCCGGGATTTTGTGTTTGAGCACTATTCAAAATTACTACCCTCCTTCCATTTCCAATGGACCGTTCCCTTTTCGATACTTTGCCCGATACAAGCGGAGCAGCAAACTTTTCTATAGAGAGAATTCTTTATAGCCAAGGGCTTATGGCAGTCGCAGGTTGCGACGAAGTTGGCCGTGGCCCGCTGGCAGGCCCTGTGGTTGCCGCAAGTGTCATCTTGCCTCAAGATTGTAATCCAGCCATTTTTCTCGATTCCAAAAAGATCAGTCATAAGCGCCGTACTGAACTCTTTGCGCTGCTTCACGAGCTCAATGCAGTAATCGGTGTAGGCATCGTGGATGAAAAAAAGATCGACCAGATAAACATCCTGCAGGCTTCACTGCTGGCGATGAAAATCGCGGTTGAAGAACTTGCCACCAAAGGCACGGCCCCGGATTACCTCCTGGTGGACGGCAAATTCGAAATTCCGCACCCCGTCTCCCAGCAAGCGTTGATAAAAGGTGAAAGCAAAAGCGCCTCTATCGCCGCCGCCTCTATTATCGCCAAAATTACCCGGGACCGGATAATGGATGACTTCCATAAAAAGTACCCGGTATACCAATTTCACAAACATAAAGGTTATCCGACCAAGGCCCACCGGGAGGCTATTGCCGAACACGGCCCCTGCCCTATACACCGCAGGTCATTTAAAGGGGTTAAAAAGTGAGGCAGACCGGCAAACTTTTATCTTTTTTCTCGGGGACATCCCTGGGTGACGAAGGCGAAAAGATTGCCTGCCAGCACCTGAAAAAGAGTGGCTACTCAATTATTCTTCGTAATTTTCGCTGCCGATCCGGAGAAGTGGATATAATCGCCCGCCACAAGGGAGTACTGGTTTTTATAGAGGTAAAAACCCGTAGATCCGAATCATTCGGCTCCCCTGCCGCAGCCGTCACTCTACGTAAACAACGGCAGATAGCCAAAGCAGCACTTGAGTACCTGGCCCGTGAAAATCTGTTTGATACAGAAGCCCGCTTCGATGTTGTGTCAATCCTGGTTTCTGCCACTGGCGAACCACAGATTGAGATCATCACGAGCGCCTTCGAGCTCGGCTGAAAATTGATGAGCCATCTGATAATCAGACTATTTTTCACACAACTGATACTTTGACTAATTCCTTTTAGACGTTACACTGAAATTATGACGATGATTGGTATAACCATGGGGTGCCCGGCCGGAATCGGCCCCGAAATCCTGTTGCGTTATTTTACAGAACATAAAGTACCTGCAGGCATCAGACCTGTAGTACTTGGCGATAGAGCAATTCTCAATAAATGTGCAGCTGACCTTGGACTGAATGCAAAGATAGTCTCCTGGCAACCCGGGGATCAACCTGCCACCAATAGTATCCCCGTATTCAACCTCTCGGATATACCGGAGGAAGAGCATAGCTGGGGAAACCCGACGCTGACCACTGCCCGGGCGATGGCGGGTTATATTGAAAAGGCTGTTGAACTCACCTTGAGCGGAGTGCTTGACGGCATCACCACCTGCCCGATCTCTAAGAGTGCTCTGCATGCGGCCGGGTTCAAGTATCCCGGTCACACCGAGATGCTCGTCGATATGACCGGCGCCGATGACTACACCATGATGATGGCCGGCAAAACATTAAAGGTTACCCTGGCCACCATCCACTGTTCTCTTGCATCTGTACCGGAATTGTTATCCGAAGAAGGAATTTACAGGCTCATCCACATCACCCATAGAGGGCTTGGGATCGACTTCGGACTGAATAGACCTCGAATCGCAGTAGCCGGGCTGAATCCGCACAGCAGTGAAGAAGGTCTGTTTGGAAATGAGGAAGAGAGAGTAATCATTCCCGCAATAGAGAGAGCTCGTAGAGACGGCATCGATGTCGATGGCCCTTTTCCTCCTGATACTGTCTTTTTCAAGGCGGCCTCGGGTCAGTTTGACGGAGTCGTCTGCATGTATCACGATCAGGGTTTGATTCCATTCAAACTTCTGCATTTTGAAGACGGAGTCAACGTGACGCTTGGACTGCCCATTGTTCGCACCTCGGTCGACCATGGCACCGCCTACGACATTGCCGGCAAGGGAGTTGCGGCAGCAACCAGCCTCGCTGCAGCGATACAAATGGCAGGAGACATCAGTAATAACCGTAAACAGCACTATCAATCCCAGAAAATTACATGAAACACGAACTTCCAGGTCGACTTATAGTATTTGAAGGCATTGACGGAACTGGCAAGACAACCCAGATTCCGCTGCTGGCTGATTATCTCACCAACCTGGGTCATAAGGTCCAGGTGACCCGTGAGCCGACTACAGGGCAATACGGACAAAAAATACGTGAACTGTACGTTCAAAGAACCTCAGTCAGCCGCGAAGAGGAGTTACAGCTCTTTATTGCTGACCGCAGAGAACATATAGAGCAACTGGTTATGCCGGCTCTCGAAAAAGGTGAGATAGTTCTCTGCGACCGATATTACCTCTCCACAGCCGCCTATCAGGGAGCCAACGGTTTTGACCCGATGGAGATCATCAAGCTGAATCAGTTTGCCCCGGAACCTGATATAGCCCTGATCTTCGAAGTCTCTGTCGATACCAGCCTTGAGCGGATAACCAACGGTCGGGGAGAACAATTAAACGATTTTGAGCAGGAAGAATCCCTGACCAGAGTCAGTCGGATTTTCAGCGATCTCGATCTGCCTTTTATACGACGCATTAATGCCGAGAAGCCCATTGAAGAGGTACACAGATCCGTTGTTGAAGCCGTAAAACCAGTACTATTCTGAAAAGATTATGCAGTACGCACTTAGATGACCTGAATCCCAGGCAGAGAGGATATGAAAAGATACCTGCGCCTCCTCACAATATGTTTTCTGCTTCCGGTCCTTACCGGATGTGCCACAGGTACGCGAGCTGCACCGACCAGTGGTAACGCGGAGGAGTTGCGTGCCGATCGCTCCTGCGCATATTTCTACTTTCTTTGGGGGAGTCACGCCGAATATGCTTCCAGATTCGATGAAGCTTTCGAGGCCTATCAGAAGGCGCTCATCTGTGATCCCCAGGCGATTCATATAGAAAAAAAGATCCCGGTCCTGTACTACCGCCTTGGCATGATGGACAAAGCCGCCGAGACCCTTGAGCTGGTAATCGCGCGAGACCCGGGCGACATTTCCCAGCATCTGCTTCTGGCACACATCAGGATTCAGTTGAATCAGCGCCAGGAGGCGATCAGGATTTACCGTAGCGTCCTGAAACAGGACCCCGAGAATGAAGGTGTCCAGTTGAGACTGGGAATTCTGCTCGTCCAGCAGGATGACTACCATCAAGCTGAGGATATTTTTCAAGACCTCGTCAAGAAAAATCCCGAATTGCAATTCGCCCAGATATATCTCGCACGGCTCCTGCACCTGGAAAACAAGTATGAGGCTGCAGCAAAAGTCTACGAAAAAGCGCTGCAATTAAGCTGGTCCCCGGAACTCAGCTACGAGCTAATCGATTTTTACGAATCCCAGGAACTTTATGGTGATGTCCTCAGGCTATACGACACTATAATAGCCAATGACAACAACGATGAGCGGGCAATTCTCGGCAAGATTCAAACCCTGCTCAGCATGCAAAAAGATAGTGAGGCGCTCTCCGAATTGCGCACATATCGCGAGGAAGCTGTTGGCACTGAACGGCTTGACATGGCCATCGCCAAGATCCTTCTCAGGCTCGATCAGGTTGAAGAGGCTGTTGGGTTGCTTGAGTTGTTGCGTCGGGGGGAACTGAGCTCTGAAGCCAATTACCTGCTGGGCCTGGTTTATTATCAGGATAAACACCAACAGGAGGCCCTTCGCTATCTACAGGGAGTAACGCCGGGAACAGATCAATACCCCGATGCAGTGTATCTCCAGGTCCGTATTTATCGTGATCTGGGCATGCAGGGCAAGGCAGTCGATCTTCTCCATGCTTCTACGGGTAACCCTGCCGCCCAGCACCCGCTGTTTTACGCCTTGCTCTCCTCGATTTATCAGGAACAGGAGAGAATCGAAGAAGCAATGGCCAGCATTACCGCCGGTACTGCAATCTTTCCGGATAGTGAGCAACTTCACTTTGAACATGCCCTGCTCCTTGAGAGAAGCGGCCTGCAGAGCAAAGCGGTTGCCGTTATGCAGCGAGTGCTTGAATTGAGCCCTGATCACCCGGAAGCTTTGAACTATATTGGCTACACCTGGGCCGACCAGAATATAAATCTGGATGAGGCTCTTGAATACATTTTACGTGCAGTTCAACTCAAGCCCGACAACGGCTTTATCAGGGACAGCCTTGGCTGGGTTCACTTCCGGCGAGGTGAGTACCATCGCGCCCTTCAGGAACTCCAGACTGCCATCCAGCTTGAACCAGCTGATCCGAATATCTACGATCATTTAGGTGACGTCTATCGCGCCCTCAACCAGCCCGACAAGGCGAAGAAAGCATATAGCAAGGGCCTGGAAATGTTTGACAATGATGGCGATAGAGCTATGCTACAGAAAAAGCTGAACGAACTCAGCTCCCAATAATTCCTTTACCTCAATCCAAAACGTCAAATGCTTGTTAACTTCCGTTCTGCGCCCACCTGCCCCAGCCGATTCATGCCGGTTATTTTAGTGCTGCTGCTTGTTGTTCTCTCCGGTTGTGCACCGAAGCCCTGGCATGACACCCTTTCGGATGACGGCCGCAAGGCCATGCTGGATGTTATGGATGAAATAGTTGCGGCACAGCAGGATAGACCCAGATGCTTTGATGCCGATGTAAAAGTATTCCTGACCAGCTGGATGAAAAACACAGCCGCCAGCGGCTACACCCAGATAATGGCACCCGATACGATCAAATTCGTCACTTCCAACCCTTTTGGCCAGCCGGTTCTAGCATTTGTCGGTAACCAGGAAAATTTTCAATATGTTAACGTTCTTAGCCGAACCTACCTGGACGGCGACATCAATGAATTCGCCAGCATCTACGAGATACCGCTTGAAAACTTTTCAGGGCCCTGGGGTGACTGGATCAGTGCCAGAATCCCTGTAAACACCAGGGATATAAATGAAATGCGTGCTGACAACTCCGAACAGGGGATCTGGGTGAGGTATGGGGCTCAATCCGGTGTAAACAGCCAGACCGGCAGAGGTGAGTTCCTGCTGATAGATCCTGAGCAAAAGATGCTGGTGGCCAGGACCATTACCGATGAGAAAGGAAAGATCATAGCTCGCATCGACTATTCCAATAGAAGCACTCCGCCACTGCGCCAGCCACAAAGCATTAAGGTGACCCGACTTGCCTATGGCGCCGAGCTTGAGGTTCAACTCTCCAACCTGATGGAAATGGAGAGCTGTGAAAATCAGGATTTTTTCATCAAACGACCAGCGGGCTACAACTATCAGCACCTGACGAGAGCACAGTACTGAGAACCACGCGGTTCAACATTATCTGCGAGGAAGGAAAGCTTGCCGCTCATGATGAACTGCGCTTTGACTGTTTGTTTCTTCACTCACTCGATGTCAGATCACTGACAATAAGGACGAAAAGTTTATCCTCCTTAAAAAATACCTGCTGCAGATCATAGTCCTTGCCTGGATGAAGATTGAGGACTACTCTCGCCATATCCTGTTCCTGGCTTGTTACGTCGATGGTATCCACAAACTTACCTTTAGCCTCAATGCGCGAGGCGATACTTTTGGCGATTATTGTGTTCTCAAAATCACAAATTACCCGCGGCCGGCCTTTCTCCTGTGCCGAAATGACCGGCGGGGAGAATTTATTAAGCTTGAAAAGAACCATCTCACCATTTCGTACCTGGAGATCGTCAAAAGCTACATCCTGCAATATGGATTTCTTTTTTGATTTCTTTTTCTTGTCTGCCTGCTGCAAACCACTTTTTGCTGCAGTTTTTTGCACAGCCCCTGCCGGCTCTTTGGCCTGAGCAGTAACACCAGCTTTTTTAGCAACCCCGGTTTTTACTTTAGAGGGTAAGGCATTAAACACCGGCACCTTAGCTGGCGCGGCGGGTGGAGAATCAGCAATCAGCACCGTTTCGGTAGCAGCTTTCACATCTTTCGACTTGAAGGTGAACCGCAGGGTATTATTGTGATGGATGGATCTATTTTGCCAATCAATTTGCCGGTTCGGCAACAGGTCGATAACCACACGTGTCTTCGGCTCGGGAATGTTATGAAAGCCGACGCGAATTCTTTGCACAAGGTTCGGGTCGGTCGGCTCTATCTGGGTTGGACCTCCATAACCGGTGTTAAAAAAATCAATTACCAGGCGAGGCTTTTCACCTGGAATCATAAAAACTTTTGGCGTAGTATCGCCGCGTAACCAAAACTCTACAACCTCGCCGTTCCCACTCTCGAGGTTATGGGAAATTGCGTTAATCATAACTTTGCCAGGTTTGGCAGAACCGGTGAATGGCAGCACAAGCAGAACAATTGTTAGAAGCGGTAAAAACAGGCGACCGGATACAAAGCGAGTTTGAAAACTCATGGGAGATAACCTTCTGTATCGAAATGATATAATGATTTCTTTAAGTTGAGAATTTTTCTGTGCTTTTTGAATACCGCATCACCGCTTGAAAAGTCAATCAAATTTCAGTAAATGAATGGCACGGAAACGACACAGCCCCAGTCAGGCTGGTTACCTCCAAATCACACGAGAATAACAGCACGAGACAACACATGACAGAAAGCAACTATTTTGCCCAGGTACTCAAACCAGGACGTTACCTGGGAAGTGAATATAACGCCGTTCAGAAAGAGTGGCAGCAGGCTGAGGTCCGCTGCGCGGTCGTCTTCCCTGACCTTTATGAGATAGGTATGTCTCATCAAGGGCTCCAGATTCTTTACCATATCTTCAATGCTCAGGACAAATTCCTGGCAGAGCGCTGCTACAGCCCGGATAAGGATGTCGAGAAACTCCTGAGAAATCGTAACTTGCCCCTTACCTCGCTTGAGTCCGGCACTCCACTCGGGAATTTTGACCTGCTGGCTATAACTCTGCCATATGAGCTTTGCTACACAAATATTCTGACAGTTCTTGATCTTGCCGGTATTCCCATTTACGCCAAGGATCGTCAGGAAACCTATCCCATTGTACTGGGCGGTGGTGCCTGTGCCATGAACCCGGAACCTGTAGCCGATTACTTCGATGCAGTACTACTCGGAGATGGTGAAGAAGCTATCACCGAAATTGGCCTGCTTATCCAGAGTGCCAAGGCAGACGGTCTGTCCAAAAAAGATGTGCTTGCCCAACTCGCCAAAATCGAGGGCGTCTATGTACCCTCGTTTTTCAGCCCTGAATACGATGAAAACGGCAAGGTCCGTCAAATAGTCGCCCATACAGGGCAGAATGAAGTCAGCCGACGTGTGCTCTCTGATCTTGGCGCTGTCGATCATCTTCTGCATCCCATCGTGCCCAATGCCAAAATTGTTCATGACAGGCTCGGTGTTGAAATTGCCCGCGGTTGCACCCGTGGTTGCCGCTTTTGTCAGGCTGGCGTCACTTATCGGCCGGTGCGGGAACGAACACCAGAGCAAATCATGGCTTTGGCGGAAAAAGGCATCGCCAACTCAGGTTTTGAAGAGATGGCCCTGCTCTCGCTCTCTACCGGTGACTACTCCTGCCTGGGTGAGGTCCTGCCGAAACTGATGGACAGGTTCGCTGATGAGTATGTCTCGGTGGCCATGCCTTCCATGCGAGTCGGCACCCTGACTCCCGAAATCATGGACCAGATCAAGAGAGTCCGTAAAACCGGCTTCACCCTTGCTCCGGAAGCCGGCAGTGAACGTCTTCGCAGGGTCATCAACAAGGGCATCACCGAAGAAGATTTGCTCGAAGCCTCCCGTATGGCTTTTGGTTTGGGGTGGAAAGTTATGAAGTTTTACTTCATGATCGGTCTGCCCACTGAAAGTCAGGAAGATATCGACGCTATCATTGAGCTGGTTAAAAAATCCGGATACGAAATCAGCAAAGTGGCTAAAGGTCGAAAGCAGATCAACGTCAGCATCGGTACCTTTGTGCCTAAACCACACACCCCTTTTCAGTGGAACAGACAGCTCACCATCGAGGAGAGCCGTGACCGCATAACTTACCTGCGACAGAATCTGCCCCGTAAAGGCTGCAAAATGAAATGGCACAGCCCTGAGCAGAGCTTTCTTGAGGGGATTTTCTCCCGCGGTGACAGACGGCTTTCGGCCCTCATCCACGCTGCCTGGCAGGCAGGGGCACGGCTTGACGGTTGGTCGGACCACTTCAATCTCGAACGCTGGCGAAAAGCCGCAGACGAGATCGGACTCGATCTTGATTTCTACCTCCGTGAACGTGAGTTCGATGAAGTTCTGCCCTGGAGCCATCTGCAGACCGGTATTGATCTGCAGTTCTTAAAGGATGAGTGGAACAACGCCCGGGAGGAAATATACACTCCGGACTGCCGCTACCACGGTTGTCAGCAGTGTGGCCTGTGCGATTTCGACCTGGTCCAGCCTATCGTTCACAGCGAGGTTGAGCCTGGCAGCCAAAAGACAGATGGAACTTTTATACCCGGCGAGCATCAGGACAAGCGCAACAACGCTGCCCACGATGAACAGCATTTCAAGTACATCGTGCACTACAGCCGCATCGGCAATATCTGCTTTCTCGGTCACCTGGAACTTTTGCAGCTTATCTTCAGAGGACTGAGACGTGCCGAGATCGAAACCAACTTCTCCAAAGGCTACAACCCATCACCAAAAATTTCATTCGGCCCAGCCCTGCCTGTTGGTACGCAGAGTAACGCGGAGTATTTCCTGATGGATCTGCCCAAGCCACTCGCTTCACCCCAGGATGCCGCTGCTCTTCTCAGCAGTAAGCTCCCCCCGGGGCTTGAGGTAAATTCCATAACCCTGCACTCCGGCAAGCTGCCTCAGGTAGTCGAGGTAAATTATTCGATTGAGTTCCCGAAACCGCTGTCCGAATCACAAGTCGCTTTGCTGGAATCTTTTCTGGCATCAGATGAACTGGTTATCTCCCGTGAGCGCAAAGGCAAGAAGCGACAGTTCAATATCAGGCCACTGATCACCAGCCTGGTGACAGAAACTGATAATCTGCTCACCATGCAGGTGATCAGTAAGGCTGGTTCACCCGGAATTAAACCGGCTGACGCCTTGCAACATATCCTCGGCCTTGACCAGGAGACCACCCTCGAACTGGCCATTACCAAGAACAGTTGGCAGGGACTCGACGAAGAGTAACTGAAATTGCCCCTATTGAAGTACTCTGGGTAGAGTGGCTTCTCAGCGCCCATTCATAGGCAAGAGTCAGCTTTAATTTTTTGTAATTGATTCATTACGGCCATTAAAGCTGACTCATCCTCATTGCCTGACTGGATTACAGATGGAGAAATAAAGTATACTTTCAGGCGAGAAAGTGCCAATATAGTGAAGTGGTACAAGGCAATTTCAGATATTTCCGACAGGCTGCAACTCCCTTTTGATCCACAGAAAAACAGTGAACCCCAAACCAATCTTTTCTATTTTTCAGGAGACGACTTGATTGATATGGCCTCATACTATAGATTCTTTTAGGGAGAACGAGACAATTACGCTTACCCGGAGGAGCAAATTGCCAAATCGCCGGCCTGGCTCCCGAGGATCTGATTCATCTATTGCCGCGTCCTGTTTTCCCTCAAAAACAGTGAACAGGAAGCAAACATTGCCGTACCTTATGCTGTCAAAACATTCGTTGTTCCCTGTTGCCATCCTGGCCCTGTTTTTTCAACTGCTGCTCTCTTCCAGCTGCCTGAGCGCTTCTCACCTCCTTCTTCAGGACCGCATCCAAAACGGCGGTTATATCATTCAGAAAGATGGGCAGATAATTGAAAGCCTGCATGAGGAGGAACTCTTTATTCCGGCTTCGACCATTAAATTGCTCACCGGTTACACCGTCCTGAAAACTCTCGGCGAAGACTATCGCTTTCGAACCAGGTTCTATGTAGACAAAAACAATGTGCTGTACGTCAAGGGTGGTGGGGATCCGGTATTGACCTCTGAGGTGCTGCTTGATGCGGTCAGAACCATGAAACAGCATGGGCTTACCAAGATCTCCGAATATGTTCTCGATGACAGTGCGTTCCAGCTGGAATCGGTTACCACACCCGGCTCTGAAAATTCCAGCAGATCATATGATGTCGCAAACGGAGCACTGGCAGTCAACTTTAACTCCATAGCCATTCGCAAGCATGCAAACGGTCAGGTAACTTCCGGTGAACCGCAGACACCAATGACCCATATGGCACGGGAAATTGGCCGTCAACTTCCATCCGGTCTGCACCGGGTCAACCCGGCAGCGTTTGATCTTCAAGGCAATCTCCCCAGCCATCTTCGTTACAGCGGCGAACTGCTCCATGAACTCTTCAAAAAAGAAGGGGTCGAATCAACCCTGCAACTCAGGACCGGTACAGTTCCGTCGACTGCCAGGTTAATCCACACCCAGTATTCATCGCAGACGGTCCGAGAAGTTGTTCAATCCTGCTTACGTTTTTCCAATAACTTCATAGCAAACCAACTCATCCTTGTGGCCTCAGCCAAAAGCTACGGTTACCCGGCCAGCTGGGAAAAAACTCGAAATCTCCTCGAAAATACGGCCTCCGGTGAATTACAGATTCCCCGGGAACAAATCCGCATCATGGAAGGATCGGGATTATCGCGGCAAACTCTTGCAACCCCTTCGGCCTTACTCAAAGTCCTTGAGGCATTTGAACCCTATCGCGATCTCTTGCCCATCAAATTTGATGCTCAGGTAAAGTCCGGCACCATGGACTCCATCTACTGCTACGCAGGCTATATCGAAAGCCAGCACGGCCCGGTCCTGTTTGCCCTTTTACTGAACCAGACCAGGAATACCAGAGACCAGTTGTTGAGATCGCTGGTTCGGAAAATTGATTTAAAGCTGATCCAAACCCAGCAGCACAAGACAATCTACGTGAAATAGCATGCGCATTCTCCACCTGATCAGCCAACGACCCGATTCCAC
Source organism: Desulfosediminicola sp. (assembly GCF_048381775.1). Classification (NCBI taxonomy): domain Bacteria; kingdom Pseudomonadati; phylum Thermodesulfobacteriota; class Desulfobulbia; order Desulfobulbales; family Desulfocapsaceae; genus Desulfosediminicola; species Desulfosediminicola sp. Next base: position 72,484 of record NZ_JBLXGE010000015.1, on the reverse strand, counting down.
AGGCAGCGGAATTTATGTGCAGGAGATGTTGCGTGCTGCGGTTGATGAGGGCCACGACAATCACCTGCTGGCCGGAATACAAAGTGAGCAGATGCCGGAGATTGACCTTCTCCCCTCCAGCCAGTGCACCTATGTCGAGTTTAACTCCAGTGCCCTCCCGTTCAATATCGTCGGGATGAGCGACGTAATGCCCTACGCCAGTAAACGTTTCCGAGATTTGAACAGTGATGAGATCAGACACTATGAGCAGGCTTTTGGTAACGCACTTTGCCAGGTAATTGATCGTTTCGCCCCGGATATAATCCACAGCCACCATCTCTGGCTTGTCACCTCGCTGGCGGCCAGAATGTTTCCACACATCCCACTCGTCACCACCTGCCACGGAACCGACCTCAGGCAGCTGCGCAACTGTCCGCATCTGCGCCCAAGAGTGATGAGTGGCTGCAGAAACATTGATCATATCCTTGCCTTGAGTCCGGCCCAAAGAGAAGAAATCCAGCGGGAGTATCGGTTCGATACAAAAAAAATCTCCGTTGCCGGAGGTGGATTTAATAAAAACCTGTTTTTTCAGGAAAATAAACCAGCCCTGTCTGCTGTTCGTCTTCTTTATGCCGGAAAGCTCAGTAAAGCCAAAGGCGTTCCCTGGCTCCTCAAAGCGCTTGCCTCCCTTGAGCAGGACAACATTCATCTCGATCTCATCGGCAGCGGCAGCGGTACTGATTTTGAGGAATGTGTCAAACTTGCCGAACAGCTGGGCGACAAGGTTACACTGCACGGACAACTGTCCCAGTCCCAACTTGCAGCATTGATGAGAAAGGCACACATAATGGTGCTGCCATCTTTTTTTGAAGGACTCCCCCTGATCATGCTTGAAGCAATCGTCTCAGGTTGTCGTGTTATCGCCACAGATTTGCCGGGAACAAATTATATAGCTTCTATTCTCGAGTCAGATCATATAACTCTGGTACCACTTCCCACCGACCCAGGACATGACTGCGTTTCGCCCGAAAAAGAATCAGACTTTGTCGCTGATCTTGCCAGAGCTCTCACAGAATCGATAACCCAAACGAGAAAAGAACCGGAAGTACAGCTCCACCCCCTGGCCTCAAAAATTGATCACTTCAGCTGGAAAGCTGTTTATGAGAGGACCCACCAGGCTTACAGCCTGTTGTTATAAACCACTTTTTCATATTCTCATCAAAACACTATCCATGTAGGATTAATGTGGGTTAGTATGTTGTAATAACACAATATTCCAACTCATGATGCAGCATGCGGGGATAGCAAAGCTATTTTCTTGCTTTTTACCTTTATGCAGATATAATCAGTGTAATTTCAATTTTTTACATGACAATAATAAGAGATGAGTAAATTTCAGTTTGTCTGCCAGGAAGACCTTGAAAAGCTCGTCAGCCAAGGCAGAACAAAACTTGACGGTGTCTGGGTATCAATAGAGGAACTCAATGCCTCCTACCATCTTACCCCTGCCGTCAAAATACTCTCCTGCGAAAGTGATCCCAACGACCCATTGCAGCTGAACAACAAATACATCCCTCTTTCTACCCTCTCCAAGGCTGGCGCCGACATTTATATCAACTCCATAACCCTTCAGCATCATTCATACCTCGTTGACCAAGGCTACATTTGTATGAAAGACCGCAGTGATATTCCCGGACAACATATCATCTGAAAAGCTCCATTCGCGCACGGTGAAACCATCTGGTTTCGAGAAGTTAACCAAATTTCATCTTGCCTTTTTCCGCCTGTTTCAATACGCTTTTTGCAGGATAGTCCGATAATTCGACATCGTTTTTGCTACAATTCAGATAACCAGCAGCTAATTCACTCCGGCATTTTAACGACCGATTACCCGGTGCGGAGCGCAAAATGGATCGATATAGCTATTTACCGACTTTGAGTGGAGTATTTCTGCTTGTTGCCCTTATGATGCTAACAGGCTGCAGCGGCCCTGGCGGAAATGCCGAAAATGGGGCGAGATGGTATAGGATGTACAATTGCCACGCGTGTCACGGTGAAAACGGCGATGACGGTAAGGCTGCTCAGATAGTCGGGCTTAGAATGGGTTTTGGATCATTTCTCAGAATACTTCGAAAACCCAATACAGCCAGCATGCCGCCATTTCCAGAAGAGAAAGTTTCCAAGAAGGATGCTGCAGATATTTATACCTGGCTGAAAAATTTGGACCGGGGTTGATCCGGACCAAAGAAACTGTTGCCCGCCGCCGTACACGTTCAAGGCGACTCTTACAATAAAACCTTACCTCTCACTCCAAGGAGGCTCCCATGATAGCAGGACTCTATCAATTTCTGGAAACAATGGGTTTTAGTCACCCACTCCACCCCATCGTAGTGCACCTACCAATGGGATTGGTTATCGGAGCAGTGATCTTTTCATTGACCGGTTTTGTATTTAAAAATCAACAGCTTGACAAAACTGCCTTTCATTGCGTAGTGCTGGCCCTGATTTTCATGGTGCCGACACTTATAACCGGTGCTCTGGACTGGGCAGGATATCAACTAGGCAGCTGGAAAGAACCAATTATTATCATTAAAATTATTCTGGCCTTGCTGCTTACCGGGCTATTGGTAACTGCGGTTATGGCAAAACTCAAGGGAGCCAGCTCCACCCGGATGTTGGTCATCTATCTGCTCTGTATGGCCTGTGCCGGCGGGCTTGGCTTTTTGGGGGGAGAACTGGTCTACGGATAAAATCTCCGGCTAAATACAATCGCGGATAAATACAAAGCGCCACTGAATACCCGAAAAGAGGTATTTGGCTGGCGCTTTTTTTCGCAACAGGCACGTGCTGCAATTCCCAATTGCTCATCAATATTCCGGTTGAATACTCGAAATATTCTCAGTCACAACCAAATTGACACAGTGTCCATGAAAAATGCAGGCTATCACTTTTTACGTAATTGCAACACTCCGATAACGATTAACAACGCAGGCCACCACTTTTTCAAAATTAATCGTAAATCCCCTAAATGAATCAAATCCAGATTGGAAAGCAGCAACAATGCGCCAACAATAATCAGGAGAATCGGACCAATACTTGCTCTCATATCTTCCTCGATAAATCACTTTTCTATTCACTGAACTCAACCGTTGGTGGCCAGATATACCCCGGCACCAGCCATCACACTTCCCGCCGTTCGGTTGAGTCTCTTCATTGAACGTTCAGAACGAAACATTTTTCGGGCAGAACCAGCAAATACTGCAACCAGCATCAAACCCAGCATCAATGCAACGATGGTGAGTCCGGCTGCAACGATTATATCTGCCATCGAAAGAACTGTGAGATCCATGAACGATGGTAAAAATGCAATATAAAACAGAATAACCTTGGGGTTTGAGGCAGAGATCAGAAAACCCTGGATAAATCCTCCCCAATGCCCCTTGGGATTTTCACGCTCCTTCGCGAACTCCATCTTCACTTCAGTGGTCCACATTTTCCAGCCCAGGTAGAACAGATAAATGGCACCGGCAAAACGGATTATGGTAAAGACAGTTCCGTAATTTTCAGCAATTGTCGCCAAGCCCAGACAGGCCAGAAACAGATAGACCACATCGCTGATGGCCATCCCGAAACAAAGAGTGACGCACGAGGAGGAACCCGACACCAGAGCCCGGGCAATAATAGCGAATGTCCCAGGTCCCGGGGTGATTGCGAAAATAAATATAGCAATGACAAAGGTGATTGCACTCTCCAGCCCCATGACGTATGACTCCCTTACAGCACAGAACTCAGTTACCTGTGCTCAATGCGAAATGCCGGATTGCGACCGGCTTGAGGTTTGATCACTCCAACTACAGAGGAATTGACCGATTATTGATGATTTTGCCCCCGCGAGTATACCGGCAACGACTCCCGCGGTCTCTGCAACAAGGCAAAGCATTGAATATTCCCTGTGGAACACTATACTTATTCCTATTGCTGGAGGCTGTCAACGGTTCTGACCGCTGAGAATTTAATTTTCATGTTCCGTACAACCCAGTATAGTTGTTTCTTGCCACAGCCGTTCACCATTGACGGTCAACCGTTTACATTCGTTCACTCTTTATGAAAATTCTCCACACCTCCGACTGGCACATCGGCCGCACCCTGTATGGCCGAAAACGATACCATGAGTTCTCGGCTTTCTTCAAATGGCTCACCAACCAGATCGCCGACCAGCAAATCGAGGCGCTTATTGTTGCAGGTGACATTTTCGACACCGGAACGCCAAGCAATCGAGCGCAACAACTTTACTATCATTTCCTCCACTCGCTTGCCTCTACTGGGTGTCGCCACATAGTTATAGTTGGTGGAAACCATGATTCCCCCTCCCTTCTCGACGCCCCGAAAGAGCTCTTAAAGACCTTTCAGGTTCATGTCGTAGGCAGCGCACCAGAAAAAATCGAAGACGAGGTGTTGCTCCTGAAAGACAGTAATGGTGACACAGAGCTGATCGTCTGCGCTGTTCCCTATCTCCGCGACCGGGATGTCCGTAGCGCAGCAGCGGGTGAAGACCATCAGGCCAAGAATAATAATCTTATCGAAGGCATTGCCGGCCACTACCAGGCGGTCTGCGAACATGCCATTTCAATCCAGGCGGATTGTTCACACGCTCCTCCGCCAATCGTTGCCACCGGTCACCTTTTTGCCGCAGGCGGAACCAAGGTGGAAGGAGATGGGGTTCGGGATTTATACGTCGGCTCCCTGGTTCATGTTGACGGCACCATTTTCCCTGAGGCAATCGATTATCTTGCACTGGGCCACCTGCACAGTTCCCAGAGAGTTGGCGGCAACACCAGATTCCGTTACAGCGGCGCACCGCTTGCCATGGGGTTTCACGAAGCAGAAAAAGATAAAGTAGTGCTTGTTATAGACTTGGCCGCATCCGAACCACATATCACCGAAATTGCAGTCCCTCGTTGGCAAAAGCTTAAAAGTATTACCGGTAATGCCCAGTCTATTCCGGAGCAACTCGACCAACTGGCAACACTTGGAGAATCTGTCTGGGTAGAAATCCTCTACGATGGCGACGAAGTTATAGCCAGCCTGCAGCAGATCGTTGCCGAGGGTATTGCCGACAGCGCAATCGAAGTCTTGCGTATAGTCAACAACAGATTGAAAGAGCGGGTACTGGAACGACAGTCACCACAGGAAACATTGGAGGAGATGAGCGAGGAAGATGTCTTTTGCCGGTGTCTTCAGGCCCAGGAGATTCCAGAGAAGCAGTCTGAGCTACTGCTCGATCTCTTTCGCCAGACCGTGCAGGAACTCAACGATGAAGACTCCCAAGCACAGTAACCTGCTGTAATAAATTATTTATTATGAAAATTCTCCAGATTCGCTTTTGTAACCTCAACTCCCTTGCCGGCAACTGGTCTATTGACCTGACGGCCGGAGAATACTCTTCCAATGGCATCTTCGCCATAACCGGACCGACAGGCGCTGGGAAAACCACTATTTTAGACGCCATTTGCCTCGCGCTCTACGGCAAAACTCCTCGACTGGAAAGGGTAAACAAGACCAGTAACGAGATCATGACCAGGCAGACCGGTGAATGCTGGGCAGAAGTCGAGTTCTCCACAGCCAGGGGGAAATTCCGCTGTCACTGGGCTCAGCATCGATCCCGAAAATCGGCAGATGGGGAGCTTCAGCCTTCCCGTCATGAGATAGTGGATGGCAACACCAACCAGGTACTTGAATCACGTAAGAAACAAGTGGAGCAAAAGGTTATTGCCGTGACCGGTATGAGCTACGAACAATTCACCCGCTCTATTCTCCTGGCGCAAGGTGAGTTCAACACTTTTCTCAACGCTCGGCCTGATGAACGCGCTCCAATCCTGGAACAGATTACAGGTACAGAAGTTTACAGTCGGATATCAAGAAAAGTTCATGAGATCAAGACGCGCACCCAGACTACCTTCGATAAGTTGCAAAGTGAGTGTGATGGCTTCATACCTCTAATGCCTGAACAGGTTTCAGAAATTGAAAGTCGCCGCCAGGAACTTCTCATCAAAAGTCAGCTTTTAGAAAAGAAAATAAACGAGCTACGACACAAGCTTGACTGGCTGCAGGCTCAGGACCAGCTTGCAAAGGAAATCACTGAACAAAACCAGCAACTTTCGTCTGCCACGGATGAATGGCAAAAACTGGCCCCCCGGCGTAATCAGCTCATGCGGGCCGAAAAAGCCGAAAAGATCAGGCCAGGCTACGAGCATCTCAAGACAACCCGCGCATTACAGGAGAAAGAAAGGCAAGAACATGCGCTGACCGCCCGCGACCTTCAGAAGCTTGCTGAAACTATCAACACCACCCAGGCTGGCCGCACTACCTTGCAGCAGGAACTTGCCACACAGTCTGTAGAGGACAGAGAACTGGAGCTGATAATACGTCAGGTGCGCGAGCTCGATAAAGAGATCACCCTGACCTGTAAGCAATTGAGCGATTCCCAAAAAGAGCGTGAGGCAGCACTCAACCAGCAGACTTCTCTTCTCACTAAATCCCGCATTACTCTTGATGAACTCACCGGGATCGAAAAGGAAAAGGCATCCATTGTCAGCTATTTCTCCGACAACAGAGTTGATAAACAGCTTATATCAGAGTTGAGCGGAATAGAGCAGTACAGCAACAGGTATCTCCAACTTGACCAAAGAAATGCTTCTCTCAAACAGCAAATCGCAGCCGGAGTACAACAGCGCGAAAAAGGTGCACGGCAGGTCGAAGCCAAACAAAAGCAGGTAAAAGAACTCACCTGCCAATTCAATGAGCTGCAACAAGAGGCCCAGGGTATTCAGGACAATCTGGCCAATCTCCTGAAACAGCACACTCTTCACAGCATAGAAGAACTCTTTCAACAAGAGGGCACGCTTCAGGCAAATACACAACGTATCAACCAGCTGCTCGACCACCGCCGTGAGCTGGCAGAAGAAATTACAAAATTGGACAGATCGAACACGCTGCTGAAACAACAGGACGAAAAACGAATCCAGCTCAATGTACAGATTGAAGCGGCGCAAAAGGAATACCAACAGCAGGCCAAGGCTGTTCAGCAGCAGGAACGTGTTCTGCGTCTGGCAGCCAAGGTTGAAAGCCTTGAAGAAGAGCGAAACAAACTGCAGCCTGGCAGTCCCTGCCCGTTATGCGGGGCAACTGAACACCCATATCTGTCCTCCGGCAGTCTCCAGGTCGATGATGAGGAAAAACTGCTCAAGCAGGAACAGGCTCTTCTTGAAAAGAGCCTGCAGCAACTCTCAGGGTTGACCAATACGGCCGCGGTCACTTCTGCAACAATAGAGCAGTTGCAACAAACTCTGGCTGAATTGCAACAATCGATAGAGATGAGACGCACCAGATGTGATCAGCTCGCCAAAGAGCTTAACATATCTACAGGCCCTGACTTCGTCGGACATCTTCAGGATCAACAGCACCAGCTCAATGAGCATCTTCGAAAATTGCATGAAGTGCAACAGCACTGTCTTCAGCTGAAAAAAACTGGTGAAAATCTCAGCACCAAACTTGATGTAACCAACAAAAAAGTAACCGAGGCCGATCGCTCACTCCAAAAGCAGATGCACGAACAGGACCATCTTGTACGGCTCCATGATCAGCTTCTGCAAAATCAAAAAGAATACAGCACGGAGCTTAAAGAGCAATTCGAGAAATTGCAGACCTATCTCATACCATTCGTGCCGAAGTCTCTTCAGGGTTCTAATTTTTCTCTCATTCTCCCTGAGTTGTTAGTGGAACTGAATAATCGAAAAGAGAAATGGCTCCATGCAGAAGCCCGTGAACAGAAGCTGGCTCTGAATTTTCAAAAACATCATAACGAAAAAACCAGACTGGAAACTCAATCTGCAGCGCTCGAAGAACAACTGACTCTGGTCGGCAAACGCCTCAACTCGCACCAGGAACATCTGGACCAGCTGACTCAAAAGAGAAAGGATCTCTTCGGTGAGCGAGATCCTGATACGGTTCTGAAAGAACGACAGCAAAAGAAAACGCTCCTCGAGGAGCGATTTAACAACCTCTCTGTCAAAAATGAAGCGCTCTTGAAAGAGCAGGCTAAGCTCACTGAACGGCATACCAGCTTGAACGAGCGTATCAGGGTAAGAGAAGACGATCTGAGAAAACAATCACAGCAGCATGAAATTCACCTGCAGGCTGCCGGATTTGCCGATGAGGCTGATTATCTCGTTTCGCATATTGAGCCGGACAAACTTGCCGAGCAGGTTGATATCTTGAAAAAGAGAGAAAATGAAATCGAAAAGCTCCGGCATCTTCTCAACAATACTCAAGCAAAGCTTACCATCGAGCAGCAGAAAAAACTCACTGAACGCTCGACCTCTGAACTGCAGGAAGAGCAGAATCAGCTCACCAGTGAACTCAAGGAGCTGACACATGATTCCGGCGCGCTTAGCCAGCAGTTAAAGACCAACGAGCAGCAGCAGAGATTGCATCAGCAAAAACTTGGTCAACTGACCAGGCAAAGAGAGGTTCTGGAACACTGGTCTCAACTCCATGAACTGATCGGTTCAGCCGACGGTAAAAAATTCCGGAATTTCGCCCAGGGACTCACCTTTGAATTAATGATCCATCACGCCAATATCAGTCTCCAGCAGATGACCGATCGCTACCTGCTTGTGCACAATACCCAGCTGCCTCTGGAACTCCAGGTGATAGATAACTATCAGGCCGGGGAAATGAGATCGACCAAAAACCTTTCGGGTGGCGAGAGTTTTATTGTGAGTATGGCACTGGCCTTGGGCCTTTCCAACATGGCCAGCAATACAGTGCAAGTAGATTCCCTTTTTCTCGACGAAGGGTTCGGCACCCTGGACGATGAAGCGTTACAGACTGCGCTGGATACCCTGAGCGGCCTCCACCAAAATGGCAAGCTGATCGGGGTTATCTCTCATATCAGTGGCCTCCAGGAAAGAATCTCAACCCGTATCCAGGTAAAAAAGGGAGCAGGCGGCCTCAGTACCCTGAGCGGCCCGGGAGTGTTATGAATCATGGGTAAACTTCTGCCTCGGCCAGAGCCACCCCTTCAGCATCTTTGGCTGATAATTGCGGTTCGATGCCTGCCGGCCAGCTGATGTTCAGCTCTGAATCGTCCCAACGGATGCAACGTTCATGCTCCGGCGCGTAATAATCGGTTGCCTTGTACAAAAAATCGGCACTCCCGGAGAGCACGAGAAAACCATGGCCAAAACCTGGCGGCACCCAGAGTTGCCGTTTGTTCTCTTCGCTCAGAACCATACCAACCCAACGACCGAAATTTGGTGACGACCTGCGCAGATCGACCGCTACATCAAACACCTCTCCGGCCACAACACGGACCAGTTTCCCCTGGGGCTGCTTAATCTGGTAGTGGATGCCACGCAATACGCCCCGGGCTGATCGGGAATGATTGTCCTGTACGAAATTGGTCTCAAGACCTGTCTGCTGCTGCCACTGCTTTTGGTTGAAGCTCTCCAGGAAAAAACCGCGGTCATCACCAAAGACCTTCGGCTCGAGCAGCAAAACTTCCGGCAATTCTGTGGGAATTATATTCATTTCAGTTACAAACTCGTAAAAAATTCGCCTTATTCGGCCTCATACATCTCTTGGTAATACTTCTGATAACTGCCATCCACAATATTGGCCACCCACTCCTGATTTGCCAGATACCAGTCGATGGTCTTTTCGATTCCCCGCTCAAAGGTCATTTTGGGCTCCCAGCCAAGCTCTTCCCGGATGCGGGATGCATCTATGGCATAACGCCGGTCGTGACCTAACCGGTCAGCAACATAGGTTATCAGCGAACGTCGCGGTTTTCCACTTTCCGGCAGCCCGATCTTTCTGTCAAGAATATCGCAGATGAGCGTTACAACTTCGATATTCTGCTTCTCGTTATTGCCGCCGATATTGTAACTTTTACCATTCTCACCGTTCTTCAACACCTCGACAATCGCTTCACAATGATCTTCCACATAAAGCCAATCACGTATATTCTTGCCATCACCATATACCGGTAATGACTTTCCGTGCATACTGTTGTTAAATATGAGAGGTATGAGTTTTTCCGGGAACTGGTATGGTCCATAATTGTTCGAACAGTTGGTTATTCGAACCGGCAGGCCATAGGTGTGAAAGTAGGCACTTACCAGATGATCTGAAGAGGCTTTTGAAGCAGAGTACGGTGAGCGCGGGTCAAACGGAGTTGCCTCAGTAAAATACCCGGTATCACCGAGAGAACCGTACACCTCGTCGGTACTGACATGCAGAAAACATGGTTCAGTCCCTTGCCATGAATCACTCTGCCAACTCTTTCGGGCAGCTTCAAGCAAGGTAAAGGTGCCTATTATATTGGTCTGAATAAACTCGGCAGGTCCCAGGATAGAGCGGTCAACATGCGACTCTGCGGCAAAATGGACAACTGTGTCGATCCGCTCTTCTTTGAAAAGCTCTTCAACCCTGGCCGAATCACAAATATCCGCCTTGACGAATCTATATCGTTCGTCCTCCTCTATACCCTGTAAATTCTGCAAATTACCGGCATAGGTGAGCTTATCGAGGTTGATTACCCGCCACTCCGGGCAAGCCTGTAAAATAAGGCGAACAAAATTTGCACCGATAAATCCACAGCCACCTGTTACCAATGCTGAGCGTCTATTTTTCATAAAGTATCTATTTTCTGGTTGCAATATGGGAAAAAGCGCCTATCCTTCAGCTGATTTTCAGCTTGTCCTTATAATATCACAGAGACGTAAAAGAAAGTACTATCTGTATCAAATAACAGTTAATTATGAGCAAACAACTCCTATCCGAAATAAAGAAGCGTAAGACTTTTGGTATCATTAGTCACCCCGATGCCGGTAAAACTACCCTGACAGAGAAGCTGCTGCTTTTTGGTGGCGCCATCAATATGGCCGGTGCCGTCAAGTCGCGAAAGGCAGAGCGTCACGCCACCAGTGACTGGATGGCCATCGAGCAGGAGCGTGGTATTTCTGTTACCACCTCTGTGATGAAGTTTACCTACCGCGATTACGAGGTGAACCTCCTCGATACTCCTGGCCATCAGGACTTTTCGGAGGATACCTACCGAGTTCTGACAGCGGTCGATTCGGCTATCATGGTGATCGACAGCGCCAAAGGCGTAGAGGCCCAGACCGAGAAACTCATGGAAGTTTGCCGGATGCGGAATACACCGATTATTACCTTCATCAACAAGCTTGACCGTGAGGGTATGAATCCGCTCGATGTAATGGCAGAGATTGAGGAAAAACTCCAGGTTGAGTGCACCCCGCTCTCCTGGCCGATCGGTATGGGTAAAAATTTCAAGGGAGTATACAATCTTTACCAGAAAAAACTCCATCTCTTCACCCCAGGTCAGGAGACCCGGGATATCAAGACGGTCACCATAGAAAATCTTGACGATCCAAAGCTTGACGAACTGCTCGGTATCCAGGCCCAGGAACTCCGTGAAGATATTGAACTGCTGGAAGGAGCGGCTAACCCGTTTGAATATGATCATTATATGAAAGCGAGTCAGACACCGGTATTCTTCGGCAGCGCGATTAACAATTTCGGTGTACAGGAAATGCTGGATGCCTTTGTTGAAATGGCTCCCACACCTGGTCCGCGCGAGGCTCAAACCAGGGTTGTATCGCCGGAAGAAGAAACTTTCTCCGGGTTTGTTTTTAAAATCCAGGCGAACATGAATCCGGCCCACCGTGACCGCATCGCTTTTTTCAGGATCTGCTCCGGAAAATTTACCCGCGGTATGAAGGTTAAGCATCATCGACTCGGGAAAGACATTACCCTCGCCAACGCCACCATCTTTATGGCCCAGGAACGTGCCAACGTCGAAGAGGCCTGGCCCGGAGACATCATTGGCTTGCATAACCACGGCACAATCAAGATCGGTGACACCTTCACCCCGAAGGAAGAACTGAAATTCACCGGCATTCCCAACTTTGCCCCGGAACATTTTCGCAGGGTGCTGCTGAAAAATCCGCTCAAGATGAAGCAACTACAAAAAGGTCTGGTGCAGTTGGCCGAGGAAGGAGCAATTCAGGTATTCCGCCCCATGATTGGTTCTGACTACGTAATGGGTGCGGTTGGTGTGTTGCAGTTTGAAGTCACGATGGCCCGGCTGAAAAACGAATATGGCGTTGATGCCATATACGAACCGGTCGACTACCAGGCCGCCCGCTGGGTACGATGTGATGACAAGAAAAAGTTGCAGGAGTTCGAGAGAAAAAACCAGGATGCACTGGCCCATGACTCGGAAGGATTTCTCACTTTTCTTGCTCAAAGCGGCTGGATGCTCAATTTCCACATGGAAAAATGGCCTGAGATAGAATTTATGAAGACACGTGAAAACGTATAAGGTTTGTCTCAACAGGTACCGCCGATTACTTCAGGCCCTAATATGAAAAAGCCGGCAACTACACTGATATTTCAGTTGTAGTTGCCGGCTTTTTCACATGCCGTCTTCCTGATCGCTTTACGATAAGAAGCACGGCCAGGTGTCTACCACCTTTTGCTCACGACAGGTACGTGACAGGAGGGTCATTCCTCGTCATCAACGAAAATAATAGCATAGCCCTGCGAGAGCGAGGTTGATGTTTTCTTTCGAGCCACAGTGAGAATACGCTGGATAGTCCCTCGTGAAACTCCCATCTTCTGACCCGCCTCTTCCTGGGTCAGGCCGACGGAATCACAAAGTCGGAGGGCTTCCAACTCATCTCTGTGAAGCTCAATTTGAGTAAGTTCTACAAGCGGAATACCGGTAGGTTTATAGGCATCCCCACAGAAGTTCCCTTCACAATTACGTGTTTTTTTTGGTCTCGGCGACATAATAAATTACAAACCTGATGTGTAGGTTTTGCTCAGTCAAAAGCAAAACCGGTCATTTGTAGTAATGCACCTTTATACAGCCGATGGCCTTAAATTGCAAATTCTCAGTGCTGACAGTTTCCTGAGCCTTTGCAGACCTGGGTCGCATGCATCTTCGGGAGCTTGTCTTCAACAAAAAGCTCCACGATACTCTTTACTGTAACCGCCACCGTGCGATCTGCAAAATAAACGTCGATGCCCGCCTGGGAAAACCCCTGCATAGGCCTGGCTCCCATACCACCGACCACAATTGCCTGTACGCCGGCATCAGACAATAACTTCACAGGCGTCATGCAGCCACCGGCTTCATGGCCTCCGTTTTCGATAGTTGCCACTTCAGCTACAGTACTGCCTGGTTCCAGGCTGATAACAGTGAACAGGTCACAATGACCGAAATGGTCTGATCTTTCAGCATCAAGCCCGCCTGGATTATTTGTAGGGACAGCAATTTTCATATTTCTCTTCCTTTCCTTGTTAACCAGAATTAATTTACCTTCTTTCTCTCAACTCACTTTTTCAATCAGATACACCACATCTACTTGAGTGTTGTTCTATTCTTTATATAGTATATGATCTATACTACGTCGCAGATAACACCGATCGACTGTGGCGAACTGCCACTGAGTGGGCATATGCACACAATACCTCCGTTCAGATGTCAGGTCAAGGGATTTCATTGTATTCTGCTATCAGGTCATTATTCAGTTCAAGACCTGAGCAGGCGATGGACATGCCACCCCGTTTCGAGTAAATTAATCTAACATTATCTACGGTTAGGCCTTTTTTTGACAAAACAGGCACGCGTGCGGGACACCGGGGCATGAAAAAAGATAATCGAGGTGGCCCATATACGTAATATTTAGAACATTCCTTTTCTCCCGATAACACCGGGCTGGGGAAAAAGAGCTGACTCCAGCTGACTCTTAGCTGCTAGATTATAGATATCAAAGAATATACTTTGAAACTTCGTCAGATCTAGACTGCTTAGCAATCATAAAATATACCCTGGCTGCAATCGTATCTGATATCTGCCAGTATACAGGTTCCCGCTTCACACTATGCGCAAAAAGTTTTTATCTCTCATCTTTCTATTATTTTTTTTAGGTGCTCTCAGCCCATTATGCTTTTCCGGTGAAGAGAATAGTGACAGCGTCACCTTTTCAGACCTCATCGCGACCTCATCCCAGACCCACCTTATTCTTTTCGGTGTTTTAAATAATACCCTTACTGACGAGATGATTTCCGGGCTGAGAAGCGGTATTCCTGTAGAATTTTCATTCTTCGTCGATCTCTACCGGAAAGAAAACCAGGGCAAGAATCTGCTCTTGACCAACATGGAGTTTCAGCACACCATGACCTATGACATTCTCAAGGACAGCTACCGCGTGGAGTTAGGAGAAATACATAATAAATCATCGTTCCATAGCTCTCTGAGTGCGGCGGAGCGAACCATGAACGAGATCAACGGAGTACAGGTCATGTCATTGGAAAAACTTACCCCGAACCAAACATACCAGCTCAGGATACGGGCAGACCTGTTCAAGAAGACCTTGCCGCTCAGCCTGCATCGTATTATGCCGTTCTTTTCCTGGTGGGATAAGACCACCGACTGGCACAGCATAGAATTCACATATTAATGGCATCTGGTCTGAAAAATGGATAGCTACAGAAAACCGCTTAAATACAGACAACACAGTCCCACATCAACGTACCCGAACTGGTGACACGCAAACGCACTCATAAAGAGCAGCCGGAAAACACTCCTGCCACGGAGACAACTTTCTCAGATAAGTATTCGCCTGAACAGCGACAGCAAAAGAGAAAACTTGTCCGCTGGGTCATAGGAATATGTCTGGCTCTTATCCCAATATTCATTTTTCTGCAGGGCGTACTGTATCGAAACGAGGAGACACTGCCCTTCAGCAGTAACATTCTGATTTTCGGTCTGATCAACCTCAACGTCCTGTTGGTTCTTTTTGTACTTTTCCTGGTACTTCGCAGCCTGGCCGAACTCCTCTTTGAGCGCAGGATCAACAGGCCCGGTAGCAAACTCAAGACCAAACTTATTGCCTCTTTCCTCTCGCTGACCCTGATCCCGACTATCCTGCTGTTTTTCGTTTCACTTCAATTTGTCTCCACCAGTATGGACTACTGGTTCAACTCCAATGTTGATGACTCTTTACAGGAATCACTCGAGTTGGCTCAATCCATACTCCACCACACCTCAGACCAGGCTAGTCTGATGAACAACGGTGTAGCCAGAAAGCTGGCCGCAGCGCCAGGGAAACAGCAGACAACTGAGGGCATAGCTACAATCATTAAAGAACTGGTTGCCGATACCTCGACTTACGGACCTGATATTATACGTATCGTGGCCGACAACCCCAGGCTTCGTATTTCCCAGACCAGCCCCAATATCAACAACATAGTCCTTCCCAATATCCCAGTTACTGTCCGCCAGAAAGCCCAGCACAGCGGTGAACATGAGGTGATCATTCAGGAAACCAACCTCGGCGATCTGGTCAGCAGTGTCCGCACAATCGCCCTCACCCCGGAGACCACTGCCCTCCTTACCACCTCCATCCTGGTGAGAAGCGACAGACTGGAAAAGATGCGCATCATTTCCGAAGGAATCGAGGGATACAGGCAGCTCAAACATTTCAAGGACCCGTTCAAGTTCTGGATCTTTATTATCCTGCTGATCGTCACCCTGCTGATAATCTTTGCCTCAATCTGGTTTGGTCTCTATATTTCCAAAGGAATCACCGAACCACTTGGAAAACTGGTTATCGCCACCAGACGTGTGGCAGAAGGTGACCTGGAGTTCGAGATGGAGAGCGACAGCAATGATGAAATCGGCCATCTGGTCAACTCCTTCAACCAGATGACCACCAACCTGAACAGCAGCACCAAGCAGCTTGCTGAAACCCATACGGCACTGCAACATAGCTCCCAGGAATCTGAGCAACGTCGCCGCTACACGGAAATCATTCTGCAAAACGTCAGTGCCGGGGTCATATCACTCAATATCAAAAACCGGATAACAACCATCAACCGCTTTGCCGAAGAACTTCTCAGTATCGATAAAAACATGTTTATCGGCAGAACGTTCCGTCAGGTACTTTCCAGAGAACAGGCAGAGATTATCCAGGGGTTTATCGATGAACTCTCACAATCCGGAAAGATCTCAATAGAAAAACATCTCCGACTCAATGTGATCGGCAAAAACTTCTCTCTCCTGATCCACTTTACCCGGCTTGAGGATGAGAATAAAACACCTCTTGGCTATGTTCTGGTCTTTGACGACCTCACCAAGATCGAGAAAATACAAAGGGTCGCTGCCTGGCGCGAAGTTGCACGACGAATAGCCCACGAAATAAAAAATCCGCTTACACCAATTCAGCTCTCTGCCCAACGGCTCCGCAGAAGGTATCCGGAGATACTCAAAGAAGATGACTCGGTCTTTGACCAATGCACCAATACCATTATTGGCCAGGTAGATGAACTGAAGCGGCTGGTAAGTGAGTTCAGCCAGTTCGCACGAATGCCGAAAGTGCAGAAAGGACCTGCAGACCTGGATAGCCTTGCCCAGGATACTCTTGTCCTCTACCGCCAGGCACACAAACATATCGAATTCGAGCTCACCAAGACTGGACCGATCCCTATTTTCAACTTTGATGCGGAACAGATCAAACGCTGTATCATTAACCTGCTCGATAACGCGGTTGCAGTTTTACCTGCCGGCGGTAAAATTAGACTGGAACTTGATCCGGACTTTTCTACTGATTCCATCTATATTCGAGTAAGCGATACCGGCCCGGGGATCAGCAAGGAAAACAAGCTCAAACTTTTTGAGCCCTACTTCTCCACCAAAAAAAGTGGCACAGGCCTGGGGCTTGCCATCGTCTCTACTATAGTTTCTGACCACGGTGGCTACATTCGAGTGCGAAACAACCAGCCAAAAGGTTCAGTATTCTCTATAGAACTGCCAATGGTTGACCAGAAAGAGCCCATTGGCTAGCAGGTCAATCCTCGCAGCCAGTTACCGTCAGCCTATGCATATCATATCAGCCAGGTAATATTTCATGAGCAAAACCATTCTCATAATTGACGATGAACTCAGCATTCAGCAGACTCTTTCAGGAATTTTAGAGGATGAAGGATTCTCTGCCCGTGCTGTTTCTTCAGCGGAAGAAGGATTGGCCCTGCTTGATGAGGAACGAATAGACCTGATCCTTCTCGACATCTGGCTCGGGGACAGTATGGATGGCATGACCGCCCTGCCCATTATCAAAGAGCGTTTCAACCTGCCGGTTATAATGATATCCGGCCACGGCACTATTGAAACTGCTGTACAGGCAACCAGGAGTGGTGCCTTTGATTTCATAGAAAAGCCGCTCTCCTACGACAAGATAATCCTGGCAATTCGAAACGGACTTCGCTTTGCCCAGCTTGAGCAGGAAAACCTGTTACTCAGGGAAACCACTGCCCGGCCCAGCCAGATTACCGGCAAGTCGCAGGCCATAAGCGCCATCCGCAGCCAGATCGAGATGGTAGCGCCAACCGATGCCTGGGTATTGATTCGTGGAGATCACGGTACCGGCAAGGAATTAGTCGCCCAGTCCATTCACCAGCTCTCCAGCTCGCGCAACAGGCCGATGATAGAGGTCAACTGCGCCGCCATCCCTGAAGAGCTGATCGAATCCGAGCTGTTTGGACATGAAAAAGGTTCATTCACCGGCGCACACACCAGTAAACAGGGCAAATTTGACCAGGCCGACGGGGGCATTCTGTTCCTTGACGAGATCGGCGATATGAGTATGAAAACCCAGGCTAAGATTCTGCGCATCCTCCAGGAACAGAAGTTTGAGCGGGTTGGCGGCAATAAAACCATCCAGGTCCATGTCCGGGTGCTCGCTGCAACCAACAAAAATCTTGAAGAAGAAATTGAGAACGGCAATTTCCGTGCAGACCTCTTTTGGCGCCTTAACGTTGTTCCGATCAATATGCCCAAATTACGCGACCGGCTTGAAGACATCCCTGAGCTGGTCCAGACGCTCATGGATGGTATCGTCGGCAAAGGGCTCAATCGAAAGATATTTACCGAAGATGCCTACCAGGCAATGATGGAACACAGCTGGCCCGGAAATGTCCGGGAACTGCGAAATTTTGTGGAAAGACTCGCCATTATGTGCCCGGACGAGACCATTGATGGCGAAATGATCCGCCTTTTCCTCAACCCGGCAGGTAGCGGTGTAATGGCCAGCTCCGGTTCCTCCATTGCCCACCTGCTTGCACCGGATTTTAAAGAGGCGAAGCGACTGTTTGAACAGGAATATCTGAAATTTAAACTGGAACAAAACAACAACAATATTTCGAAAACGGCGGAACAGGTCGGCCTTGAACGCAGTCATCTGCATAAAAAACTGAAAAGTCTCGACATCATCAATTAGCGGGACTATCTTTTCACGCGAAAAAACGTGTTGTTCTTCAATCACTCTATCTGAGTGTTGAACGGACAGCGTCATATACATATTTTCTAACACTCCCTGGGCAATCTGGAGTTGCAGGTCACTACGCCGCGGCTCCAGAAACCAGGGAAAACCTACAGGAGCCGACATGGTTTTTCCAGAATATAGACCACGCAGAATGCGCAGAAACGATTCACTACGCTCAATGGTGCGGGAAACTCACCTGCATGCCGCCCAGCTTGTCCACCCGCTCTTCGTCATTCCGGGAAAAAATAAAAAAGAAGATGTCGCATCAATGCCTGGTGTCTCCCGGCTTACCGTTGACCTGCTTGCAGCCGAGGCCAGAGAATGTCTTTCGCTCGGCATTAAGTCCGTCATGCTTTTCGGCCTGCCTGAGAAAAAAGATCCCGTGGGAACCGGCGCTCATATCAAGGATGGAATTATCCAGCGGGCGATCAAGGAACTGAAAAAGAAAGTACCTGAGATTATGGTCATCACCGATGTCTGCCTTTGCGAATACACTGATCATGGCCACTGTGGTTGCCTGATCAATAAAGAGGTGGATAACGATGCAACGCTCGAAATTTTATGCAAGGTCGCTCTCTCCCACGCCCAGGCAGGCGCTGACATGCTCGCACCATCAGACATGATGGACGGGCGTGTAGCCGAAATTCGCGCCAGCCTCGATGAAAACAATTTCGAGAACGTATCGATCATGTGCCACACGGTGAAGTATGCTTCTGCATTTTACGGTCCGTTTCGTGAAGCCGCTGACTGTGCCCCGTCTTTTGGCGATCGGCGCAGCTACCAGATGGACCCGGCAAACGTACGTGAAGCCATGCGTGAGGCAACCCTTGACGTGGATGAAGGGGCAGATATCCTGATGGTGAAGCCCGCAGTCGCCTACCTTGATGTCATCTCTAAACTGCGTGATGAATTTGATCTGCCCATTGCCGCCTACCACGTTAGCGGCGAATATGCCATGGTCAAAGCTGCCGCTGCAAACGGCTGGATTGACGGAGAAAAAGTAATGGCAGAGACCCTGCTTTCTATCCGACGTGCGGGAGCGGATATCATTGTCACCTATTTCGCCAAAGAAATGGCAAAACTGCTCAAAAGCTGATTAGTATTTCAGGCAACAAAAAAGGGAACCTGCTTCAGGTTCCCTTTTCTTTACGGCACTGCGCCGTGACATCTGCTCTTCAAATTACCTCTGCCGTCCTTCAGGCACCCTTAATCTACGCGGAATCCGCTGATTGCCCTCTGGCTTTGAGTTTCTGCCCGCGACTGCGCCACCAGATCCATCCCACACAAACTACCGTTGCCCCGCAGACATCTGCCACAATATCAAGGCCGCTGGGGAATCTGCCCGGCACCATTGATTGGTGAAATTCATCGGAAATACCGTAGAGAAGGCAGGCAATGACTGTGATCAGTATCACCAGAAGCGGTTTTCGCTCGCGGCTCTTTTTACTCTGGGCAAAAATCACAGTAGCAGCCAAAACACCATAAATGGACGCGTGGGCTATTTTATCAATACCGGGGAAGGAAGGAACCTGAAAGGAATCTCCGGTTTTACTGGAGAGGAAAAAGATGATCCCCATCATCAAAACCATGGGGATCACGCGAAATGCAGATAACATCTTCAACGAAACACTCTAGGCAGCACTTGTATCGGCAGTATCGGCAGCATGCTCTGACGGATCAGCATGAACCTGGCGAAGCTGCTCAGGGCTGAACTTCTTTCTGATCCTGCGCAGCATCGCATTCGCCTGTTGTGCTGGAGCATCTTCAAGAACCATGACACTGCGGTCTGCATAGGCTGTAAGTTGCAACTTCTTGTCCACAAACTTAAAGGTGTGGCTCCAGTTGACTTCAATTGTTTCAGGGTTCTCATCAATTGGTGCTGCGAGTCGCTCACCGTCTTTTGCCAGCTGCACGCAATCGCAATCGGTCATCTCCAGCAACCAGGCGTCACCTTTTTCCGTTGAGTAAAAGAAAAAGACGCCAATCTCCTTCACCGCCGCCTCACGCGTGACAGCTAATTCCTGAATCGCCTCAACACCACCCATCAGGGTTATCTTGATCTGTTCCGCGGGGGTCAGTTGTCTCGGACGCGCTGCCTCATCCTTTCGTGCACAACAATGCTTATACTTTTTACCGCTCTGACACGGACATTTCTCATTCCTGCCAATTTTCGTCATGGTTCACCTTACATAAAACTTTATGGCTCCGGACTCAGTCAGATACTCACCTTATCCCTGCAAATAGCAACTGTAATACAGTCCCGCCTATTATACAGGGCTTAATGTCAGGTGGAGCACAACCATTCCCGGAGCAAACTCACAACCGCAACCTATTACGCACACTTACTGTATCCGCAATCGTGGCATGTTTCACAACCTTCCTCAAAAACCAGCGTTCCTGAGCACTCGGGACAGGTACTGGAAAAACCGCGCTGGGTACCTGCGAGGAAAGATTTCAGCAGCTTACCCAATTGAGCGGGAAGGTCAAGCATATGTCCACTTGAGCGGTCCAGTTGCTTGATAATCTCGTCCATCGGTACATTGAAGCGAAGGGCGAGCGAAACCAGGCGGCACGTGGTGGTCCACATTGTCGATTTGTCCTTGAGATCAACCCGGTTGTCAAATGGGAATTTGGCGAAAACCTCCATCGGCTTTTCATTCTCATCAAAACAGACAATTATATAGACCGATTTCTGATCCTGATCTTTCACACGGTAGCGCTTGGCATCAAGGGTATCCGGGAGGTTATTTTTCACCAGACCGCTCTCGCCCACTATAACGCTATCATCCCGCTGAGACGCTTCCTTGGTGTTCAGTACCTGGGAATCACGGGAACCGTCACGATAAACGGTCAATCCTTTGCATCCCAGCTGATAGCCGGTGATATACGAGAGCTTTACCTCATCGCGACTCGCGCTGTTTGGCAGGTTGATTGTCTTGGAGATTGAACTGTCCACTCCGTTTTGCTGGAGAACACCCTGCATGCCGATATGATCCTCCGGACCAATATCCTGGGCAGTGCGAAAAATTTCCTGCCACCTTGCAGGAATCTCCTCATGGCCAATAACAGTCCCGGAATCAGCGACTTTGCTCATCAACTCTTCAGAATAAAAGCCCTCCTCCCTGGCTATTTTCTCAAAGAGTTTGTTGACCATCATTAAACGATCACCGTCCATGACATGCTTGATCATGACGATGGAGAAATACGGCTCACAGCCGGAAGCGCAATCTGCGATCATTGAGACTGTGCCTGTGGGCTGAATAGAAGTCAGTGCAGCATTCCTTCTTGGCGCATAGTCATTAAATTTAGAGTCATAAGCAGGAAATGCTCCCTTGGTTTCGGCAAGTTTCTCGGATTGAACTGCTGCAGCCTCACGAATGAAGCTCATCACCTCACCTGAAACCTTGCGGCCTTCTTCGCTCGCATAGGGAATCTGCAACTGAATCAGCATGTCGTGGAGTCCCATAATTCCCATGCCGATTTTGCGCGTCTTCAGGGTCATTTCTTCGATTTCGGGAATCGGAAAACGGTTACAGTCGATCACGTTATCCAAAAATACCGTCGCGCTCTCCACAATGGTTCTCAGGCGGTCATAATCAATAGCGCCGTTGACCACAAAGTTCGCCAGATTAATCGAACCGAGATTACAACTCTCATATGGTAACAGCCATTGCTCCCCACACGGGTTTGTTGCTTCGAACTCGCCCAGTTGCGGAGTCATGTTGGCCTTATTCGCGGTATCAATAAAGAGAACGCCGGGTTCACCATTATGCCAGGCAAGATCAATTATCTTTTCAAAGACTCCCCGGGCATCCAGGCTGCGAACAACCTGCTTGGTTGAAGGCTCGATCAACTCATAATCCGTACCCTCTTCCACCGCCTTCATGAAGACATCGGTAATGGCGACACTGAAGTTGAAGTTGTTGAAACGATTCTGATCCTCTTTAGCAGAGATAAAATCCATAATATCAGGATGATCGACCCGGAGCACACCCATGTTCGCTCCGCGGCGCTTACCACCCTGCTTAATGGTTTCGGTGGCAGCATCAAAAACCGCCGCAAACGAGAGAGGACCGGAAGCCACCCCCTGGGTTGATCGTACAGAAGCATTCTTCGAGCGCAACCTCGAAAAGGAGTAACCGGTTCCACCACCGGTTTTATGGACCAGAGCACCATTGCGGATAGCTGTGAAAATACCATCCATGGAATCTTCCACGGGGAGAACGAAACAGGCGGAAAGCTGCCCGATATCAGTTCCGGCATTCATCAGACAAGGAGAATTAGGAAGAAAATCCATGTGATATATCATATGGAAGAAGCCTTCTTTCATCTCTTCGTAAGCAGGATTCTCCTTGTCCACCTCCGCGACAGCCTGTGCAACCCTACGGCATAAAGATTCCCAGGTTTCAACAGGCTTCCCCTCGCCATCTTTAAGATAATACCGCCGGGCCAGGACAGTTTCTGCGGTACTCGTCAATTCCTGCTTGGTCAAATCAGGTGCCATACACTCCTCTCTTCTCTTACTCATAATGGTTATGAAAGTTCAACTGAATCACGCCCTTGCTTTTTGCACAGAACTGTCTCTTTTCCCCGAAGTAAACATGCGAAATTCAGAACAAAATCGTGTGACGGCAAAACCGACACACACCAGCTTATACCCTACATTTATGGTATGCTCAACAAGAAACTACAATATGTTGTGGGAATCAATATTGTTACAGCACCTAGCAAATCTCTTGAGTCCGGCAAACAACTGTGACATTGGGCGCTCCGTGCCAGGAGGTCTGTGAGTGCGCTAGACAACCAGCCTGATATTTTTTTTTCAAGGTAAAAATTGAACTCAATCCCGTTGCAATCAGAGGTGCTTCACGCACAGTCTTAAAAAATGACTTACATCCGCCAACAACTGCCTTCTCCAGACCCCAAAAACAGTTTTGCAGCGCATTGGATGTCGGCAGTTCCTGTCGATGTGCCCCACTCTATGCATAACTGGCACTTGGCTTGGGCACCATCAAACTATCACTGCCGACTTACAAAATTATTATATTCTTCTTTCTTGTCGAACCTTTATGTGACATACTTTCCGTTGCTGTTTATGGAGAGCTCCATGGGCTTTCCTCATAATTGCTTGAAACGAGTCCCAATCACGGGTTCCCAGCAGTCCTTGTTTCATATTGGCAATCACATTCTTTTCCATCCTCATCCTCCAGGTTTTGGGTGTGTGGGACAAAACCAACGCGATTCGGCCGGCAATTACCTGTATTCGTTGTCCCTGATAGACTGAGGTACGTGGAACCGTACGCTTCAGACAGTGTAATTTTCGATCCACGACCCAACACCTATCTCCCCTGCCTCCAGGACACCAGAGACAACACAGCATTACCGCACTGATACCGGAGAAAACACACTCGGTTGCGTCAAGAAACCGAAAACTGTGTGTTTTGCTACAGATTGGCAGTCATAGCTATGGCATAGTAAAGCACCTGTTCTTTGGGAACCGGTCGAATATACAGCGGAGACAAACAGGAAAATGCTCGTTCTAATTCACAAAAATACTGAATGGACTGGGACACGGTTACTCTCCCTTATCGCGAGGTGATGAGTTACACAAATACACAAGGCCAAATGCCAGTTCGTTTGCATGGCAGGTCTTCGGACTCACGGGCATTAAAAGCACCTACTCGTCACCGCTTCCCGGGCAAACCCAGTGCTCTCTGGTGACTTTCGTTCCCGCTTACCGCTGCGCGACAGTTCCGGACTCTCACCGGATTCCCTTTTCACGTTTTCAGCACAGCTGAATCAGAACCACACAAACTCCAACACTTCGATAAACACACCATATAATGTGTTATCAAAAAAGAATATACCTCTATATCGTGGACTCGTCCAATATATTCTCTCTTAGAGTACAATTTTTTCAACTTCCCTGCAGCATCAGCCTGTTGGCGTGATATCATGTATTTAGTAAACTGATAATTTGCCCGAACCTCCCCTCTTCTTCGCCTTACCCTGAAGAGCCCAATATAAAAATTAATATGAGGTTACCTGCTAAACAGACTGGTATATTTCCATTGATACAGCTGGTTACGGTTAAAATATTATATAATTACCACTAAAAGCTTAGCTTACGATTTGTGAGGGGTTATTCACTCATCTGTCATGCCTCACACTTTATGCCTGTCTCCTCACCGTTTCAGGCTTGGCTCCATTGGCAACCAGAAAAGATTGTATGATTATTCTATTGTGAAGCATATACACGCAGAACTATTCCTCGTTATCTCCCGATGAAACTTTACTCCCGTATAATTGGTCAAGGTGAACCCGTCATTATTTTGCACGGACTTTTCGGCATGTCTGACAACTGGCTGAGCATCGCCAAAGGCCTTGCCAACTCAGGATATTGTGTCCATGTTCCTGATCTTAGAAATCACGGTCGTTCACCACACAAGGCCAGCCATCGATATACCGACATGTGTGAGGATATTCTCGAATACATAGCCCAACATAACCTGGAAAGATTCTCCCTTATCGGGCACTCCATGGGTGGTAAACTCGCGATGATTTTCGGCCTGCTCAACCCGGAACTTCTCGAAAAACTCATCATTGTAGATATCGCCCCATCGCGTTACGATCTCAATACCAGCGGATTCCACGACAATCTTATTTCAACCTTGCTGGGGATAGATCTTCATCTCCATACAAGCCGGGCAACAGTCAGGCAACAACTGTGTGAAACTTTGGGCGACGAATTCCTGGCACAATTCCTGGTCAAAAACCTCACCCGACAAGGTAACTCTGATAAAAGACTTGCCTGGAAACCCAACCTGCCCGTGCTGCAATCCGCACTTAATCACCTGATGACCGGCCTCGAAGACCTGGAACTTTACGCACCCTGCACTGTGCCCACCCTGTTTGTCAAAGGTGGCGAATCAAACTATTATCTGCCTGAGCATGAACAGGACCGCATTCACTTTTTCCCAAACTCTTCACTGGTCGAAGTGGAAAAAGCCGGCCACTGGCTACACAGTGAACAACCCGACATTTTCATGAAATACGTCACCTCTTTCTTAGCAAGCTCAACTCTTTTACCCAATACAAACGCATCCCCCTGACTCCTGACACCTTACCTCTACCTCCTGACTTCTCACGGTCTTTTTCCCCGTCCTACCCGCAGTTTCAGTTGCCTTTGCAGCAGCAGTTACATCCCACGTCCAACTTGCAGTTTCTCTGGCTGTAGCAGTTACATCCAACCTGCGGTTCCATTTGCAGTAGCAGTTCCGTCCAACGTCCTACTTCCCACGTCCAACCTACAGTTACAGTTTCTTTTTAAGAAAAAAATATCAAATTTGACCCAGGTCAAAGAGAGATTCCGCCGTTCTGCTATAACTAGCACCATAAATGATTCACAACGCACCGGTAACAACCGGTCTGCTACCAGTTTTCGCCAGCGACCATTGCAGCTGTTCAACTACAACACACAACTGGTCAATGTTCGACGACTCTCATCACAACGAAAAAGGAGCCATCATGGCAATGTTCTGTTTTCAATGTCAGGAAGCCGCTAAGGGTACAGGTTGCACAGTTAAAGGAGTATGCGGTAAGCAGGAGTCCACGGCAAACCTGCAGGATCTTCTTATTTTTGACCTCAAGGGAATTGCTGTTCTAGCGAAAAACCTGAAAGAAGCCGGGGTTGTAATCGATTCAAATGTTGGTCTTTTCCTTGCCCAGGGACTTTTCACTACCATTACCAACGCTAACTTCGATGACACAAGCCTTGAAAACTGGATTGGCCGCTCCCAGACCATTAAAAGGCAACTGAAGCGTCAACTGGACGGCCTGCAATCAACCAGCGCTCAACAGTCAATCTGGTCCAGACTTCTCAATTTTCTGAACCCATCAGAGGAAGCTTCCAAAAGTGACAAGCTCGCTGCAGCTGCCCTCTGGTTTGCCCAGGATAAAACCATTTATCAGGAAAAGGCAGCAACTGTCGGAGTCCTCGCCACCACTGACGAAGATGTGCGTTCTCTTAGAGAACTGCTGATCCTTGGTCTGAAAGGTATCGGCGCCTATGCAGATCACGCTGCTGTTCTCGGAGTTGAAAAGGATGAGGTGTATGACTTCATGATCGAAGCGCTGGCCTCCACAACCGAGGATCTGTCGGTCGATGAGATGGTTGCACTGGTTCTGAAAGCCGGTGAATGCGCTGTTACCACCATGGCAGCCCTTGATGCTGCCAACACGTCTGCCTATGGCAACCCTGAAATTACAGAAGTAAGCCTTGAAGTAGGAGATAAGCCGGGAATTCTTATCAGTGGTCACGACCTCAAGGACCTTGAGGAACTCCTTATCCAGACCGAGGGCCAGGGGCTCGACATTTACACCCATGGTGAAATGCTGCCGGCCAACTACTATCCGACCTTCAAGAAATATACACACCTCAAGGGAAATTACGGGGATTCCTGGTGGCATCAGAACAAGGATTTTGAGACCTTCAACGGCCCGATCCTTATGACCACCAACTGCATTGTACCGGTGAAGGATTCGTACAGGAATCGTATCTACACGACAGGTATGACCGGTTACCCGGGCGTTCAGCACATTGACGACAGGATAGACAGCAGGGCCAAGGATTTCTCTGCCATTATCGAGCAGGCTAAGAAGTGCGCTTCGCCAAAGGCCATAGAGACCGGCAGTCTGATAGGCGGATTCGCCCACAATCAGGTACTCGCCTTAGCGGATAAAGTAGTTGATGCTGTAAAATCAGGCGCAATCAAGCGCTTTGTGGTTATGGCCGGTTGCGATGGCCGGCAAAAAGGGCGTGGCTATTTCACAGAGCTAGCCGAAAATCTTCCTGAGGATACTGTAATCCTGACCGCAGGGTGCGCGAAATACCGATACAACAAGCTGAACCTCGGAGACATCGGCGGTATCCCCCGAGTTCTTGATGCAGGTCAATGTAATGACAGCTATTCTCTCGCTGTAATTGCCCTGAAACTGAAAGAAGTATTTGAGCTGGAAGATATTAATGAGCTGCCAATCTCATTTGATCTCGGCTGGTATGAGCAGAAAGCGGTCGCGGTACTACTTGCCCTGCTCCACCTGGGGGTGAAGGGAATCCGTCTTGGACCGACTCTGCCGGCGTTTGTTTCGCCAAATGTTCTCAATGTTCTGGTGGACAACTTTGACATAAAACCGATCTCGACAGTGCAGGAAGATATTACAGCTATGATGCAAGGTAACTAACCATTGTAACTACTCCTTGTAATACCTTTCTGTCGGCCTGCCCTCTCCTCCTTCCTGGAGTCGGGCAGGCCTCTTTTATCTGAATAGATCGCTACCCCCTGTGTCTTTGATAGTTCGGTAAAGAAATCAGCAAACCTGTAAATCATTGGAACTGACTTTTCAGTTTTTCAGCGACCCAAGCGCCACCACCCCCTCATTCTCTTCACCTGATTCGCCAATGTTTCCATCAGGGGAAGGGGTCTTCCTTTGGTTAAAAACCACCTTGACCTGATCTGAACGCAACAGGTAGGCACCGCTTACCAGCACAGCAAGAGTAACCCCAAGGAACTGCTGAACTCCTGCCCGGACAGTCTCTGGATCTGCGACATCAAACAACCAGATAGCCGCACCATCACTGATAACGAACAGCTGCCATACCAGCAGGTAAAGCAGGAAAAGCTTCGGGAAGGTAGAGCGTCGGCTCAAATAGAGTACCAGCAGCCCCAGGGGAAAAAGGAGCAAAAAAACCACACCAATCATTTGCAATGCTACCACCAGCTGCATTGAACTGCCAAACTGCTGACCAAGCTGTGCCCATTGAGAAGCTGAAAACAGAAAGCCTGCCTCCCAATTCAGCCAGATCACCAGCACCGGGCACATTGCCAGGGCAACTCCCGGCATGACCAGCCAGCCTCTGATACCCTCCGTTTTGCTCTCGCCAGACTGCCGCCTGGCAAACCCTGGATCGTAAAAAAAGATCAGCCACCACATAATCCCGCACACCAATACCGCGGTACTGTAAATAGTCACCAGCATACCGGTGTTCAGGTCGCTGGTATCAATCCCGAAGTGGCCCTGAAAAGGATTCGGGCTGGGCTGCTGTATCCAGAAACCGAGCAGATCATACGCCTGATCCATATGACCGGCATAGTCGACGAGATCTGCAGGCAAAACATGATCACTGAGCGACTGATAACTATACTCCAGCACCAGGGTAGCATCCTCAAAGTGAACATCATAGCTGAAGCGAAATGCCTTGTCGATTATCTGCTGGTGCTGCTCTTCAAACACAAAGCCTTCCGGCAGCTTGATTATGGTAGTCTGTCTGATCTGTATTGGATGCGACAGCTCCAGCGGTACCGACCGCCTCACAGAAATACCCTTATTTATATAATTGTATAACAGACCGGGTTCAAAACCAGCATACTCATAGCTATCGCCCTGTTGCTGCTCCCATATCTTCGAGATGCTGTACTGCTCAATTTCTGTAATTGTATTATTTTTTTCATCATCAATAATCTGCAACCCATCTATCCGCTCGACGTCAGGATAATACCGGGCTGTATAATCCAGATACGACTGTTCGATCTCCTTACGGCTGGATTCCGACAGATTTCTGCGGATGTGATCTGCAAAACGACGTTCATGTCGTGTGTTGATGGTATATTTGACTTTATCATCCGTTTTACCTGATAGATCAAATACCTCTGTCACCTCTTTTTTGTGGAGAGACGGCCGGTTTTCAAACATCTTCTCCAACTCATAGCCGTTTTCAGATATTCGAACTGCATACCCGTAATCCGGCTGGTACAACCCATCCAGTTCACCTCGCTGATAGCTTAGAGTCGGATCGAGCCAATATCGCTCCCCCTCACTCTCAACAAAGACAATCACGTGGTTAAACGCTTTGGGCGTCGGCAATAACTGTACTCTATTCAGCCCTTTCGAATTGTGCACCAGAGCCGGTTGTGCTTTAATTCCAAGTTCTCTCAGCAACTCTACCATCAAAGCCGCCTTGCCTTTGCAATCTCCGTAACGTTGAACAATAACCTGCCCGGAAGATGTGGGTTTAAATGAATGCAGGCCCATCTCCATGCCAAGATAACGGATCTCATCCTGCACAAACCTGAGCACCGCCAAAATCCGCTCTTCCTCTGAACGCGTACCCTTGCTGAGAGCGGTTGCGGTTTCCTTGACCAAACCATCCCCCTGGTCCTGCCTGTAAAGCTGCCACCCCCACCTGCTCACCTCCGACCAGCTTACATAGTCGCTGAGGTAGAGTCTTCCATAGGGCTGATGCCATGCCGGGGCATTCGAAGTGTCACCGAGCAACAACCCTTCCACATAGTCATATCGCCAGGTATAACGGGTAACATCCCCATCAAATTCGATCTGCGGCTTGATATTTGAGTTTGCCGTCGTGAAGTAGAGTGTTGTATCACGTGACCAGAGAATGGAATAATGAACCCGCCCCACCGGCACGGCCCACTGTGTTGCCAGCGCTTCTGCGAAGTGACCGTTAAAGGCAGGATTTGCGCCGGCCAAAGTATAACTGTGCTCAACAATATCACCGACGCGGACATCCTCGATAAAGATGTTCAGTGTTTTCTCACCATCATAAATCTGACGGTCCAGACCGGTCTCTCTCTGGATAAGGTTGATTTTGGCACGACTGAGATAGTCAATGACCTCGCCATTACGGTGAATAACCAGCTTATGCAGGCTCAGCTTTTCATATAAGGGATCAAATTCAATGGAAATGTGGGATATCTCCCCGACACCCGATGGGTTCACAGCCTGTTCGGCAAAATGGACGAATAATTTTTGTCCCTCCGAATCGACAAGATACTGCCTGTCCAGCAGCAGGTACGCCACTCCTTCGGTATGATCCGCCCTTTGCGCCCACCCCTTTTCCGGCAATTGTGCAGGAGCCGCCCATGCCGGTTCAGAGGCCATCGTATATTCAGCGGCCTCTGCAGAATATATTGGACTAACACACCCAACAATTGCAGCCAGGAACAGCACAAGACGAAATTTCATGGGAACCATCAAGGTAGAGTTGAGCGGAGCTGTGACCACATCTATCTGTTTTTACAGGACATAATCCTTGAGACCAACACAGCAAAACACATTAACCACAAGATTTCAATTATTTACCCAACATCATGCCATCTTCGCCGGTAGCACAACGGAACCTTGCCTGCCCATAGCGTGCACTCCATACAACAAAAGGGTTACTCCTGTTGTGGAGTAACCCTTTTGTATTCGCTCTGCCTGCTCGCCGATTCGGCAGTTGCCGGCTGGAAAACCAAACGTCCCGTTATGCTGTCCGGAAGCCTCAATCCCAATGACGGCCCTGACGCATGTTATCGATATTGACTCTACATTCGATCAGTCGTCATACCTCCTGATATAGGTTCTGATAAAGGCTTTCGAACTGTTTGAAAATGCTACTTCAGGGAGATGGTCCGTCGGTTCACCTACAACGACCTTCCAGGCAGAGAGATTTCCACGCAGACTCAAATCCTGCAGGACAACACTCCGATCCACCGCCGAGAGTTTCTTGAGCTGCATATTTTGCATGAGATCCTCAAACCTGAACCCATTTGGATAAACCTGGGCAGCCGACACACCATAGTCAAGAATCGTAATAGCCCCCGGTTCAATTGTGAACGACACAGGGTGTTTCATCTGCCTGATATCCGGGGCTACAAAAGTCTTGATTTGGCTGGTGGGTTCACTCACAACTTTCACTCCCGTCAGGGTATACTGACCCGGGATCATATCAGCTATCACCGCTGTTTTTCTCGTCTCCAGAAGACGCAGGTTAATCTTGAAATCCGGTCTGTCGGCTGAGACAAACGAGTAATAATAGGCAAAGCGATCGCTGGTTCTATTCGTGGCGTCGGTGGCAATGACCAATACCCCGTTTGTGGCTGACCACTCATCCGGTAATTTGCTTGAAGTAAAGGGGCCAACACCCAACGTGCAGCCAGAAAAAGACAGAACCAATGCCGCAATCAGAATATATGAGAGTTTCATATCACACCTGGTTGTATTTTTCTAAATTTCAAGAGACTTTAAGGTGTTAACTGGACGCACAATGATCATTCCACAGAATGAACTTTCATCCATACCTCGTCATCCAATGGCACCGATTAGCCTTCCTTACCCTTATTAATTGTTGCTATGACTAGCTGTTAAATCAAGCTACTAAAAAATTGGTCATTTACCTTTATTGCCTCACCGACAACCAGGGTAGAGTTCAGCCAGCTTTACAGTACGACAGATATCAATATGCTGACTGAGCCTGAAAGAGAATAGGATAATACCAGCAGAGGAGAACAACCTAAATAGCCGGTGACACGCCGCAAGGATGCCCCCAGACAAGGAAAAGACAAAACAGCCTGAAATTATATTGCCAGCTGCCATACTCGATAAGAGTATCTGGGGATGATAAAAAAATCTATCAGGCTACTCCACTGCCACCATTCTTTGCAAGCAGATAATATGCTGACCATTGATTTTAACACTTTCAGCAATTTGTTCTGAAAACACAGGGCTTTTAAAGCTGTACATACCATTTAGGCGGTGG
The DNA here is from genome assembly GCF_048381775.1 of Desulfosediminicola sp. Lineage (NCBI taxonomy): Bacteria > Pseudomonadati > Thermodesulfobacteriota > Desulfobulbia > Desulfobulbales > Desulfocapsaceae > Desulfosediminicola > Desulfosediminicola sp. The sequence goes on along the minus strand of NZ_JBLXGE010000015.1, from coordinate 40,492 downwards.
TAGTGATTATGGAGAAAGAGGCAACAACGTGGCAGCTACTACCCCTTGATCTCGACATCGAAGATCTCAAGATCAAAGACAAATAGCCCGAAGCAGAACATTGTAATGAGGTTGTAGACGTTTCTTCAACCTCACGCATTGAAACCATGTTTACATCTTCATTGAATAGCGACAGAATGGTTCTTTTCCCAATTCGTGTCTCTGCGTAGTGAAAAGATGTAACAGGCTATCTACGGCTTCAACCATATGTGCCTGTAGCGAATGAATGTAACTCCGGGCTGGCATTAGACCGGTACGAACATAATAACGACATCAAAGCGCAGTTGATTGCGCCGTCGTAATTGCAGCAAAGCTACTCCCGTTTTTGCAGATTATGACCAGGAGTATCTTCAACTGTTCATCCCGGAAACATTCACAAATTTAACAGGAGTTCGTGTTTTATCCGATTGTAGGTCTGAAGCATCAGGCTACCTCTGTTATTCATGGGATTTTTCTGCTAATGAAAAAGATACATGCATAACCGGCAGGTATCCGGTGCTTCACAATCTGCTGTTTTACTTCAGCCTGATAAAACCTGACTTCACGGACGACAGACAACTGGGATAATCGTAATACCCACTTAATTTATAGAATTACGGGGTGTGAATACTCCAAATCACCTGTCGCCATCAAACGTTAAAACATGACGTGCCGTAAGGTCGTAGCCTGAAGGCGCGAAAGTATGGAGGTGTCAACCTGAACACAAAACAAATCCTGGAGAAGGGATGACCTGCTCCAGATAGGGAGATAGAGTTTATAGCCACTCAACCGGTGGACTGCAGACTTCCCTTTTGAACCATGTTGTCATCAGTAACATCCTTGTAAAGTGTGCCTCTTACTGGCGGTTACAAGATGTTAACTATTCATGAGACAACTTTGGTTTATAGACTGAGTTCATGATATTCAAGCTATTGGTACTCGGCAGTTTTTTACCAGATGGACAGAAAAGGCCGGAACCCGTACGGAGTTTCCGGCCTTTTTGTTTTTTGCGCTCCTAAGGTCAAACCGCAAACTTATCTCCCATTCCGGCAGCAACCCTGCCTGGGGGGTGTCGGACATTCAGGCCCGTAGATTACCGGATGGCAACCAGAGACAAATTCTGCCAACGTTTCTTTTGAGAGCGGTTGCTGATACGACATCACGTAAAGATTGAGACGCTCTCCACCTGGAAAATATGGCGGCTGATAATACTCATGACGATTCAGGATGAAATTGAGTCTGGTATAAAAGTCAACTCTCCGCTGCCGTATCCATTGCTCGGCCGGAGTTACAGCCAGTTCGGGTTTCTCAACCTCGAGCAGGATTGGGGATACCGATTCGGCGATAAAATCCTCTAGAATCTGTTTACCAAGCCCCTTCCCCCTCATGCCAGGGCTTGTTGCCACGTGTTCCACATAGCGCATACCAGCAACTGACCACCAAAAGAGCAGACCGGCCAAATGACCATCTGCCTCAATCCATTCGCATCTGTACTCATTCTTTGCCATCACAGCCGACTGGCCAGCCGGCAATCGCCTCTCATCGGCTGGAAAAGATTGCGTATACAGCTCCCACGTTCTGTTAAACATCGGCTCACGTACATCATGCAATCGGGTTCTTTTTAACTGACACTTCATATCTGAACTTCTTTTATATTCTGCCCGATTATGACAGAAATTTTGACGTATCTTTATATATCAATTTGCAGCCCGGTTCTGCTTGACGAAAGGGTTGATATCCATGCAAGGCTCTTGCAAGTCCTTTTGGCCGCGCTCGGCCCGCATACCCGTTTCTTGGGTGTGAAGAGGTCTCAGGTCAGCAGGGTTTGATTACCTGCCAAACTTTTAAGAGTACAATTCAATGGGTATACCAGGCAATCACCACGAAAGGAGTGACTGCTTCAGCCCGTTTTATTCATCTCTTTTAACGCCAAACGTTTTCTGCGCGACATCAGCACCACCGCCAGCACCAGGCTCACAGCGCCGAGCAGCAACAGGTGTTGCATATTCGGCAAAACCTGCTGAATAGAGGCCCCCATCTGGTTCAGCTTGACCATACCGTCTATGCCTGGAACTGCAGGAACAAGCTGAACCAACATAACGATCCAGCCGGGAATAGCCGTCTCCGGCCAGATAAAACCGCAGCTGAAAACCAGCGGCAGTGAACTGACAAGGGCAATGACCGTCACCTGCTCCCTTCTGCCAAGCACCGATCCCAGCGCCACCCCGAAGAAACTGGTCGCAAAAAGAAATACCAGCCCGAACATGACGATATCTCCCACCTCTGCGAGGCGCGGCAGATCATAAATTTGCAGGCAGATACCAAAATAGTAACAGCAGAGCAACAGATAGATACCTACAAAAATCGAAGCCCGGACACACACCAGCGCAAGCGGTGATACCTTTAGCCAGTATGGCTCCTCGCCCACGCTTTTCTGGCGCGCCAGATTTTCTTTTTCGCTGCCCGCCAGAATGCCTAGTCCCATAATCAGGGTCTGGTGCAGAATAAGGACAAATACTGCTGGAATAACATAATTCACATACCCTTCCGCCTCATTGAACATGGCGTGCAGACGGAGTTTCACCGGCGTATACTGCTGTTCTGCCATGGGCAGGGCCTGGCCATCGACCAGCAGTCGCGAGACCTTCACCTGCGCCGCCAGAGTTTGTCCGGCTCCGGTCATCCCCTCCATCACTGTGCCGAAGACCAGAAAATAGCTGGCATCTCCAGCAAATGAAACAGCAGGCTGCCGCCCCATAAGCAGATCCCGATAAAAATTTTCGGGAATAACCAGCATTCCGGCCAGGTCCTGCTCCATGAGTATCTGCTTCGCCTCGTTGATGGAACCGGCCTGCCGGATAATTTTTACCTGGGGAGTGGCGTCCACCATGCGCAGTAATTTTCTACTCAGCTGACTCCCGTCGAGATCGGCCACTACGACCTGCTGCTCTCTCGGCACCTGCGATACATAGGGCAAGGGGTAGAGCACACTGTAAAACAATACCCCGCCCAAAACTGTCAACAGCAGGGCCGGGTTGGTGAAGATGGCCCGCAACTCTGCTTTGCATAGCTCAATCAAACTCATGCCCGCACCTCACCTTCAAGCCCTGCTTCCCTTTTATCGACAATTTCCGATTCTTTAAGCCGATAACGATATGCCAATGCCAGCACAATCAGGGCCGGTACAACAAAGGCGAACAGATTAATAAAATCCGACATGGAAGCACCAATCGTGGCACCATAGTTTGCCTGGGTTATCTGAATGTCCATGTAATGGCTTACCGGCAAAAGACTCCGCCACACCTGGGCAGGATAGATCATATCTGTCACCGGAAACGTTACCCCCATAAAGGCAAGCCCCGGGGCAGAGAATGCTCCGGCCGTGCTTATCGCACGGGCAGCATCCCGGATAAGGAAAAAGATCAGAGCCCCCATGGCCTGGCAGGCACAAACCGTGAGTAACTGCGCACAGGCCAATACCGCAAAACTGCCATGCATGGGCCAACCTGCGATTACGAACATGCCAATTATGGTTACAAGGCCCTGTAACCAGAAGATACAGGTGTACGGAACGAGTTTGTTCAGGAGAGCAGAAAAGGGCTTGTCCTGCAACCAGCCACCAAGCCCGGCGGAGGGGTTGTTTCGCAGCTCGATGGAGAAACTGTAGACGGTTACCATTACGATCAAAATCTGCCAGATAGCCGGGATAATTGCGGTGCAGAGAAACTGCGCATAATTGCGGCTGATGTTATAGAGCGCCGTCACCTGGGTCGAGACAGGCACGGCACCAGCCAGCGCCTCGCTCACCACCCGAGCACCGTCGCCCAGCAGACGCTTTTTCACGTCAATTCTGGCCACTGTGGTCATATGGGCCTCAGCAAGAGCCGCTTTCACCAGTTTGCCGGTGAGGAGATACTGACTATTGTAGAAGCCATTCACTTCTGGCGGAATACCGAGCATCATATGCTTTTCACTGTCACGCCCGATCAGAACCACTCCGTAGAGTTCGCCTCCCCGCATATCCTGCAGCCCTTCTGCCAACGAACTATATGATCGTGTCACCGCCAGGGTCGGCGAACTATCATAGCCACGAACAAGCATTCGTGATAGCTGGCTTTTATCCAGGTCGACCACACCTATGGCCAGGTCCCTGGGCAACCCTTGCGCAAAGATCGCATAGATCATCAAAAAGAGCAGCAGAGGCAGCCAACCAGTCAGGGCCTGTAACCAGGGATCTGAAGCCAGCAGCCGCCACTCTGATTTTCGCTGTACCCCGGTGCCGCTCATCATGGCATTGTCACGACAACACTCATGCCAACCCTGAGCCCTTCGACAGCCTCTACCGGCCGCGCCTCGACTTCAAAGGTGCGCATATCAAAACCTTTACTGGTGTTCGTCGCCCGCCAGGTGGCAAAATCCCCCAAGACTGCGACGTGACTTACCTGAAAGCTATACTCACTGCCAAGAGCTGGAATCGAGGCAGTAAACTCAGTGCCCTTACTGAACATGGTCAGCATATCTTCACGGATATTGAACACCGCCCAGGCGTCATCCATATCGACCAGGGTCACCACAGGAAACCCCTGGGGGGCCAGCTCACCGTCCTGAAGCAAGACCTGACTCACTTCTCCGCCACTATGGCTTATAATGCTGGTATCGGCGGCATATGCTTCTACCTCGGCTACAGCGCCTGCAGCCATCCGAGCCTGGCCTTCCGCGGCTTTCTTGGTCTCCTCACGGGCACCTTCCTCAGCCATCTGATAGAGCTGATAAGCAGCGTTCTCAGTATAGTGAGCAGCCTGAAGCTGGGTATAGACCTCATCCCGTTTCTGCTCAGGCACTACCCCGTCCTTATAGAGGTTTTCAATGCGGGCATACGTTTTCTCGAGCAGATCAGCAGCCGCCTTGGCCTTTTGCCACTGGTCACGGGCCGCAGCAACTTCCTGATCGCGTGCTCCCTTGTTGGCCTGCTCTGCCATCGCATCCGCAGTATCCTGACCCGCTCTGGCCTGGGCCAGTTTCGCCTCAAGCTCCGGGCTGTAAATGGTGAAAATCAGATCCCCGCTGGCAACCTGATCACCTTTCTTAACATTCACCGCCTCAATACGGCCCGGGACCTTTGAGGAAATATTGTATTGTTGCGCCTCGATCTGCCCCTGAATCATTGTGGGCTGCGGCTGGTACGCCTGCCAGAACCCATAACAGAGATATCCGGTCACTCCTGCACCCACAGCTACCAGCAACAATGTTTGTAAAAAACGCATCTCATTCCCCTTCTATCAGTTGCACGTCAAACCCTTCATCACCCACATCCCCGCTGAGAGTGAGCAGCCTGGCCAGACGTTTTATATAGGTATAGGCGGCAAGCGACCGCTGAGTTTTTACCGAAGCCACAAACAGGTTGGCGTCGATCACATCCAGAGAGGTGGCAAGTCCCTGCTGAAAGGCCTTGTTCCTGAGCACGACGGTTTCTTCCGCCAATTTGAGTGATGTTTTCAGCCCCTCATATTCAGCCAGCGCCTGGGAGGTTTCACGCCAGGTCTTCTCCACCAGCAGGCTGATATCCTTCCTGGCCTGACTCCTGAGCAGATCGATCCTTCTCTCCAGGCTTTTCGCCGCCCGATAATGCCCACCACGCCCTGAACGGTCAATAAGAGGCAAGCTTACACTCACCCCCACAAACCAATCGGGAGTCAGCTCGAAGGCAAGCCCGTCACCCTCGTGCAGGCTGTAATTACCAACAGCGGCCACTTCAGGGAAATACTTACCTTTCTCAACTGCCGCCTTGCCTGCGACCATCTCCTCCTTGGCGTCAAATATTGCCAGACCCGGAAAGCCGGCAAGCGCACCATTTATGCTGCTCTCCAGGAGTGGCAGATCGTCCCGCACGAACAGCGGGGTAGCCGGCTGGGCCGGCTCTTCGACAGCGAGCATACTGTTTAAAGCGGTGGAGGCAATTTTACGATCAGCTTCGGCTTTCAGCCGGTTAACCCTGGCCCGATCGTAGGAAGCCTCGGCCTGCATGCGCTCAACCTCGGCAACCTGGCCGTTTTTATAGAGCAGGGTGGCATGGTCCAGGTGCTTTTTCAGGCTCGCCTCCACTTCCAGGCGAGTGGCTACTATCTGTTCGGCAAAGACCACGCCGAAATAACGTTTGCTGAGTTCTTCAAAGCGGTCACGAAGTTTTAACTGATACTGCAGTTCCGACTCCCTGACCCTGGCTTTGGCAATATCCTGTGCTGCGGTGATCCTGCCTCCGGTATAGAGCGGCCAGAGCATGGAGAGACCGCTGATCAACACCTCCCGCTCACTGATGGTTGAACTGAGACCAAGCAATGAAGTCGGATCAACATCGATCGACCCAAGGATCGGCGCCAATGCCTCAAGCAAATCGTCACTTCCCGAAATGGAGTCAAGTATCTGTGAGCCACTCAGTTCAACACTGTCGTCGAGATACATATAGCCCGCCGAGAGGTTCAACTGGGGCAAATACAAATCACGATTGGCAGACCGCTCATGTTCGGCACGCTCAATATTCGCCTGTTCCGCCTGCAGCAGTTCATTACTCGCTTTCACCCGCTGCCAGGCCTCGGTAAAACTGATCTCTGCAGCACCGGCGCCTGTGCCGAGAAAAAGAGGCAGAGTGCATACCAATGCTCCTACCGTCGTCCGACAAATAAATCGTTTCACGCTATTTACCGTTTGTCCCATCCTGTACGCATCCTTTCAAATCGCACAAGGGTGTAAAGCCATAAGCGATTTGCCATATATCAATAGACATCGAAATCCTGTTATTTTTTCGTTGTCCACTATACGGGGGGCTTTTTGATGCGTCAAGAATCAGTGAAGACAATGTTTGAGGAAGTTCAAAGAGAAAGCGTATTTCTTTTGTGAGGAACGATCAGGTGCCCCTATTCTACTCCTTTTTTCCCACTTGTGGACTTTCTTTCCGTATCTGCATACAATCAAGCAAGCACCGGTTTTGCCCATGCCCTTTCCGACCTCACCCTTCACCCGCACGACAATCCACGAGAACAATCGAACAGGAGGTGCATCATGGCAAATGCAAGCAACGTGATGGAAGAACGATTCCATAAAACCATGAAAAGCAAGGCAGCCCTTGATGCCGCCGCAGCGGTCAAACAGTATCACAGCCTGATAACGGCAGGCTATTCACCCAAAGACGCTTTTCTTGTGGCCTTTTTGGGCATCCACCTATTATCGATTCCCGGGGTCAAACCCCTTCCCGAACCGGACCCGCCATATTTCACACTCTCTTCGCTCTACAACGCGGTAAAGGAAGCTCATGCCAATGTGAACCTGCTCAAGAAAGAGATAGAAGTTCAGCTCGACTACCTTGAAAGATGTATCAACAGGGAAAAAACATAATTCGTTTTTTAAATGAACGTTCGGTGCCCTGATGGTTATCGCCCTCTTCAGGGCACCGGATTCCCCTTCTCAGCCTGGGGCCATACACTCTTTCCATTCCCCAGTGCTCAACCAAACTCGTCCTGCGGGTTTCGACCTGTCAGGTTATGACCTAAATACACCAATACACCTATACACCTATACACCTATACACCTATACAGCTGAACAAACGTTTTATTCCTGTTCGTGCCTCTTCGGGTCACTTTGCAGCAATTGATACGTCCGTTTCAAAACAATGAAGGGCATAGAGTTTTAATGCCAGGGAGCGAAAAAGGTGTGATAGAACGGTATTCGCGAGGAAATTACAATTCAGAAAATATCCGAAAGCCCAAAAGGATCGCAAGGAAATTTCCGGATCAAGCTCTTGTTATAGGCCCAATCGAGTATTTCCCGTTCTTTGGCCAACGGGGTGCAAAGATAACGCGGATCGGGAATATTACCGACCCTGCCAAGATCGAGGCGATCTGCGTCGAAACAGGCCTGAACTGTGATATCACGATGGGTATCGGCCACTGTATGCAGCCTGCAGGCTATCTGAAGCAGGTCGAATTCCTGATCAGTTATAGAATAAAGATCCCGCAGATCACCGGCTAACCCGGCGCCGCGTGGACCATGACCGTCATCCACGCCCTCATTCAACCGCCGGGAGTCATGAAACACCGAAAAGAGCGCTACAACTTTTCGGTTTACCCCGTCCTGCGCTGCCAGCCTCATCCCATTCTCATAGACATGGCTCCAGTGCACAACACCATGAGTGCCATACCAGTCCAGGCCGTAATGTTGTTTAATCTGGTTGATGAGTTGAGAGGTTATAGGCATGGTTGGCAAAATCAGGGGAAAAGTCATGAGCGATTTGGATGTCACTACAGACAAACATCCTTGATGTCCATAACAGCTGGAACAGGCAAGCCAGTTGACACAACTGTTATTCAGAGAGCAATATTTCTGGAAATCATTACCACCTCATCGGCTGAATATAAATTACACACCGTTGCCTCCACCTCTGCATTGAGGGTTTTCCTGTAGAGTCGTTGCGCCGCATTATCCGCCCTGGTGGTGACCATAATGTGTTTTACCGTTGCTCCCCTGCTTTGCAGCTGCCGTTGAACCAACGGTAGAGATTCGAGTATCAGCCTGGTCCCGATGCCCTGCCCCTGATGGGCTGGATGTACAGCGAGTTGCTCCAGTTCAAGTACCACTTCCGATCGAAAACCTGCTTTTTGGCACCATAGGATATATCCTGTAATCTCATTTTTCACGTTCTCTGCTACAAAGAGTTGAGACCTGGGAAATGCGTTAAAGTTGCAATGCAACCACTCTTTTGAGCATTGTTGCCGGACAAAAGACGCTTGGTGAACTGCGGCGGTTGCGTCCAGATCCCCTTCGTCAAGTACACGAATAGTCACACCATTATCCATTTCACCCTCTGCAATTATATTACCATGGCAATCTATCTTGATATCAAGATAGATTGTATTATTGTTTCTCATATGTGAAACATTCCCACTTAAAGCATATCCTTTGATTAACATACTAAAATATCATTATCAGGGAGTAGAATTTTCTACCTTGAGATAAAGATTCATTGGAGGTTGGTATGCAAGTAACCAATTCTATTCATGGCATCCATCACATCACTGCTATTACCGGATCTGCTCCGGAAAACCTCACCTTTATGGAGCAGGTTCTTGGCCTCAGGCTCGTTAAACAGACCGTGAATTTCGACGACCCGTTCACATACCACCTTTATTACGGCGATCACCAGGGTAATCCCGGCACAATAGTCACCTTTTTCCCATGGGAAAATGCACCAAAAGGAAGGCCTGGGCCAGGCATGATCAGTTCAATAGCCTTCACGATACCCTGGCGGGCATTCGGGTATTGGCAAGAGCACCTCAGAGCCCAGGGTATAGACGTGATAGAGCAACAGAGATTTAGCGAGACTGTGCTGCAATTTTCAGATTCCGAGGGATTGACCTATGAATTGATAACCTGCGACCACCAGGAGTATAACCAAAACGGAATCATTGGTCTTCATTCCGTCACCGCCCTGGCAACCTCCCTGGATCACTCGAGAGGACTGCTTGAAGATACCATGTCTATGGGCTATGTAGGGGAAGAAGCCGGGCGCCACCGCTTTGCTCTGAAATCGCCGGACCGCTCTATCCAGTATTACGACGTACTGCTCACACCTGAGCTGCCCGACGGGTTACAGGGACGCGGCACAGTCCATCATATCGCCTTCCGCTGCAGCTCCGACAGTGAACAGAGAGAATGGCAGGAACGACTGCTCAAGCGAGACTACCCGGTAAGCCCGGTGCGGGATCGCAAATATTTCCGCTCAATTTATTTTCGCGAACCGGGCGGTGTTCTATTTGAAATCGCAACCGATCCTCCCGGCTTTGCCGTTGACGAAGATATCGTCCAGCTTGGCATGCAATTGCAATTGCCTGGCGAGTATGAACCCATGCGTGGCGAAATCGAAAAGCGTTTGGCTCCACTCCGGGCTGTTGAATATATTTACACTTATTCAGCACCTCCCAAACCGCCTCCAACAGAGCGAACAATAGTCGCTTTCCACGGTACTGGTGGAGATGAACATGACTTGATTCCACTGGCCAGAACCATAGCACCAGATGCTGCGATTATCAGCCCCCGCGGTCAGGTGACTGAACACGGCATGAAGCGATTTTTCAGACGTTTTTCGTCTGGTGTTTTCGATGAAGACGATATCCGAAAACGAAGTGAAGATCTGAACAGCTTCCTTGGCCGGGTCTCTCTCCAATATCGACGGAATCCCCAACAACTCATTGCGTTGGGATATTCTAATGGTGCCAACATCGCTGCAGCATTGCTCTTACTCCATCCACAACTCTTTGGCAGCGCCATACTGGTACGCCCCATGCTGCCTATCACCGTACCTGTGCCGGTGGATCTCACTGGCCACAATACACTGATATTAAAAGGAACGGAGGATAGAATTATTCCCGCTGCGAGTACAGACAAACTCATAGATACTCTCAGACAATATGGTGCCAGGGTGCACGTGGCTGAAATCCAGGCTGACCACAATATCACTCCAACAGATATTGAAATTGCCAGGAAGTGGCTACAAAACCGACAATCGACTGAGCCCGCAACAGCCTGAAATAACGATTTCACCTACCCATTTCAAACAACAACACCATGGAGCATGATAGCTATGTATACCGGGTCACGCATCAGGCTGATCTTCGGCAGAGCCAATAAAGCTATTGAACAGCTGGATAAAAGGAGTATTGCCCAAACCGGCCTCAACACCACCGATTTCATGATCCTGGAAGCCCTGCTGCATAAAGGGGCTATGCCGATCAGCAAGATCGCCGACAAGGTATTGCTGACCAGCGGCTCAATGAGCACTGCCGCTAATCGCCTTGAAAAAAGAGAGTTGGTCCAGCGGGTCCGCGACCCCGCGGACGGCAGATCCTACTACCTGCATTTAACCAAAGCAGGCAAACAGATAATTACAGCGGCGTACAGCTCCCATTGCAAAATGCTGGAACGCCTGATTGAAGGCTTTAACCAGAATGAGCTCAGTGAACTGGCCTCACTTCTTAAAAAAATTGGTCTGCAGGCCGAGCAGATTACAGATGAACCAAACACGACAACCCGCTAGCTGATCGTTGATCGCATCGTTGCAATTTTACAGTTTCCATCGGCTCTCAAAGCCAATGGTAATACTCCGAGGTGACTACAGGTATTCTCTGCGATACTGTCACCATAGAACTTTTATGGTATCCCCTCATCTCTCTGAAAAATTAGCTGGAGAAAGATCATGAACAGGAAAAAACTCGAAGTTCTCACACCTGGTAACAGTCAACTCATCTTTATAGATCACCAGCCGCAGATGGCCTTCGGTGTGCAGTCTATAGACAGACAACTACTAAAAAACAATGTGGTGGCGCTTGCCAAAGCTGCCAGGATTTTCGAAATTCCCACCATCATCACCACTGTTGAGACAGAAAGTTTTTCCGGCCATACTTACCCTGAATTACTTGATGTTTTTCCGGAACAAGAATTACTGGAGAGGACTTCCATGAACTCATGGGACGACCGGAAAGTACGGGACGCCCTTGTTCAAAATGGTAGAAATAAAGTAGTTGTCTCCGGGCTCTGGACAGAAGTATGCAACTGTACCTTCGCCCTCTCTGCAATGCTGGAAGGTGACTACGAAATCTACATGGTGGCCGATGCCTCAGGCGGAACATCCCTTGACGCTCATAACTACGCGATGGATCGAATGGTACAAGCCGGAGTGGTACCGGTGACCTGGCAGCAGGTACTCCTTGAATGGCAAAGGGACTGGGCCCGCAAAGAAACATATGACGCAACCATCGCTCTGGTTCAGGAGCATAGCGGTGCCTATGGCATGGGGGTGGATTATGCGTACAGCATGGTACATAAGGCTCCCAAACGAGGCAACTTTCATGGTAAAACAATCCCTCCTAAGGCTGCGTGATTCTTTCCGCCCGCAGGCATGGTTTATTACAAACCATGCCTGCTAACATCTGAATTCACCTGCCGACTTTACCGTTCCCGGCTGTGCAACTCTTCGCACCGCCGTCCTCCTTTTCTTGACCGGACAGCTCTGGCATGAGATACTATCAGGACAGGAAGATACTCTCTCATCCACTCCATTTACGTATCTCCAGCTGAATTCATGTATGCAAATCTGGCGGTAATCTGCATTTTTGTATTTATTTATAGTGTAACCAGCGGCGTAATTGGGCGATCGCTTATCAGCGGGGCAATTATGTTTACAGCCTTTGGCCTGGTATCCGGTCCTTTGGGCTTTGATCTGCTCAGTCTCGACATTGAAGCAGAGGGGCTGAAATCTCTCGCAGAGCTGACCCTTGCGCTCGTACTTTTCAGTGACGCTGCCAATGCCGACCTCAAAGTCCTGAGACAAAATTTCCGTATTCCACAAAGGCTGCTGTGTATCGGTCTGCCTTTAACCATCATCTCCGGCATACTTGTCGGAGGGATAATCTTCCGGGACCTTGGCTGGTTGGAAATCGCCATACTGGCAACTATACTCGCTCCAACCGATGCAGCTTTAGGTGCTGCGGTGGTGACAGACAAAAAAGTTCCGGTCAACCTGCGCGAAAGCCTTAATATTGAAAGCGGCCTCAACGATGGCATCTGTGTCCCGGTTCTGCTCACCTTTCTGACTGTTGCCACCGATAGTGTTGAACAGGGCAAACCACTGCTGATCGCTTTTCAGTACACATTTGAAGAAATCGGGATTGGATTAATTGTTGGCGGACTGCTGGCAGTTGGCGGCAGCTTGCTGATCAACTACTGTAAAAATAGAAACTGGATCAATGAAGACTGGCAGGAGCTACCGGTTATTGCCCTTTCTCTTTCATGTTTTTCCCTTGCTCAACTGGCGGGCGGCAGCGGTTTCATCGCGGCCTTCTGTGGCGGCCTGATCTTTGGTGGCATGGTCAGAGAACATAAACATCAGTATCTTCTCGCGGCAGAAGGTGCCGGGGATGGCTTGTCCCTTATCACCTGGACGGTTTTCGGTTGCAGTGTGGTCAGCAGCACCATAGGCAGTTTTGGTTGGCAGAGTATCGTCTTCGCCCTGCTCAGCTTGACAGTTATTCGAATGTTACCTGTATATGTCGCACTTTCAGCCACAGCCTTGAATACTTCCGATAAGCTTTTTATTGGCTGGTTTGGTCCCAGAGGGCTGGCGACCATTGTCTTCGCTGTAATGATTTTCAACAGCCAACTTCCCCATAAGGCCGAGATCGTCATAACTGCTGTCTGCTGCGTTATCCTGAGCATCATCGGCCACGGCATCTCCGCTCACCCCCTCATCGCAGTTCTTAGCCGCCGTCATGGTAAATGACGTACGACAGGTAAACCTGACGTCGATGTCATGAATATTCAACGCTATTTTTTCATTTCAAACGCAGCTGGTCAGAACCTTCCTCCCGTTACCTTTTCAGCCTGCCACAATTTGCTCGACAAGCTGTTATCCCAACTATATATTGTCGCGCCGATGCGGTCGCACCAACCCGACCAGTTCCGCCTTTTGCTTAGAGCTCTACCCATGGTTTTTTCAGGATGTCCCTTTTTCTCATTTCGCAAATCATTGTCGGCATAGCTGTCATTGCTGATATTGCTTCTTTTCAGTTTAAGCACCGATCCAGTATCCTTACCTGCCTTGCTATCTCCTGCTTTCTCATTTCGATTCATTTCATGTGTCTCGAGCACTGGACCGGAGCATGGTTGTTTATGCTCAACGCCATCAGGTATACAGTCACAATATTCACCACCGCCAGACTGCTTCTCTGGGTATTTCTCTTTTTCTGTGGAGCGATCTTCTGCACCACCTACGCCGGACTGCTTTCCGTACTGAGCTTAGGTGCCGCAATCCTGAGTACTGTCGCCTCATTCAGTAGTACAGATAAGCTGCTGCGTGAACTGATATTCTGCGGGACCTGCTTCTGGATTATGCATAACATCCTTGCCGGATCTCCCGGAGCAGTGGCACTGGAATCGTGCTTCATGGTTTCCAACGTGATTGGTTACTACAGATATTACCTCCGTCCCCGGCCTGTTAATAGTCCGGCATAGAACAACAAATCCCCAACAGCCTGCACCGTTGGGGATTTCACACTTTTCACCCCTCTCCCCTGTTACTGGAATTATCGCCGGGCTCGTGCTTAATTTCAGGAGTAATTTTTTTATGTCAGACAAACCTCCATAAATTCGATAACCTGCATAGACATTTCTCTCTGTCTGCACAAAACCGCACAAATTTATTCAAGTATTCCTGCTGCCTTACCACATCATCTCCCACCCTGAGGTAGATTGAATATACACTTCAGACCGTTACATTGGCTCAGAGCGATCTTATAATATTAAAGAATAACTCAGCTGCCCCTGGCGCTGTTTGGGCAGGTCAGGTGCAGGCAGGTGATCTGACGCACACGGATACCCCAGATAATTATTTTTCATAAAACCAGCAGGCAGCAGTTACCGATCATCATCAATCCAGCGTTTCCTACTTCTGTCATTTCCGCGGATAATCGGTTGATGATGATCACTCATCCCAACAAGGAGGAAATGACCATGATCAGAAAAGCTACTACTCTCTACCTCTGCCTCCTCATCTCAACTTTTGTTCTCGGCTGTGCCAATATGACCCCCACCCAAAAAGGGGCGGCAGTAGGCGGTGCAGTAGGGGCTATTGGCGGACAGATTATAGGATCGAGTACCGGAGCAACCTTGATAGGCGCTGGTGCCGGTGCTCTGGGCGGCGCCCTGCTCAATGACGCTCTCAATAAATAGGGTGACGTCCTGACACAATAGCGAGGTATTCCCTTTTCTCACAAGGAGACAGTTATGGGATTCGATAACCTGCAGAGAAGAATTGATCGACTGGAGCAACAGAACAGGCGCTTACAGAGTACTCTGGTCCTTTTGGCGATAGGTCTACTCGTCATACTGGTAATGGGGGCAAAATCGAGCTGGAATGATGGGGTTTTCGGTGAACTTACCGCAAAGAAAATCACCATAGTCGATAGCCGTGGCAACCATCTCATCTATATTGGCAGCGATGAGAAAGTTGGTACCGGTCTAAGCGTTTTCAATACAAGCGGGACAAAAGTTTTGAGCCTCGGTGTCACCGCAGATGACAGGGGCAGCGGCATTTTGGTCTCAGACAAACACGGCAAAGCGAGACTGGGTTTGGGCATGGACATGGGTGTTCCCAGCCTGGCAATGAGTGATGAAAACGGCAATAAATTTATTGCTCTCGGTGGAGACAACCGAGGCTATGGTCTGGTTATCATGGATGGTAATGAAGTGGAGAGAGCCGGAATCGGCTTTAAGGAAGGGCACACTGGCATCGCCATTTACGATGACCAGGGGCAATCTGTCCGTGGCATGGTGGTGGAGGCAAACGGCACTCACTATTCGTTCCCGGCAGTTGAGAGCGTCGCTCCTGCAGACGCTCAATAAAATCTGTATTTCACCAGAATGAGACGTGATAGCCTGGAGAATAGACCTTGCTCCGGGCTATCAGTAATCACAAGCTACTTCCTGACCAGCTCCAGATGCAATACCGGAAAAGGTTTGCCCATGCTGCCCAGTGGTGAGCGGGAGACGACCTTCCCTCCTGTTGCTCATAAAAACCAACGTCATCCCGGTTTTTCCCGTTCACATCAACCTTCACAGCGACCGAATTATCAACTGCGTATCTCAGCTGATGCGTACCTGTAACCTCCTCTCCTTGCCCGGTTGAGCACAAACAGCATTTCGATCATTCCAACGCTCACGCCTATACAACCGGCCAACCACCTGCTTTAACACCCTCCGGCATTACGCCGGAAAAGCCTGCTCCATAATTATCGGCTTTAAAAATTCGATATCTTTTTCGCCAATAAGATCGTGGCTGGCCCGTACCGAATTGCCCTATACCACCAACAGTTCGGTATACTCTGTTGAACATACATCTTTTACAAAAATACCATCCTCATCAATGCAACAACTCACTTCGCGCCATCTGATTTCCCCATCATGCAATAAGAGATTAAAATCACGCTAATTATTGTCTAGACGAAAACTAACTGGTAGATTGACAGCTATTCAATTTACGTTGTAATTTCATATTATTAACCTTAACTCTGCAATCTTCATAATGAACACATCCATCATGAAATTTTCCTCTGCCTCACAATTTTTTTTATTCGCCGCGGCTCTGCTTCTACCAGCAGGTCCCGCACAGAGCAGCCAGGATTTCTACAGCCAGCAGGAACTCAGGCAGTGTGTCTCGTATCACCAGACCATGGAGAAGAAGAAGGGGAATGTCAGAAAGCTTGAGGACATTCTGGATGAGATAGACGAAAAAATCAGCTATTACGATAGAAAACTAAATGATATTGAAGGGGAGATACAATATTCATCAGGTAGCCAACGGAACAGCCTTATTGACCAGTATGATTACCTGTTGGCAAAACGAAACGATTACTCAAATCTCTACAACAAGGCACTGGATAAACAAAAACTTCGTGCCTCCCAGCATGACAAGACAGTTAAACTCTACAATAACCAGTGCTTCGGTAAATCTGCGAAAGTCAGTGATCTGGATCTGATATGTCCGGAGCGAAAGGGGTATTGTGCTGGATTTAAATAGACGGGAAACGGATGCAGAATATCCATATCGATCCCGGAATGCTGATATCCCTGATTGAATTATATTAGCTTCCCAAGTCGACATTCCACGCAATATTCGCCCATAAACCATGTTCGGAAAGCAAAATCTCCAGCACCTCTTCTGTCTGCCCTTGGAATTTATCCAATCCATTAAAACCTGAAGCCCAGAAGAGTCTTCCAAAAGCATAGCCCCTGCCATACTCCTTCCACGAGTTGTAATCGGCTTGGATCTTCTCACCGTAATACCGAAGAATGATCCAAGCCTCTCTTTCCTCCAGATAACCGGATTGATAGCCCCATCTTGCAAGGGCAGCGGCCCGACCCCAATCCCAGGCGAGCAGTTCTGTTTGTTGAGCCTTTTCGAGATTCTCGCTGAGAAAATTCAGATAATTTTTATCTTTGCGAGTCAGGTGATATACAGCTACGATTTTCTGTGGAGCCATATCAGGATGAACAATGAGTAATTCCAGCAACCGCTGATATCGCTCATTATGCCCATGTTCTTCCAGCTTGCTGATCTGCTTCAACAGGTCGTTCCTGTTCTTAATGCCCCACCACTCCTGCAATCGTCGTGAATGCTCTGCTGTGGCCTCTCTGCTAATTAGTTCAACTTCCAGTGTGGTGTGAGACTCACCATTAGCTCGATTAACCAGGGCGGGAAGTGCAAGCAACCACCTTTTACTTTCAGACGAAAGTGCAATTTCCTCATCAAGACTAAAAGGTAGCTGCGTATCACCCTGAAATATTGAACTATTAGTTATCACATATACAGTAAACGTAAGTATTGTGAATAAACGCGATGAAAAGATCATAGTAGGTAAGCGATGACAAAACAGCAGACTAGGTAAGCCAAAGTCCAACTATCGCTCTTTGTTTCCCTTGAGAATTTCTCAGCGACGATCAGCCCTGGACTCTGTAGTTATAACCAACGACGATGGCGTCAAACTCCTCATCCGTTTTGAATTCCCGGTTGATAGGCAGGTCCTTACCAATTTCACCTGAACCTATCGAGTGAATGAGACTATCTACAACCACATTGTCTTTGAGCATAAATATGGTAATCCTCAAGTGCGTAATCGCATTGAAGTTGGCTTTATTCAAAATAGCCAGATCACCTTTCGCGAGATAACTTCCCGGTTCATCCAGTTCATCAATTTCCAATTGAACCCTGAAATCATCATCAGCGATCCTGCATGGATACTGGGGCGTATAACTGCTACAATAATTTGGGTTATTGGGATTGACATGTACTCCCACGTAAGAGGTGCAGGAGCTCAATAATACAACGCATAACAACATGATCAAACATAAGGTACGGTTCATCATCCTCTCCCTGGCTGGTTAGTAGTTATATGATTTTAAAATTATTCTGTTTCTCATCACACCGATGCTCAGTTAAAACTCGTCGAAAATCAGGCGTGAAATGGTAGGCGTATAGGCGGTGTAGGTTGAGCAATAAGCTCATCAACTGAATAAGTTGAATTACATCATAAAAAAACTTTGATAAAAAAACCGGCTATGATGTA
The DNA here is from genome assembly GCF_048381775.1 of Desulfosediminicola sp. NCBI lineage: Bacteria > Pseudomonadati > Thermodesulfobacteriota > Desulfobulbia > Desulfobulbales > Desulfocapsaceae > Desulfosediminicola > Desulfosediminicola sp. The sequence continues at coordinate 22,309 of NZ_JBLXGE010000015.1, read as the reverse complement.
GTTTCCCCCTTTATCCTGCCCCACCACAAATCTTAAGCCGAGGGTGTGTGGCAATGAGATTAGTTTCATATAATTAAATATTTACACTATATCAATACCACGTTGTATCAGACGGATCATGCTGAATTGGATTTTCCTTACAGCCAATTCCAGGATTCTGAGCCGGACAGACCCCTGACAGGATATCCGTGAACAATAACCCGATCATATAACAGGTTGAGATAAAATGAGTATTCGAATTGTAAGACTTGGAAGTGACAGGGCCGGGAATGAAGGTATTCGGATAGGTACCGTGCGTCGTCCGCCCCGTGGTATACCCAAAGCAGAGTTTTCCTCAGGTAACTGGTACGATGTCTGGCTTCCTAATCTTTCCCCGAGCCCGGAAACGATGAAGATGGGCAGGAGCGCAACGACCGAGAAAGAATGGCTTGCCTTTAAAAAGAAGTATCTGGCAGAGATGGCCCAAGCTGATAAAATTCGAGTCATCGAAATGTTGGCTGTCATGTCCCACAACAGCAATTTTTCGGTAGGCTGTTACTGTGAGAACGAAGCACGATGCCATCGCTCGATTCTAAGAGATCTCCTGCTACAATATGGTGCAGAGATTGAGGAATAATCCCAGGCACTGGTGGCACCTGCGCCGGCCCACCTGTTCACGTGTTACGAGACCTGAACCAATCCAGGTAACCGCTTCCTTTTCCTGATACAGCTACCGCCTCTCCCCACCAGTTCTGGCAAGCATGGGCATTCTCAAATTCCAGTGAATTGCAGCCCCACGCCAGGCAAAGGTTGCCAGGATACAGATAATAGACCCGATTTCTCTGTAGTCAGGGAGATAATGGAGGACCATCACAAAAGCTATGCCACCGATTGTTACAGGCACTGCATAAAGCTCCGCCTTCATCAGCAGGGTGGTGCGACCCGCCAATACATCCCGCATCAGTCCACCGCCAATGGCTGTAACGATACCCAGGATCACAGGTGCAGCAGGTAGGCCAAAGCCGAGATCCCACACCTTGGCGGTTGCCTGTATGCCGAATAATGCCGCCCCGAAACCATCTAGATAGAGCATCAGGCTATAGATATGACGTTTGGTAAAAAGGCGTCGTCCATAAAATGCCAGAATCGAGGTACCGACTCCAACCCAGATATAGTTCAGATCGAGGGACCAGAACACCGGTACATCCAAAATAAGGTCACGAATGGTACCACCGCCAACAGCGGTGATTAAACCGAGAACAATGGCACCAAAGACATCGAGATCCTTATCTTCCCGGATGGCCAATACCGCTGTAGACGCAAACGCCACGGTTGCCATCATTGCAAACAGAATATTCCAATTCGCCCATTGCATGTATTGTTACGAACTCCCAGCTATGTCAAAGGCCTGCCATTTCCAGCCGACCTATAATGAACAGACTTTGTATAATAATTGTATCAGCTACCGGTGTGTTTGAGGCACAATCTTCTCCAACGCCTGCCAACAAGCGCTGACTTTGTAGTCTATTTAACTGTTAAAGCCAAACAAAAAAACTGCCGGTTGTGGCGTGTCGTGAAACCACAACACCTGGATAGGGCCTTACCCCAGAGACACTTCGGGGGATTTTCTCCTGAAGTGCCGGCAATAATTAACATAAAAAACGTGCTGACAACTGCTGTAAAGAACTAAGAATATATGGCAAAGCACCTGACGACGACAATAAGGAACACCACATTCCTTTTATCGTCAGAAAAGCCTTTATTATCAAGGTAAACGAGGTGAACCTGACCTGGTTGCGAACTCACTGCCTGATTAATACTTCGGGAAAAAGGGACGTTATTATTGTTCGCTGTTTATGATGCACATCTTTGCTAGCCCTTTCGTACCACAAACGCCAGCATTCGATGAAATAGAGGATTTGCTCCTAAGCCCAAAATAGCAAAACGTTTATTGAAGACGCACAGGGTTAGTCCCGTATCAATCATGATCCGATCAATTTCGGAGATAAAGGCAGGGTTGATTACTGATGTTTTTTTCAGATGAGATAACAACCTATTAGAATCCAATAGATTGTCAAAGCGTAATATTAACGTACTCCCTTTACTGAAGAGTCTGAAACACGTGCTCTGGAATGTGACCTCAAGCTCTCCGGAAACATCTAATGGGCTGCATTTCAGTGACATGGGCATTGTATCATTTCGAATATCAGAGATATTATTCATTATGCATCGTGGCAATTCTTATGAATTCCATCCAGAAACAAATAACCGGTTCATGGTCTAAACCAGAACCGGCTGCCGGATGTTATTTTCGCACCTCTCTGGTTCGAATCTTCAATTTCCCGTTAAAGGTCCAGGGAACAGGCGCCGCATCCTCAGAAGCCTCACTGGGAATTTCTACTTTCAGGTTTTCGAAATCATAGGTTATTTCCGCATTTCTTCCTGTGAGCCTATCATAAAGGCTAATGAACATATCGGGCCAATTCTGATCTCTGTTTTCTGCCATGCCATACCTCTCTGGGTAAAATTTTTAACGGTGGACCAGCTGCAATAACTGGTTAGCCATTAATTAATCATACCCAGCTCTGAAGAAACTTCAAACTGTCTGACAGGATAGAGACTGCTAAATCACATGGGATTCCGCAACAGGTTCTATTTTTTAAATTTAGGGGTATCCATTTCTGCTGAACAGGTAATTAGTGTGGTCATGAGCCCAATAAACCCTGCTCCTCTGCGTCCATATGGGATCATGCAGGCAGCACAAGTAAACATGGGCAGGATGTACCCCGACAAGCCACTGCAGATTTCCCCACACTCCATTTTGGAAGAGAAGTGAGGTTGATATTAGGAGCAAAAAGGGGCAAAAGCCAAAAAAACTGAAGCTGAAAAGGATCTGATACGGCTTCAAAGGTGAGACGTTCTCTAACGTAAGTGAGCAAATTTCAAGACCTGCCCCGTCTTTTACCAAAACATATTCAAGCTGATAAACGGTGCGCGATATACTCTATCATCAGTTTATTCTGCTGACCTTTTCCATGAGTTTCCGGGCTTTTTCGATGGAGCTCAGCGCCTCAGGATGGTTCGGATTATACTCCAGCGCCCGCTCCCACTCCTTGATGGCGGATGAAAGTTTTTCCTCCACGAACAGGGTCACACCCTCTTTGAAATGATTTTCCGCTTGACGCCGTAATTGTTCCCTGACCTGGGCCAGCATTTGCTCTCTTCCGGCATACTGCGGATCGACCTGCTCAAAAACTTTCAGGGCTTCCAGAAATTCTCCCTGACGGTATAAATCCTCTCCCTGACGCACTAACTCGTAATCTTCCAGTATCTTGTCCCACACCATCTTTTCCTGCTGAAGTTCCTGTACTTCCATCAACTCTTTTTTGACATTTTTAAAGGAGGGATCAACATTAGAAAGTGAGGCGACAGCTTCCCCATATTTCTGTTCTGCTATCTGGATTTCGGCAAGTTTCAACAGCGACATATTGGTAATATATGACGCCTCATCATCCTTTGGCAGATATTCCAGAATGGTATATGAAATCCGCAGTGCTTCTTCATATCTGTTGCTTTTGAACAGCTTTCGTGCAACCAGGATATCTTTTTTGTAAGCGTGAACCGCCTGTGATGAAAATGCTTCGGGATCAGCCAGCAGTAACGTAGCGCCTTCAACGAGGTCTTTACTTGCGTCAACACCGGAAAACATTGTCAAAAGAAATTCGTAGCCGGGATCGCCATATACTTTTGAAGCTATTTTTTCAATAGTATCAGATTCCTGAACAATATATGAGACTGAGGGTTCAACCTCATATCGGTTGAACAGGTAATCTCGAGCTGTCCGGTTCGATGGGTCAAATCGCAAGGCTTCGATAAATTCACGACAAGCCTCTTCACTCTTTTTCTCTCGGTAAAACACCACAGCCTGCTTCGCATGTTCCTCCGAGATCGTTTTGAGCTGCGATGAGATAGAGTCCAATTTACCGTTAACGACCTGCTCTGCCTGTTTCCAGTACGTGAACGCTTCCAGGTACCTCTGGTCCTGCTCATTTTTTATGGCTTCAAGTTGGCTGGCGACAGGCAAGGGTGTACTGCCCTGCCAATCCGCGCAACCGGAGAGACCAGATAGCAGCAGGACCAGCCCAACACCCGTGCGGACTTTCATTAAGTCAATATTCCACCTGAAATTATCGTACTGTTTCATATCTCACGTCGACACCTGCAAAGGAACTCATAGTTATTTTCTTTACAGAGGGTTCCGGCAATTTCTATTGGTCGTAACTGTTCAACCAGCATGTTATCCCCTGAGTCTGTCAGAGTATTACATTTTTTTCACAAATCAAGGGAATTAAAGCAAATTAAACGAAGCCACACATCTAGTATTGCAAGCAATAACCGAAAGTCGGGAAAAAAGGGATTAGCCCGACGGACTTCTGGGGCATTTTATTTCGCATAAATAAGCTTATATGCCTGGACCAACCCTTCTCTGCCTTTTATTTTTTGAGGCGCCATCGACTCCACATCTATGAATTCAATGAGTTCTTTTTCACTGCTACCACCGACCACAACCTCACCAGGACCAGCAAGATTGCTCAGGAAAGAGGCAACATTGACGCTGTCGCCTATCACTGTGTATTCCATCTTGACCTGTGAACCTATGTTACCGGCGACAACGACACCTGACATTATGCCTATCCCGACCCGGTCTAACAACGGGTTGCCATCCAGGGAAGCACGGGCGAGTCTGTCCTGCATATCCATCGCCGCCATAACGCACCGTCTGGTGTGATTCTGCCTGTACACCGGCACACCGAATACAGCCAGCACAGAATCACCTATAAATTTATCGATATAGCCGCCATGTTCAAGAATAACCTCAGTGGCAATTGAAAAAAACTGGTTGAGTTTCTCCACCACCTCTTCCGGCTCCCTGCCTTCGGAATAGGCAGTGAACCCCCTGACATCGGCAAACAGGACCGAGGCTTCGTTCTTTCTGCCTTTAAGCCATGACTCTGCCGGGTTCTTCATGATCATATCGAGAACCTCCGGCCCGACATACTTGCCGAATGATTCCCTCATAACAGACTGCCGGTACAACTCACTTCCCATCACGTTAAACGCCCCACCCAGGGTTCCCAGCTCGTCATTTCGTTTGAGGTCGAGTTTGAAATTATAGTTCCCCCTGGCAATCTCCGAGGTGGCCTCGACCAGTTTCGACACAGGCCTGGAAAAACGGAAGCTGAACAAGACGGCAACAACCATGCTTACGAAGATTATCGCCAAGGCAACAGCAGCAAGAAACGCACGTTCATTGACGAACAGGTTATGGATAAAGTCTATCGACAATCCCACATGTACCTCACCGAGTTTCTTATCTTGAAACACAATCGGCATGCTGAGGTTAAGCACATGACCTTTTCCAGGCAGGGTGTAATTAAAGTAGGAAACCTGTCCTTTTATAAAAGGCGATTCTACTGCAGTAAATGGTGTAAATGGTTTATCGATCTTCGCATGATTGGTATGGGCCTTTATCATCCCCTCGTTGTTCAAAATGAAAGCATAATAATGACCTTCAACCGAGGCGACGTTGTTTATGAGGGTATTCAGCGACAGAGTGTCACCATTTAACAACGGTACTTTTGCGTTATTAGCGACGTAGTTGAGACTGACAGTTCCCAGCTTCACTGTCTGAGCATACAGTTGTTCCCTCTGCCTCTCCATAATCACATAGCTGAGAACAGATATGGACACTGCCAGTACAATCATGGTTGCGACTGACAGCTGAAGCCAGATCGGAATACGTGGGGATGGTACTTCCTCTGACAGATTCGCCCGTATTTTGCCAACCAGTATCCGTAAGTTGTCGGATAAAGAGGAGATCGAGAGGTCATAATGATCATTGACCGCATCGATAATATCTTCTTCGGCAATATTCTCCTGCTCAACAATAATCAGCCCCAACGGTACGACCTTGCCACTCTCATGCAAAACCCGCTTTTGTTGCTCCAAAGAAGAATAAAGTTGTTTCTCTGAAATAATGCCCTTCTTTACAAGCACTTCACCCAGCATCTCTTCCTGGGACGATTTGGTCAGCAGACTTTTCAGCCGATGAACAAAGGCTTTGACAATATGTGAAATTTTTCCCGACATAGGTAAACCTGAGCGATACATCGCCATAACATAACATAGTACATGTTCTATCTTGCTGGAATTAAGCAGCTAATTGCTACTTAACTGAAAACCAACCCAAGGTATAGATAGAATCATTAAGCCGAAAAAGCCAGCAGAGTTTTGGGAAACTTCATGAAAACCCTTTCAGCTACCGATTGCATATGGAAAATTGAAAGCAAGAGCCTGAGATTATTGCTCTTTACTGAGCAGAGCAACGCAGATGACAATTAGGGTAAGCTCCTGAATTGAGGTAACGAATCTTCAACAATATCTGATTACTACCAGACCACTCAAGCTACAATATCCATGTACGGTATATTCTCTTACTTCAGGGGGAAACTCTCAGAAGCCCAAAGGTACACCGGTAGACCTCAGTATCTACAAGCAAACACTGCCAAAATCAAGCCTGCTCAGTTACTACTTTCCTGAGTTCTCGATACGGACACAGATCACATGTCACTTCCGCCCCTTTTCACCATCTGCGACACTGTGGCATTGACTCGATATCTCCACACGACTTAAATTTCAGCTATAAATACAGCTGTTCCAGCCTTTCAATGGCGCCTTATTGTAGAGATATATGACAACCTGATGCCCAGGCTACACCTATGCCTTACAGGTTTGGAAATATCCAGTGTTTTTCCAGGGCCTAACCAGAAGCTACGAACTTCTGCCAATACTTGGTAAACCTCATGGGAAAGCACTTTGCCCGAGTGAGCACCCAGACTTCAAAAAGCAGTGATTTGACAATTCAGGTGAAGTGTGGACATGGTCTGTGGTTCGATCCGCTCTCAACATTTGGTGCTGCTTATGGTGAAGATCGGGTGAGCGGCTGTTGCATATTTATAACCTTCGACAAAAATGGAGTGGCGGAAAAGGTAGTCACCAAATAAATGATCGACCCAGAGTTAAATCGGAGTGAGGGGAGTGAGGAGAGAGGATGTCTGATCGTCAAGATTAGGAGACTCCCATGAAAGATATAACGAACTTCCTGCTTGAAATTGCGATTGTATTAGTCTTGTGTTGTTTTTTTCTAACAACTTTATGCGTTAATAACTCTTTTGCGACGGACCCGAAATCTGGCTACGGTGTGCTGGTGATACCAACAGTTGTCAGCAACAAAACTTCTTATCCATTTTGCTACTATTATTCTCTACTGTATGAGCCGAAGTCCACTGTCAAAATAGATGTTAGGCCAAGGGTTAATAAGCAATTTATCGCAATCAAAAAATTCCCTGCCGGCAAATACTCGATTAATGCAATTAAGGTACTGACTGCACCGACTTTCAGGGTAGTGTCGTTCCAGACGCCAAAAACACATAGCTTTAAAAAAGGAATGAATTTTAAAATAAAGGCTAACACTATCACTGTATTGCATTACGGGCTCAATATATCCATGAGATACAAGGACGACGACTTTACAAGCCGGGAGTTTTTTCAGCTTCACAAGTTCTATGCATTGTCCAAGGGCGAACTAAAAAACCTTGCTGCCCAGCTACGCACAATGTCCAAATTTAACGGGATGCCAGTTCGGTATAAGGGTAAAAAAAGAAATAGGGAAAGGAGGCAAGAATAATTAGTCGGATTTGCTTTGAGCACTTACAAACGTGATCTTTATTTAATTGTTTACATATTGATATCCTGAAAAATTTGTAATTCAATTTGCCACATTTTAATTTTACTCGGACACTATTCCTTTTACTGCTCTGAACTTCGGCTCATTATTAAATTATATTTATCAAGAAACGCTCTATCCCCATATAATTCAAAGCAGTTGTTAGTACGAATAACGGGGGTACGCCCACATTTTATTCGCAACCATGAATTGTATATTATTGCCGAGGATTTATCGCCAACTTCCGTCTGCCTGACATGTCTTATTGTTAATTCTGGTTCCTGTTGGATACAGTTCCCCATTATACCAACAGTCGGCGAATGTTTGACTAGCCAAAAGCAAAAATAAAATCGTCAGCACACTGGATAAGATTTTTTTCATGTAATCACCCATAATCAAAGAGTTGCCATAATTTGAGCCTCAACCCAGACCTCCGTTGGTAACTCTTCAAATTGTTGTTCCGGCAACCACTTTCGTGCAGCTTCATTTGAAATCCATATTGTTGCTTCGGCATTTTCCCGCCGGCATTTTTCGCCACTCATAGTATGAATGATAAAAAATTCCTTCATGTAATACAATCCACCTGACTCGTTTGTATTATCAATTATTTTTGTTACAGATATCCGCTTCTTATATGGAGTGGTGTTCATGCAAGCTGCCCCATTATCACCGGATATCAGCCCGTCTTCTTCGTGAAATTTTACGGTCAGCTGAACCTCCTCATTTTCAAAAAATGCCTCATTGCAATCACATAACTCATTCAGACTCTTTGCTACAAAGTGGTCTTTGCTCAAAGATTTGATATTTATAAAAAGAGCTGCAGCATCTGAATCACTCAGTTTATTTAAATCGAAATTTGTTATTGACGCAGGACCTAATATAATATCAGTTGTGCCATTTGTAGACCTCCACAAACAAATACTTTCTCCGCGACCAATCTTATGCCCTATAAACATCCCTGAAGCAAGACTTAGTGTACACAAAAGAATTGGAATGAAATATTTACTTAAAAATTCCAATTTCCCCTCCTCACTGTTTTATTTGAAAACACAAAAGAGAGATTAAAAAGAGCAACCACTATCAATCAATCCAGTCACCAGCTGCCATGTTTTAGCATAAAAACGAATAAATCATATTTGGTAATATCATTATAACAGCATTCAATGGCAGATATAATTATTTTTTAGAATGTAGTTATTCACATAACAAAACAACTGGTTACAATCACCAACCTGGGATAATATTTATTCCCAGGACCTGCTGTCAGGTCGCAGCCGGCCTACCACAAATAGTGCCAACTCCATGAAAAATCCTTATACCTGATTCAATCAGGCAGATCTCAACAACTGCACCCCCTAAAAAGCTGAACGTCAGTGCAAATATCGGGGCACCTCCCCATTTACTTCTCCCGGCAGAACCTTCTTCAATCGAAGACCCGGGTTTTAGAGAAAAGTTCCAGGCAAAACATAGCGCCACCGATGGCCATCGGTGCCCGCTCACAAGCAGAAATGCTTGTTGACAACTGGCTCTATATGGCCAAGGTCAATCGATCTCGGTAAATCACAGAAAACTTCTTGACGCCTCATTTACCGCAAGCGGTATAATATTATGTGGTCAGTGATGAACGGTTCACCACATCGGTATGAGGTCAACTATGCTTTTTTGCGTCTTTGCCAAAAGTGAACTCAGACATCTCTTCGAGGTGCTCTCCTATAACTGCCTGGTAGGTCCTACTGTTAAGGAGACTTCACCGGAGAGCTGGCCCCTCTACGCCTACGAGCAGGTATTCGATTTTGCAGACCTCGCCTTCGAACATACCACCACCTCCCATTCCCCTAAGAAGTATTTTCTGCCGCACAGGCTGACCATGGCGTCCTATGCCCTTAACGACCAGAGCTGGCGAAAGGAGGTGCACTTCACCCCTGAGACCCCTGTGGTCTTTTTCGGCATGCACGCCTGCGATATCAATGCTCTCAACAGGCTGGACAAGGTGCTTCTGGATAGTACCTACCCGAACCCTTTTTACGCGGCCAGGCGCCGCAACACCTTTATCGTCGGCACCAGCTGCTCCCCTCAACCTTTCTGTTTCTGCGAATCCATGGACTGCGAAACGGTGCTGCATGGCTGCGACCTGTTCATCACCGATATCGGCGAACTCTATTTCTGCGAAATCAGGAGCTCCGCCGCCTATCAGGTACTGCAGGGGATTAGCACAAAAGAGGCGAAAAGTGAACACCATGCCCTTTTCATCCAGGCGGCGAAGAAGCGAAAAGCACAATTCACCAGCCAAATGGACACCACCGACCTGGTCAGGATCCTGGATATGGAATTTCAAGCGGAGGTCTGGCATGAGTGGGGACGACGCTGCCTCTCCTGCGGCACTTGCGCGAGTGTCTGTCCCACCTGTTACTGCTATGGCACAGAGCAGCTCATCGACCTCACACTTGGCAGCGCCCGAAAAGAGATGCGCCTCTACTCCTGTAATCTCGTTGATTTTGCCGAAGTGGCGGGAGGCTTCAATTTTCGCCCCGAGAGCGCCACCCGCCTGAAATACCGATATTATCACAAGCACAGGGGGTTCGTTGAAGCTTTCGAAGAATCTCTTTGCGTCGGCTGCGGCCGTTGTGGCCAGGCATGTCTGGCCGACATTGCCCCGGTCGATGTGATAGCGAGCGTACGCAGGGAGGCAGAAGAAGATGGATAGAAACGTCCCCGTGGTCGATATTCTCGCCGCAGATCACATTCATCGGCGAAAATCTGATCTGATGCGTTACGAGTACTGCCACGAAGCCGAAATAACGTCGATCTCGCCACTCATCGATTCAGTGAAACTCTACCGCATACGGTTGCTCGACCCGGCGGTTCACTCGACATTTTCTTTTGTCCCCGGTCAGTTTGTCATGCTCGAGGTGCCCGGCATCGGGGAAGCTCCCTTTTCCATATCTTCCAGCCCATCACGGCGGGGCGACCTCGAACTGTGCATCAGGTCGGTGGGCACCCTCACCTCCTTTCTTGCCCGATGCGAGCGGGGACTACGGGTGGGTATCAGCGGCCCCTTCGGCACCTCCTACCCGCTGGAACGCATGAAAGGCAGCAACATGCTCTTCATCGCCGGCGGCCTGGGAACCGTCCCGCTTCGCTCGGCCTTATTGGCGGTGCTGGAAAACCGCAGCAGATATGCCAGGGTAGATTTTCTCTGCGGAGCGAAAAACCCCGCATTCCTGCTCTTTGCCGACGAGTATGAAAGCTGGCGGAATACGGACATTGGAGTGCAATGTATCGTCGATGAACCCGACGAAGGCTGGTCCGGCCAGGTCGGCATGATCACCTCCCTGGTCGACCAATTCCTGTCGTCAGGTATCAGCCTCTCTGACACCTGGTACGCCATCGTCTGCGGACCACCGGTGATGTTCAAGGCGGTCTGCAGCACACTGCTCGCCGCCGGTCTGCCCATGCACCACATGTTCGTCTCCCTGGAGCGCAGGATGCACTGCGGCAAGGGCAAGTGCTGCCGTTGCAATGTCGGCTCCACCTACACCTGTCTCGATGGGCCGGTGTTCGATTTCTGGTCGGTCGTAAACCTCAAGGAGGCTATCTGAGATGCAAAAAGGACTCTCATACCTGGGCAGGAACCTCCCACGTCCCCGGGTTGCCTTCTTTGAGTTCACCTCCTGCGAAGGGTGCCAGCTGCAGCTGCTCAACGACGAGCACAACCTGCTCGATTTCCTGAATCTCCTGGAAATTGTCACCTTTCGTGAGGCCATGACCTCCGCCTCCGACCAGTATGATATCGCCTTTGTCGAGGGCAGCATAAGCTGTTCGGAAGAGGTGGCGCAACTGCAGGAGATACGAACCAGAGCGGCCACCCTGGTGGCTCTCGGCAGCTGTGCCTGTTTTGGCGGCATCAACCAGCTTCGCAACAGATTCAGCGACAGCGACTGGCCCAGCCGGCTGGTCTACGGCGACAGCACCATTCCCATGACGCCCCTGCCCAAGGTGCTCCCGCTGCATGCCCTGGTCGAGGTGGACCTGCAGATATTCGGCTGTCCCATTCACAAGGGTGAAGTCGAACGGATCGTCACCAACCTCGTTGTCGGCAAAAAAATCAGTCATCCCAATTACCCGGTATGCATGGAATGCACCGCCGCCGGCCATATCTGTCTTTTTGAACATGGCGAGGCGTGCCTCGGCCCCGTGACCCGTGCCGGCTGCAATGCCTGGTGCCCCGCGGAACGCTCCGGCTGTCAGGGCTGCCGGGGCCCCGCCGAAGTCGCCAACCTTGAAGAGCTCGAGCAGATCTTTCAACAGCGGGGGATTCCGTTGGAGGTTATGCTCGACTACCTGGAATGCCACGGTGGTTTTCCCGAATGGTCTGCCCGGCTCCGACAGAAACTGGCAACCGCCACAACACAGCATACGTCATGAAAAATAGTTGCGACATTTCCATAAAACACCTCACCAGGGTCGAAGGACACGGCAACATCTCCATCAAAGTTGTCGAGGGTCAGCTGGTCCATGCCCACTGGGAGGTTGTCGAATCGCCCCGCTTTTTCGAAGCAATCCTGGTCGGTAAAAGCTGGTGGAGCGCCCCCTCCCTGTGCGGCCGGATCTGCGGTATCTGCTCCATCGGCCACACCCTCGCCAGCATACGGGCGATAGAACGGGCCTTTGGCTTTGAGCCACCTGAGCAGACCCGGACCTTGCGCTTGCTACTCAAGCATATGGAAACCCTGCAGAGCCACGTTCTGCATATTTTCTTCCTTGCCGTGCCCGATTTTCTGAAAGCCGACAGTCTGCTGTCTTTGCGCGCCGGCAGGCCCGAGATCGTCGAACTTGCAGCGCGCATGAAAAAACTGGCCAACGACGGCGCCGATCTCATCGGTGGCCGGAGACTGCATCCGACCCGGCTCATCGTGGGCGGCTTCACCAAGCTGCCCCGTCAGGATATGCTGGTCAGTCTGCAGCAACGTCTCCGCCAGACACGCCACGAGCTCAGCCAAGCAGCGGAGCTTATGCACTCGTTCGTTCTCCCGGATTTTCAACGGGAGACGGAATACGTCTCCTTAAAAGGCGAGACACGCTATCCCTTCATCGGCGGGATGCTGCTCTCCTCAGACGGGGTAATAAAGGAAGAAGACAACTATCTGGAAATGACCAATGAATATCTGACTGAACAGTCCACCGCCAAATGGAGCAGGCTGTCGCGTGACTCTTTTGCCGTTGGCGCCCTGGCCAGGCTGAACAACAACGGCACCCTGCTCCACCCTGGGGCCAGGGCCATGGCCGACAGCTTCGGCCTGTTGCCGGCCTGCCACAACCCGTTTTACAACACGGCTGCCCAGCTGGTCGAATGTCTGCATGTGGTCGAAGATTCCGAGTGCTTAATCGACCGGCTGCTGGCGACAACGTGGCAGAATTCCCGTGCCACCCCTATTCCCCGGGCCGGCAAAGGTGTCGGTGCAATCGAGGTGCCCCGGGGAATCCTCTACCACAGCTACTCCCTGGACAAGCAGGGGATTATTACCAAGGCCGACTGCGTCATTCCCACTAGCCAGAATCATGCCAACATCCAACACGACCTCACCAAACTGGTCGCCGAATCGGCTGCCTCGGGACTCCCGGACAGCGAAATCGCCCAACTCGCGGCAATGCTGGTCCGGGCCTACGATCCCTGCATATCCTGTTCAGTCCATTGAAGTTTGAATCAACCTCCTCAGCCAGGCCGGACAACAATAATACCGCAAAAAAAGGCCCCGCAAATCGAAACCTGCGGGGCCTTTCAATGGGTGACCCTACTCTTCACGATAAGAAATATCTGGCTCGCAAAAAAACTAAACAGGAAATCTATCGGAAGTATGGGTTCAACCTGATTGAGTGGAATGATGAGCATCTGCAAAACCTTGATGATATTCCGCCAAAGGTTATTGCTGAAGCATGGGATTCAGGCTTAATTAAATTCAAGAAACAGGGTGAATTGAGTTATCAAACTTTTAATTTCACTCTGGCCCTATTTATCCCTTATCCCCTGCAATACCTGATAATTTTCTAATGGTTGGAGATCGGCTAACAGTTCTGACTTAGCTCTTTTTTGTGGTAATGGGCTGAAAGGTCGAGAGCTGTCTTTTTACCTTTTTGCTTTTACATTTCGGACAGGAAAAGTCTTTCTTTTCGTAATCTGAAATTCGGATAATCAGAGAAAAGATATGGTCGCATTCTTCACAACGAAATTCGTACACTGGCATTGGCAATCTCCTCTTCAAGAAGTTGAACCTTGTGCCTTGCTATCCATCTGTTTCCCAGGTGATTCCGTTTTTATTATCAATTTACAGGTAAAGTTGACGACATTAACAATACAGGCGCCATGTTTAGCCACATGCAATAGAACTGGTCGTATTTGTGTCTCCAATGCAGCTTACGACCAGGTAAGACTCAGCCCAAGGGCCAGGCTGGTACGACAAGGGTGGCTCGGATCATGATTTTTGTTCTAAGCCGGATATCCACTTCTAACAAGATTTTAGGTGATGGTGTGAGAAGGTGTCAAGTATGGTCTTTGAAGCATTCAGAGTTATGTACACCCGGTATATTTGACAGAATCGGAGTGTGATCAAGGCAGAGGACCTTGCTTTTCGGTGGTGCGTATGGGCCATAACCATACGCACCACAAAACCCTGCCTGTTTCATTGGGGTTGTGAGAATGTGGCAATTCCTTGAACCCTCAATGCAATTTCAATCCGGAAACATCCCCTTATTTTGCTCTACCCGACCTCACAGCTTTTCATCATTTCGAGAACAGTACGATACACATCTGAGAGCCTGAGAATCCCAACCACCTCTTCGTTCTCCTTGACGAGCAGTGATTGGTGCCGACCGAGAGCCAGCAAATGAATACCCTCGTTGAGCGATGCCTCCTGTGAGATGCACTCGCTTTTGTCAGGGATGTGCATGATGTTGCGGACAATGACTTTTATGGCCTTTTTGCAGATATCATCCAGAGGTTTCTGCAGCAGGTCGAAATCCCGGGTAATTTTTCTTAAGAAATCTGGCCCGAAACCAAACCTCGTTAACATGTTGATATCGCCAACATCCTGAAATTTCGGTTCCATGGCGCGAAGAATACTTATATGATCGAGCTTTCCTACAATTCGCCCATGATTGTCATGAACCAGCATGGCCCGATATTTATATTTTTTTACACCTATTTTCTCATGCGCATCTTCAAGAGCGAGCACAGCCTGGTACAACGTCGCGTCCTGAGAGATGGTGGCATACTCAGCCAGAGGCACCATCACGTCTTTAACTTTCGTTGCATTCATTACTGATCTCCTTAAAAAATGATTCATCCTCCCCAGCATTCGCCAACCCTTACCGAGGTTACGCGAAACATATGCGCCCTCACTCCATTTTATCTTTTCCTTTACAGAATCCTAAACAGTTCTCCGCTTATAGCAAGGACTGCTAAAACCAAAAAGTTATCCATCAGCGCAGAAGAGTATTCAGAGGCAAGAGTAAGATCGGGTGATCTTTAACAAGATGTCATGGCCCCTTTTTTTCTCTGAATACTTCAGAAATCGTTCATTGAAACAGGACTATATGAAAGCACCGATTCTTCAAACTACGAAATGTGATGCTCAAGGAGCACTGTAGGTCAGGGACGCTTTGATAATTTGACATGGCTACATTGTGTGGTGATCAACCTGTTGATATTAATACCACAAAATGGTTAGATATTTCGCAATTGCCGACTATTCCTGTGAGGCTCGTTGCCTGGGAAGGCTTTTAGTGGTTCAACTGCTTGAAAAGTCAACTGCAACAATCTCTTGCCGCAACAATTGGACAGGAAAAATAGCACAACAGAGCAGGATCTTAAGTGCTCTGCTGGGATGCAAAGCGGTATAAAGTAAGGTTTGAATAAAGAGTGTTATCTCCAACGATTAGCGTCGGAAAAACACAGTAATATATTGAGCTATATAAAGTGAGGATAGAAATTATGATAAAAGTAAACAAAATCGCGGTTCCCGTCGACTTTTTAGGAAACACGGAAAAATTGCTTGATTATGTCAAGTATATGGCCAAATCGCATTCTGCTGAGTTGCACCTTATCCACATCATTCCTGTCGCTTACGGTGAAGGTTTATGGTCAGTTCCACATTCACAGGAAGCTACAAGTGCCGTGAAAAAACAGATCAACGCCCGTATGGAAGAGTTTGTCGAGCAATTCAGACAGGAAGGTTTTGCCTGCAACGGTACGGTCGTGGTAGGTGACCCGGTTGAAGAGATCGTTAATGTAGCTAAAAAGGTCGATGCAGATATGATGATTATCTGTTCTCACGGCGCGAAAGGGCTTGAGAAAGTTTTACTCGGCAGCGTTACTCAGAGGGTGATTAAACGAGTTCATTGCCCGATTCTGGTTATGAACCCATACCGTAATAAGCTACAGGAAAGCGACTAACCTCTACCGAGGTTACGCAAAGCATATGCGCCCTCACTCCATTTTATCTTTTCCTTTACAGAATCCTAAACAGTTCTCCGCTTATAGCAAGGACTGCTAAAACCCAAAAGTTATCCATCAGCGCAGAATGGTGGACTACCCAAGTGATTATGCACTGATGGTAAGAGGGATTTCAGGCGGGATACCTCCTCTATCTCCCGAAAGGTAGTAGCCAGACCGGTATATGAAAACCGAACGGGCTCCGTTAAAACGGGGGAGGTTCATCCTGACCCTACTTTTGCTCGTGCTGAGCTTTAGGGGTAATCAGATTATTTTTTTTGTGTCCTTGGTGATTTTTTATAGGAGTAATTCCACAATTTTTTCGTTAGCTCTGAGGTAGAATCGAATTCAACACTGTAATTTGGCCGGAGCCTGCAGATTGTCCATGGATTCTCCCCCTATTGTGCCTTATTTTTCTAGTATAAATGGCTGTTCCGAAACGATTGGCTGGGAGAGCCATTTGATGATGGAAGAGTCCCGTTATAATTGAGCTCTAACTGATACTCACAGTACCAGGTGAGTACCTCAGTTCTGATTAGAGGGTGGTGTTATGGAAATTCAAGATTATTGCAAAAATGTCGACACCGAGCTGTCCCAGTGGCAAGAGAAACTGTCTCATATTGTCAGTCAGCTGGATAACAGGCCGACCTCAAGCAAGCAGGGCGTCTATGAGGAGGTAAACGGACTCCATATGATCATTACCGAGATGAGCGACCGAATCGATCAACTCAGGAATGAATGCTCCATCTCATGGGAGCCACAAAAAGAGGACGAGAAGACTCCAAATATTGCTGGCTCAAGCAAGAGGTTTAACCAAAACGAAGAATTGCGCTTCGATTACGATTTTGGAGGCTGATTACCCGAGCGTACGGGTGTAACTACTAATGCACAAGCAGATTCATTGATTGCCTGCCCATCTGTTTCTTATGGTGCAGGCCTTTTTTATGTCGGGGCAAGGAATACAACCAGAGGATAGTTTAAGAACAGTATGAAGAGTGGATAGATTTATTTTTTTTCTGATTCCCATTAATTCCCAGTAAGCAGTTCAAAGCAAACCGAATCACTTAACCACACCTTCTTTTCACCATGTATGTACTAGATACTTGATGATAATCCCAACAGAATACAAACATCAATTACAAGGAACCTGAACCCTGCGAATCAATGGGTAGGGAAATTCAACCCAAACCATTGGGCCGCCATAGGAGCCTTGTTGCCATTCACCACTCACCCTGCGATTCTGAAAGCAGACCCGGGTTTGATACATGGGTGCAGGCGGTGGTGCATACACGGTTCTCGGCTGAGAGGCCGTGGCGAGGGCGCTTACGAGTACTCCCCCGACAAGTACACCGACGACAAGTCCGGCCAGAGCGTCATCAGCGTGGTGATGACGGTACCGATGGTACCGATTGCCATAATGGTGATATTTGTAGCCGTAGGAATGTCCATAGTGTGGTGAACGGTAATATCTTTTACCGGCCATGGAAACGGATACGGAACCGATTAGAAAAACCAGTATAACCAGCGCTGAAAAGAATCGTTTCATTGGAGACTCCTCCTCTATACCTCGTTGGGACGTCTCATAGCGGTGTCTCGGTTAAAGGGAAAAGGGCTTATTCTCATTTTCTGACTCTTTTCCTCCTTATCCCTTCTACTCCTAGACTATATGCATTTATTGGCAGTCAACACCGGAGTTGTTGTGCAAGGGAATGAGAGGCTGGGTGACCACTCCACAGGGAAGCAAACAAGGTGGTGTTCATGATGAGAAAAAAAATAACCGGTGAACCTTATGTGCCCTGCCCGGGAACCAGCCCCAGGGCAACCGATGGCCATTTCGTACGCTTCAAGGCTGAGATGCTTGTCTTCATCTGGGTCTATATGCAGAGATCCACACCTACCTGAGAAAGCAGGAAATCTATCAAGAATCTGGCTGCAACCTGATTGAATTGAATGATGAACATGTGCAGAATCTTGACGAACAAAAATGCCTAGACATAACGTCTACTAGAAAGGGACCTGCCTGCTTTGCCAGCGTGGGCTTAGATGAATGTAGTCCTACATCATCCCAGATGCCATAACCAAAGAGGCATTTATCGGAGTACTCCCCGATAATTGCCTTAAATATTTAAGCCCCAAGAGACCTAAATCTCCTGGGGCTTTTCTTTTAACTAGTGGGCTCGGCAGAAGTCGAACCCGAGCCAACTTTTCATTTCGCTCTGAGCCTATTTGTTTCCTGAGTACTTCACGCGACCGAGGCCTTCAGTGGTCAGCAAACAAATTCCTCGTACTTCCCTGATAAATTACTAAATTGCAGGTTGTAATTTTTGCAGCAGCATATCGGTTAACTCACCAAACCGTGCGTCAGACCTGTTTCGTGGACGCTCCATATCCACCGCCACCTTTTGCACAATCCTTCCCGGCCTGGATGACATTACCACAATTTCATCCGAGAGATAAATTGCCTCATCCACCGAGTGGGTCACCAGAACAATTGTTTTTCCGGTCAATTCCCATATTCTTAACAACTCCTGCTGCATCAGAATTCTGGTATGGGCATCGAGAGCACCGAACGGTTCATCCATCAATAACAGATCAGGATCATTTGCCAATGCCCTGGCTATTGCAACACGCTGACGCATACCCCCCGACAGTTCATGGGGGTATGCGCTATGAAAATCGGCGACGTCAACAACCTCCAGGAGTTCCATTGCGTTTTTCAGCCTCCAGCTACGACCAACACCCGAAAATGCTGGCCCCATGGCAACGTTCTCAACAACTGTCAGCCAGGGAAACAACGAATACTCCTGAAACACCATGCCTATTTCCGCACCCGGCTTCAGCACTTCACCTCCCCGATATCGAACAATACCAAGCGTGCAACTCTCAAGACCGGCCACAATACGCAAAATCGTCGATTTGCCGCAGCCCGATGGCCCCAGAATTGACGTAAAGGAATTTTCCTCAATTCTCAAACTCACGCCATCGACAGCAAGAAATTGTTCCCCCGAAGCAGTTACAAATTCTTTACGCAGGGAATCAATTTCCAATATGTCCTGAACCATCAGATCCCCACCGTCTTTTTCCAAAAGAACTTCCTTTGCTCCACCCAACGGAACGCGCTATCCATGGCTGCCCCGACAATACCGATAGAAATCATGCCAGCGATGACTATGTCTGTCGAAGCCAGGGTAAATGCATGCGTTATCATGTAACCTACACCAGAAAGAGAGCCGGGGAGCATCTCTGCTGAGACCAGGCACATCCAGGCAATCCCCAGCCCAATCCGCATTCCGGTAAGTATCGAGGGCATCGCTGCAGGCAAAAGCACCTTGAGAAAGATCTGATGTTCTTTTGCCCCGAGCACCCGTGCAGAATCGATAAAGATACTGTTTACGCCGCGTACGCCATGAAGAGTTGAAGTAAGAATCGGATAAAATGCCCCAATAAAGATAATGAACAGCATCGAGAACTTGATATTGTTCAGATAAATGTAAGCCTGTCCGCTCTGCACACCAAATAAAGAGGCAAGGCTTGCAATGCCGAACCAGGCCATTACCAGAGGCACCCAGGCCAGAGGTGGGATTGGTCTGAATAAGGTCAAAAACGAGTTGAATAAACGATACACCAACGCGTAATACCCCATCAACAAACCTAGAGGAATGGCAACACAAGCTGCAAGCAGATAGCCAAGCAATACCCGCATCAGACTGACAAAGATATTGCCGGCAAGTGAGCCCATACTGATCAGATCGTCAAGCGGGTTCAGGAGTATGCTCGATACCTGCGCAACATCTGGCAAAATAACCGGGTTAGCGATTCTTTCGGCCAATATCGCCCACACCACTATCAGCAGCAGCGGGGCTAGCGCTGGGACAATCCGTCCTAGAATTCTTTTAAACATAACAAAATAAAGAACTTCCTTTCTTGCAGGCATTTAATATGTTGGCTGACTCTGGTACAGTCGATGGATCACTGTGCCGACAGGCTCTTTTCAATAAATGAAAAATCGTAGAGAAGAGGCGACACATCCTTGAATTCTGCGTCTTTCATAGAACCTCTGAGCTTATCCATTTCATTCAGCACTGAAAGAAAGATCCCTTCTCCTCGCAACCAACTTTCGGTGGGGTTAGTGGTGAAAATTATTGATGACTTTGCTACTGCCTCGGCGGGAACCCCTATCCATGCAGATGAGATCGTCGCGGAAGCCGGTGGGTTGGAGTTGCTCCAATCCGCAGCCGCGGTCAGAAGGTTAGTGACAGCCTGCACCACTTCAGGGTGCTCAGAAATTACTTTTTCGCTGGCCCCCAGAACACAACAGGGAAAATCGGTCCACTGTCCTGCCGGTGGCAATGCACGGGAATCGAGACCCACATGACCGGCACCACGATGTTCTGCCACCGCAGGGAAAGGGGCTGGCCCGACCCAGGCATCCACCTGACCTGAAACCAGGGCAGGAATAAGATTTGCCGTAGATTTCAGATCAACCATGAGAATATCCGCATCAGCATTGTTCGGATTACCGGTTATGGTAAAACCAGCTTCATGCAATGCACCCTCAAAAACAACCCTGGGTGCACTGGTCGGTGAGTGATAACCAATTTTTACCGGATGCTGTGCTGTTGCCACCAGCCGCTCCAGATCTGCATAGCTGTTAACATCGCTGTCTTTCGGGAAAACCATACTCAACCCGTCAACATGGAGCGGGCATAGGATTTTCATCGCTGCACCCTTGTCAATGCCACTAATAAAAGCGGTTGAAGAAGCAAGACCAAGGTCGAGCTTGTTCATGGCAAACAAGGTTGTTGTCTCCGAACCGGACTTCGACACGATGAGGTTGAACACCGCAAGTTCTTTACCATCAACGTTCTTCAAACTATACCTCTGTTTCGGAACGATCTCTTCCAGATACGCTCCGGTGGTTTTGAAAAGCTCGCCTTTTTCCGCTGCGACCATTAGCGGCGTATGGTGGGTAGTGAAGATGTAACTCATGTTGAGCGTGGGGACAGGTGACTGTGCAGCTACGTTTGTACAAAACACTGCCATCAATATGGACAGATAGATACAGATTACTCCGATATTGCGCATCGCTTTCTCCTTGAATACTTAGATAGAACAAAAATCGGTCATTAGCCCAGCACCGACAATTTCACTTAGACAATTTTAAGCGAACGCACTTTTACAATGGATATTAGACGGTTACCAATACTAATTATCTATATATTCGATTTTAATTATCGGCTTTATCTATTCAATGTTGCCGATAATATTTTTTGCCACATCGACAAAGGTGAAGTGATCCGGTCCACCACGGCCTCACAGAAAACTGTACGGGAAGGCCTCTCTCGCACCTCCTGTTTATCCAAATGCATACGCATTTACCGTTTGTACGTCCCCGATAAATGCTATTTGACAGCCCGTAGCGCCCTAAAGATCAATTTGTATCTTAAAGACCTATTTCAGTGGAAAATACAAAATAATAAAGCCCCGAGAGATCGAAATCTCCCGGGGCTTTTCTTTTAACTGGTGGGCTCAGCAGAAGTTGAGCCTGAGCCAACTTTTAGTTTGGCTCCAAGTCTCCAGATTTCTTTGTCCCCGGTTTAGGTTGTCAATTCGAGGATCATTGATAATCTCCCTTTCTTTGTGTTTCCAATAAATGAAAGCTCACCCTGTAGCTTTCTCTAAACAGAAGAATCAGCTGAGCAACCTACGAAGACAACCTTTTCTAACAGGCCAGATTTCTGCGGAAAAATTCGTTATTGCACGCCCGGCGATACAGAGATACTATGCTGAAATATTTGTTTTTTCTCATTATTACTCTGTAGTAGTAAAAAGTATTCAATATTTTCATGTCTGATTCTACCAAGCAAATCTCAACTAACGCACTCGCCAAAAAACTGAACATTGGCACCAAAGACATGTGGGATTCAGGCATATTGATAGGTAAACTTGTTATCCGGAGTTTTAATTTTGCTCTGACCCGAATGGCGCTAGTTTAAGCCCTTTTTAGCAACATATTTACTCCTGTGTGGAATCTCTCTCATAATGGCCCTGGGCTT
>NZ_JBLXGE010000014.1:0-163820 GCF_048381775.1 Desulfosediminicola sp. | reverse complement strand
CAAATTATACCAATTTTTGCCAATATATTCAGTTGCTTTTCACCTATAAAACACGCTTAAACTAGCGCCATTCTGGTTTGTCCCCTATTTCTTCGCTTCGGAACAAGGAGCACGCAATCAGAAAAAATCACGCCTCAATTGTTTTGCTGGCGCTTGTGGCCTTAGTCGCCATCGCGGTGGAGTCGCAATCGAAAGACGCCGAACGAAGCGAAGATTGGGTGTACATCCAAAACGCTGAGTTGCGCGTTGGACTGTTACGCTCTCATGGCGGCGCTATAGGGTACCTTTCTGACCGAAACTCTAGATTCAACGCTCTCAACCACGACGATCACGGCAGGTTAATCCAACAGTCGTATTACGGTGACAAAGACGGCTCACGTTGGGGTGACAAGCCGTGGCGTTATAATCCTGTGCAAGGCGGCGACTCCAAAGGCAAGGCTGCAAAACTCGTGAATTTCAAAGCCACGGGTACAACCGCATATGCCAAAACCGTCCCGCGCCATTGGGCATCTGGCCAATTGCTGGAAGATTGCACGATGGAACAGTGGGTCGAGCTGGACGGGCCTATTGTTCGAGTGCGCTTCAAATTCACTTACAACGGTTTGAAATCGCATAAACCTTGGTATCAAGAGATGCCAGCAGTGTTCGTTTCACCAAAATTATCCACGCTCGTCACCTACACTGGACAAAAACCGTGGACCGGTTCAGCATTGACGCGAAAGAAACCTGGCTGGCCCAACGAGCATGTCGCTCTTTCTGAAAGCTGGGCCGCCTTTGTTGATGAGTATGGAAACGGGATCGGTGTCTATGTGCCCGGCACGACAGAAGCGACAGCGTATCGGTTCAAGGGTGGCTCTGGCACCGACTGTTCGTATATCGCGCCATTGCGAACGTTCGCGCTCACCCCAGAACTGTCGTTCTCGTATTCCGCATATTTCACACTCGGTAACGTAGACACGATTCGCGATCGTTTCGCGCGGTTGCAAGCGCAAACAAAATAAGGCATAACAAGGAGTTAGTAGGTATGGGCAGGTTGAAATTCCCCCGGTTGTTGGTATTTGCATAACTGTTTCTCAGGCCGCAGTGATTTAAAACAAAAAACGCAAGATTCGGTAACTTTCTATCACCAGTATCACCGCCCAGAAAAAAATACATATCCCGGCGGCGGCAGCTGAAATATCTTTTATCACTTTGACCTTATGACTTTCCTTTGTTGTGATGAAGTCGCAAAGAGCTTCTATGGCGCTGTTGAACAGCTCTGCCATCAGCATCATGGTGGTTGCTGCAGCAAGAAGGAGAAAATCTATCCACTGGCGGAAAAAGAAAAAGGTGGAGAGGACAATCGCCGAGAGTACCAGTTTGTAGGTAACACTAAAGTCATAACGAACAGCATATTTCAATCCAGAAAGCACGACTCGCACTTTTTGCAGCGGATGATAGCCACCATCATCACTCTTTGAAAATTTATTTTTCATTCTTCACCTCGTTTTTGAGCATTATGCCTCAAAGAAGATCAAGATCCGGTGCAAAATAAATAGCCAGCCGATGCCCAACAGGCCTCCAGCAATAACATCCGACACATAATGAACCTGGAGATAAATCCTCGAATACCCAACAATAACAGCAAGAGTGATTAGGGCCAGCCAAAGTGGCAACACCATATGGGCAGGCATCTGCTTACTGAAGGTGATCCCACAGGCAATGGTAAAGGCGAAAATCTGGGCAGTGTGGGCGCTTGGGAAAGAGAAATCCGAGGGCATATCGACCAGAAGCCCTTCCGCCGGGGGGCGTGGCCTGGCAAAAAAAAGTTTGAGCGAATGGGAGAGGAAAGAGCTGCCGCAAAGCCCCCCAATAATGAGGAATACATCAACAATACCGTTTCTTTGCACGACAAGCAGGCCGAGTACTGCAGCAACCGGCAGGAGAATGATCAGGGAACCACACCAGGTCACGGTTTTGAAAAAGATATCCATCTCACCTCCGGGATTACTCTTGAAAGCTAACGGGAACTCGCCGGATTAAAGTGGTTTTCACCATCCATAGTGATTGCCAGCTTTAATGCTGGCGATGTCAACTGTATGTTTTCTTGCAATTTCCACTACGGTCTTAAATGTCAGCAAAATTCGAAACACCCTTGCTGCCTCACGGCAGGAATATTACGCGAGGTGCCTGGAGTGGGGGGGACGTTTGTCAGGGAATCAAGCGAGCCAGTAACAAAAGCGGACATCCATGAACGTATTATTAGTCTCCTTTAGTTTCGGTCGTCCTGCTGAACATTCCTCTGACATAGCGTAAGAATGACAATAATCAGACTGGCAGTCCAAGCCAGGCCATTATCCCTTCAGCAGCACATCGTCCCTCGTAGATGGCTGTAACCGCCAAATCTGAGCCACGCACGGCATCACCACCTGCAAAAACCTTGGGATTGTTGGTTTGGAAAGGATAGTCACCGTGCTCCGGCGCAATAATGAGCCGATAATCGCTCAGCGACACACCCTGGTCTTCGAGCCATGGCGGTGGGGAAGGCCGGTAGCCAAAAGCCATAATGACCGCATCTGCCGGCAGCACCTGCTGGGTTCCGTTGACCGGTTCCGGTCTTCGTCTGCCCTGCTCATCCGCCTCGCCGAGCCTGGTGGTGATCACCTCAACTCCGCATACCCGGCCATTGCTCCCGGCCTGGATGCTAAGCGGCTGCAGATTCCACTTAAATTCCACCCCTTCATCCCGCGCATTTTGCACTTCCCGGGCCGAGCCGGGCATGTTGCGCTCGTCCCGCCTATAGGCGCATACCACCGAACTCGCCCCCTGCCTGACGGCAGTTCGCACGCAATCCATGGCTGTGTCACCGCCGCCAAGCACCACGACCCGCTGCCCGGCAAAATCCGTGTATGGGTGTTCAGGCCGCGAAATCCCCAGCAACCGGTCCGTGGAGGCGATAAGGTAGGGGAGGGCCGCATACACCCCATCGACATCCTCACCCGAAAAGCCACCTCGGATATCAGTATAGGTGCCGATCCCGACAAAGACTGCATCATAATCGCCCAGCAGCTGCTCAAACTCCACATCTTTACCGATCTCAACCGCGAGCCTGAATTCAATACCCATTTCGGTGAATATCTCGCGACGTAGCCGCATCACCTCCTTATCGAGCTTGAAGGGAGGGATACCAAAGGTGAGGAGTCCGCCGATTTCAGGATTACGGTCGAAGACCACTGGCGCGACACCGTTTCTGACCAGGACATCGGCGCAGGCCAAACCCGCAGGACCAGCCCCCACCACCGCGACCTTCAGGTCATGTTTTTTCACCTTGCTGAGATCCGGCCTCCAACCCGCGGCGAATGCTGTATCGACAATATGTTTCTCGATCGCGCCGATAGTCACCGCCCCGAAATCAGGATTCAGGGTACAGGCACCTTCGCACAACCGGTCCTGGGGGCAGACCCTGCCACAGACCTCAGGCAGGCTGTTGGTCTGATGGCAGAGCTCTGCTGCCTCCATAATGCGTCCCTCGTTGGCCAGCTTGAGCCACTCGGGGATAAAATTGTGCACAGGGCACTTCCATTGGCAGTAGGGATTACCGCACTCGATACAGCGATCAGCCTGCATTTTCAGCTGGGTATTACGAAACTTTTGATAGATCTCATCAAACGTCTCCCGGCACTTATCTATTCTGTGTTTGGGCGGGTCAACCCGGTCCACCTCAAGAAACTGATACAGATTCTGGTTCATAATTATCTCCGCTTTTGCAGAATCCCGGCTCCATCGCCTCTGATGCCTGTCAATGGGTATTGGCCAGCATCTCCACAGGCGAGGTGCCCCGATGCCCCAGCAGGGTCTCCAGGTTACTGGTCTTTGGCTTTACCAGCCGAAAAAGTGGCGCGAATTTATCGAAATCGCTTAAAATCTCTTCGGCCTTGAGACTAGCGGTCTCACGCTGGTGGTGGCTGATGATCCCGCGTAAATGTTCAAGCAGGATCTCGTGTTCAGTCAGCTCCAGCACTTCCACCAGCTCCAGATTGGTGCGGCCGGAAAACCTACCGTCCTGGTCGAGCACGTACGCGAAGCCTCCGGTCATGCCTGCCCCGAAATTTACTCCGGTAGAGCCGAGGATGGTCACCACCCCGCCGGTCATGTACTCGCAACCGTTGTCGCCGATACCTTCAACAACCGCTCTCGCCCCGGAATTACGTACCGCGAACCGCTCACCGGCACGGCCGGCGGCATAGAGCCTGCCGCCGGTGGCGCCGTAGAGGCAGGTGTTGCCGATGATGGACGCCTCATTG
Source organism: Desulfosediminicola sp. (assembly GCF_048381775.1). NCBI lineage: Bacteria > Pseudomonadati > Thermodesulfobacteriota > Desulfobulbia > Desulfobulbales > Desulfocapsaceae > Desulfosediminicola > Desulfosediminicola sp. The sequence continues at coordinate 159,537 of NZ_JBLXGE010000014.1, read as the reverse complement.
GAAGCATATGCTACACCGGCAGGTGGTTTGATGACCAGTTTGCCACCTGCCATGCCCTTGCCGACATAATCATTGGCGTCCCCGGTGAGCACCATATTGAGCCCCCCAGCGTTCCACGCCCCAAAGCTCTGGCCGGCGGTGCCGGTAAATGTGAGCTTCAGCGCCGCATGTTCCATGCCTATATTGCCGTGGTGCATGGCGATCAGCCCTGAGAGCCTCGCCCCAACCGATCGATCGGTATTCCGGATCTGATACCTGCCTCGGCCCCCCCGTTGCTCGAGCACAGCCTCCTCATGCTCTTCGGCCAGCCGCAGGTTGAGATTGCCCGGATCGTCCGGGATGTTGAGTTCGCTGTTATAAAGCGCCACGCCTTTGCTGCCGCTTGACGGGTTGATGATGTCGACGAGCGTTATCCGCCGCTGCTTCGGTGTTTCCCCATCCAACTCCCGGAGCAGGTCTGTCCTGCCAATGAGGTCCACCAGCCGACTGATCCCCAGCTCAGCCATGATCTCCCGGGTCTCACGTACCAGAAAGCGGAAATAATGCATCACCATCTCGGGGAGTCCTGAAAAATATTCCCGCCGCAGGGTCTCGTCTTGGGTAGCCACCCCGGTCGCGCAGTTATTGAGGTGACAGATACGCAGGTACTTGCAGCCAAGGGCAATCAGCGGTGCGGTACCAAAACCGAAGCTCTCTGCCCCGAGTATAGCGGCCTTGACGATATCCAGCCCCGACTTCAAACCTCCGTCCACCTGTAGCCGCACCTTGTGACGCAAACCATTTTCCACCAGTGCCTGCTGGGTCTCAGCCAGACCAATCTCCCAGGGACTGCCGGCATATTTTACCGAGGTGAGCGGACTCGCGCCCGTGCCCCCGTCATAGCCGGAAATGGTGATGAGATCGGCATAGGCCTTGGCCACCCCGGTGGCGATGGTGCCCACCCCAGGCTCACTCACCAGTTTGACGCTGACCAGGGCATCCGGGTTGACCTGCTTGAGGTCAAAGATAAGCTGGGCCAGATCCTCAATGGAGTAGATATCATGATGAGGTGGCGGTGAAATGAGGGTCACGCCGGGAATAGAATACCGTAGCCCGGCAATCTGTTCGGTCACCTTGTGCCCCGGCAACTGACCGCCCTCACCAGGTTTTGCGCCCTGGGCCATCTTAATCTGAATAACATCGGCGTTTACCAGATAATGCGGAGTCACGCCGAACCTGCCGGATGCAACCTGCTTGATTCGTGACATCCGCTCTGTTCCGAACCGGCCTGGATCCTCACCGCCTTCCCCGCTGTTGGAAAATCCACCGAGGCGGTTCATAGCAATGGCCAGGGCCTCGTGAGCTTCCCGGCTCAAGGCTCCGATGGACATCGCGGCAGAATCAAACCGCGGGAAAAAGTTCTCCTCCGGTTCGACTTCATCAAGCGCAATGCCGCCGGCGCCCCTCTCCACCTGCAACAGATCGCGCAAGCTTGATATCGGCCGGCTATTGACTAACTTACAATAGCTGCGATATTCTCCGTAATCACCCGAGCGCACCGCCTTTTGCAGGGTATGCACCACATCAGGATTGAAGGCATGGTACTCGCCTCCGTACACGTATTTCACCAACCCGCCAGGGGGCAGCGGCCGATGTGGAGTCAGCCAGCCGTAGCGGGAACGGGCCAGCTGTTCCTTGTGAAAGTCAATGAAATTGGCTCCTCCTATCCTGCTGGCAGTTCCGCGAAAGCAGAAGTCCACCACACTTTCGCCGAGGCCGACCGCCTCAAAAAGCTGGGAGCTGCGATAGGAGGCGATGGTGGATATCCCCATCTTGGAGATGATCTTCAACAGTCCGGTGTTGATCCCCCTCAAATAATTGTCGATCACCTCGGAATGATCGAGAGCGATGGCCCCCGTTGTCGATAGCGACTTCAGGGTGGCAAAGGCCAGCCAGGGATGGATCGCGGTGGCCCCATAACCCAACAGAACAGCAAATTGATGCGGATCCCGTACACTACCGGTATCAACAATTATATTGGTATCACAACGCAGATGATTTTCAATCAGGGCCTGCTGTACAGCCCCCACCGCCATGGCCGCCGGAATGGGCAGGGTGCCTTCCCGGCATTCACGGTCGGACAGCACGATCAACACGATGCCATTTCTGGCACTGGCCAGAACCCGGTCACACAACTCGTGCAATGCCAGCTCAAGGCTTGTGTCTTCGCTGTAATTCAGGTCGATCACCTCATGGCGGTAATACTCCTCCTCCAGCCCCAGAAGCTGCCGATAACTGGTGTCGGTCAGAATCGGTGAGTCGAACTGGACCCGATGCGCATGCCCACGGGTCTCGTTAAACACATTCTGCTCACGGCCAACGCAGGTGGTCAGAGACATCACATGGCTTTCGCGCAACGGATCAATCGGCGGGTTGGTCACCTGGGCAAATTTCTGGCGAAAGTAGTCATAGAGACTTCTGTCCCGGCTGGAGAGCACCGCCATGGGGGTGTCATCCCCCATGGAGGCCATCGCCTCCTTAGCCGTCTCCCCCAGCACCCGGATAACCTGCTCGATCTCTTCCCGGCTGTAGCCAAAAATTTTCTGGAAGGCCAGCAACTCTTCAGGTTCCACCAATGTTTCCACCTGTTCTTCGATACCAGCCGTAAGCCTGGCGCAGCAGGCGGTCAGCCACTTCTTATACGGGTGCTGTGATTTTAGCTCCCGGTCGATATCCCAGCTGGTCCAGCGCCGGCCTGTGTGGGTATCGATGACAAAGAGCTCCCCGGGCCCGACTCTGCCCTTTTCAACCACCTCGTCAGGGTCATAGTCCCAGATCCCCACTTCCGAAGCCAGGGTAATGAGTTTATCCCTGGTCACCACATATCGCGCCGGCCTGAGGCCATTGCGGTCCAGTCCGCAGGCGGCAAAACGGCCGTCACTCATGACTACCCCTGCAGGTCCGTCCCAGGGCTCCATATGCATGGAGTTGAAGTCGTAAAACGCCCGCAGGTCCTCATCCATATCGGGGTGATTCTGCCAGGCAGGCGGGATCAGCAGTCTGAAGGCCCGAAACAGGCCCATGCCACCTGCCAGGAACAGTTCCAGCATATTGTCCAGCGCCGAAGAGTCTGAACCATACTCGTTGACAAAAGGGGCCGCCTCCTGCAGGTCGGGCAAAAGTGGTGAATGGAATTTGTAGCTGCGGGCCCTGACCCATTGCCGGTTGCCGGTTATGGTATTGATCTCGCCATTATGGGCCAGGAAGCGAAAGGGCTGGGCCAACTCCCATCGGGGCAGGGTATTGGTGGAAAAGCGCTGGTGAAACAAACAGATGGATGACTGCATCCGGAGATCAGCCAGATCCGGGAAGAATTTCGCCAAATCCACCGGGCGGCAAAGCCCCTTGTAAACCACAACCAGGTTGGAGAGGCTGACCACGTAGAATGACGGGTCGTCAGCCAGCAGCTTCTCCACCCGGCGGCGAACCATGTAGAGCCGCCGTTCCAGGTCGGTAGCCCCCCAGGCAAAGGGGGCATTGATAATGACCTGCACAATTCTCGGCATTGTCTCAACCGCCAACCGCCCCAGTACCTCTGGGTCAACCGGCACCTCGCGCCACCCCACCACCGTGAGCGTCTCCCGGGCGAGCTCCCCATCAAGCACCTGTTGCGCGTGTGAGGCTGCAGCCGGATCCTGGCTCAGAAACAGCATGCCGACCCCATACCGGTTGCCAAGTTGCCAGTTGTTCTCTGCGGCCACCGCCTTGAAAAACGAATCCGGTTTCTGCAGCAACAGCCCGCAGCCGTCTCCGGTCTTGCCGTCAGCGGCGATCCCGCCGCGATGTGCCATTCTGGCAAGCGAATGAATCCCGGTTCTTATGATCCGGTGACTCGGCTCTCCCTCCATGTGGGCGATCAGTCCGAACCCGCAACTGTCTTTTGGCTGGTCACGGTCATAGATTGCCATTTTTCTCCTCCATGGTCATACTTGAGCGAAATTTTCCGGTTCCCACCTTGTGGCTGTTATACTGATCATTCTCCAACAGATTATCAGACTTGTCAGACCGAGAACAATCGTATTCTGCACATGCTCCGTTGCTCAGCGTGCAATGGCCACTTTCATAGTGCCTCAATAACCTGAGGCCTCTGCCCACAGCCGGCCTGTCAGAACGAAATATCGCCGCAGTAGATACAGAGAAGACTGCTGATTATTCTGAATTGAAACGGCAGGAGAATCGCGTCCGTGTTCAAGAGCGCTGGCGATACAACAAAGAGCTTAAGTAAATCGAGTTACTTTACCGGAGAAGAAGGTAAGGATGTGGATGCGATAGCTCAAAAGGTGGCGCAATTGTTGGATATGGATGTCCATGAGGTCTGGCAATCTGGTACGTATAAACGGTTGGTAACGGCTCGCAGCTTGCGCTCTTTTTGACTCGTGCGGGAAAGGGGAGAGAGCATGGCTTCAATGGGTCGACGGCTGGGGATTTCAACTGTTGCAGTAAGTAAGTCTATTGGCAGGGGTGAGAAAATTTGAGAAGAGCCAATCCCTGAAGCCTTCACTTTGAAAGATATGCAGAAATCTTGAATGTACCAATTAGTCCTGGCTGGCTTCAGTCTTTCTGAATTCGTCCATTTTATTCTTGTACCCTTCAGCATCTCCATATTTCAGAAAATTCTGGTATCTTGAGTGAGGGTCTTTGGTTTTTTTGGCATGCTTGATCGGACACCAGTATTCCTCAGTTTTTGAACCAATTTCCAATGCATAGGCAAGGAGTCCGTTGGCGTAGCCGCAGTACATGCAGTTCACTTTTTCGACAAGATTGAGGTAGGCAAGGTGTTGTCTGTCAATTATGACATATTCCTTTCTGGCAACTTTCGTTATCTGGTAAACAGGAAAACAGAAAACCTGGTAGAGGGTCAGGAATACGTCCAGCAAGACAAGCGGAACGAGAAGTGAATAGATGACCGGAGTGGTCAGGACAAACATCAAATGTGATTCGCGAAAATAGCGGTATAGATTCTTTTTAAAGGTTTTCTGAGTGGCTAGGGCACTTTTCTGAAAACGAACCTTACCCTGATCTATGGTGTATCGAAATCGTTCCTGAATTTCGCGTAACTCATTATCCAGTTCAAATGATAACTCCCTTTCCAACTCTTTTATTCGCAAGATAAGATCGTCTATTCGTCTCTTCATAGCACCTCGATAAAAAAGTTGAAAACCATATTGGTGTCACAGTTAAACTGCTATTAGATAACCCGTCTTGGGTAATCGGCTGGAAACTGTATGGTATCGGAAACCAGCTGGAGCGTGAACCGGTGTAAAGGTCCACCATCTTCCTGAACCAGCTTTCATGCAAAGCTGGTTCAGTTTGTCATGTTTTTCCTGCCATGGTTGAAACTCCAACTTGGCCCGGATACCTTGAGAACCCGGTAATATTGAAACTATATCATGTATTGTGTACACGAGACACGTGAGGTGCATACATCGCAGTTAATTATGATGTCTTTGCTGGGTATACCTTGGGTTGGTAGTCTGTCTTTGGTGTTGGCCGGAATGCAGGATGTCGCCGGGAAAAGTTATTCCCTCAAAGTGGATGCTCAGGTCAGTGTATGACTGTTGTGGTATATGTTGAGTTTGATCCCCGCAAGCCATTCCATTGGAATTACAGCGTGCGGAGATCAAAATGACTTCTATTTACTCCTCGTTCTTTCTGTCCAGGATGCACATATTTTTATCTTTTCCCCAGCATCGATTGCAGGATACGCACCGGGGACGGTCGTTGGACCCTTGCTGCCATTTATTGGGAAGATCCGGCTCAGAAAGCAACGTTCTTGAAAATGAGAAATACTTGATCGGTGTTGATCCAAGGATGTTTTCAAGAACCGCAACGCTGCGGTTTCCGCCCACCAGAATGACTGGGACCTCGACTGCCTCCGCTATCATAGCTGCCGGTTCACGGAAATAGGACTGATTGTTCTCATTGATGATTTTGGGTTTAATGGGCAGGGTCGATGGGTCTTTGGAAAGATGACCGCCTGAAAGTTCGAGAGCGGTGATGCCGCGGGCTTCCAGTTCCTTGGCAACAAGAACGCTTTCTTCAGGAGTCAGGCCCTGAGCTCCCCATTCATCCGTAGAGTGGATCTTGATGAGTACCGGATATTCAGGTCCCACTTCTTTTCTGATGGCATCGAGTACTTCATAGATAATCCGCGCCCGGTTTTCAATGGCGCCGCCATATTCGTCGGTACGTCTGTTGAAATACGGGGTCAGGAATTGGCTGAGCAAATACCCATGTGCGCCGTGGATTTGAAATCCGTCGAATCCGGCGGCTTTGGCCCTGCGGGCTGCCTGGGCATAAGAATCTATCAATGCGGCGATATCCTCGTGGCTCATGGGCTCGGGAGTGACCTTGAATACAGGATGTTCTACGGCTGATGGCCCCCAGATGAGTCTGCCTTCGGGTTTGAAGTCGGTCTGGGATCCGCCGTAGCAGCCTTGCAGAACGATATTAGCGCCAAGTTCGTGTATCCTGTCTGTAAAGGTTTTGTATTCGGCAATGAAGGAATCATCGTAGATGCCCATCATACCCGCATTGGGCTGCTCCTCCTCACGGATGAACGCATAGCCGGTGATGATTGTTCCCACACCTCCTCTCGCGAGATCTTCATAGACCGCCTGAAGTTCAGGGGTCATGTGTCCTGTATCATCGGCCATTTTTTCCCATGTGGCTGAGCGCCATAGCCGGTTTTTGAGTGTCATGGGGCCGAGGGTGGTTGTTTCAAAAAGAGATGGTACTGCCATTGTGTACTCCGTGTTAATTATGCTGTGTAGATGCCCGTCAACTATTGGACGGTGTGGTCTGAAAAATGTCTTGCTGGATTTTTACCATGTCTCCTGATGCACACGGTCAGCTTTGTACCGACTTACAGTCGTGGGGTGCTGGTCCGGTTGTCCGATAACAATATATCCCAGAGGAATGATATGCTCCGGAAGCTTGAAGAGTTGGTTGAAGCCCTCTTCTCGATCTTTCAGAGGATGGATGCCGGTCCAGACTGCACCCAGGCCAAGATCATGCACAGTCAGCAGAATGTTCTGAATCGCGGCTGAGCAGTCTTGAACCCAGAAGCCAGCGTGTTTTTCAAGGCTCAGGTCGCCGCAGACGAGAATACCCACGGGAGCCTTATCTGCCATAGCCGCATAGGGATTGATATCTTTGAGTTTGCCTTGAATTTCCTTGTTCCTGACAACGATAAATTGCCAAGGCTGCTGATTGCCGGCGCTGGGGGCCATCATAGCGGCCTCCAGAATGGTATTGATCTGTTCGTCCGTCACAGGCGCGTCGGTGTATTTGCGGATGCTTCGTCTTGTCAAAATTGCTTCAGGTACGTTCATTGGTTTTACCTTATTGATTGTAGTGGGATTGGTTGGTCGTCAAGAACTCAACAAAAAACACTTTTGGCCGCGAAACTTCACTCTGGTGTGTCAATTCCGGACCAGGTTGTCACTTCGCCTGAGACCAGCATGTCCGCGATTTTTTCCTGTAGGGCAGTCAGTGTGGGGGCGCTGGCATGAATATCAAGAGCCTCTTTGCTTTCCCATATTTCATAAAACAAAAAGGTGGACGTGTGGTCAGTGCACTTATGCAGGTCGTAGCGGAGACAGCCTTTTTCACTGCGCACTCTGGAGACAACCGCGGCAAGTTCATGTTCCAGGGATTTTTCCATGCCAGGTTTGGCTTTCAATGTCGCGGTAACATAGACGGTATTCATCGTAGGTATCCTTTTGAAAAAAGTTGTTTTGGGAGACTTAGGCGCAGGTTCATCATCCACGATCTCTGTTGGTGCATGATCATCTACCAACCAAGTACCTGACTGTAAGAGCTCAATGGCTTTTTCTCGATCGGTTGCAGATATTCCATTATGGGAAATGCTTTTGGGTAGGCCATTTTTATCTCTTAGTCTTAGGGGCGTTCTATTGGTGTTTGAAACGGTTACATAATAACTATCAGGAATAATGGTACAAGAAGGCACAATTGCGTAAGATACGAACCATTTGGTATGAATTGCCAGAAATAGGGGATTGCCGGAGAATTATTTTTTAATCTTTTTTCTGAACACCCTTAATCTTCAGCTTGAAAGGGTAAAGAGAGAGGCGTGAGGTGTGTCTGGCAAGTACCGGGCCTTGGCCCGCACATTGATGGAATCCGTCGACCGCTTTGCCTTTGTGGGAGAAATCGCTCGTTACCTGCGAAAACTTAACGGTCCTGGGTGCCAGGGCAGAGTGTACGGCTTTGAAAATATAGCTGAGGCGTGCGATTTTCTGCGAAACGAGGTAATAGCGGATGAGCTGAGCTATGCAAAATCTGCCAAGAATGAGCATCTGGAGAGGGGGGTGTACAGCCAGATCCATGACATGAGCTGTTTAAAAAAGCTCTGCAAGAAAAATGGCTGTACCTCGCTTGGTTCAACGTAGCAACGCAGGCTCGCGTTACTTGCCGAAGCCAGGCACATAGAGGCGCTGTTCCAGTTTTTTCAACAGGAACATGGCCGCGCTCACCAGCGCCAGGTAATACAGACCGATGATTGCGAACACTTCGGTGAACCGAAAATATTCAGTGGCAATGGTCTTGCCCTCGCCGGTCAGTTCCATGCAGGTGACGACATAGGCCAGCGATGAATATTTGATGAGGTAGATGATCTCGTTGCCGCAGCCGTGCAGGGAACGCCTGAACGCCTGGGGAATGATAATCCAGAAGATGGTCTGGAAGTTGGTAAAGCCAAGGGCCTGGGCACCGAAGTACTGACCGCGTTTAATTGACAGCAGAGCTCCGCGCACATATTCGGACTGGTACGCACCGGAGCAGAGCATAAAGCTGATTACGGCCGCAGCATAGGGGCTGAGGTAGATGCCGATGTTGGGCAGGCCGAAGTAGAGGATGAAGAGCTGTACTACCAGCGGTGTGCCGCGAAAGAGGGCGGCATAAAAGTCACCGAGTCGACGAACGGTTTTGCTGCCGAAAGAGCGTAAGGTGCCGGCGGCGATACCGATAGCTACTCCGCTCAGGGCGGAGGGGATAATCAGCGCCACACTCATCACCAGGCCGCGGTTGAGGGCAGTGATCAGCTCCTGATAAAATGGTGAGAGTTCCACGATCAACTCTCCATTTGGGCGGTGTCACTCAGCATCTCGCAGAACGCACGGGTTCTCGACTCACGGCCCGGGGCAAGCAGTTCGGAAGGGGCACCATGTTCGATAATGCGGCCTGCCTCCATGAAAAGAATCTCGTTGGCCAGCGAGGAGATAAGTCCCATCTGGTGGGTGGCTAGAATCATGGTCATGCCTTTAGCGGCCAGATTCCTGATAACGGCCACAACCTCACCGATCAGCTCGGGATCGAGCGCGGAGGTAGGTTCGTCCAGGAGCAGGATCTTCGGGTCCATGGCCAGAGCCCTGGCAATGGCCACCCGCTGGCGCTGGCCGCCTGAGAGTTCTGCGGGGTAAAGATGCACTTTGTCCCCAAGGCCCACCTGGGTAAGCTCGCTCATGGCACGTTCATGTGCCTCTTTTTTGCTGACCTTTTTAACTTTCCTGAGCGACACGGTAATGTTGGCCAGCGAGGTGAGATGGTCGAACAGGTTGAAATCCTGAAAAATCATGCCGACCTGCTGGCGCAGCTCGCAGAGTGATTTTTTGTTGGCAAGATCTACCTCGTCGCCAAAGAGGCGGATGGTGCCGCTGTCCGGCTGCACCAGGCAGTTGATGCACTGCAGCAGGGTCGATTTGCCGCCGCCGGAAGGCCCAATCAGCACCTTTATTTCACCTGTGACCATCTGCAGACTGATATCGCGCAGGATGGTGGTGCCGTTAAAGCTCTTATTGAGGTTTTCGACCTCAAGGATAGGAGCGGAGAGTGTCATGATTACATTCCTTCTTGTGCATAACCGGGGATTCGGTACCGTTTCTCGAGTCGAGCCAGCAGCATGACTCCGGCCCAGGTCAGGATAAAGTAGATGATACCGGCGGTGATATAGAGTGGCAGATGTTGGTAGGTGCGAGAGGCGACGAACTGGGTTCGGGCCATAATTTCAGGGGCACCGATAACGAAGGCTAGGGCCGAATCTTTCAATACGATGGAAAACTCGTTGGACCAGGCCGGGATCGAGACCCGAAGAACCTGGGGTAGCACGATGCTGGTGATTGCCTGGCGCTCACTCATACCGAGGGCACAGGCCGCCTTGAACTGGCCTTTAGGCAAGGAGAGTATGGCGCCTTTGAAGATATTGGCCTGATAGGCTCCGGTGGTCATGCCGAGTACCAGGGCTACAGCCACCATGGCGCTGAAGTTGAAACCCAGCCAAGTGAAGAGACCGAAATAAAAGAGAAAGAGTAGTACCAGGAGCGGTACGCCGCGAAAGAACCAGATATAAAATCCGAAGATTGCGCGGGTGGCCTTGTTGCCAAAAACGATACCGACAGCCATGGTAAGCCCCAGGACAAGACCGATCAGCATGGCGGCGGTGACGATGGCCACCGTAATAAACGCTCCCTGCATCAGGTAGGGAAGCGATTCAGTGAGTATATTGATATATTCGAGCATGGTCATGCCATATGCAGACTGTGACGGCGCGCATCAGAGGAATCCAGGGTCCCGGCCGCTTACTTGCAAGCGACCGGGACCGATTTTAAAACCGGTTCTAACAGTGCACCATTACTTGTTGAGGCCGTATTTCTGAATGAGCTCAGCCCACTCTGGTGAGTCCATCAGTTTTTCCAGTGCTGCGTTCACTTTCTCAAGCAGTTCGGTGTCGTCTTTACGGACAGCATAACCGAAGGATTCGCCGTGCATACCGAACTGGCCGACGATCTGAACGTCTTTCTTGGCGACAGCGTCTTTGGCTGGAGCGTCGTTCATGGCAGCTGCGGAGATGCGGCCGTTCAAGGTGTCCTCAACCGCCAGGGGGGAGGAGTTATAGTAACGAAGTTCATAGTTCCAGCCGTTTTTCGCTTTTTCGTCCTTGAGCCACTTTGCCTCAGGGGTACCCTGCTGTACACCGATGATCTTGTTACCGTTCAACAATTCGTCGATGGTGAGGGCGGAGCCCTTCTTGGTGACCATGACGTTTTCGATTTTCCAGTAAGGGATGGTGAAATTTACCATCTTCTCACGCTTCTCGGTGATGGACATGCCGGAGGCGATGATATCTATTTTCTTGGTGAGCAGGCTGGTGATAATGCCGTCCCACTCGGTGGGCTGGTGGGTTACCTCCATGCCGAGCTCGGCGGCGATCCACTCCATCGCCTCTACATCAAAACCGCTCGGGGTACCGGTCTTGTCGACATAGGCAAAGGGAGGGAAGTTGGCATCGATGCCGTTAGTGATTTTGGTAGCGCTGAAAACATTGCCGCCTGTGAGCGTAAGTGCCACAAGAATGGCCAGAACTGCAAGGTTTTTCCGAAACATTGTATTTCCTCTGATTATATGGGGCTGGCGAAAGACCGCTTCAGCCGTTGTCGCGGACTGCCGGAGTATTGGTGAATCTCAGGCGGTCCATAGTCTGCAGGAGAGGTGTATAAAGAAAATAGTTCGTAATGTCAATCTGGAAAGGGATGAGTGGAGGAATGAAGCACTATTTTTTTCCGGCAGATTATCCAGTGGTTAGCGAGGATCTTTGAAGGTGTTGTTGCAGAGATGCTCTCAGAACGCCATCGGGGAGGTTGATTCAGATACGAATAACTGACAAGGGGTGTGAAAAAGGCCTGTGCAGATGTTCTTTCGAGAAATTGCCCCCAACCCTGAGAACGACAAGTATAAAGAGCATCGCCGGGAAAACGATTTGAAAAAAGTGCACCGGTGCTATGAGCCCGCCCTCGGTCACTGTTGCCGCAGCGCCCGCCACCAAAAGCACGTTGAGTATATCAGCACCGATGACATTGCGTACCGCAAGTTAACCATGACCTTTTGTAACTGCGGCAATGGCAGTTACAAACTCCGGCAGGAAGGCGCCAAAGTCGCGCCTATTATGCCCTCCGGGATCCAGGGGCGTACCGCAGTCTCCTGGACGGCCGGAATCATCGCCCGGGAAGCGACGAGGATCAGACCCAGGGCAAGAATAAACCGTGAGGTGCCGATAAGCCCTGGTGTACAGTCCGGTTCCTCAAAACTCTCTTTACCAAAGTCCACATCCCCCTAAACCAGAGAACCGAAAGCCCCAGGTAGGCCAGGAGAAGGAACAGGAACACAACACCCAGGCCCTGTAGCATTCACGTTTGTGAGTGCTACAGGCTTTTTTGCCTTCCTGGGGCGAGTGGTTTACTCAAGGGGGTGGTAGAGCGAAATCAGGCTGCTACGAAGTTGATGAGCACCTAAAATCTTAATTAGATTCTATCTGTTACAACCCTATTTACTGCTGAGCATTGATGCGGCATGTTGGGCAACCTGGTGGATGGCCGATTCGGTTATCTCAGTTGCTCCCTTGGTGTACCCGAGATCATCAAGGCAAAGGTGTCTAACTTGTGAAAAGCCCGCTTCCTGCATGGATTTCAGGCCGCAATGGAGTTTGCAGCCATCGATTGCCAGGATACCGCTGGCTGCTTCTGCCGATTTGAGCAGACCAGTGACCCTGCCGCCTATGCCGGCGAGGCACGACATCTTACCGTGCCCCTCACGGCTCAGCTCTCTCGCGACCCTGTCACTGAGTTCTCCCACATCTGCAGAACCGGAACATGCATAAACCAATTTTGGTGCGATACCGGTGCTGGTGCTGCAACTGCATTTACAATCAGTCTGCGGGGTACTCATTGGCTTTCCTCCTTTAGCTGAGCATAGTTTTAATTTCATCAACCGTAGGAACCTTTCCAACCACCTTCACTTCTCCTTCAATGGCGATGGCCGGAGTCATCATTACCCCAAAGCCCATCATTACATTGAAATCGGAAATTTTTTCTATCTCGTACTCAATCCCCAGTGCTTCAGCGGCCGCTTTGGCATTATCAGCGACCTGCTGGCATTTTGTGCATCCTGGACCAAAAACCTGAATTTTCATAATGTTACCTCATTGTTGTATTTATGCGAAAAATGACCCGAAGATCAGGCCGCTCAATGTTGCCATGGTGATGACAAGTGCAACAAAAACCGCTGTCTTTTTAGTGCCCATTACACTGCGGATGACCAGCATGTTGGGCAGGCTGAGTGCCGGGCCCGCAAGCAGCAGGGCCAGCGCCGGTCCTTTCCCCATACCGCTGCCAATCAACCCTTGGAGAATAGGTACCTCTGTCAGGGTGGCAAAGTACATGAACGCCCCGGCAAACGAGGCGAAAAAGTTTGCCCTGAGGGAATTGCCGCCAACTGCGGCAGCTACCCATTCGGAAGGGATCAGTCCTTCATTGCCGACACGGCCAAGCAGGGCACCGGCAATGAGCACACCGATCAGCAGGAGTGGCAGTATCTGTTTGGCAAAATCCCATGAAGAAGAGAACCATTTCCCTAATTCGCCGTTATCCATACTGGTGATGAGTGACAAGCCGATAAACCCTGCTGTGAAGGCGAGTGCCGGATGGTCGGGGGCAGCAAATGCTAAGAGTGCAACTACGGAGGTTACCAGGGCTATTTTCCAGGTACGTACCCCGAACCAGCGCACAAGGATTGCGGCAAAGAGCAGGCCGAAGCCTGAGGTAATGAGCCATTTGATGTTATACAAGAATGCCCACAATCCATCTGCTGCCTGCGGTTTACCCCAATTAGCGAAAACCAGTATGCCGACCATGGAAAAAAAGTAGAGCGCGTTTTGCCATAACGGCCGGACATTTTCGTCTGCCATCATTGCTATAGGGACTGCGGGTTTGTTTTCTTCTTCATTGCGGAAGAAAAATGCCATGAGCAATCCGATAATGATGCTGAAGACCACCGCACCCACACCTCGTGCTATTCCCATGGTCGGGCCGAGAACGGTGGCAGTCAGAACAATGGCAAGTACATTGATGGCAGGCCCGGAATAGAGAAACGCGGTGGCAGGGCCAAGACCGGCTCCCATCTTGTAAATACCTGCAAAGAGCGGCAGGATGGTGCAGGAACAAACCGCCAGGATGGTCCCGGAAACAGATGCGACCCCGTAAGCAAGCACCTTGTTGGCCTCAGCGCCCAGATATTTCATAACCGAGGACTGACTGACAAAAACACCGATCGCACCCGCTATGAAGAAAGCGGGAACAAGGCAGAGAAGAACATGCTCCTGCGCATACCATTTGACTAGGTGGAATGCCTCGAGCATGGCGTTGTCAAAGCGGGGGTACCCCACTGGCAGGAAATAGCACCCAAGAAAAACGGCTATGATCCAGACCAGATACTTCCATTCAACTTTCCAGTTCATTGTTCATCCTTACGAATTGTCATTTGGCAAAATAACCAAATGTTTGCAAAAAAAACTTCAGCCCAGGAGTCCATTCCTCTCTTCGATGCCTGCCTGGATAACCGCTTCCACGCAGGGCATAAAGTTCAGGATACATGGCACCTTGAGTCTGTAGTAGACCATCTTGCCCCGTTTTTCATCTGCAACCACTCCGGCCTGCTTGAGTACGGACAGATGTTTGGAAATGGTAGAAAAATCTGCATCGATGGTTTCTGCCAGTTCGCAAACGCATTTCTCTCCATCGGCGAGCTGCTCGGCCATCCAGAGCCTGGTCGGATGCCCCAGGGCTTTTAATACATTGGCTTTCGCCTCAATCAATGCTCGTTGTTTACCTTTCATTGCATCACCTCGTTGGGTCATATGGTAAAATAGCCAAGTGTTGTTGTCAACGAAAAATACATGTTACCTGCATCTTATCAGCACTCATGCACAGCTTCACTACACCAGGCGTGAGGAACCAGAGGGGGAGGGCAACAGCTTACAGTTCAAGAGTAGCGTCATTGTGGTCTTGAGTAATGTCATACCCTGTGAGTTCGTTAAAGTGAGCCTGCTGTAACATGCTCACCTTTTATCAGCCGGTTTTTTGAATCTCCCGACAGAGCACAGCACACCAAGGCAGCTTATACCAGCGAAACAGGCCATTCCCCATTGCATACTGTTCATGAATGGTTCGTGGGTATCGGCTCGCAGCAGCGAGTGTCCCATAAAGTGCTCCACCAGAAAAGTTGAAATTGCCATGCTGACCAGCATGCCGAGGTTACGCATGATGGCGGTGAGACTCGATGCCATACCGTATCTCTCTTTCGGCACCGAATTCATGATCAAGGTGGTGTTTGGTGATGAAAACAGAGCAAAGCCCAGGCCCATAATGATAAAAACGATAATTATAAAGCTGAGTGAGCTGTTCGCCTCTATCCGCGTTGCCATAAAAAGTGATAGAGCGCAAAGCCCCATGCCAACGGTGGCGAGCTTTCCCGGGTAAATACGGTCGGCAAGCTTACCGGCACTGGGGGAGAGGATGCACTGAATAAGGGTCTGTATCATCAGCAGCAAACCTGCATTTTGCGGTGACAGTCCTTTTATACTCTGCAGGTAAAGGCTGAAGAAAAAGATAATGCCGAAACTTGCGGCGTAGTTGAGTAATGCTGCCAAGGCGCTCAAGCTCAGAGAACTATTTGAGAGCAGGAAGTTGACGGGGAGGACAGGGGAGGAGACCCGGCGCTCAATTATGATGAATAGGCCAGCTCCGATGACACTACTTATCATCAGTAGAGTTGCCCAGTCCCCAACCCATTCTTTTCCTGTAATGCTCACTGTCAGGCATGAGATGACCAGAGCAAAGAGCAGGCTCCCTGTGAAATCAAATCTCTGGGTTCTATCTCCCCACCATTCACCGCGTAATACTGCTATACTCAGGCAGAGTCCAACGATACCGAAAGCTGCAGTAAACCAGAATAGGAATTGCCAGTTGAAATAATCGACCAGAAAGCCACCTAAAGCAGGCCCGGCTGACAATCCGGCATAAACGAAGGCTATAATTATTCCCATGCTTCTTCCCCTCTTTTCGGGAGGAATAACCGAGGAAAGAATGGCAAAAGAAGTTGTGGTAATTAGAGCGGTAGCCATTCCCTGGATAAATCTCAGGATGAGAAAGATTGTTATATCAGGGCTGAAGGTAATGATTATGGAGGTACAGCAAAAACCAATAATGCCGCTCAAAAATATTTTTTTCCGGCCATAAAGGTCGGCGAGTTGACCGGATGGCAGCAACAGACAGCCAAGGCCGAGAATATAGAGCATGGCTGCCAGGCTGAGTTGAAAAGTGGATGCCTGGTAATATTCACCGATAGCGGGCAGGGCGACGTTTACTCCAGCGGCCATGAAAGGGGTGATAAACTGGACGATACAAATAATAAGAAGAATCAGGTTATGATTTTTTTGCCGGGTGTCATTCATTACTGCGATCTCGGAAGGCTTTAAAAGGTAACTGTGTTATGGCAGGGTTGGGTAGAGTAGCGTGACAGATCTGCCGAAAGCGTTTAATGCATTGTGTCTATTGCGTTTTTTGGTAATAGTGAATTTGATTATGGAGTGCTTTGGCAAGAAGTTCGGTGAACTGCTGACATTCCTGTTGGCTCAAACCATCAAGGGAGCGCTGGTTACTCTCGCTCAGCATCTGCCAGAACTCAGCCTCTTTTGAAAGAGCGTGCTCAGTGGGGAAGACCTGTTTTTTTCTGCGATTAGCAGGATCTGTCTTTCGCACAATGAAGTCAGATTCTTCCAGCTTACTGAGTTGACGCGCTGTTGCCGCTTTATCAATATAGTGGACAGCTGAAATTTCGTCCTGGCTTATGCCCGGGCTCTTGAAAATGGAGGCCATAAAGGGGATTTGGCTCCCGGTTAAGCCCAAAGTCCGGGCCAGGGGTTCAATGTTGGTTCGGCTCAGTCGAAAGAGCATTGCGATGTAAAAGCCGAATGGTTGTTTGTCGATGTATTTCATAACCTTCCCAGGATTGTCTGGTCAACAGTTGACCTGTCAACGATAGTGCTATGGCCGTCAAAAAACAAGATTCTTTTTAAGAAAAGTACAGGTATCATCGATTCTGTGCGATCAGACAATGGGTTACCGGTTATAGTTGTTTTTCAGGCTCTCTGTAATCAGATGTGGAAATAGTTAGGACTTTGGCCGCAAAAAAGGTAGATTGCCGACGCCCTGCACATGCATGATAGTATGAGCGACACGTTGACCAGACCCTATCTTTCGAGAGTATGATGAAAAAGACCAGAATACGAACCCGGCCAGAGAAAAAGACAAAAAAATCCGACACTTTTACTGTTACCAGCCAAGGTCCGCTGCTTGAAAGCCTTGTTGCCGCCTTTCCCGGTAAAAGTCGTAAACTCCTCAAAGCGGTTTTGCGTGATAGTCAGATAAAGGTAAATAACAGAACAGTTACCCAGTTCGACCATCCCTTAAAGCCAGGCCAGGTGGTGGAGGTGAGCTGGGACAAATCGTCTCCGCAGAAGCGTCCTCACGGACTCAACATAATCTTTGAGGATGATGATATTATCGTCGTCAACAAACCTGCGGGTTTGCTCACCGTCGCAACAGACAAGGAAAAGCGTAAAACCGCTTATTCTCTGCTCAGTGAATACGTGAAAACTGAAGATCCTGATAATAAAATTTTCATAGTCCACCGGATAGACAGGGAAACATCAGGCCTGCTGCTTTTTGCCAAGAACGAAAAAATAAAGCTCAAGATTCAGGAAACATGGATCTCGACTATCAAGGAGCGTACCTATATAGCCGCCGTAGAAGGTGAAGTTAAACGTGAAAGCGGAACAATCACCTCCTACCTGAATGAAAGTAAAGCCTTTATCGTCTACTCTTCACAAAACCCGCGAGTAGGCAAGAAAGCAGTCACCCATTATAAGACGCTCAAAAGTAACAAAGATTTCTCCCTGCTGCAGGTGAACCTCGAAACCGGCAGAAAACATCAGATTCGTGTGCACATGCAGGATATCGGACACCCGGTTGTCGGCGATATAAAGTATGGTTCTAAAATAAAACCTATCGGACGTCTCGGCCTGCACGCCCAGGGACTTGTTTTCACCCATCCGAAAACCAATGAACTGTGCAGTTTTGAGACAGGGATCCCGGAAAAATTCAATCAACTCTTCAAGCAGAATCAGAAATAGCCTGTTCCTATCCCCGACCAGCTGTCTCTAATACGATTTGTATAAATTTTATGTCATTTTCTTCACTAGAGCTCTCTGAGCCTCTTCTTCGTGCTATTGATGAACAGGGTTACACGACACCGACCCCAGTTCAGAATAAGGCCATTCCAGCTGTTCTTTCAGGCAGGGATGTTATGGCCGCTGCCCAGACCGGTACCGGTAAAACTGCAGGTTTTACGCTGCCGATCATGCAACTGTTAGCCACCGGGCCAGGTGTGCGATCGAACCACATTCGCGCATTGATACTGGTTCCTACCCGCGAACTTGCCATGCAGGTTGGTGAAGCTCTTGCCGACTACGGCAGATATCTGCCGCTGAGCAGCGCTGTTGTGTACGGCGGCGCAAAAATTAATCCGCAAATGATGAGACTGCGCCGCGGTATTGATATTCTAGTTGCCACCCCCGGCCGCCTGCTCGATCTTTATCGCCAGAATGCGGTGAAGTTTGATCAGCTTCAGGTTCTGGTTCTGGATGAAGCGGATAAGATGCTCAACCTCGGCTTTAAAGATGAGATTGATGAAATTCTCGCGCTGTTACCACGAAGACGACAGAATCTTTTGTTCTCAGCGACCTTTTCAGCAGAAATCCGGGCGCTCTCCACAACACTTCTCCACCGCCCTGTTCAGATAGAAGTCAACCAGCGTAATTCAGCGGCCAAGAGTGTCAAACAGTGGTTGATCGAGGTCGATAAGAGCAAAAAGCCCGATCTGCTCTGCCATCTCCTGCAAAACAATGACTGGGATCAGGTACTGGCATTCAGCCGGACTAAAAAAGGCGCTGATCAATTGGTCAGAAAACTCACGGGGAAAGGTGTTTCCGCCCTGGCGATTCATGGTGATAAAAGCCAGGGAGCGCGTAACCGGGCTCTTGCTGATTTTAAAGATGGGTCAATCCGTGTTCTGGTAGCCACGGATATTGCCTCGCGAGGTATTGATATCACGGAACTCAGTTGTGTTATCAATGTCGATCTGCCGAAGGTGGCCGAAGACTATGTTCATCGCGTCGGTCGTACCGGTCGTGCTGGTAAAGAAGGTGTTGCGATATCTCTGGTCAGTGCCGATGAAGTCCAGCTTCTTACCGCAATCGAGACCCTTATTCGCCAACTCCTGACCCGTGAGGTTACAACCGGCTTTGTTCCCCACCACGGTGTCCCTCTGACCCATTTGCAGCAACCGAAGCCTAAAAAGCCCAAAAAACCGAAAAAGCAGGGTGTAAAGAGTCAGGCCCAGGATCAAAAGGGCAGTTCCGCAAAAAGCGGAGGGAGCCGGGAAAACAGTTCTGAAAAAGAAAACCCGCGGCAACGAGGCAGGGCAGCACGGGGGGCAGGGAGCCCGCAGGGCAAACCAGGGGGAAGACGAAACAGAAAATCACAGGATGAGGTCACAATAGCCAAATCCTGCAAGCCCGGTTCAGGCAGGCGTAACACGCGAAGGAAAAAACGGTGATAAATGAGTGGCAGTCAGTTTGACTGCTCCAGACCCCGATTTCTCAGGAACATTTTGTCAAAAGGCTAATCAACCTCAGCAATTGCTAGTCCGGAACAGATACGTCGCCAGAATGTTACACGTGCGTTGTGGAAATCTGATTATCACGCACTCATCTGCTCAACTGTCCGTACAGCAAGGTGGGCAGTATAAAGGATATTATGAAACCCTGGGTAACACTTGATCGAGCCCGAATTCCCGATGAAGAGGGCGAGCTCATCTTAAGAAAGCGTGACACGGAATACTCAATCCGTACTGAAACCACTGAATTGATGAACAGCCGCCTCCACGGCTCTGAAGAGGCTCTGGCCAGGCTTGCCTGTGAGCGCCTTTCGTATCAAAGGGATGTGAACATCCTTATCGGCGGTCTTGGCATGGGATACACGCTTGGAGCAGCACTTGAAAATTCCGGCCCGGATGCCCACCTGACCGTTGCAGAATTTGTACCGGCAGTGATCAGCTGGAACCGTGAATTTCTCGGCCACCTTGCAGGGGTTCCGCTTAATGATCCCAGGGTGGCTGTTTGGCAGGGAGATGTCGTTCAGGCAATCAAGAGTAAGAAATCCGCCTGGAACGCGATACTACTCGATGTGGACAACGGCCCCGATGGACTTACCCGTGAGGCGAATGATCAACTCTATGGTCTGCCGGGTCTACATGCCGCCTTTGCAGCGCTCAGGCCCGGTGGTATTCTCGCTGTCTGGTCCTATGCGCCAGACGATGGTTTTACCCGACGTCTGAAAAAATGCCGATTTCGCACAGAAGTTGTCACAGCTCACGCCAACAGCTCCGGCAAGGGTCGCAAACATACTATCTGGCTTGCTGTAAAACCGGGCTAAGAGGATGTCCGGCAATGGCTTTCCCCCAAATTCTGCGGAATTTTCAAAAAATAATGCTCGCAATATCAAGCATATGAATTTGCTTGATATTTCTTCGATATCTCGAATTGTGAAAAAAATGCATATCTGACAGGATTCCGGCTCACTATTCTGATGAATCTTCCTGTAATGAAGAAGGCGGGATTCAAATGAAATCGATTTCTTCATCCCGTAACCGATGAATTATCTCGATTCCGTCCGGGGTAACAGGTTCATTTTTACTGATTTCGAGGATCTGTTTGAGAGAATGAGACTGGCCGTATTCAATTTCCTCTGCCTGAAGGGTGAACGGTCCTTCATGGCGACACCAATATATTCGTCCCCAGACACGGTTGTCCTCCCGGTCATAGAAGTGGTCGAATAGAACGTTGAGGGGCGCGGTGATGCCAAGTTCCTCAAAAAGCTCCCTTCTGGCAGAATCTTCATACGATTCTCCTGCCTGCACCACGCCTCCTGCCGCAACACTCCAGTAACCGGGGTAGATATCCTTGGTCAAGGTACGTTTCTGGAGAAAAAGTTCATCCGCTCTGTTGAGCACCAGGATGTAGCACGCCCGATGAATAAGCTTCTGGGCCCGCATAATTGAGCGTGGTACCGCATCAATGGGAATGTTGTTTGAATCAACGATCTGTACTATTTCTTCTTGTGTCATCTCGGTGTGTTGTCGAAAGTGATTTTTTAAAAAGACTATATTCTCGCCTTGAGCCTGCTCGTAAATCGTTCAACATTTACCGAAACCAGCAGAATACCAAGCAGGGTCATCGTGCCCCCGACAATAAGCTTCCAGCCGATCTCATCCCCAAACCACCAGATACCGAATATTGAAGCAAGAACAGGAGCCAGAAGTAACAGCGGTGTCACTATCGAAACAGGGTAACGGCCAAGGAGATAGTAGACGATGCCGTGTCCGAGAACAGATGCGCCGATGGCTGAATAGAGCGGAGACCATAACTGAATAATTTCGAGATCTGCCAAGGTCTGCAGTTGGCCAGATTCAAATATCAAACTGAGCAGCAACAGAGAAGGCGCAGCGATTGCGGCGATCCATGCCTGCAATTTAAAAACACCCATATTGGGAAACTGGCGCATCATGATGGTGGCCACGGCCATTGCAAAGGCAGCTCCCATTACCCAGAGAACCGCATCCAGATGACTGAAAACTATGGGGTCAAAACCGATTACCAGTATTCCGATGAAAGCTATAAAAATAGCCACAACTCGTATCGCGGAAAAGCTCTCTTTTAAAAAAATGGCGGCGAGGATAGCGGAAAACGGCACATAGAGCTGGGTGGTAATGGCTATTGAGGCGATGTTGCCGCCTGCGTTCAGGCCGATAAACATCATGCTGAAATGGATAACACCCAGCAGAAAAGCGACCTTTAGAAGGGGTTTCATGTGGCCGGGTGCGGGCCGTAGCCAGGGCAGCATGATCAAAAGCAGGAAAAAAAAGCGGATACTGGTGAAAAAGAGGGGCTGAAAGGTGAGCGTCCCTATTTTGCCGGCTATGAAATTAAAGCCCCAGGCACAGTTGGCGATCAAGGCGAGTAGTAAATGAAGGACGCTCATGGAGCTATGTCACTCTTTCGGGAGTTGTGAGCGGACAGGCTGAGCTATGTAGTTCTTCATGTCCACGCAAGCGGATAGGGTTAGAGTCAACAAATATGCTGCCTGGGAATATAGAGTGGGAGGATTCGCATGGTACAGATCCAGGTCATCGTGAAACTCTCACAATGGAAGGAAGCATACCGTGATGTTATGCGATTCTCAACCAGCAAAAGGGGGCAAAATTCAATTTGATCCCAGCACGACCCCTATGTTCTGTTCTAAACAGGTGGCGCACAGGCTCATGTGAATACAGAATATTTAACAAATGGGCAACAAGATAGTCTCGGGAGTTCGGTGTCATCTTGCGCCTAACTCTGCAACCCCCCTGGCATCAATGGTTTGGGCGTGTCACCTTAATCATGATTTCAGTTACGAATTTTGAAATGTTATTGGTGGTCCAGTAGTCGGTTACATATCTCTCAAAGGACTGGTTATCCAAAATATATCCGTTTACCTTTGCCCACTGTGCAATCTTCAAATAGGTCTCGCCGATATCGTCGTGACGGCCGATATGGTAGCAGCTTGCCATGAGGCTGCCGCCGAATTGGTATGAATATTCTTCAGGGCAGGGCATAACGGATTTTTGCATGATTTTCACCCTCTGCTCCTTGCGGATCATTCTGTCCTGACGTGATGAGAAGTTTATAATTACAGGACCGGCGATACTGTTCTCCAGCTTTTCGATATGTTTGGTGAAATCGATGTTGATCAGGGCTGCTTTCTGGTTGCCGTCAAAATCCTGATCCATGAATAGCAGATCGGACGATTCGACAAATTTAATTGAGACCTCCCGGATATCATTGCTGATTACAGTCTCAGCCTCAGTGATCAGGTCGTACCATTCCTTTACGCAGATATGTTTTCTGCGTATCTCCTGCTGCTGCTGTTTCAGTTCCTTGCTCTTTGCCAAAAACGATGCCTGGAGCGATTTGAAGATATTGGCATTTTCACCTTCGATGAATTCTTTCATCTCCTCGAGGGTAAAGCCCATGGTCTTGTAATATTTAATGACCGGCACAGCCAGGAGTGCCTCTTCGGTGTAATAGCGATAGTTGTTGTCATGATCCCGCAGGGAGGGGATGAGGTTGATCTCGTCGTAATACCTGAGGGCCTTTCTGGAAATGTTGCAGATTCGGCTTACATCACCTATCAGGAAGTGTTTTTCTTCTGTCATAAAGCGTTTCGGGCTCCTCGGGATTTACGCGTGTGAAAATAATGAAAACCGGCTGTCATCAAGTTTGATAGATAGAACCTACACTGAGCATGAATGAACGGTTTTGCAAAAAAAAACGAGGTCTGTTTCCCGGTGGAAGCAGACCTCGTTGGGGTTTTAAGCAGGGGAGGTGTTTTTCGCCTAGTCAACGATATATGTGTTGATTGTGGCAGCGCCTTCCTCATGGGCACGATAGTAGACTCTCAATTCATCATCGGCATCGAGTTCAAAGCGTGATTCCTCTAGAAGGCCGTTGGCTTCAGCGGTCATCAGCGCATTGATGATGGATGGCTTGTTGAACGCTTTATAACCTGAGTAGGTGTTGTGCAGCGCTTCCATGACTGTCTCAGCGCAGGCATCATCAACCGTGGTGAAATGTTTCAGGATAGCATAGTTCAGGGGTAACATCAGGCAATCTCCTCATTTTTCTTTTTGAACAGGTCGAGTGGGTTCATGGCGATAATAAAGATACCGATGATCATGACGACAGCTGCCGCCCAGGCAATCGGTGCCATGGTCCAGCCGGAGATACCGAAAACTACACCAATGATGATCCAGCAGCAGAATGGGCCCCAGAAGGAGAAGGTACCGTTGCAGGACATACCGAGGGCAGCGCCGCACATGCCATTGCCCTGATACCAGAACATGAAGGTCATATAGGCTGCGAGACCACCGACTATGAACCAGATGAGTGAGCTGTCGGTAAAGGCGAGGGTAACCATCTCGACTGCATTTGCACCGCCAAAATATGCAAACAGGGGGACAAGGATGAAGAGGTTGGTGACACCGGCAGTTACCTGGCGAATGGTGATGGCGATTTCGGGATCGATCATGGAAGTACCGTAACCGCAGACACAGCCTTCAAGTCCCCAGCAGAGCGCCGCAATGAAGGCGAACATGAGGCCGAGAAGCAGGTTGTCGGCCGCATCAGCTCCCAGGCCGGTGCTGCCGATCATAACACTTGCCAGAAAGCAGATAGCGATACCGGAAAGTATGCGGGCGTTAAGCTGCTGTTTGAAGAGGAATTTGCCCAAAATCGCACCGATAGCAGGGCAAAGTGCGGCAATCGGCACCACGATGGAGCCTGCCATCTGCAAACCGATTACATATGCTGTACCGGCAATGGGGCCACCAATTATGGCGGCACCAACCATGATCATTCCAGGTTTGGTTTTCAAGGTGCGGACAAAATCGCCGAAGCGGCCGCGGACGGCGGCAATGGAACTGGCCCAGATCGCGCTGCAGATATCTGTAGTGGCGGCACCGAGTGCACCAAGCAGGTAAATGACGGCAAAAGCAGAAAGCGCAGAATTTTCTTCGTACCAGTCAACCCAGATTCCCTTGGACATGCCGAGGGTCATGAAGGCGGTGTAAATACCGTACATAATGCCTGAGAAAGTGGCGATCTGAATACCGCGACGTCGAAAACTGGTTTCCAGTTTCTTTTTTGCAGCGATAGCTGCCGGGTTTACTGCCTGAACTGCGGACCCCATTTCTTACTCCTGTTTGGAAATTATAAAAACTACAAATTGATACAGAACCCGAGCCGCAATGAGAAACAACAATTTGTTATTCGTGAATCGGGTCAATATCGGTAGATCCAGTGCCTACCCTGCCCTGGGGGGGAAGGTCATCGAATGACGACTGTACTCCTTACCCCTAAGGGGAAGGTCAAGGAAAAATTTGCCGACAACGTGGTTCATGGCAGGAGAAAAGAGTGAATTTAGGAAAGTAAGTACCCAGGAAACGGACACAATATGCCCTGGGCATACGGTTTTGCCAGAGGCCCAAAAAATAGCCTTGGGAATGGTGGGGAAACGATTTGAATAGATGAGAGCTGGTGAAAAAGTGGGAGGTTCTGGCCGAATGGTGAGGGAGTAGTCGCCCTGTATCGATTTATGTATCCGGAAGAGTAGGTTATTCCGTGCATTATTGCCTGAAAAGAATTGGCTTTGAGAAAAATGTTGACTTTCCCCTGTGGGGAAGGGCGTAAGATCCTCTTCCATAAATGGAGGTCGGTGTTGTACCGGATTTATCACTTCACTGCTTGCTGGTGAGCAGAACAATTTTTTTTTGTTGATGAGGATACATGAGACATAACGGTGAGAAGGCTCTCGGAATGATCGAAACGCTTGGAATGGTTCCTGCGATTTATGGAACCGATACCATGCTGAAAACCGCAGATGTAACCCTGGTATCTTACGAAAATGTCGGTTCGACCCTGGTCACCTCAATGGTTAATGGCGATGTCGCTGCCGTGCAGGCCGCTGTGGAAGCCGGTGTTGCCGCCGCATCCTCTATCGGCAAACTTACTGCCAGCAATGTCATGCCTCGTCCTATCGGTGCAGTAAGCGATATCGTCGCTGTACACGGCCTGGAGGAAAGTACTGAAGAATTTTCCCGTTCTTCTGCCTTGGGGCTGATTGAGACCTTCGGCATTGTTTATGTGCTCGAAGCTGCTGATGCCATGGTCAAAGCGGCCGATGTCAGGGTCGTTGGCTATGAGAACGTTGCCTCAGGCTATATCTCGGTACTCGTAGAAGGTGATGTCTCCGCCTGCCAGGCTGCCGTTGCAGCCGGTGTCAAGGCTGTGGAGCAGATGGGTACCGAAGTGTACTCTTCCGTCGTGATCCCCACCCCTCATTCAGACCTGAAAAAGATCACCAGCATCTACGATATCAAGAAGCTTTTGCCCTGATAGCCCCTTTCCGAAGAGACGACGAGGAAACTGATGATTGTCGATAACGACTTACTCTCCATACAGCATGCACGAATCCTTGCTGAGAATGCGGTTGAAGCCCAGAAAAAGCTGGCGACCTTCTCGCAGGATAAGCTGGACGCGATTGTTACAAAAGTAGCCGAAGCTGTTGCCGGTGAGGCCCACGCGCTGGCAGTGATGTCAGCCGAGGAGACCGATGGCGGCAGGTGGCAGGATAAGTTGGCTAAAAACAGGTTTGTCTGCACTGCGGTGGTCGACCGGTTCATGGAATTACGCTGTGTCGGGGTGATTGCAGAAGATTGCGAGGCGGAAACCAGGGATATCGGTGTTCCTGTCGGTGTTATTGTTGCCCTTTGTCCGGTAACCAGCCCGGTTTCGACAACGATTTACAAAGCGCTTATGGCGCTGAAATCTGGCAACGCCATTATTTTCTCTCCCCATCCTCTGGCGGCAAAAAGTATCTCCCATACCCTCGAGCTGATCATCGAAACAGCAGAGGCGAGCGGTTTGCCGGAAGGCTGTATCAGTTACCTCAAGCCGGTGTCAAAAAGCGGTACCGCAGAGCTCATGAATCACCCGGCAACGGCATTGGTAATGGTGACCGGTGTTCCGGGAATGCTGGCTAGCGCCCGAACCTCCGGCAAGCCGGTGATCTATGGCGGAACCGGAAACGGCCCCGCCTTTATTGAGCGCAGCGCCAATATTGACCAGGCTGTTCGGGATATCATCTCCAGCAAGACGTTCGATAATGGTATCGCACCTTCGGCGGAGCAGTCCATTGTGGTGGACGCCTGCATTGCTGAAGATGTGCGTTCAGCCCTGCGCAGGAACAATGCCTATTTCATGTCTGAGAAAGAGTGCGAGGCCCTTGCCGGACTCTTTTTTCGCACCGACGGCACCAGGCGCCATGGAGTGGTTGGCCTGTCGGCACAGACTCTTGCCAAAAGAGCAGGTTTTTCCATACCGGCTGAGACGACACTGCTCATCGCAGAACGAAATTATGTAGCGGCAGAAGACCCCTATTCAAGAGAGCTGCTCTCGCCCGTGCTGGCTCTTTATGTAGAGGCCGACTGGCTGGATGCCTGCGAGAAGTGCATCGAGTTGCTGCTTCACGAAAGAAATTCCCACACGCTGGTGATTCATTCTGGTGATGAGGGAGTCATTCACCAGTTTGCCATGAAGAAGCCGGTTGGGCGTCTTCTGGTTAATACCCCGGCCGCCTTTGGGGGCATGGGAGCTACAACAAATCTGTTCCCTTCAATGATTCTGGGCAGCGGTTCAGCAGGCCACGGTATCACCTCAGACAACGTTTCACCTCGAAACCTGATCTATGTCCGCAAGGTCGGCTATGGGGTCAGGGGGATGAACAGTCTGACAGGGGCAAGTGTGCAATATGAAAATAAACGTCCGAACAGCGCTGCGAGCAGGCAGCTCAGTGATTCGGATAAGGAGCAGGCAATACGTCAAATCCTCTCCGAGGCGATTAAAGCCCTGTCTGCACCAGCCAATAAATAGACGAGATAGATGAAAAGTATCCTTTATACGGAGGAAATATAGTGGATCTTAACGAATTTTCAAATAAGCTTGCAGAAGCCGCGAAAAACCTGTCTCCCGAAGAACGGGAGTCTTTGAAGAAGATTTTCGAAGGTGTTTCTGTTGAAGTATTCAAAAAGCCCGTTGAAAAGAGTGCCCCTGTTGCCGTTGAGACCCGCGGTATACCGGATGGCCCGACTGAGCGTCATGTAAAGCTGAAGGAAAATTTCCTTACGCATGTTCCCAGCATCAGCACCCACCGTGCCAGGGCTATTACCAAGATCGCACAAGAAAATCCCGGCATGCCGGCCAGCATAAGGCGTGCAAAGGCTTTCCGATACTGCTGTGAGACCGCTCCTCTGGTGATTCAGGATCACGAATTGATCGTTGGTGCCCCCAATGGCGCACCACGTACCGGTGCCTTCTCTCCTGACATCGCCTGGCGCTGGATGAAGGATGAGATTGATACCATTTCCACCCGCCCGCAGGATCCGTTTTTTATCTCCGAGGAAGACAGGAAAATCATGCAGGAGGAACTCTTTCCGTTCTGGGAAGCCAAATCGGTGGACGAGTACTGCGAAGGACAGTTCCGTGAGGCTGGGCTCTGGGAGATGTCCGGTGAGTCCTACGTTTCTGACTGTTCCTACCACGCCGTCAATGGCGGTGGTGACTCCAACCCTGGCTATGATGTCATCCTGATGAAGAAGGGTATGCTGGACATCCAGCGCGAAGCCCGTGAACATCTTGAACAGCTTGACTACGGCAACCCGGAAGATGTCGAGAAGATCTATTTCTACAAGTCGGTTATCGACACCACCGAGGGTGTAATGATCTACGCCCAGCGTCTCTCCAACTATGCTGCCGAGCTCGCCGGAAGAGAGAGTGACCCGAAGCGCAGGGCTGAACTGCTGAAGATCTCCGAGGTCAACGCCCGCGTTCCTGCCCACGCTCCCGCCAACTTCTGGGAAGCGATTCAGGCAGTATTCACCATTGAGTCCCTCCTGGTGGTTGAAGAAAACCAGACCGGAATGTCCATCGGCCGTGTCGATCAGTATATGTATGATCTGTTTAAGCGTGATCTCGAAACCGGGCAGATGAGCGAATACGAGGCGTTTGATCTCGCCGGCTGTATGCTGATCAAGATGTCTGAGATGATGTGGATCACCAGTGAGGGTGGTTCCAAGTTTTTCGCGGGATACCAACCATTTGTCAATATGTGTATTGGTGGTGTTACCCGTGATGGTCAGGATGCGACCAACGACCTGACCTATCTGTTGATGGATGCGGTACGCCACGTACGTATCTACCAGCCTTCGCTTTCTACCCGTGTACATAGCAAATCACCGCAGAAATACCTCGAAAAGATCATCGATGTAATCCGCTCCGGTATGGGTTTTCCGGCTGTTCATTTCGATGATGCGCATATCAAGATGATGCTCACCAAGGGCGTCAGCATCGAAGATGCCAGGGACTACTGCATCATGGGTTGCGTGGAGCCGCAGAAATCAGGCCGTCTCTACCAGTGGACCTCCACCGCCTATACCCAG
Source organism: Desulfosediminicola sp. (assembly GCF_048381775.1). Lineage (NCBI taxonomy): Bacteria > Pseudomonadati > Thermodesulfobacteriota > Desulfobulbia > Desulfobulbales > Desulfocapsaceae > Desulfosediminicola > Desulfosediminicola sp. The sequence goes on along the minus strand of NZ_JBLXGE010000014.1, from coordinate 130,437 downwards.
TGGCCGATCTGCATCGAACTGGTTCTCAACCAGGGTGTGCCGCTCTGGTATGGCAAGCAGGTCACTCCAAACCTCGGTGAGCTGCGCGATTTCGACACCTACGAGAAGTTTGAGGCTGCCGTAAAAGAGCAGATTAAGTTCATCACCAAATGGTCCGGTGTCGCCACGGTAATTACCCAGCGCGTTCACAGGGATCATGCGCCGAAGCCGCTGATGTCGATTATGTACGAAGGCTGCATGGAAAGCGGTACAGACGTATCCGCTGGTGGCGCCATGTATAACTTCGGCCCAGGTGTAATCTGGTCCGGTCTGGCGACCTACGCGGATTCCATGGCCGCTATCAAAAAGCTGGTCTACGAAGAGAAAAAATATACCCTGCAGCAGCTGAACGAAGCGTTGAAAGCGGAGTTCAAAGGCTACGAGCAGGTCAAGGCGGATTGTCTCGCCGCGCCGAAATACGGTAACGACGATGATTACGCGGATTTGATCGCTGCCGATCTGGTGCATTTCACCGAGACCGAGCATCGCAAGTTCAAAACTCTCTACTCCGTCCTGAGCCATGGCACCTTGTCTATCTCCAACAATACCCCGTTCGGCCAGCTCCTCGGCGCTTCGGCCAATGGCCGTGACGCCTGGATGCCGCTCTCCGATGGTATCAGCCCGACCCAGGGTGCGGATTTCAAGGGACCGACCGCTATCATCAAGTCCGTCTCCAAGATGCCGAACGAGGATATGAATATCGGCATGGTGCACAACTTCAAGCTGATGTCCGGCCTGCTGGAGACCCCGGAAGGCAAGAACTCCATCATCTCCCTGATCCGTACCGCCTGTATGCTGGGCAACGGTGAGATGCAGTTCAACTACCTCGACAACGAGGTGCTGCTCGATGCCCAGAAACATCCGGAGAAATACCGTGACCTGGTGGTTCGCGTGGCCGGTTACAGTGCCTTCTTTGTCGAACTCTGCAAGGATGTTCAGGACGAGATCATCAGCCGTACCATGCTGGAAGAGATTTAACAGTTTATTTTCAAGGGATTGGGCAGTCTGTCGGGAATGATCCGGTGATAGCAGATTGAGTAAGGAACGTCATGGAACGAAAAGCACTTATCTTCAATATCCAGAAATACAACATGTATGACGGCCCGGGCGTGCGGACCCTGGTGTTTTTTCAGGGGTGCCCTTTGCGCTGTCACTGGTGCTCAAATCCCGAGGGGCAGTTGAAACGGCCCCAGATTCTGGAGAAGAAGGCGAATTGCACAAACTGTGGCACCTGTGTACGCCAATGTCCACAGGGTATCCACTCAATAGCGGTGGGCGGTCAGCACCAGATTGACCGCCAGATTGAGTGTATCGGTTGCCGTAAATGTGAAAATGCCTGCCCGGAGTCGGCCCTGGCCATTATGGGCGAGAGGAAGACCATCTCCGAGCTGCTTGAGATCATTGAGGAAGATAAACCGTTTTACGATACCTCGGGTGGCGGTGTCACCCTTGGTGGCGGCGAGGTGCTGATGCAGCCTGAAGCTGCCACCAGCCTGTTGCAGGTTTGTAAGCAGCGGGGGATCAATACCGCCATCGAGACCTGCGGCTATGCCCGGCCGGAGGTTATTCAACGGGCGGCGGAGTTTGTCGATCTGTTCCTGTTTGATGTCAAGCATATGGATTCGGAGCGTCATTTCGAGCTGACCGGAGTGCGCAATGAGATGATTCTCGGCAACCTCCAGTGGTTGCTGGAAAACAGGCAGAATGTGAAAATCAGAATGCCGCTGTTGCAAGGTGTCAACGACGGACGCCGGGAGATCGAAGCGCTCATCAACTTTTTGCAACCCTATCAGGATTACAAGAACTTCAAGGGCGTGGATCTGCTGCCATATCACAAGATGGGAGTCAATAAGTACAGCCAGCTTGGCTGGAATTACCCGATCGAGGGAGATCCCAAGTTGAGCAGTGACGACCTGCATCGGATAGAGAGCGAAATCAAACAGCATAATTTCCCGGTGTCAGTGGTTCGCCACTGATGGTCATCACTGATCGGAAGGTGCTGTACAGCGTAAGCAATTGAAGGGATGGATGGGATGACGGCATTAGGATTTATTGAAACGGAAGGACTGCTGGCAGCGGTTGAAGCGGCAGACACCATGGTGAAAGCTGCGGATGTTCGTCTCGTGGAAAAAAATATTGTTGGTGACGGTCTGGTCACAATCACCGTCAGCGGTGAGGTTTCGGCTGTGCAGACAGCTGTAGAGGCTGGCAAAGCTGCAGTCTGCCGCCTCGATAAGAGTGCACTGGTTGCCGACAACGTTATTGCCAGAGCATATGAAGAGGTTGCCCGGATCGTGGCTGTCGAAAGGCCGGTTGCCCCCATACCGGCAGCTGCACCTCAGCATGAAGCTGCGCCGGAAACCACAGCGCAGACCGAGATTGAAGAGGTTGACACTCCAGAAATCAAGCAGCCGAAGCGTTATAAAATTTCAGAGCTGAAGAAGACTGAAATCAGCATGTTGCGGCAGATGGCGTTCGAGATGAGTGAACTCTCTCTGACCACTGAAGAAATTAAGGCTGCAACAAAGATGAAACTGATTGAAGCCATCTTGAAAGCTACAAACAGATAGAGGAAACACAAATGGTAGACAAGGATTTATTGTCAATTCAGGAAGCCCGCTCTCTGGTACGTGCTGCCAAAAAGGCGCAGGCCGAATTCGGCCAGTATGATCAGCAGCGGGTAGACAGTATCGTCAAGGCGGTCGCCGAGGCTGCCTGCCGGAATGCCGAGCAGCTGGCCCAGCTTGCGGTTGAAGAGACCGGCTTCGGTAAGGTTCAGGACAAGAGGCAGAAGAACATTCTTGCCAGCGAACGTTTGCTGGATGCCATCAAGGACATGAAAACCATCGGTGTCCTGAATGATGACAAGGCAAAAAAAGTGGTAGAGATCGCGGTACCGGTTGGTGTTATTGCGGGAATCATTCCTTCGACAAACCCGACCTCCACCACTATCTACAAGTCGATAATCGCCCTTAAAGCTGGTAATGCCATCGTCTTCACCCCGCACCCGAGTGCCAAGAACTGCATCAACCAGACGGTTGCCATGATTCGCAAGGTTCTGCACGAGTGCGGTGCCAATGCGGATATGGTGAACGTGATGAGCGTTCCGACTATCCAGGGCAGCGGCGAACTGATGAAGGTTGTTGATCTCATCCTTGCCACCGGCGGACCCGGTATGGTGAAGGCGGCGTACAGCTCAGGCACCCCGGCTCTCGGTGTCGGTGCCGGTAACGTACCTGCCTATATTGAGAAAAGTGCCAACATCGAGGATGCCATTACCAAAATTTTCTCCAGTAAAACCTTTGACAACGGTACCGTCTGCGCTTCTGAGCAGGCCATTGTAACCGATGCGGTTATTGCCGATAAGGTCAAGGCTACCCTGATTGCCCAGGGCGGGTACTTCCTCGAAGGTGAAGAGCTGGAGAAAGTAAAACGGGTCATGGAGCGTGGCAACGGTTCCATGAATCCGGATATTGTGGGCCGCGATGCAGCTCACATTGCAAAGATTGCAGGCATCAACATCCCAAGTGGTGTTCGTCTGTTGATCTCCGATGAAAAGGGAATAGGCCCGAACTATCCTTTCTCCAAGGAAAAGCTCACCGCTCTTCTCGGCTTCTACGTCGTGGAAGACTGGAAGGAAGCATGTGAAGTATGTCATGCGCTTCTGGAAAACGGTGGTGTGGGACACTCTCTGGCCATCCACTCGAACAATGAGGGAGTAATCTGCGAGTTCGGCATGAAGAAGCCGGTTTCAAGGATGCTTGTCAATACTCCTTCTACTCAGGGTGCTGTGGGGCTTTCCACCTCACTTTTTCCATCGTTTACTCTCGGTTGCGGTGCGGTCGGCGGAAGTTCCACTTCCGACAATGTGACTCCGCTCAACCTGATGAACGTGAGAAGGATCGCCTATGACCTCGATAACATGGCGTGCGAGGCCGCACCTGCGACCGCCGCGCCCGAATCTCTTGATGTCGACGCCATCACCAAAATGATCGTCGCACAATTGAAACAAATGTCCTAGATCGCATCTGGGATCACAAACTGCCGCAATAAGCAGAATACAAACACTTGAAGGAGAATATCATGTCCTCAAACGCACTTGGAATGATCGAAACCAGAGGCCTCGTCGGCGCAGTTGAAGCAGCTGATGCAATGGTTAAAGCAGCTAACGTAACCCTCGTTGGCAAATCTCAGGTAGGTGGCGGTCTTGTTACCGTTATGGTCCGTGGCGATGTTGGCGCTGTTAAAGCTGCAACCGACGCTGGCGCCGCTGCTGCCAAAAACGTTGGTGAGCTGGTAAGCGTTCACGTAATTCCGCGCCCCCATGGCGAGGTTGAGATCATCCTTCCGGGCAATCAGGGATGATCGGCACTGCCCCGCATTTCTCATGCTCATCGGGTGTCCGTCACCCGATGAGCAGATGAGAGATTTTGGGTACAGGTCGCAGCAATGCCGTAGGGCAGCATGTGACCGGTCCATATAGCTTGAAGGGGGGCCCGGTTTCCCTTCAGCACAATGAACTGCTCTGGTGTCGAATCGATTGCCGATTCACCGGGGCGGAGACGTTTGAAAATATTTTTATATCCGCAAGCGAAGTGAGCATGAACGAGAAAGCAATAAACGACATCCTCGAAGTGGTGATAAAAAATGTCATCAATGAGATGGAGGTGTGCAAGCAGGGAAAGGCTGGCAACTACAACACCAGCGAGACCATTCCGGTTGAGCTGTCCGCTCGCCATGTACATCTGAGTGAAGCTGACGCGATTGCCCTGTTCGGCAATCCTCTGACCCCGGTTCGTGAACTCTCCCAGCCTGGTCAGTTTCTCGCCAAAGAGCGGGTGAGACTGATCGGCCCCAAGGGTGTCATGGATAATGTCGCGGTTCTCGGCCCTTCCCGTAACGCCTCTCAGGTCGAGATCTCCAAGACCGACGCCCGTATCCTCGGCGTTGAAGCGCCGGTGCGCCAGTCCGGCGACACCAATGGCACGCCGGGAATCATCCTTGCCTCCCAGGCGGGTATCGTAGGTCTTGAGGAGGGAGTTATCGTTGCCTCCCGTCATATTCACATGTCGCCGGAAGATGCGCGCAGATTCGGCGTGATCGACAATGATAGGGTTCATGTCCGACTCGACGGTGAGCGTCCGGTAACACTTGAAGATGTGCTGGTCCGCGTTCACGATTCCTTCAAGCTGGCAATGCATATCGATCCCGATGAGGGCAACAGCGCAGGCTGGAACAAGAGTGTTTCCGGCAGAATCAGCAACCGCTGATTCCGGGTTGTGGGCCGTATGAACTTCGCGAGTATCGATAATAAAATAGAGGCGCTTGAAGAGTGCCTGGTGACAAGTCTGCCTGTTGAAGCCGATGAGAAGCTCCATGTCGGGGTGGATCTCGGTACCGCCTACATCGTTGTGGTGGTTCTCAACAGTTGCAAGCAGCCGGTCGCCTGTGCAATGGAATTTGCCCAGGTAATAAAAGACGGCCTGGTCGTGGATTACTTGGGCGCCACCACAATCACCCGCAAGCTGGTGAAGCAGCTTGAGAAGCAGCTGGGCAGAGAGCTGACCCATGCGGCCATTGCCGTTCCTCCCGGCACAAGCGCCAAAGATAGCAATACCCACCGCTTTGTGGTGGAAGGTGCCGGTCTGGAAGTGACCGCTATTCTCGATGAGCCCACCGCGGCCAACGCGGTGCTCGGTCTGCAGGATGGCGTCATTGTCGATATTGGTGGAGGAACCACCGGGCTTTCGATCTTTGAAGACGGCAAAGTCGTCCATGTCGCCGATGAGGCGACCGGAGGCACCCATGTCTCCCTGGTGCTTGCCGGAAGTTACGGTATCAGCTTTGAAGAGGCTGAGGCGCTGAAAAAGCAGAATAAGCGACATGGTGAGATTTTACCGATCGTGCGGCCGGTGGTGCAGAAGATGGCTTCCATCGTCAAAAGACATCTGGCCGGCAGAAAGGTTTCCGCAATTCACCTGGTTGGTGGTACCTGCTGTCTTGGCGAGATGGAAAAGGTGATGCAAAGCGAGATTGGCATCCCGGTGCATAAACCCGCCAATCCGTTTCTGGTCACACCGCTTGGAATAGCCCTGAACTGTGCAGCATAAGATAATTTCCGGAGAAGCCAGCAGTATGGATATCAACGCAATTGCCCGCATCATTGCCCAGGAAGTGGTGAAACAGCTGCATGAAGAGCAGCCGCCTGAAAGCCGTCGGGTGGCTCACCGTATTCTGGTGCTTGGCCACAGAAACCCGGAGCTGGAGCGTCGCCTGCGGGCGGCCTGTGAACCGGCTACCGATATTCTGTTTTCTGGTGAAACAGAACCGACTCAAAACGTCGATCGCTACGTCGTGCCGCAGTTGTCCTGTAATGATATGGCGGAGCTGGCAACCGGACGCGCCGCAGGCGCTATGGCGGGCGAAGTGCTGAATCTGCTGTTGAACGGCAAAAACGTTGAAGTGCTTGAATTTGAATACAGAACGTACAGTGACAGTGCCGCAGGGCCCCTGTACAGGCTGTATGAATCCTATGTCGAAACCCTGGCCGGATTCGGCTTGACAGCGTTCTCAGTGAAAAAGCCAGATTTTGTCAGGTGCTGGGAAAACCTCGTCACTGAAAAGACCATTGTTGATGCCGAAGGGCAGGGCGCACCGGTGCTGCAGGTACCGGCAGCCGCCAAAGTTACTCCGCTGGCCGGTGAGATCGCCAGAGAGCTGAATATAGAAATTCAACGATGCTTGTAACCTCGAGTGTCCACTAAAAGGAGTTCCGGAAAATGATTGTCTGCAAAGTAGTCGGTAATGTCTGGGCAACCCGTAAGGAAGAAACGCTGAAAGGCCTCAAGCTGATGATTGTGCGCCGCATCGACATCACCACCGAAAAAGAGCTGGAACTTGATAATTTCGTCGCCGTGGACTGTGTGGGCGCGGGTATCGGTGAGCCGGTGCTGGTGGTGACCGGCAGCTCGGCCCGCAAGGCCATAGGCAATGACGATACTCCCGTTGATGCTGCCATAGTCGGCATTATCGACGGCAGCGAAGGCTGAGCTGCTGGAGTCTGACTGTGGATACACTTGGTATTGTCGAAGTACAAGGTATTGCCGGCGGAGTGGCACTGGCTGACAGCATGGTCAAGGAGGCGGATGTAGAGCTTATCCGCGCTGCCACCATCTGTTCCGGCAGATATCTGATTTTTATAGGTGGTGATCGGGAAGCTGTTTCCTCTTCGCTCACGCTGGCCAAAGAGAGCGGCCGCGGGTTGAGCGGCTGCTATTGTATCTCCAACGTGTCGGCAGAAGTTGCCGGGGCATTGCAAAGAGATACCGGTGCTTATCAGGGTGGGGCACTTGGTGTCGTTGAGTGCCGCAATGTCTCGTCAGGAGTGGTGGCCGCAGACAGTGCCGTCAAACAATCCGCCGTCGATTTGCTACGGTTGGTAACCGGTCAGGGAATTAACGGTAAATGCTACTTTGTTCTCGGCGGAGATGTTGCCTCGGTGCGTGAAGCGACTGCAAAGGCGGAAAGTGTTCTGGGTAAATATCTCATAGAGACTGTGGTTATTCCACGCCCCGATGACTCCGTTGTCAGATCTCTCGTTAAAAGAATAGGATAAACCATGAAAAAGATACTGATTGAAAAAGGTGACCTTGAGTCCTACATCTGTCAGGCCAATGGCACCATCTATGTTGATGAGACCATGATTCTGACCCCGGGGGCCAAAGATGCGCTCAGTGAACAAAAGATATCAATTGTTCGCGAGGCCGGTCTCGGAGGAAAATGCGATAAAGATGCCGGTTGCCCTGCCGGAGGCTGTAAGGCTGAAACTGAAAATGCGGACATCGACCCTATGCTTCTGGGTGTGGCTGCGATTTTAAAGAACGATTACGGAGTGAGTGATCCCGAGCAGTTGCGGGAAACCACTTGCCGGATAGTTGAGACACTCAAAAAAACAATTTAAGTCAAATTCGACTGAGGAGTAATGATCATGAATGCACTTGGAATGATTGAGACCAGAGGACTGGTTGGTGCGGTTGAGGCTGCTGATGCGATGGTAAAGGCGGCAAACGTAGAACTGGTTGGCCGCGAGCAGGTTGGCGGTGGCCTCGTAACCGTAATGGTTCGTGGTGATGTCGGCGCAGTTAAGGCGGCAACCGATGCGGGCGCTGCTGCGGCTGATCGTGTGGGCGAGCTGAAGAGCGTGCATGTGATTCCGCGTCCCCATGCGGAGGTTGAAGTTATTTTACCTAAATCCGGCAAGTAAGCAGCTGGGAGTGAGGGTACCAATGAGGTGAAGGGAATTGATGCCTTTCACCTCTGACCTCACATCGTATACCTGACGTTCTCCTGTCGGGACTTTGTTTTATTCTTTACGGTTGATTGGAGTATCTGGTGACACAGTTTTACGGAAAAACCAAAATCTGCTATGGCGACGATGCCATGGATGTGCTTGAGCAACTTGCGGTTACGCAGGCTTTCATCGTTACCGATCAGGTAATGGTCTCCACAGGGTTTGTGGACAGGGTGAAAAGCCATCTGGATCGCAGTGGGGTTGGTTATCATGTTTTTGCCGATGTGGAGCCTGATCCGTCCCTTGAGACCGTGGTAAAGGGCGCGCGGCTCTTGCTGCAGAACAAGTCTGATCTGATCATAGCTCTTGGCGGCGGTTCACCGATCGATGCGGCAAAGGCCATCGCCTATTTCGCCGACAAGGCTGCGGAGGATGCGGGCAAACCACTGTTTGTGGCGATCCCCACCACCAGCGGCACTGGTTCTGAGGTGACTGATATCTCGGTTGTGACCGACAAGATCAACGAGGTCAAAATACCACTCAGTGATGAAGCACTGATTCCCGATATCGCTATTCTTGACGCACGCTTTACCCGTACCGTTCCGCCCCACGTTACCGCGGCGACCGGCATGGATGTGCTGACCCATGCCATTGAGGCGTACACCTCGAGACAGGCCAATGCCTTTACCTCTAACTATGCCCTGAATGCGGTACAGTATGTTTTTGATTATCTGTTGAGAGCATATAGAAACGGCGATGACATGGAGGCCAGAGAGAACATGCTGCTTGGTTCCTGCATGGCCGGAATGGCATTCAATAACAGCGGTCTTGGTATTACGCACAGTATTGCACACAGCCTGGGCGGCATATTCCACGTGCCCCACGGCCTGGCCAACTCTGTTTTGCTTCCCCATGTGGTTCGCTTCAATAGTTTTGATGTGGGCATCCGTTACCAGGAGATCGCGCAAAAGATCGGGCTGCCTGCCTCCACAGTGGAAGAGGGAACCGCGAGCCTTGTTAAGGCAATTCGAGAGATGAACGAGACCATGGGTATTCCGAACCGAATCGGTTCACTCAAGATCGAGGAAAGCGCGTTCATGGCAAACCTCAACACCATCGCCCGTAACGTCCTTGGCGATATCTGCACCGCAGGTAACCCGAGAAGGCCTTCCGAAGGTGATATCGTTGAGTTGCTCAGGCAGGCCTGGTAATTAGAAATATTTAGCGATGGGATAAAAATCTGATGAGTGATGCGATAGTCGCCAAAATTCGCGACATGGGTGTGGTCGGGGCTGGTGGTGCCGGCTTGCCTACCCAGGTCAAAGCCGATGCCCGGGTTGAAACCGTGCTGGTCAACGGTGCTTCGTGTGAGCCGCTGCTGATGAGTGATCCGTATCTCATGGAGAATGAGGCGGATGATGTGCTGCGTGGTCTCCATGCTATGATGGAATGCACAGGGGCCTCCAAAGGCATATTCTGCGTTAAGGGCAAGCATGGTTCGGCCATTGAATCTCTGCGGAAAGCGATCAGCGGTGCCGATTGTACCACTATCGAGATATTTGTACTGGAAGATTTTTACCCGGCAGGCGATGAGCAGGTGCTGGTGCACGAGGTGCTGGGCAAGACCGTACCCGAGCGGGGCATTCCCCTGCAGGTCGGAGTTGTGGTCAGCAATGTCGAGTCGTTGTACAACCTGGCCCGCGCCGTCGATGGTAAGCCGGTAACTCACAGATATATCACTGTCAGTGGTGAGGTCGCACGGCCCATGGTGGTGAAGGCGCCGGTGGGAAGCAGTGTTGTCGATGTGCTCGAATTTGCCGGTGGCGCGACCATTGATCAATTCATGGTTATTGATGGCGGGCCGATGATGGGGCGGGTGATTGGAGATGTACGTCAGCCTGTCACGAAAACCACCAGCGGTTTGATCGTTCTGCCACCGGACCATCCCGTCGTGGCCGGTAAAATCATGGAGCCTGAGAAGATCCGGCGGATCACCAATACCATCTGTTGTCAGTGCACCCGCTGCACCGATATGTGCCCGAGGAAATTGCTTGGTCACTCCCTGCATCCGCATAAGCTGATGCGGGTTCTGGAGTCGCAGGTGCTCGAGTCGCGTCAGGCCCGTGAGGCGCTGCTCTGTTCGGAGTGTGGTGTCTGCGAGAAGTTCGCCTGTCCGATGATGCTCTCGCCACGGGAGGTCAACGCCCAGATTAAGAGAGCGCTCATGGGCGAAGGGGTGACTTGGGAAGGTGACGGCGAGGCGCTTGTTCCCAATCTGTTCAGGGATGTTCGCCGTGTGCCGACCAGCAGACTTATCCAGCGGCTCAAGCTCGGAGAGTATGAGGCCCATGCCAAATATGGCGGAGAAATGGCCACCGGGCAAGTGGCCTTGCCGCTCAGGCAGCATATAGGAGCGCCGGCGAGGCCGGTAGTGGCGGTGGGAGATAGGGTGAGCGAAAATCAGCTCATTGCGGAAATCCCCGAAATGGCGATGGGAGCCAGAGTGCACGCCAGCATAGACGGTGTGGTTGCCTCGATCGATAATGGCATTATTTGCATAGCAAGCTGTGAAGCAGGGAGATAGCAGGTATGGATTTACGGACAATCGGATGTGTTGAGGTCAACAGTGTTGCCTGGGGAATGCATGTGGCCGATGAGATGATCAAGGCGGCCAGTGTGCAACTGGTCATGGCCCGTACCACCTGTCCCGGTCGATACGTCATCGTTGTCGCCGGTGATACCGGGGCGATACAAAGTTCTGTGGAGGCCGGTTGCAAAATCGCCGGCGATATGGCGGTGGACTGGTTTACCATTGCCAGTGTTCACCATGATGTGATCCCGGCTTTGAATGCCAGTACGCTTATCCCCCGCATTAACGCTCTGGGCGTAATAGAAACAATGACCATCTCAGCCTGTATTCTCGCAGCCGATGGCGCGGCCAAGGCGGGCGATGTGGACTTGATTGAAATCAGAATGGCCGCAGGACTTGCCGGCAAGGCATATGTGACTATGACTGGAGATGTGGGATCAGTAAACGCGGCGGTTGAAGCGGGCATTGCGGCTGTCGGTGACTCCGGTCCTCTGCACAGCCACGTAGTAATACCGTCACCAAGCAACGAATTGAAAGCGCATCTGTTATAAGCACTTCACTACATGGACACTGATATGATTGAGAACCAGAGCGGGCAGAAACAGCGCATTATTCAGGAATACGTACCCGGCAAGCAGGTGACCCTGGCGCATGTCATTGCCAGTCCCCAGCAGGGAATATACCTGAAACTCGGCCTCGATAATGAGTCTGCCGGTGCCATCGGCATTATGACCATTATGCCATATGAGGGGGTGATCATCGCCGCAGATGTGGCCACCAAAGCGGCCGCGGTGGAGATAGGTTTTCTCGACAGGTTTGGCGGTTCGTTGCTGCTCGTCGGAGACGTGGCGAGTGTGGAAGCGGCGATTCGGGAAGTTTTGAATTATTTCGAAAATGTTTTGCAGTACTCAACTGTCAAGATGACCCGTTCCTAGGAGTCTGTCCGATAATTGACATTTCGCATAACATCAGGTGGCCTTGAACAATAATGCTTGCAGAGCTGACTTTGGGAAACATGCAACATGTATAAAGAGTTCAGTAAGCCGTAAGAGAGTAATCAGTGCCCTTCAAGATCGTTTTTCAGAGATAGTAAGCAGTTGATGGATACTCAAAATATCACCAGGAAAGTGATGCTGGTCGGTGAGACCCTGGTTGGAAAAAGCTCACTTATCAGAACCCTCTCAGCCGGTGATTACTCACCCCGGCGAGCCATGGCCGTGGAATATCATGGCCGGTTCATCAATACTCCTGGGGAGTTTCTGGAGAACAGGCGGTTTTATAACGCCCTTATCACCACCTCCGCAGACTGTGATGTTTTGCTCCTGGTTCAGGACGCGACCCGCAAAAACAGCCTTTTCCCCCCTCTTTTCGCTTCGATGTTCAATCGGAGAGTGGTCGGTATTATTTCTAAAATCGATGATCCCGCAGCCAATAGAGAACGTGCAATTGCCTTTTTAAGAAATGCAGGAGTGAAGGAATTCTACGCCACCGGCATCATCAGCGGCGACGGTCTGGACGAGCTGCGCAGGGCTCTTGCCTGACCCATTCTGTTTCCATACTGCCAATAGTCCCTCTCATCTTTTTGTTTTCTCTTTAACGAATCCTTCCTGCGCTGCAGGAAAACACCCATATTCAGGAGTTGTATCATGACGATTCAGACAGATTGCGGAAACGACCAGCCTAATCCGGAGTACAAAAACGTGGAGGTGTTCCCTCGTATTGAGCGTTTGAAAGCTCGATATCTGAAGGTGAAGCCTACCATCTCCATAGGCCGGGCGCTGGCTGTAACAGCAGTCGAGAAACTGCATGGCTCCCAGTCTGCCCAGATGCGCAGGGCCATGGGCTTCAGACGAAGTTGCGAAACCGCACCCCTGCTGGTTCAGGACGAGGAACTCATTGTCGGGCACCCGACAGGAAGAGCACGTTCCGGCTCGTTTTCTCCCGACACCGCCTGGAGGTGGCTGCGGGATGAGCTGGATACCATTGGAACCCGCTCCCAGGACCCGTACCTTATCAGTGAAGAGGACAAGGAAATTCTCAAGAGAGAGATTTTTCCGTTCTGGGAAGGCAAGTCACTCGATGAGGCGTGCGAGAAGCTGTTTCGTGAGGAGGGGCTTTGGGAATTTTCCATCGATGCCTGCGTGAGTGATTTGAGCTATCATCACACCAGCGGCGGCGGTGATACCAGCCCCGGCTACGATATCATCCTCCTGACCAAGGGTATTCATGGCATCAGGTCTGAAGCGGTGCACAGGCTGGGGGAACTCGACAGGCAAGCGGGAGAAACCAATGAGAAGGGTGATTACTACCGGGCTGTAATCGAGACCTGTGATGGCATCATCGCTTATTGCGATCGACTCTCCGCCCATGTCATGACGCTTGCCGAAAACGAGCAGGAACCTGCCCGAAAAGCGGAGCTTCTTGAACTGGCACGTATCACCCGCCGGGTGCCGGCCAACCCGCCGCAGACGTTTCACGAAGCACTGCAGGCCCTGTGGACAATTCAGTCACTCTTTTTACTGGAGGAAAACCAGTGTTCAACTTCACTGGGGCGGGTGGATCAATATCTCTATCCATATTTTTATGCGGATAAACTGACTGGCAGGATCGATGATGAAAAGGCTCTCGAGCTACTGGGCTGCTTTATTATCAAATGCTCGGAGATGATCTGGTATACCCCCGAGTCCACTGCAAAATACTTTGCCGGTTATATGCCTTTCATCAATATCACCGTTGGCGGGCAGACCACCAAAGGTCTCGATGCGACCAATGAATTGACCTACCTGTTCATGGAAGCGGTGAAGAAGGTCGGTGTGTATCAGCCATCGCTTGCCTGCCGTATTCATAACGACTCTCCCCAGGAATATCTGGAAAAGATCGTGGATGTCGTCAGGGCAGGGGGAGGAATGCCCGCCTGCCATTTTGATGATGCGCATGTCAAGATGATGCTGCAGAAAGGTTTCGAGCTGGAGGAGGCAAGGGACTATTGCCTCATGGGTTGCGTCGAACCCCAGCGATCCGGTCGTCTCCATCAGTGGACCGTTGGTGGTTTCACCCAATGGCCCATTGCCATCGAGATGGTTTTCAACCGGGGAGTGGTCAAGTCCCACGGCAGCAGACAAGGGCTTGATACCGGCGAACTCTCCCAACTGAACAGCTACCAGGAGTTTGAGGCGGCGGTCAAAAAGCAGCTTGAGCATATCATGGCGCTTACAGCCAGGGGCACGGTCATCAACCAGAAACTGGTTCGTGATGTTGCACCACAACCGTACATGTCTCTTTTCGTTGATGGCTGTATGGAGAGCGCCAAAGATGTCACTGCCGGTGGCGCCGTGCGTTATGCCGGGCCGGGAACCATCTTTGCCGGACTTGGCACCTATGTGGACAGTATGGCGGCTATAAAGCGGCTGGTGTTCGATGAGGGGAAATATAGCCTTCAGGAGATGAAAGAGGCGCTGGATGCGGACTGGAAGGGCTACGAGCAATTGCGCCGCGATTGTCTCAATGCTCCCAAATACGGTAATGATGACGATTACGCGGATCTGATAACAGCGGATATCGTCGATTTTACAGAAACCACCATGAACGGGCATCAGTCCCTTTATGCCTCGATGATTCACGGTACCCTTTCCCAGTCGTTCAATACCCCTCTTGGTGAGCTGGTTGGCGCCACCCCGGACGGGCGTGCAGCCTGGGCACCGCTTTCAGATGGTATGAGTCCGACCCAGGGGGCTGATAAGAAGGGGCCGACCGCCATTATAAAATCAGTCTCCAAGATGGATGTTGAGCAGATGAGTCTTGGCATGGCGCATAATTTCAAAGTGGTGCGCGGCTCACTGGAGAATGCTGAAGGTCGGGCCGGCTTGATAACCCTGCTCAAAACTGCGTCGGTGCTCGGTAATGGCCAGATGCAGTTCAATTACACGGATAATGAGACGCTCAAAAAAGCGCAGCAGAATCCGGACGAGTACCGCGACCTGATGGTGCGGGTTGCGGGATACAGCGCCTTTTTTGTGGAACTTTGTAAGGAGGTTCAGGACGAGATCATCAGTCGTACTTCGCTGGAATAGCACGCAGTGGTGAAGCATGTTGTATAACTGACAGGCAGACAGCTGGTTTCGAGACAATGGGAAGCGGATGTCTGTGTTTCGGTCTCAGCAGTAAGGCTATATATTGCATTTATTAAGGCTGCTGCCTGATTACTATCACCAGCAATCAGGCAACAGCCTTTGTCTTTTTCTATTTCTTTTCCCTGCTCTTCTTCAAGGCATTCGACCCTCGGGTTACGGTGGCGATGCCCACGCCAAGCTCTTCGGCAATCTTGCGTTGCGGGATGCCCTTTTTCAACATTTTTATTATTTGCAACCGGTTAACTATTTCGTCCAACTCGCTTGCAGTTAGCAGTTCGTTGAGGGACTGCTCCATCTCTTCGGGATTCGTCCTGGCCAGCAAATAATTGACTAAACTGGAAATGTTCTTTATTTTTGTATCCATGTACTAGTACGATAGTGCAAATTTGGTTTGGGTAAAGCTATTTTTTGTCGTGTTTGCCCTAAAGCCCTCTGGTACAGAGGCTGAACACACGGCGATAGTGTTGTTATGTAGGAGCCTGTTTGCTGTATGTTTGCCGATCTACTGCAATATACCTTTTCAGGGCTGACAAGTGGCGCAATTTATGCGCTGATAGCTCTGGGTTTCTGTGTGGTCAATAATACCATGAAGATCGTCAATTTCGTACAGGTGGATTTTGTGACCCTGGGTGGAATGTTGATGTTCTCATGTCTCTTTGGTGCCGGATTGCCTATGATTCCCGGAATTTTGCTTGCTGTGGCCGGAGTGGCATTGGTGGCGATGATTGTGGAACGCTTCGGGCTTCGGCCTGCGAGGTCGAACCATCATCTGGTGCTGATCTTTCTCACCGTGGGGCTTTCCATAATATTGCGGGGAATCATCAAGTTGATCTGGGGCACGAACCGGATGGCTCTGCCGCCTTTGACACCTGATGTGCCTATCACTTTTATGGGGGCGAGCCTTTTGCCCCAGGCGCTCTGGGTGATGGTGCTAACCATTGGTGCGATCAGTCTGCTCACCTGGTTTTTCTATCGAACATCGCTCGGATTGTCAATGCGGGCTGTTGCTTCCAACCCCACAGCGGCCGCTGTAGTTGGTATCCCGGCCGGTCGAATCCGTCTGACCAGTTACGCCATTGCCGGTGCTTTGGGTGGTCTGGCGGGTGTACTTGTCACACCGATTACCACCCTCAATTACGATGTCGGGGTACTGCTGGGGTTAAAAGGTTTTGCGGCGGCTATTCTGGGCGGTTTTGGCTCATTTCCCGGGGCAATTGTGGGAGGTCTCTGTCTCGGTCTGCTGGAGTCCCTTTCAGCCGGCTATCTTTCCAGCGCCTATAAGGATGTAGTGGCTTTTGTGGTGTTGCTGCTGGTGCTTTTTGTACGGCCGAAGGGATTGTTTGGAGAGTGACTGTAAGGGGAACTGCAGGTTGGATGTTGGACGTGGGACGGAACTGCAATGGGAACTGCGGGTTGGACGTTGGACGTTGGACGTTGGACGGAACTGCAATGGGAACTGCAGGTTGGATGTTGGACGTTGGACGGAACTGCAACGGGAACTACCGGTTGGACGTGGGAATTGAGAGTTGGGTTATAGAGATAAATACAGCGTTTCAGGCTAGTCGCTGATGATGTGGCGTGTGGCATTAGACAATAGAGGAGAGTATGACAATTGAATTATTGATGGGTAATGATGCCATCGGCCGCGGGCTGATAGAGGCCGGTTGCCAGGTAGCGGCGGCGTACCCCGGAACACCTTCCACTGAGATTTTACAGTCGGTGATCAACAGGCGGGATGAAGCTGTAGATCCACTACATGTGGAGTGGTCGGTAAATGAGAAGATCGCTTTTGAAGTGGCACTGGCAGCAAGCTACACCGGCAAGCGTTCTGCGGCGGTAATGAAACAGGTTGGCCTCAATGTGGCGGCTGACCCCTTTATGCGCACCGCCTATCTCGGTGTGAAAGGCGGCATGCTCACCATTGTGGCTGATGACCCTGGTCCCCACAGTTCGCAGAATGAGCAGGATACCAGGTTATTCTGTCTGCAGGGCAGGGTGCCGGTGCTTGATCCGTCGAGTCCGGCCGAGGCCAAAGCGATGGTTGCACCGGCTTTTACCTTATCTGAAAAATATGAGATGAATGTGGTTCTGAGGCCAACGACGAGGGTCTGCCATTCTCGCCAGAGTGTTGCGCTTACAACTCCTTTGGGCCCTGATCGAAAATCGGAATTTGTACCGGATACCGGCCGGTTTTGTGCCACACCAGCGTTTTTGCCGCGGCTTCATAAAGCACTGAATGCAAAACTGGAGCAGATAGCCAAAGAGCCTGACTGGCAGCCGAAACTGGTAGAGGGGGACGGCACAAATAAAGGTTTGGCCCTGGTAGCTTCCGGTATCGCCTATGCGAACCTGGTCGATCTGCTGGCAGAACTCGAACTGACTGGTACTGTCGATCTGTATCAGGTGTTGATGCCGTACCCGCTGAACCCGGATTTCATCGATACGCTGCAAAACTCGTATACAAAAGTCCTGGTACTGGAAGAGACCTACCCGGTGATTGAGATGCAACTTGCTCACCCGGGGGCTGCAGGCAAACTGAGTGGTGCGGTCCCGAAGGAAGGGGAGTTGACTCCTGATGTCCTGTACACCGCACTGGCAGATTTTCTCGGCTTGGAGAGGCAGCAAAACGAAGCTGTACAGGCACGTGGTCAGCGTCCGTCACTCTGCCCGGGGTGCCCGCATCGAGCCGCGTTTTACTCTATCAAGAAAACCTTCCCCGATGGCATCTTTCCCTCCGATATCGGCTGTTACACCCTCGGCATGAATCTCGAGGCGGTACATACCGTCCATTGCATGGGGGCCTGTATCAGCCAGGGGGCCGGGTTTTATCAGGCGTACAGGCAGGATGGTGGAGCAACACCGACTGTGGTGGTGACCATTGGCGACTCAACCTTCTTCCATGCAGGAATCCCGGCGCTTATCAATGCTGTAGTACAGGATGCGCGCATTATCGTGGTGATTCTCGATAATGCCACCACAGCCATGACCGGTGGTCAGCCGGTACCGCATATGGGGATTGCTGCAGGTGGCAGGAAGACCAAGGCAATTGCCATCATGCCGTTAGTGAAGGCCGCCGGGGTTGAATTCATTGAAAGTTGCGACCCATATCACCAGGCACGTTTCGAAGAACTGCTGCGTAAGGCGGATGAACATACTCGTCATGAAAATGGTGGAGTGGCGGTGCTGATTGCAAAGCATGGCTGCCTGATGGACCCGGCGGTACGAAAAGCGCAGGAGGCTGCACCGGTGCAAATCACCGAAGATTGCCTGGGGTGTGGTCAGTGCGTTGAGATCTTTGAGTGTCCGGCACTTTCCATGGACAAGGAAAATGAGACAGCCCGGGTGGATGGGGATCGCTGTCATGGTTGCGGCACCTGTATCGCAGTTTGCCCGGCCCAGGCCATTGTAGAGGGGGGAATGATATGAAGCAGCAGATAGTGGTAAGCGGAATCGGTGGCCAGGGCGTGCTCTTTCTTACCCGGGTGATTGCCCAGGTTGCCGTGGACCAGGGAATACCTGTATTGACCTCAGAGAGCCACGGTATGGCCCAGCGTGGCGGTACCGTGCTCTCGACCCTGAAGATCGGTAATTTCGCAGCTCCCTTGATCCGCACCGGCCAGGCCGATGTGGCGCTGTTTCTTTGGGATGCCAATTTACCGGTGCATCAGCCGTTGATGAAAGAGGGAGGTGCACTTTTCATAAATTCCAATACTGAAGGGGTTGGCGAGCGTATCGACGCTTCGGCTATAGCCAGGGAAATGGGTAAGGCGGTACTCTCAAACCTGGTGCTGCTGGGCAGGGCAGTCAACAGTAACGCTCTGTTCTGTACGGAGGGGCAGTGTCTTGAGGCTATCGAAAAACTTGCCCCACCAAAGTTTGTAGAGCAGAACCTGCAGGCATTTCAGGCCGGGCTGAGAAACTGAGTATGTCGGCTAGAGAAAAACTATTTTACTCTGTCTATCAGCACCGAACCGGGCTTACTGTCTTGCTGGTATCTGCAGTTTTACTGGTTTACCCGCTTTTTGAGGACAATCCATACACACTGGGTATTTCCAACCTGATCGCCATTAACGTCATCGTGGTGTTGGGGCTCAACCTGTTTATTGGCTATGCGGGCCAGATTTCGCTGGGGCATGCCGCGTTTTTCGGGCTTGGTGCCTACGGATCTGCCATCGCCACCACCACTTTTGGCATATCACCCTGGCCTGCCATGTTGCTGGTGGCAACGGTTGTTGGCCTGATGGCACTGGTGCTGGGTATTCCTATATTGCGGCTCTCAGGTCATTATCTGGCCATGGCCACGCTCGGCTTTAATTTTACGGTGCACGCGGTTTTTCTGGAGTGGGATGAGCTCACCGGCGGGCCCAGCGGTTTCTACGGCATCCCTTATCTTGGTTTTGGTGATTTTCGTTTTGATGATGAGGTGCGGCTTCATTATTTGCTCTGGGGCTGCGCCATACTCTGTCTGCTGCTCTGCCTGAATCTGGTTCGAAGCGGTGTTGGCCGTGGCTTTGCAGCATTGGCGGAGGATGAGACCGCCGCCGCGGCGCTTGGAGTCGATACCCGTAGCGCCAAGGTGAAAGTGTTTGTGCTGTCAGCGGTGATGGCCTCGTTGGCAGGGTCACTCTTTGCCCACTGTTACTCGTATATCAGCCCGGACTCGTTTGGCATTTTCACCTCTACAGACATGGTCATCATGGTGGTTGTCGGCGGTATGGGCTCTATATGGGGGTCTCTCCTGGGAGCCGGGTTGATCACCATCCTTCCGGAGTTCATGGACATATTCGAAACCTATAAGGATTTCGTGCACGGTGCGATTCTGGTGCTGGTGCTGATGTTTCTGCCCCAGGGGCTGGTAAGCGGTATCGCTCATGAGTTCAGGGTGAGAATGACTTTGCGAAAACATGCAAAAGACCAGGCAGCCGGGAAGAAGGTGGAACACAACACTCAATTGAAAAACAGTGATATGTCCCGGAGCATCTATAAGGAGGGGCAGAAAAATGTTGCAGCTTGATAGCCTCTCAAAAAACTTTGGCGGCCTGCCTGCCCTGTCTCAAGTCTCGTTTACAGTTCCTGAGGCAAAATTAACAGCGCTGATCGGTCCCAACGGAGCAGGGAAATCGACCCTGATACATTGCATAACAGGGGTGTTGCCCTCATCCGATGGCTCTATTTTTTTCAAAGACCAGGAGATTACAGGATTATCGGCTCACCAGATCAGTCAACTGGGGATAAGCCGCACCTTCCAGAATCTGAGGCTCTTTCCCAGGCTGGACGTACTGAACAATGTGCTGACGGGTCTGACCAACCAGGGCGGAACCTCAATGCTGATGGCCATGCTGCGACTGCCGTATCTCAGGCATCGTGAGCGACAGTTGAAACTCAAGGCGCTGGAAGCGCTGGATCGCTTCGAGCTCGGCGAAAAGGCGAGCTGGCCTGCTGAGGTGTTGGCCTATGGAGATAAAAAACGGGTGGAATTGGCCCGGGCAATAGTCGGTAAACCCGATTTGTTACTTCTCGATGAACCGGTGGCCGGGCTGAACAGCCAGGAAACGGCCGCAGTGGGTGAACAGCTGAAAATGCTTCGACGCAAAGGTCACACCATCCTGCTGGTGGAGCACGATATGGAACTGGTGATGGATATCGCCGATCAGGTGGTGGTGCTGGACAGCGGTCGCTGCATTGCAATCGGTACCCCTGAAGAGGTGCGGAAAAATCCACTGGTGCTGGAAGCGTACCTGGGGAAAATGGAGGCCACTGCATAATGACGCCGATGCTGAAAATAGAAAATCTCACAGCTCACTATGGTGCCGCCCAGGCACTTTTCGGGGTTGATCTCGATGTTGCAGCGGGCGAGACCGTCTCGCTGGTTGGTGCCAATGGTGCCGGTAAGTCAACGCTGCTTAAATGTCTGCTCGGCCTGGAGAAGCCCACCGGTGGCCGGATACTGCTGGATGGTGAGGATATCACCAAAACCGGCCCTGCCAGGATGGTACGACTCGGTGTCAGCCTTTCTCCGGAAGGTCGCGAGGTCTTTGCCGAGCTTTCAGTGCTCGAGAACCTTCGGCTCGGAGCGGTTCCTCTAAAGCTCTCCCGCAGGGAAGAAGAGCGACGGCTGGCAGGGGTGTTTGATCGGTTTGCCAAGCTTTACGAGCGAAGGGAACAGAGCGCAGGCACACTGTCCGGCGGTGAGCAGCAGATGCTCGCCATGGGCCGGGCGTTGATGGCGAAACCGCGGTTGTTGTTGCTGGATGAGCCAAGCCTGGGATTGGCACCGCTTATCGTCGATGACATTTTCGCCATAATCCGCCAACTCGCACGTGCAGGTACCACCATTCTGCTGGTGGAGCAGAATGCAGCACGGGCACTGTCGTCTTCTGACAAGGCCTACCTGCTGGCCAACGGAAAAGTAGTTGAGCAGGGAGAAAGCGCCGCGCTGCTCAATGATCCCGCTCTGCGTTCCGCATTCTTAGGAGCGGCAAGTGATAAAAAGCCTGCAGCCAGCCGTCTTGGGGCTGCGGGTCTGACTAATATACGTTTGGAGAAACCCGCAATGCATACCAGAAATTTTATGCCTGACTTTGCCGGCAGGGAGGAACTCGAGGCCCATCAGCTGAAAGGGTTGAAGTGGACCGTTTCCCACGCCTACGAGGGTTCGGCCCATTATCGAAAAGCATTTGAAGAGGCCGGGGTGACGCCGGCCGATATTGAAAGCCTTGCCGACCTGCAGAAACTCCCCTTTACCACGGCCGACGATCTTCGTGACGGCTACCCGTTTCCGCTCCGTTCGGTGCCATTCGAGCAGCTGGTACGGGTTCATGCCAGTTCCGGCACCACCGGTAAACGCAAGGTGCTTTGTTATACGCAAAAAGATCTCGATGACTGGATCTACTTTTTTGCACGCTGCTATCAGATGGCGGGCGTGACGCCTCTGGACAGGGTGCAGATTGCTGTTGGTTATGGTGTCTGGACCGCTGGTATGGGTTTTCAGTTGGGGGCGGAAAAAATAGGTGCTTTGGCAGTTCCAATCGGGCCTGGCAATATCGATATGCAGATTCAGTTTCTGCTGGATTTCCAGTCGACTGTATTTTGTTCGACGGCATCCATGGCTCTGCTCATGGCCGAAGAGATCCATAAACGGGGTATTGCCGACAAGATTGCGGTGAATAGGATTATTTACGGTTCAGAGCGCTCCAGCCGCTCCATGCGACAGAAGATCTCTGACCTTTTTGGTGGTGCAGAGCTGTTTGATATTACGGGGTTAACCGAGTTGTATGGGCCTGGTACCGGGATAGAGTGCTCCGATCACGACTGCATTCACTACTGGGGTGACTATTATCTGCTGGAAATTCTTGATCCGCAGACACTGCAACCAGTGGTTGACGGTGAATGGGGTGAGATGGTCATCACCACCCTCTGCAAGGAGGGATCACCTCTCATTCGCTATCGAACCAGAGATATCACCAGAAAGATACCGGGGGCATGTACCTGCGGCTCTGTCTTGCCACGTCATTCACGTATCAGGGGCCGGTCCGACGATACCATCAAGTTTCGAGGTGTGAATATTTACCCCTCCGGCATCGACACTATCCTGTCGGCGGTGCCCGGATTGGGTTCGGAGTACCAGATCCATCTGCGACGGGATGACTCGGGCCGTGATCACATGAATCTGGTGGTAGAGCGGGCTGAAGGGGTAGGGAATATACGTGTTCATGACCTCATTCAGGAAGTGGTCCATCAGGTTAAAAAGCAGTTGCTGGTTTCGGTAAAGGTAGAGGTAACGGAATATGGTGGT
The DNA here is from genome assembly GCF_048381775.1 of Desulfosediminicola sp. Lineage (NCBI taxonomy): Bacteria > Pseudomonadati > Thermodesulfobacteriota > Desulfobulbia > Desulfobulbales > Desulfocapsaceae > Desulfosediminicola > Desulfosediminicola sp. Next base: position 107,593 of record NZ_JBLXGE010000014.1, on the reverse strand, counting down.
TTGCCGCGCTCGGAGCGGAAGAGTCAGCGGGTGTTCGACAATAGAATACAGGATGAAATCGTCTGATAAACACAATTGAGAAAGAGGGGAACGAGTATGAAACGATTACTGGCAGCATTGACCATGATACCGTTGCTGGCCCCCGCGGCTTTTGCCACGGAGACCATCAAGCTCGGTGCGTTTTTCGATCTTTCCGGCCGGGCGGCTTTTATCGGAACGCCGACGAAGCTGGTCGCCGAGATGGTGGTGGAGAAAATAAACGGAGAAGGCGGTATTAACGGCAAAAAACTGGAGCTGATAATCGCAGATACCGAGGCCAACCCGGCTAAAACTGCCTCCATTGCCAAGAAATTCATCCACAAAGAGAATGTGGTTGCCATTATCGGTCCAACCCTGACCGATACAGGTATGAATGTAAAAAAAGTTGTGGATAAGGGCCAGACCCCGATCTTTATGACCGTTGGCGGTGATCCGGTGATTATGGGTGGTAAGTTCGGCCCATATAAGTACGTTTTTAAGTCACCCCAGCGTTCAAGTATCGCCGTAGGACGACTCTTTAATTATTTGCAGGAAAAAGGGCTGAGCAAAATCGCGCTACTTTCAGCCGCAGATGGTTTTGGTAAAGATGGTGCCCGCTGGATGGATAAACTGGCTGCAGAATATGGAATCGAGATCGTTGCCCGCGAATCGTTCGGTACCCGGGACACTGACATGACCGCCCAGTTGACCAAGGTGAAGAATGCTCAACCACAAGCCATTGTTGCCTGGACAATCGGCCCGGCAGGCTCCATTATTGCCAAAAACAAGGCACAGTTAGGTATTGAACTTCCACTTTTTCAGTGTCATGGTCTGCCTGATCCCAAGTATATCGAGCTTGCCGGCAGCGCCAGTGAAGGAGACCGGATGCCTGCCACCAAGCTGATGGTGGTGGACGAACTGCCGGATAGTGACCCGCAGAAAGCCATTATCCAGGAATTTGTAACTCTTTATAAAGAAAAAGGGTACGATACACAGTTCCCGATCAACACTCACTCCGGTTACGCCTGGGACGCTATTATGATGGTGGCAAACGCGATTGAGAAGGTGGGTACCGATCGAGAGGCGATTCGGGCTGAGATTGAAGGGACGAAAAACTATATTGGTATCTCAGGTATCTATAATATTACCGAAGAAGACCATAACGGACTGGGAGTGGACTCCATGGTCATGGTGCAGGTGAAAAATGGTCAGTTTGTAATGGCCAGATAACCTGCTATTCTCTTCGAGTTAAAAAAAATGCCCCGGTCGCATATGCGGCTCGGGGCATTTTTTTTTGTATGGCCCTGTTTAATGAGGTGCTTCTGCACTTTGCATGATTTCATCGTACGCACGTGCCAGCTCACGTTTCAGCTCATGGACCGGCCTACCGTAGCCTTCAATCTCAAGGTAACCTTTCTGCACAGTTTCCCCGCAGGTGAAAGAGACGCAGGATTGGATCTCGGCTTCCGTACATCTCCGTATCGAATCCTGACCAGAGAAAACGATCCAGTGGGCAAAGCCCTGTGGAATGAGATTTACAATGCTCTGCCAGGTAAGATCCCGGGGCAGAATGACCTGGGCGCGAAGGTAAATCTGGTCCTCTTCGATGCGTTCAGTAATAGTCATTTCACGGGGGAAGACCGGCTCAGGGAAATTGTTTTGAGGTGCTGCTGCTGCCAATACTTTACCCTCATCGGCAAAAAATGGTGCCAGCCTGAATGTCGGCGAAGGAGCGGTAACGAGAGATACGCTAAAATAAACGAGCCCACTGACAGCCATGGCGACTATAACGCCATGTCCCATCAGGATTGGATGCACAGCCTCAAGTGCGGGTGGCGCGCCGGGCAGGGTGTTGAACAGATCATAGGCTACAAAAGCGCACTGACTTAAAAAGCCGGTACACATGGAAGCCCCCGCTCCTGCTGCGGTTCCTCCTTTCCAGTACATACCTCCCATCAACGCGAAAAAATACGAGGCACTGGCTATGAAGGTGGCGATATGGATGGCGTCGATAATCGAGTCAATCAGAAAAGAGCCAATGGTGGCGCAGGCGATGATAAGGAGCACACTCAGCCTGTTGACCAGCATCATTTCACTCATCGATGCTGCGGGATGGAAGAGTCGTTGATATATATCACGGGCCACGCATGAGGCACCAGACGCAGCAAAAGTGTCGGCGCAGGACATGGCAGCAGCAGCAAGCGCTACAGCGCAGAGGGCCACGATAATATCTGAATAGTTCTGACTGACGATGAAATGCAAAAGAGCAGGCTCTGCCTGGGCCATTCCCATGGGAAAGCCGGCCGCGGCAATATCAGGATAGATGTTTCTCAGGCCCAGAGCTATGAAGGCACAGCCTCCGAAAACAAGAGTGACCAATAAAGAGCCGAAGAGCATGCCGTTGCGTGCTGACCGGGAGTCTCTTGCTGCCCATACTTTCTGCCAGGGGTCTTGTTCAGTTATCCAGCCGGGGATGATGGCAACGCTAAAGATGAGTACCATAGGCAAACCGATTGAGAGTGGGTTCCACCAGTCCGCACCTGTGGTTGTAACCATGGTAGATATCGCCTGGCTGCTGGTTTCAGCGCCATTGCCCATGACCAGGACCGAGAAAATCAGCACGAAGAATGACAGGCAGAGAAATTGCACAGTATCGGAGGCAATGACCGCAGACAGGCCACCCAGAGTAACATAGACCGCGACGGATAATCCTACTATCAATGCAGCCTGCAGGTTGGATATGCCATAAAAGATTTGCAGCACCATGGCAAAGCCCTTGATGTCGGCCACGGCAAAGAGGATCATTACCACGATGATGATCATAGCCACAGGAGTGCGGATAAATGAACCATAGCGGATTTCCAGCAGTTCGGGCTGGGTCATGGCTGGGATTGATCTGATCTTTTTGACCAGAAGAGCGATAATCAGGAGTGCGATAATATTTGGGGCCACAAATCCCCAGACAGAGCCCATGCCAAGAAGGATAAAAAAGCCGATAACCGCCAGCATGGCTCCGGCGGTCAGCCAGGATGCGGCTGCGGAAAAACCAATGGAGAACGTTCCGGCGCTCTTGCCGGCCAATAGAAAATCCCTCACGGTTTTTTGCCTCCGGTTAAAGTAGTAACCCGTGGCGATGAGGAAAAAAATGTAGGCTCCAAAAAGAACCAGAAATATCGAATAGCTGCTCATACTCCCTCCCGGCAACCGAGGGCGACGCTCAATACTGTTATCAGACGCCGCGATGCTGTTGCCAATCTGGTGCCGGAGGGAGATAGAAAAATCCCCGAACCGACAAGTGTCAGCCCGGGGATTTACCATCTCTCCGAGAACAATAGGCTTGGTTGGCAGATATTCTGACTCGTGGATCACCCTACTTACCGCACCTTCCCGTACCGTTTATCCGATTTCAACCTGAAATTACAGTACAGTGGTATATGCGGTGTTCGTCCTCACTCACAGCGGCGGGTCCGTTCCGGAATTACACCGGATTCCCTGCGGGAATCGATCAATGGTTGATCAGATACCCGGATCATTTAAAGATCACCAGCAAGCATTTGTTGTGTTTGTTGCTAAGCCCTTGATTCCAATATTTATGAATCAGGAAAAAGGCCAATTCGCCTTGCAGAAATAGTGTATATACAAAAAATAGTCAAGCCGGTTCATTGCCTGATATGTTAAAGGATTAATTGAACTATTCAGAAGTTTACGACATCTTTTGTATAGACTCAGTTGGGATATTGGAAAACGGTAATGTCATTTTTTTTAGAAAAAGTTGTGTTTTCAGTTGATTGGTAGAGTGTCGTCAGCTGGTGACGATAAGGGGAAAGGGACTATTTTTCTGTTGTTGCCTGCTGGGGAGTAGTTTACATTCAGCTTCTGTTCGTCTATAAAAACAGCGACATCAGTCTGATGTGGCAATGGTTTCGTGTAGGTAGGCTTCTCTTTTATTTAAATGAGTAGAGCGTTATGGTATCTGTGCATGAACGTAAAGTGTTGTCAGAATTAAGAAAAGTTGCAAATAAAAGTTTGGTGTGTTCCCTCTGGGTGCTGGTACTTCTTTTGCCGCACGAGGGGAGCGCTCAACTCTCAGCATCTTCTCCGGCGATAAAGAAACTCTTCATCGTTCACAGTTATGAAGCAGGGCACCTCTGCGGTCAGCCCCAGCATGACGGTGCGATAGCAGGCCTGGCCAGATCAGGCTGGATTGTTGATGAGAATCTGGCTGTGCGCACCTATTATATGGATACCAAGCGCACCAATAATAGCCCCGCTCTTATTCAACAGCAGGCAATACTGGCTATTCAGGAAATAGAGCAATATCAGCCTGATGTTGTCCTTACCCTTGATGATAACGCGTTTAAAACCATTGCTCTTTCATCTGGGATGAAAAACCAGACCTTTGTCTTCAGCGGGATGAACGCTCAGCCGGAAGAATATAACTCCCAATATACCTTTATGAGTAGCCGCGAAAACCCCGGTGGCAGGATTACCGGTGTGTATGAAAAGCTTCATTTCTTTGAAGCGGTGCGAGTGATGTCGATCATGCATGAATATAACAAGATTCTGGTGTTGGAGGACCTTTCGCCGACAGGTAAGGCTATTTCCCGGCAGGTTGATCTTGAGTTGTCCTTGCCTGGGCAACAGTCGGTGTCAAATGTGGTCGACAAGGTGGCCAGAACAAAAGTTCATTCCTGGGAAGAGTTTCAGGAAATTATTGCCCAGGCAAACGATGACCCGGAGATTGGCGCCATATACCTGGGCACACTGTTACTCCACGATAGTTCCGGAGAGACCTATACTGCAGAGGAAATTATCAGTTATTATATATCCCATTCTACAAAGCCTGCCATAGGCTTGAATTATGCCTTCATCAAGCAGGGACTGTATGGTGGTGCGACCGTCGATTTTTTTGCCATGGGCCAGCTTGCGGGGGAGAAAGTTGCGAGAATTCTGAGCGGCGCGGAAGCCGGTACGCTGCCCATCGAAGATGCACCAAGAGTGGCGCTGGTCTTCAACCTTCAACGGGCTGAATCACTTGGTTTGGAAATTCCTTCAGATATCCTGCTGGCGGCGGACGAGGTATTCAGAAAGTGATACGAGAATTGCAAGCCTCTGGATTGGGCTCCAGAAAAGCCTCAACCCTGGTCACATTGACAATTATCGGTCTGGTAATCGTCTCTATTATTGCTGTCTACGGGATTCTGTATTTCAGCTTTGCAAAAAGTCTCACCAGAGAGTTCGAAGACCGGGTTGCTGCAGAGTCAGGCAAGGCAGGGCTGGCTGTCGATAATCGCCTCAACAGGGTCAAGACCCGTTTAAAAGCTCTGTCGCTTGATAATACTGTGCGCGTAACCCTGATGCTTGGAGCCACCAAACAGCTGGATGAGTATCTGCGTGAAGTCTACTCATATGATAATGATCTTCATTTTGTTGTTCAGGACAATGACGGCAATACCTACAGGGCCTTTGAGGAAAACTACTGTGCTGTACCCTTTAAAAAAGTTTTTACTAAACCTCCCGGCAGCTTCGGTATTGTAGATATTCTGGAAAAGGGCGAGGTGCTCATAAGCTATCATCTTCCGGTGATGCGACAGGGGAAAAAAATTGGTGCTGCGGCAGCGGTGTATCATCTGCAACGAGATAGTTTTCTTAAAAATATCATCCAGAATCTGAAGAGCCAGCAATTGGTCATGGTGAGAGACGGTGTGGTCTGGGATGCCCTGAATGGCGAGGTCACTGACTTCACAGTTCAGTCGATGCAGGGGGCAGAGAACTTCATCGGGGCACATTATCTCGATGATGGTGACCATGTTGCGATGTCGATCAGTCAATTGCCGGGGCTGTTTTTCGTCTCCGGTCTTGAGCAGCTGGAAAAGGCCAAAGTAAAAGTTGTTCTGAGTTTTTTACTGACAGGGATAGCCCTGACTATTATTGCCCTCCTCGTCTCACGTTTTCTGAGTTACACCCTGGTTGAACCCATGCAGAAACTCTCCTCGCTGGCGTTGAAGATCTCTGAAGGGAAGGACGCCTTCTCAGAAGAGATCGGCCATACGGGTATCGTGGAAGTCGAGCAGTTGAAAGACTCTCTGAACCGGATGGTCAACTATCTTCAGCAGGCCAGGGAAAATGAGCGTTACCAGACCCTGTTTGAGGGCGTAGCGGACATGGTTTTTATTCACAACCTTCATGGGGAATTGGTTGAGTTCAACGGGGTGACCTTGAAAATGCTGGGTTACTCCCGCGAGACACTGCTCAAGACAAATTTCCGGGAACTGGTTCCCGAATCAGAGCGAGACTCTATTGATGAAACGTTTGGGCAGATCCTTCCTCTTCAGACTGAGTTGTTTTTTACCACCAGGCTGTTGGATCGAAATAATTTGGCAATAGACGTGGAGTGTCATGCCAGGCGCATACAATATATCGGTCAGGAGGTGGTGCTCAATGTGGTCAGGGATATTTCTGCCCGGGTCAGAGCGGTTAAGGCGCTGAACGAGTCGCAGCAGAGACTGCTGACTGTTATGGATAGTATTCATGCCACGATTTATGTTGCCGATCTCGATACCCATGAAATTCTGTTCATGAACAGACAAATGAAGCAATCCTATGGTGAGAATTTAGAGGGCCGCAAATGCTACCAGGTCACCCGCCGCTTATCGGAGCCCTGCAAGCACTGTACCAGCAGTGCCCTGAGAAAAATGCACGATGATGGTAAACGGGAAATTATCTGGGAGGGGCAGAACCCGATAAGCAACATCTGGTATGTCAATTATGACCGCATCGTCAACTGGATTGATGGACGTGAAGTGAAGATGCAGATTTCATTTAACATTACGCAAATGAAAGAGCTTGAAATCAAGCGTGCACAGGCTGAACAGCAACTGCGTCGCAGCCAGAAGATGGAGGCAATCGGTGCTGTTGCCGGTGGTGTGGCCCATGACCTGAATAATATTCTCACAGGCGTGGTGAGTTATCCTGATTTGCTACTGATGGATATGCCCGAAGACAGCCCCATGCGCAGCGTGGTAATGACTATTCGGGAGACAGGGTTGAAGGCTGCGGCAATTGTTCAGGACCTGCTGACACTCTCCAGGCGAAGTGTGGTACGAAATAAGGTTGTCAACATCAATGACATCATCAGGAATTATCTGAATAGCCCTGAACATCAAAATCTGCTTCAGGAATTTTCAGAGGTCAGGATTGAACTTGATCTGAAGCCGGATTTGCTGAACATTCTGGGTTCTACAGTTCATCTTGCCAAAACGGTAATGAACCTCATCTTTAACGCCGCGGAGGCGATTGAAGGGCCAGGGACAATCAGCATTTCCACTCACATGGAGACAATCAACGGTAGGAGCCTTTCGTCAACAGTTGAGCCCGGCGAATATGTAGTGCTTGTTGTCTCTGATGATGGCTGCGGTATTGATAAGGATGACAAAGAACGAATATTTGAACCGTTTTTCAGCAAAAAAACGATGGGCAGAAGCGGAACCGGGCTCGGTATGGCAGTGGTGTGGGGGACTGTAGAGGATCATGAGGGCCACATCGACCTGACTTCCACTCCGGGCGACGGTTCGACCTTTACCCTCTACTTTCCTGTGACCAGAAAAGAACTGTTACAGGAGCAGCTCCTTGTAGCGCGGGAAGAGTTTACCGGTAAAGGTGAAACCATCCTGGTGGTGGACGACCTGCTGGAGCAGAGGGAGATCGTTTCCATGATGTTTTCCCAACTTGGTTATACTGTGAAAACCGCCGGCAGCGGAGAAGAGGCGATAGAATATCTGCAGACCAGCAAGGTTGATCTGGTAATGCTGGATATGATAATGGAAAATGGTTTGAATGGCTTGGAAACCTATCGTGAGATCCTTAAACTCCACCCGTTCCAGAAAGCGATAGTCGCCAGCGGTTACACAGAAACCGATCAGGTGAAAGAGGTCATTCGCCTGGGTGCTGGCTGTTATATCAGGAAACCGTATCTTTTTGAGGAGATTGCCTCGGCGGTAAAAGCGGAACTGGCCAAGGAGTCGTCGGAACTGTTGTTGAGTTCAGGTGAGGTGAATTAGCCCCGAATATCTCATGAGAAACCCAGGTTAGCATTCACGGGTCTGGTAAAGAACCCAGATCGAATATGCTCCGAAGGCTGTGCCGAACGGGATATTGGTAAGGTTCAGGAGCGAAAATATCCACAACAGACTTCTTGCCCAACGCGTATTTATGGTAAAACCGCGCGCGACAAGGATATGCAGTACCCCGAAGAGTACCAGCGGGATAAGCACCACCGCACCGGTGGGCGAAGCCGCAGTTGCAGATGCAAAACCAGAATTGCCTTGATTGAAGAAGGCGGTTGTACCCATCACCAGAAAAGCGACAGCACCGATCAGGTAAAGAACACCAAGAACTTTCAGGATAAAACAGACTATGCGTACATGCTTTCCGGCATTGGCCGCCATCTGATCTCCATTGGCCGAAAATATTGGCGGGCCGATTCTGTTACGGCCCTCCCTTAATTTGTACCTACTGCAATTCTATGTAAAAAAGTTTCTTTCTTGCAAACCATTCCTTCCGTATTGCGGTTCTCAGGGTTGTAACTCAATTTTTGTGAAAACTCGGCTTAGAGCCAGTTGGTGAAGAACATCGTTGCCAGGTAACCGAAGCCGAATAACCAGACAAAAAGGATAGCAGCCAGATAAATAGGGGCAGGACCGACTTTTTTGAGTTTGCTGAAGCTGGTCTCCATGCCCAGGGCACACATGGTCATGGTGAGCAGGAAGATATCAAGATTATTGATGAAATCAACCATTCTTACCGACAGCAGGTTGAGTGAGTTAAAGCCCACAACGGCGAGAAATATCACGGCGAACCAGGGAATTGCAAAACCTGTACTGCCATCTTGAGCGTTGGCGTTTTTTCTGGTGAAAATCAGGCCAACGATAATCAACACCGGTGCTAGCATGAGCACCCGGATCATCTTGGTAATGATAGCGTTACTGCCTGCCGTGGTAGAGATATCACTTCCAGCCGCTACTGCATGGGCTACCTCATGGATTGTGCCACCGACAAACATTCCGTAGGTCTTTTCGTCCATCCCCAGCAGCCCGCTTTTGTAGAGAAATGGCATCAGGAACATGGCTATGGTGCCGAAAACAACAACTGTAGCCACTGCAATACCACTCTTATGGGATTTGGATTTCAATACCGGCTCAGCCGCAAGGATCGCTGCAGCCCCACAGATCGAACTGCCGATGGTGGTGAGAAAAGCGGTGTCCCTATCCATCTTGAGCAGGCGAGTACCGGTGAAATAACCGAGCAGCAGCGTGGAAACAATCATGGTGCCTGAAAGGGCTATGCCTGGAAGACCTACGGCAAGGATGTCCTGAAAAGTCAGGCGAAACCCATACAACACAATGGCAAAACGAAGGAGAGGTCTGGTGGAAAAGGTGATTCCTGGGAGCCAGGTGGTTGGCATATGTGAGCGCAGGGTATTCCCGTAGGCGGTCCCGAGCAGAATGCCGATGATCAGGGGACTGAGACCAAGGGTGATTATCAGTGAATGTTGTGAAATAAGGGTTGCTGACATGGCGAAAAGGGCCACAAACCACAACCCGTTCAACGTCTGTGCCGAAGGGAGTTGTGATGATCGTAGTGATAACTGCATGATAGTACTCCATGGTTATTGAAATGTTGACCGAAATATAGAGGAGGAGTATGGTTCAGTCAAATTGATAGTTTTTTGCTATTGACTAAAATGAATCTAATCAAGCCGATTCTCTTATAAGGTGGCATATATGGATATCACTCTCAGGCAGGCGGAATTGTTTCTGGCTCTGGTACGCACCGGTAAAATCCAGAGTGTGGCGCATGAATTCTATCTGACACAATCGGCTGTTTCCACAGCCATCAAGCGATTTGAAGAGGCGGTAGGGGTTCCGCTTTTCGATAGGGCGCATAAGAAGATAACCGTGAACAGCAATGGTCAGGTACTGGCAGAAGAGTTGACACCGGTGTTGAAGCGATTCCAAGATGTCACCTTGATGTTTAAAACCGATTGCATCTCGGGCAGACTCGAAATCGGTGCCAGCCAGACAATGGCAGATTATCTCTTCCCCCAGATGCTGTATGATTTTCAGCTTCGTCACCCTAAGGCACTGATCTCAATTAAAACCGGTAACTCCAGTGAGGTGGTTCACGAGGTGGAAGCTGGAATGGTGCCGGTCGGCTTTATTGAAGGAGAGGTGTTGAGCAGGACTTTAGATATCACCCGTATTGGTTCTGAAGAATTGGTGGTGGTTACTTCAGACAAAGAATTCGCAGGGGCAAAACAGTATACTATCGACGAACTGCTTGATTACCGCTGGGTTTTGCGTGAGAGCGGCTCAGGAACGAGAGAGGCCTTTTTACATCAGCTCAAGGAAAAGGGACAGCAGCTGAATCTCTTTATGGAACTGGATCAGATAGAATCGATCAAGAACGTCTTACGCAACCCCGGCACCCTGAGTTGTCTCTCCCAGCATGCGGTAATGCGGGAAATGGCGCGTGGGGCGCTGTATCCTGTACAGGTCTCAGGGCAACGTTTTATGCGGAATTTATACCGGGTGATGCATCCTCGACAGTCGGTAACGCTTTTGATGCAAGCAGTTTTCGAAGAGGTGGAGGCGGCAATTACAGGAACCGGGCACATGTCGGTTGATAGTGAAAAGTTATAGTGCAATGCCACTAAGTGGTATTGTGTTGATATTAAACGAAATATAATAGTTCGCTAACAGGAATACGGTTCATTGCTGATGGTTGATAGAGGTTTTTGTTGAGACAAGTAAAACCACAAATCCATTCAGGAGAATAAACAATGCAAGGAATCAAGAAAACCGTTGGCCTGTGTATGGTGGCTCTATTCATTTCCGCACCGGCCATTGGCGCAGAGCAGCCCAAGTATGTCTTTTATATGATTGGTGATGGTCTCGGCGCTTCCCAACGGCAGTTCAGCGAGTTTTTTGTTCGCGAGAAAGAGCAGGACAACAGTAAAGAGTTACTGATGAATACCTTTGAGGTGGCGGGTCTGAACACCACCTATGCTGCCGATACCCTGATTACCGATTCTGCAGCTGCAGGCACCGCGCTCGCTTCCGGTGTCAAGACCAATAAAGGGGTTATCGGTAAGGATGCCAAAGGCAATGACGTGAAAACCCTGGTGGAAGCTGCCGAGCTTGAGGGTATGGCAACCGGTATCATCACCACCACCCGCCTCACCCACGCTACTCCGGCTGCGTTTGCCGCACATAATATCTCCAGAAACAATGAGAACGAGATCGCCGAAGACTACCTGAAGAGTGGTGTGGACTTCCTGGCGGGAGGAGGTATCCGCCATTTCATTCCGAAAAGTATGAAGATCGAAAACGGTGATGCCATTGGCAAGACTATCAAGTCCAAGCGTAAAGATGAGAAAAATCTGGTAGCAGCCTTTCACCAGTCAGGCTATAGCACCTTCATCGGCATGGAAGGGGCCAAAGCATTCGGTGCGACTGATTTTACCAAGGAAGAAAAGGTGGTGGCGCTTTTCACGTACACCCACATGCCGTATGAGATTGAGCGAATAAACACGTACAGCGCGGTTCCATCACTGGCTGAGATGACTCAGGCCGGTATCGAGGTTCTGCAAAAGGATAACGATGGCTTTTTCATGATGGTTGAGGGCGGTCGTATTGACCACGCTGCCCATGCCAATGATCCCACCGGTGTTATCTATGATACCATTGCATTTGATGAGGCTATAAAGGTTGCCTATGATTTTTACCAGCAGCATCCGAAAGAGACCCTGATCGTCGTTGTTGGCGATCATGAGACCGGCGGCATGGGGCTTGGTATGGATTCAAAAGGATATAAGCTGGACATGAGCCAGTTGCTCGCCACCAGGATCAGCGTGGAGGATACTCTGGCCTATGGTAAAGGACAGTATAAAGGTGACAAGGCTGCATACCTCGCTTTTTTAAAAAATGAGTTTGGCCTCGACAACCTGAACGAGAGTGAGGCGGCCAGGCTTGAGCGGGCCATGACTGATGCCGATGCAGGGCAAACCTCAGGCTATTACAAAGTGAATCCGGCGGCCCTTACTGCGGCGCACATCCTCTCCGAGCGCGCCAACATCAACTGGACCACCACCATCCATACCGCAACCATGATTCCGATGTCTGCCACCGGTGTCGAGGCCCAGCGCTTTGCAGGCTTCAAGGATAACACTGAGATCGCCGATACCATGGCCGATTTGTTGAATTTCACTCTGTAATGAGCCGCAGGCCGTTTTGATCACCCGGTTGTTCTGGTTGTATGCACTGGAAAAGGCCTGCTTCCTATCGGAGCGGGCTTTTTTCGTTTTTCCTCTCTGGATGCAATATGTATAAAAAGCTTGGTTCACATCTGCTTCTGCTGGTTGTAATAGTATCTGTAATTGTAGCTTATTATTCATGGTCTGGTGTCTCTGACCCAATGAATGCTGAGGTGGAGGAGGTGCGGGCAGAAGTTCTTCTTGTAGACAATTCGGAGGTTCGTTCTTCAGGTCTGTCCCACATCGGTTATCAGGAACTTGAGGTTACGCTGCTCGAAGGGAGTTTCGCAGGAGAAAGTGTTTCAGCAACCAATAGTCTGGTAGGACAGAGCGATATCGAGAACATATTTAAACCAGGTGATGAAATTATCGTTGCTGTGATTTTGGAGGAGGGTGGCATAGCCCATGTCAAGGCAGTTGATCTCTACAGGCAGGATGCTCTTTTGCTGTTGTTTGGTATTTTTGTGTTGGCCCTCCTGTTGTATGCCGGAGTAGTCGGCATAAAGGCGCTGCTCTCCTTTATGTTCACTGTTCTCATCATCTGGGAAGTGCTGGTGCAGCGGATTCTGGCTGGTTATGACCCGCTTATGACGACAACTCTCACCCTGGTGCTTTTATCGGCGGTTATTATTTTTCTGGTAGCCGGTTTGAACAGAAGAGGGGCCACTGCCTTTATCGGTACTATCTGCGGGCTCTGTGTCACCTTGTTGGTGACCTTGCTTTTCTGCAACCGGGTGGGGTTGGTTGGTATGACCCAACCCTATGTGAACGCATTAGTTTTCAGCGGCTACTACCAGCTCGATATCAGGGAAATTTTCTATTCGGCGATTATTTTAGGAGCTTCCGGGGCGTGTATGGACATCGCTATGGATATTGCGGCTTCCATGGATGAGGTAAAGCTGAAAAAGCCTGAGATAACTGCCTGGGAACTGGTTCAATCAGGCTTCAATGTTGGTCGCCATGTAATCGGTACCATGGCAACCACCTTGTTGCTGGCGTACTCGGGTGGGTACCTGACTTTGTTGATGATTTTCCAGGTGAAAGAGCCAAGTATCATGCGTATGCTGAATTTGAAGATCGTCGCAGCTGAGATTATGCGCACGCTGGTTGGTTCTATCGGTCTGGTGTTGGTCGCGCCAATCACGGCGTTGGTTGGGGGTCTGATTATTTCTGGATATTTTACCAAGAGGGTACGGCTTCTCTCTTCGGGACGACAGGAGCGTATTGCGTCGGAGTCCAGGGTGAACCACAAGATCTAGTCATATAGGCAGCATGTTATATTTACAATTTGCTAACTGACTTGCGTTGATAACCCGGCTGTCAGATTACGGGAGTATAACCTTTTCGTGAAATTGTTCTGTACTGGCCTTGCAATGTCTTATCTTTTTATGTAAATGTACTGCAGGTAAAGGCTATAGAGCGAGAGGCTCTGTAGAGCGCCTGAAATTACATATAACTCCGAGCTGAAAGGCCTAAATTTCCGTGCTTAAATGCGGAAGAACGGCCTGATGCCGATAGGGTTGCGTTGGAAACGACGTTGCCTTCCGAAATTTGAAAAGGAGTCTGCATGAATGCACGAACCTGCCAAAGCTGTTCCACCGATATTTCGCCATTAATTGATTCATTCGGGCGTAAAGTTACCTATCTCCGTCTCTCAATCACCGATCGATGTAACCTGCGTTGCCGCTATTGCATGCCGGAAGACGGGGTTAATGTGCTTGACCATAAATCGATACTTTCCTACGAGGAGATGGAGCGTCTCTCCAGAATTTTCGTAAGTCTGGGGGTCAATAAAATCCGGATCACCGGCGGTGAACCTTTTGTTCGCAAAGGGTGTCTGGAGTTTATGGAGCGTCTCAAAGAGCAGAGCCCCGGCTTGAGTCTTCACCTGACCACCAACGGTGTTGCAGTCGGGCCGTATTTGCAGGGCTTGAAAGAGTTAGGCATAAAAGGCATTAACCTGAGCCTTGATACACTTGATGCCGAGCGCTTCAAAGAGATTACCCGCCGCGACAAGCTGGAAAAAGTGCTGGCTGTGTTTCACGAAATCCTCAGGCTTGAACTGCCCCTGAAAGTGAATGCCGTTGTTCAGGAAGATACCGGTGATGATGAGTTGCTCCGCATGGCGCAGTTGGTCAAGGATTATCCGGTGGCGATGCGTTTCATCGAGCTGATGCCTTTTTCCGGCGCTGAAGAACATCACGTTATCGAGATGTCCCAGACTCTTGAGTCGCGACTGTTCAAACTCTTCCCAGGGCTCACCGAGCTTTCCTCAAAATATGTCGAGACCGCCCGAAAATTCTCCCTGCCCGGTTATGCCGGAACCCTGGGAATCATCGAGGGTGAATCCCGAAAATTCTGTGCCACCTGTAATAAACTTAGAGTGACCTCGAGCGGCATGATGAAAAACTGCCTCTACGACCAGGGAGCATTGAACCTGCGCGATCTGTTGCGGGCAACCCCAGATGACTCAGAAGTTGCCGGTGAAATTCGTAAAGCGGTGAGCAAAAAACTGAAGAACGGCATGGAGGCTGCCAAGCTCAACGGGAATAGCAGCGAAGATTCCATGGCCTCCATTGGTGGTTGAGAATTTAACGCCATTCACCAAAAGTACGTAGTTACCGCGGACAAGCTTAACCTTTTGAGGATGATCTATGATATCGGTACCTGAGGCTCTTTCACTGCTCCGTGAAAACCTTCCAGAACCCAAAGTGGTATATGTGCCCGTAGAGGAAGCACTGGGACGCAGGTTGGCAGAAGACATAACTTCCCCCGAACCATCTCCAAGGTATACCAGTTCTGCCATGGACGGCTATGCTGCGCGTTGGCAGGATGTTCAGAATGTAAGCGAGTCGAATCCCGC
This sequence comes from Desulfosediminicola sp., assembly GCF_048381775.1. Lineage (NCBI taxonomy): Bacteria > Pseudomonadati > Thermodesulfobacteriota > Desulfobulbia > Desulfobulbales > Desulfocapsaceae > Desulfosediminicola > Desulfosediminicola sp. Next base: position 92,399 of record NZ_JBLXGE010000014.1, on the reverse strand, counting down.
ACGTCTTAAGCTTGCTGGTGAAAGCCAGGCTGGTGTGCCCTATGAGGGTGTGGTAGCCATTGGCGAGGCTGTGCGAATCAGCACCGGTGCGATGCTGCCCGATGGCGCGGATACTGTTATCAGGGTCGAGGATACCAGTGAACAGGGCGATGTCGTTCAGATTATGGCATGCAGAAAACAGGGGCAGGACGTCCGCTATGCCGGTGAAGAGTTCATTGCCGGGACAGTGATTATGGCCCATGGCCTGGTTGTTACCGCCAGGCAGGTTGCCCTGTTGTCGGCGGTTGGTGCCCATCAGGTGCCGGTATACGATACGCCCCGTGTCTCACTTTTTATCACCGGTACTGAGCTTGCTCACCATGGGGATGGCGATATCAAACCCTATCAGGTTCGTGACTCGAACGCGCCGATGCTGAAATGCGCCGTGCGTGAAGCTGGTGGCACCCTGGTGAATTGCATGCACGTAGAAGATGACCTGGAAACCACTGTCAATTCGATGGCAGAGGCCCTGGAACATAAAAGTGATATTATTCTTTGTTCTGGTGGCGTTTCGGTGGGCAGACATGATCATGTCAAAGAGGCGGCAGAACGTGTGGGCTTTCAACAACTGTTCTGGAAAATACGGCAAAAGCCGGGAAAGCCTCTTTTTGTCGCTAAAAAAGGGCGGACCCTGTTGTTTGGCCTGCCGGGTAATCCGGTGTCGGCCTTTATGTGCTTCCAGAATTACGTGATTCCCAGTCTGGCCGCTTTGCAGGGTGTCGATTATCTGAAGAAATCTCTTTCAGCACGTGCCGAGGTGGCCATAGAAAACAGCGGCAGCCGTACCGATTTCATCCGGGTAACAATCCGGGATGAGCCCAATACTGTCCCCACCGTAAAACCTATCCCGCAGCAGGGCTCCCATATGCTGACCTCCATTGTCAAAGCCGATGGCTATATTGTGGTAGAGCCAAAAACAACCTTGCAACCGGATGACTTAATTGAAGTGTTCAGGTTCTGATATCTGATTGCTTGCTGCAAGGGTTGGCGCATTCAGTCAGCTCTTGCAATGAGTAATTCCCTCCGTATTTTTCTTGCCCGCTGTATTAACCTGTGCTCCTCGTCACAGCCGCGAAAATGCAACTCGGACGTGAGATCTTCAATAAGCTCCGTGATCTCCGCCAGAAATTCTGTATTTACGTTTTTCCCGTTGTTTACCGTTTCAGTCATAGCGTAGTTTTTGTAGTCTTGAAGATAGGGTCAGAATTGAAACAGGGGCGTCAGTGATTCCTGATCGTTTCCGCTTTTTTATCTGAATACGTTATACTGTCAATTTATTGAATATACCTTCTTTTCTTAATACATAGTTTTTGAACCCTATGGTTCAAGGAGAAAAATATGCCAGAGGTTACTCTTGATATTCCAGTCGCAGAGCTGGTTGACCGTTTTTGCCGCTATGTTGCCGTCGACACCCAGGCGGCGGTAGAGTCGGAAACCTATCCATCAACCTTCAAGCAGCTGGACCTCTGTCGCATGCTGGTGGCGGAGTTGTATGAAATGGGGATAACAGACGCCAGAATGACTAAACCTGGCTACGTGATAGCTACCGTACCAGCCAACAGTGTTAAGAAGGTGCCGACCATAGGCCTTATCGCCCATGTTGACACTTCACCCGATGTGAGTGGGAAGAACGTGAAGCCGGTTATCCATGAAAATTATTCCGGCGGGGACATTGTGTTGCCGGGTGATGCAACTCAGGTGATTAGGGCGGATGAAACACCGGAACTGGGAGCATGCATCGGAGATGACATAATCACTTCAGACGGTACTACCTTATTAGGGGCAGATGATAAGGCGGGGGTGGCAGAGATCATGACAGCGATTCGTTACCTGGTCGATCATCCGGAGCTTGCTCATGGCCCGATCCGCATCGCCTTTACCGTGGATGAAGAGGTGGGCACCGGCACCAAGCATTTTGATGTGAAAAAGTTCGCTGCCGACTACGCCTACACCATTGACGGTTCAACCGCGGGGGAGGTGGAGGATGAAACTTTTTCAGCAGATTCGGTGACGGTGACTTTTCAGGGTGTCAATATTCATCCCGGTTATGCCAAGGGCAAGATGCTCAACTCCACAACCGTTGCCGCGGAGTTTATCAGTTTCCTCCCAAGGGAGATGACTCCGGAGACAACTGAAGACCGTGAAGGCTTTATGCATCTGCATAGTATGGAGGGAACGGTCAATACGACTGTGCTGAAATATCTGATTCGTGATTTTACCCTGGAAGGATTGTTGCGAAAAGAGACGCTGATGCAGGAGACACTGCGGGCTCTGAAAGCAAAGTACCCTGCTCTTGACTATACGTTTGAGGTTGAGGAGAGTTACAGGAACATGAAATACGTGCTTGATCAGTACCCCAGGGTGACCGAATATTGCTGCGAAGCGATTCGCCGTTGCGGGCTCACTCCCAGGCAGGGGCTGATTCGTGGCGGCACGGATGGTGCGAGGCTTTCCGAAATGGGCTTGCCGACCCCGAATATTTTTACAGGCGGCCACAACTTTCACTCAAAGACCGAGTGGATTTCGGTACAGGATATGACCAGGGCGGTGGAGACTATTGTCCATCTGGCCATGATCTGGGAAGAAAAGTCGAATTCATGAGTTGATACGGCCAGCTATTCGGCGTCGTATCGACTCATGAATTTCCCGGGCAGTGTCAACTGTACCTTACAACTGAAGAAGATGGCATTGTATGGACTGTACCCCAAGGGCATTTCTTTCAGGGTACCCTCGGTGAGTATATTGTCGAAAAAATGGGAGGATTGGGCTTATGGCAATGCCTGAGCATCAACTCCTTTTTCTTTATTACGACAATATACTGATGAGGAATTCGGGTCGCTTGGATTTCTCATCAGTTCAGGCAGTGTCAGGTTCGAAGTTTTTGGTAGTAAGCTATAGTCGTTTATGCTTACTGCCACAAACTGAAGAAGATGGCACTGTATGGACTGTACCCCAAGGGCATTTCTTTCAGGGTACCTTCGGTGAGTATATTGTCGAAAAAAATGGGAGAATTAGACTTAGGCAATGCCTGAGCATCAACTCCTTTTTCTTTATTACGACAATATACTCATGAGGAATTCAAGCTAGTTGCGAAACTGCTCTTGCTGCTCCTGCACTCCAGCGTCCTTCAGGTATTCGTCATAGGGCAGCATCTTATCGATGACGCCGCCTGGCAGAATCTCAATGATGCGGTCTGCAACAGTGGCCATCAGCGCATGGTCATGGGAGGAGAAGAGGATAATCTCCGGGAAGGCCTTCAGGCCGTTGTTGAGCGCTGTGATTGATTCAAGATCGAGATGGTTTGTGGGCTCATCCAGAATCAGGGCGTTGGCGTCGGAGAGCATCATCCTCGACAGCATGCAGCGTACTTTCTCGCCACCGGAGAGCACGCTGGTCTTTTTCATAGCCTCATCGCCGGAGAAGAGCATCTTGCCGAGAAAACCACGGGCAAAGCTCTCACCTTCCGTGACAGGGGTGTACTCGCTCAACCAGTCGACCAGAGTTTTGTCGGACTGAAAAAAGCTTCTGTTTTCCTTAGGGAAATAGGACGTACTCATGGTGAGACCCCAGCGGAAACTGCCGCTGTCAGGTTCGAGTTCTCCTGCCAGTATCTGAAAGAGGGTAGTGATCGCGACGTTGTTGGTACCGACAAAGCCGATCTTCTGCCCCTTATTGACCTCCATGGAAAAGTTGTCCAGCACCTTTACACCGTCGATGGTCTTGCTCAGGTCTTTTACTTCCAGAATAACATCGCCACAGGTTCTGCCCGCTTTAAACAAAATATACGGGTATTTGCGTGATGAGGCCGGAAGGTCTTCCATTTCAAGCTTGTCGAGCAGCTTCTTTCTGGAAGTCGCTTGCCTGGCTTTTGAGGCGTTGGAGGAGAAGCGGGCGATGAACTCTTTCAAATCCTTGGCTTTGGCATCTGCTTTACGGCTTGCGTCCTGGCGCTGCTGCTGGAGCAGTTCACTGGCCTGGTACCAGAAATCGTAGTTACCAACGTATATTCTGATCTGGCCGTAATCGATATCCGCCATATGGGTACAGACCTGATTGAGGAAATGACGATCATGGGAAACGATGATGACTGTGTTCTGGAATCTTTCCAGAAAACCTTCCAGCCAGACAATGGATTTGCGGTCGAGGTTGTTGGTAGGTTCGTCGAGCAGCAGGATGTCGGGGTTACCGAATAGAGCCTGGGCCAGCAGCACCCGTACTTTTTCACCAGCTTCCAGTTCTTTCATCTTTTTGTCGCGCAGATCTTCGTTGATACCAAGACCACTCAGCAGGGTTGCCGCCTCGGATTCAACTTCGTAGCCGTTCATCTCGGCGAACTCTGCTTCCAGTTCTCCGCTGCGGATACCGTCTGCCTCAGTAAATTCGGTCTTTGCGTAAAGAGCCTCTCGCTCAGCCATAACTTCGTGCAGGCGGGCGTGAGCCATGAGCACGGTTTCAGCCACAGTGGATTCATCGTAAGCGAACTGATCCTGGGCGAGCATGGCAATACGCTGTTTGGCACCTACGAACACTTCACCGTGGTCCGGATCCATTTGGCCGGCCAGGATCTTTAAGAACGTTGATTTTCCGGCACCATTGGCACCGATGAGGCCGTAGCAGTTACCAGGGGTGAACTTGATATTGACGTCTTTGAAAATGACGCGTTTACCATAAGACAGGGCAATGTTTGAAGCATGTATCATTAGGTTTTCTCGCAAAAAAAGAGCAGTCGTGGCGGAGCACGATTGCTCAGGATAATGGTTTGTCGCAGGAAGAAAGAAATTTTTCTTTAACCTGGATTTCTCATGGGCATTTATTAGAAAGTTTTGCTGGTGTCATTTCTTTCAATGAATGTCTGTTACTGACTGAAGAAGTGCTCATAAGAGATTCGGGTTATTCGTTGGTCTGGCGCAGATAATAATCATAGTCACCTTCATAAGCCCGCATTTCTCCGTGGTCAATCTCGAAAACGCGGTTCACCAGTGAGCGCAGGAAATGGCGGTCATGGCTGACCAGGATGACGGTACCTGCAAATTTCTGCAGTGCCTCCAGCAGAACTTCGCGGGAGAGAATGTCAAGGTGGTTGGTGGGCTCATCAAGTACCAGGAAGTTGAGTGGTCTTGCCAGCAGGCGGGCCAGGACAACCCTGCTTTTCTCACCGCCGGAGAGATTAGCGATACGTTTGTCCACATCGTCTCCCTGAAAAAGAAACGCTGCCAGCAGGTTACGGATAACTCCGATATTTTCCAGTGGCAGTACTTCCTGCACAGATTCAAATACGGTGTGGGTCGGATGGAGAACGTCCATGGAGTGCTGGCTGAAGTAGCCAGTGGTAACCCCGGCGCCCATAACCACCTCGCCGGAAGTCGGTTCGGTCTGGCCGGTGATGACTTTCAACAGGGTTGACTTACCGGCACCGTTTACACCGACGAGAGCTATTTTCTCCAACCGGCGGACGGTACCCGAAAGCCCGCTGAAAACCGGTTTGATCTCATTGTTGACCGTGGTCCACTCTTTGGCGAGATCTCTGAGGTGCATCACATCGTCCCCGCTGCGGGGGGGAATGGGAAAGTCGAACTTCATCACCTTCTGTTCGGGAGGCAGTTCTATGCGTTCAATTTTTTCCAGCTTCTTGATGCGTGATTGCACCTGGGCAGCGTGTGAGACGCGGGCGGCAAATCTGGCGATGAAATCTTCTTCTTTGGCCAGCATTTCCTGTTGGCGACGATAACTTGCCAGCAACTGTTCGCGGCGGATTTCCCGCTCACGCAGATAGAAATCATAGTCACCGCTATAGGTGGTGGCCTGGCCGTTGGCAATTTCGATGATACGGTTGACCACGCGGTTCATGAAATCACGGTCATGGCAGGTCATCAGCAGGGCGCCTTTGTAATCAGTTGCCAGCCACTCTTCCAGCCAGAGGATCGATTCGATATCCAGATGGTTGGTAGGCTCATCAAGCAGCAGTACGTCCGGATTGATGGTAAGAATTTTCGCCAGGGCGATACGCATCTTCCAGCCACCACTGTAAGTCTCAACAGGCAGACTGAAATCCTGTTCTCCAAAACCGAGCCCGGAGAGGACTGCTTTGGCACGGGAATCGAGATCGTAGCCGCCGCGGTGCTCAAACATCTCCGTGATTACCCCGTAGCGTTCCAGCAGATCCGCGAGTGCGTCGTCGTCCATGGGTTCGGCCATCTGCGCTTCCATTTCCCGCATCTGGCGGCCCATAGCAACCACTTCACCGGCACCGCTCATGACCTCTTCCAGTACGGTGCAGCCACTCATTTCGCCGACACTCTGCGAGAAGTAACCGATAACCGTTTTCTTTGAACAGGAAATATCGCCCTTATCCGGTTCTTCTTCACCGGTAATGAGTCGAAATACTGAAGTCTTTCCTGCACCGTTGGGGCCGACGAGGCCGGTGCGGGTCTGGGGTAGAATCTGCAGGCTGGCATCTCGAAAGAGGATCTGCGAACCGAACTGTTTATAGATATTATTCAGGTGTACCATTGAGTGCTATCAAGCTGGGGTTAGTCGGCACATTTCATAAAAAATGGCAGCGAATCTCCTGGATTATCTCTTAACCAAAGGACCTGGCTGTCTCAGCTCATGGAATATGCGGATGGGCAAAAAATGCGACGGAAACTACCACAGGAGGGCGATGGGTGCAAGGCTTATCTTGGAGGTTTATCTCTCGAATGCTCCGTTGAAATCGTGGCGGCAGGATGGGCCAGGAAAAGGTGACGGACTGCAACAGGGAGAATACCCGTTAGCCCATTGGCAGGGCATGGGGCTCCCTGTTGGCAGGAGAGACCTTTTTAAGAATTGAATCTATTGGCTCTTTTGGACTATCCGAACAGTATGGAGGCACAGACAGAGTGTGCCAGGCATGCAATGCTCAGAAACAAAAAGGTGAGATGAATAAAATGTTTCGGTTTCATGACAACCCTCCCCAAGGCGGCGACTCCGACCTCCTTTTCAGGTGGGTACCATGAAAGCCTGAAAACGACTTTTTATGCTACGCCAGGTCGGAATCTATGACAAACTGCTTTTCCACTTTTCTCATTTACTCTCTTAATTCCAGATGTTCCGGATATTGTGATTGTACCGCTATAGTTTGTTCTGTCAATACGTGATTTACAGCACATTATTTATTCAGACTCTATGGTTATACACCATCAATCGCCATCCGGAAGCGGAGTTGAAACGGTAGCTGGTGGTGATACAAAATATGATAGTATCACTGATCTGAAAAATTAGTTTCAATTACCAGTGGTTATACCATTTTTCGATAGCTGCCACCGGCTTTCCTGAGGCATCGGGTGATTTCACCGAGTGTGGCGTGGCGCACGGTGTGCAGTAATTCACTAAAAATATTGCCGCCGGACAGGGCTACGTGTTCCAGTCGCTGCAAATATTCACCGCTTTGGTCTTTATGCTCTTGTCTGAAGGCGCGGGTCCGACGAATCTGGCGTTCCCAATCGGCCTTGGTGGGGCGGATCAGTTCCGCCTGTTCCGGAACCGCCGCTTCATTTTTCACCGGCTGAATATAGGTGTTGAAACCGATAATTTTCCGTGGTGGCGGCTCGTCTTCAGTTGGTGGGTATTTCTCCCACTCATAACGGGCAGAGCTCTCGGCGATGGAATTGCGCTGGTAGCCCATCTCTGTGGCTGGGCCGACACCGCCGAGCTGGTCGATGCGCTCCAGTTCCTGCAGTACTTTTTCCTGTAATTGACTGGTTACAGCACGTAGGCTGTATGAGCCTGAGAGCAGGTTCTGGATCAAAAAGGCTTCTGCCTCTTCACTCAGATAGTTCGGGATAAGTGTTGCCTGCCGAACAAATTTTTCACTGGGTGTGGTCATCGGCTCGTCGGCGGAATCGACATGCAGGGAGTTGGTGTTGTTCAACAGGCCCATGTAGGCATGGTAGGTTTGACGGATGGGGTTGAGGGTATCCCACTCCGCCGCCTGCAGGGCGCGGCCCGAGGTTTGCGTATGAAACTTGAATCTCTGGCTGCGGTCATCTGCCTGGTAACGGTCACGCATGGCGATAGCCCATATGCGCCTGCATACAGGGCCGTATGCCAGCCACTCGGCCTCATGGGAGACACGGAAGAAGAAACTGAGACTGGGGGCAAAGGCATCAACTGCCATACCGCGCTTGAGAAAGTATTCAACGTAAGTGAAACCATTTGCCAGGGTGAAGGCCAGTTCCTGGGCCGGTGTTGCCCCGGCTTCGCCGATATGATATCCGGAGATCGACATCGAATAATACGAGTTGATCTTCTTTTCTATGAAGTGGCTCTGGATATCGCCAAGCATTTTCAGGGAGAAGTCTGTCTGAAAGATACACTCGTTCTGAGCCTGAACCTCTTTTAAGATATCAGCCTGAACGGTGCCCCGCAGATTCCGGCACGTTTGATTAAAGAAGGTGTCGCGCTCTTTTTCCGACATTGGAGCGCCTCGCTTTACCTCCTCACGTTCCTGTTCGAGTTCTCCCGCGGCAACAAAATACATGGCAAGAATTACAGGGGCTGGGCCGTTGATTGTGAGCGAGGTGGATATCTTTCTGATATCGAAACCTTTTAAGATCAGTTTCATATCCTCATAGCTGTCGACGGAGACTCCACCTTCTCCTATTTTGCCCATTGAACTGGGGTCGCTGTCACTGTCATCTCCATAGAGGGTGATACCGTCGAAAGCAATTGACAAACGGGGGTTGGCGACGCCCCGGTTAAGCAGGTGGAGCCTCTGGTTGGTCTCTTCTGGGCCGCGTAGACCTGCAAACTGGCGGGTTGTTTCGCCTGCTGTGGGCAGACGATAGGGATAGATGCCAGTACCGTAAGGGAAGGAACCGGGCAAACCTTCTTCGAGCAGAAAGCGAAGGCTTTCCACCAGGTCCTGCGGGTCCGGCAGGGCGACCATTGGCAAATTGAAATCATTAGCTGAACTGGAAGCGCTGGTCATACCGAATTTATGCATTGCCGCAGCTGAGGTCTCTTGCCATTGTCCGGGCCAGTTTTCGAGTAGCTCCCGGCAAAAGGGGTCGAGATTGTCAGGATTGTGCGGGTCTTGACGCAGCAATGACAGCTGGTCCCGGGCCCATTGGTCATAGTCACGTACGGTCTTTACAACCTCGGCAAGGTAATTTCGGCGTCCGTAGGGGACCAGTTCCATCTTTTTGGCATGCTCAAAGATGTTGACCGGGGCGAATTCCGGGGCCTGCCATCCCAGCCGCTCGCAGAGTGCAGCGAAAAAATGGTCCATCCCCTTATCCCGGTGCATTTTGGCCAACACCCCAAAGAGCTTTTTGCTACGATCAGCCGGGGGGAACATCATGCCGATTTCCTGGTAGGCAGCTTCTGAGCCCGCCAGGTCAATCTTGTTGAGTACAACCATATCCGCTTCCTGGAGCATCTGGTCCTTAGCAAGCTGCAGGGCGCTGCCATACTCTCTGGTTTTGACACAGATCGTGAGATCAGGGGCCAGAAGCTTAAGATCCAACCCCGCCTGGCCAACTCCCGGAGTCTCGATGATCACCAGGTCGTAGCCCTCCCGAATGCAGAGTTGCGCCATTTGAGGCAAGGCGCAATTCAGCGAAATATAACCATTGCCGGTGGAAAGAGAGCGCATGAATATATTGGGATCATAGATGTAATTCATACGCACCCGATCGGCTAAAAATGCCGATGTTCCCTCTGCACTTACGGTGGTCGGGTCATTGGCGAGAATCGCAACCCGTTTTCCCGGCAGGTGATCCCTGAAGCGAAAAATCAGCTCGTCGATAAGAGTTGATTTCCCGGCTCCACCATCACCGGTAATGACTATTACTTTGGCGTTTGTGGGGGTGCTGATCTGGCGTCCGCCAGTATGTGCAGCACGCCTGCCGGAAAGATCGGCCAGGGAGATCGCAACCGGTAAAGGCGGGTTTGAAGGTGCATAGAATTCTTCGAGATTTCGGTCAATTGTCTGTACAATATCATCACTGACCTCAGTCAGTGCTATTCCTTGTCTGTATATATTCGAGATACCCTCAGTTTTCAGGATGTGTGCTTCTTCTTCAGTGATTGTGGCGCCTCCCCCACCAAAGATACAGACCGGTCGGCAACATCGCTTTTGGACTTCTATCGCGAGATGTTGGAAAAACTGCATATGACCGCCGTTATAAGAAGCAATTGCAATGCCGTGTACATCTTCCTGGACTGCCGCTGTGCAGATATCTTCGGCGGCCATGTTGAAACCGGTATAGATAATCTCGACTTCGCGCGGGTGTTGTAAAAGGGCGCGGTTAATGGCAAGGATCGAGGCGTCGTGACCATCGTAATGGGCAACAGCGGTGAGAATTCTGATCGGTGATTTAGGTTTTGGACACATGGCAATTCTCAATTATTTTCATTGCTTTTCTAATAGTTACGGGAGTATTCTCTGTTGGTGTCGCTTTCTTTAAACTCGTTTCAGGAGGCGTTATGGCCGATAAATCATTTCAGGATTATTATCCGGAATCCCTGCAGCATTGTTACGGTTGCGGTCCCAAAAACCCCAACGGGTTGCAGATACGAAGCTTTTGGGAAGGGGAGGAATCAGTGGCACGATTTTCCCCCCGTGAGTACCATCTCGCTTTTCCAGGTTATGTCTATGGCGGTCTCATTGCCTCACTGGTTGACTGTCACTGTATAGGTACCGCAGCAGCCGCTGCATACCGGCAAGAGGGAAGGGAACCTGGCACCCTGCCTGCCTTTAGGTATGTGACCGGTTCACTGCAGGTAGACTACCTGGCCCCGACGCCTCTGGGAGGAGAGTTGATTATCAGGGCCAGGGTGGAAGAAATTCAAGGGAGAAAGACAATCGTCAGTGCCAAAGTCATAGCCGAAGGTCAGGTTACCGCCAAAGGCCGGGTCGTTGCAGTGCGTATGCCCGAACATCTTCAGCCTGATGATATGTAATATTTGTATTATCAGATAATAGACCAGCGTCTGGTGGCCATGATTTTCAAGAGCCTTTCCCTGGCGAACTCATCGGCTGCCATCCTCAGAGGAATAGAACGCTCTTTTGAGCGCATCAGGATCTCTCTGGTATTTGACCTGAGGGTATGCTTGATCCTTTCCATGGCCTGTAACTCACCTGCACCCCGATATTCGGTGGCGGCGCAGATCACCCCGCCTGCGTTGACGATGAAATCAGGCAGGCAGTAGACACCTTTCTGGTGAAGATAGCGTTCGGCTTTTTCTGTACAGGGAATATTTGCCCCTTGCGCAACGATCCTGGTCTGCATGAGGCTGACGTTGTTGTCGTTGATCACATCCGGGCGTGCGGCGGGTATCCAGATATCGCAGGTTATTGCCAGCAACTCTTCGGGGTGTATAGATTCTGCCTGGGAATACTGCAGTACTCCTTTTCCCCTGTCTTTCACTGCACCAAGGGTTTTAATATCGATACCTTTAGGATTGGTTATCGCCCCTCCCGAATCGGAGACACCGACCATCACTGCACCTTTTTCTGCCAGAAACTGGGCAGCATGCCGCCCTACAGCGCCATATCCCTGAACCACAAATGTGGCGCCGTCAAGTTCCAGTCCGCAATGTTCGGCGGTGACATCAATCGCATGGAAAAGACCCCAGCCAGTGGCTCCAATCTGATCGAGCGGGATACCACCCAGCTCAGCCGGTTTACCGACAACACGGGGTTCCTCATCGTGGATCCAGGCCATGCACTCTTCGTTTGTGCCCATGTCCGGTGCCAGCACGTATTCTTTGATATCACGGAGACTGTTTGCCAGAGCACGCATTATAACTTCTTTCTTTGTTTTATCCATCTTGGGGTCGCCATAGATCACAACCTTGCCACCACCGTGAGGTAGACCTGCCGAAATGTTTTTCAGGGTCATGGCTCTTGCCAGTCGGAAGCATTCTTCGACGCTCACATCCTCAGCCATGCGGATACCACCGATGGATGGGCCCGCTGCCACATTGTCTACCACCAAAATCGCTTTCAACCCTGACTTGGGCTCATAGACATGGAGAATCTTGGCAGGTCCCAATTCATCTGCAAATCGAATAAGTTCATCCATATAATCACCTCCGACAGACTCCTGGCCAGGGATAAGGATTATGATCCCTGATTGCTCATGAAAAATATTGGTTACGTGCGCTTCTTGGGCAACATGTGGGTCGGGCTGCCCTGGAAGATCTCCGCTGCTTCGCCCTCTGTTTCGCTTAGTGTAGGGTGTGGGTGCAGGCTCAAGGCCAAATCTTCGGCCAGTGCGCCCATTTCGATGGCCAGCACTCCCTCTGAGATGAGCCCCTCGGTGTCACGCCCGGTGATGCCGACACCTAAAATTCTGCCATCCTCAGGGTTGGCCAGAATTTTGGTTACGCCGTCGGTGGTGCCCATGGTGTGGGCCCGACCCGAGTATTTCCAGGGGAATTTTTCCACTGAAACGGTTATGTTTTCAGCTTTGGCCTGTTCTTCGGTGAGACCGCACCAGGCTATCTGCGGGTCGGTGTAGACCACGGCCGGGATGGCGCGGACATCGAAAGAAGAGTTGATGCCGGCGATGACTTCTGCCGCGATACGACCCTCCCGCGTTGCGGTATGGGCCAGCATCATGCCGCCGGCTACATCGCCGACCGCGAAGATATTTTTCTCGGCAGTGCGTTGCTGATCATCAACCTGGATATAGCCACGATCATCCACCACTACCGCAGTGTGCTCCAGACCCAGATCCTGTGAGGCAGGTTTTCTGCCAATGGCAACCAGCACCCGGTCAAATTGCCGTGCCTCTTCACCTTCGGGAGTGACGAAGCGAACCGCTACATGGTCGTCATGTTCTGTAAGCTCTGTTATTCTGGTTTTGAGGTGAATTTCGCCGAACAGCCTGGTGAGTTGCTTGTGGAGAGGGGCCACCAGGTCAGCATCCACCCCGGGAAGCAGGCGATCCTGCAATTCGGCCAGGCTGACCTGACTGCCCAGAGCCGCGTAGACGGTACCCAGCTCCAGACCGACATAGCCGCCGCCAATGATGAACAACTCCTCCGGAATATCGTTGAGGGCAAGAGCTCCTGCTGAGCTCATTATCCTGCTGCCTGGGGTTGTGTCTGGAAAGTCAATGGGAACTGAGCCGGTGGCGATTATGCAGTGGTTAAAACTGATCCGGCTAACCTCAGCACCCTCTAATTTAATGGAATTGGCATTTTCAAAACGGGCGGTGCCGGTGACAAGCTGCACTCCGCGTTTGTCGCTGAGACCGATCAGACCGCTGACCATGTTTTCGATAACCTGATTCTTCCAGCCCCGCATGGCCGTAAGATCTATCTCCGGTTCAGCGAATCTGACTCCCATGGAGGCTGCGCGTCTGGCATCAAGGATGAGCTCTGCCAGAAATAAGAAGGTCTTGGAGGGAATGCAACCATGGTGCAGACACACTCCACCAGGTTCGGGCCTGGGGTCGATCATCGCCACATCGAGGCCGAGGTCTGCTGCGCGAAAGGCTGCACCGTAGCCGCCAGGGCCATTGCCGATGATCGCCACATCTACCTTCATCTCCATATCGCCCATTACCATATGCGGCTCCTATATCATCGAAATGAGAAGTTCGTCGGGATCTTCCAGAGCTTTTATGATTACCTGCATAAAGCGTATGGCGTCGGCTCCGTCTGCCACACGATGGTCAAAGCAGAGCACAATGGGCATTTGCAGGCGCGGTACGATCTGCATTTTACCGCCCTCGGTGATTACCGCCGGTTGCATCCTGCTCTGGCCAAGACCGAGAATTGCAATTTCCGGATAGTTGATGATTGCCGAGAAATGGCTGCCGCCTATGGCCCCTGCGTTGGTAATGGTGAAGGAGCCGCCGATTAACTCCTCCCGGCTCGACTTTCGTTCACGTGCCCTGGTGATCGCTTCGTGCAGCTCAACAGATAACTCCTTGATGCTCTTTCGGTCGACATCGCGTATCACCGGTACCATCAGACCATGCTCCGTATCCACCGCCACACCGATATGAAAATATTTTTTGATGATGATCTCCTGTTTAGGCAGATCAAGGCTGGCGTTGAAGTGGGGATAGGCTTTCAGGGCTGTTGCAACGGCTTTTAAAGCGAAAACGGTCATGGTCAATCTGCCGCCGTTGGCCCGGATTATATCTTTATGACGCTGTCGGAATTCTTCCAGGCGGGTAATGTCCACGACGTCCTGGCAATTGACATGGGGGATCTGTGACCAGGATGCGGACATGCGGATGGCGGTTGCGCGACGAATGGACCGGAACGGTTGGCGTTCAACCTCCCCGAATTGGCTGAAGTCCGGCAGTGGTTCAACGGGCAGAAATGAGGCGCAGTGCTCGGATGCTGTCTGGAGAACCATTTTATTCTGGTCCAGGTTGACCGATCCACCGGATTGAGCAAAATTACGGACATCTTCTGCGGTGACAATACCATTGGTCCCGGTGGGGGATACCTGATGCAGATCGACCCCAAGCTCTCGGGCCAGCCTCCTGGTGGATGGGGCGGCCGGAACCGGTCGGTCGGGAGGGTGCTGCGCTGTTGCCTGACGTTCCCGGGCTTCAGCCCTGGTGTCAGCGGCAGGCTCGGGAGCCGGCTCGGCCTGCTGCACAGCCTCCTGTTCAATGTTTATCTTTGTGGGCGCTGTCTCGTCGGTTACTGCTGATCCGTCAAAGGTGATGAGAATATCGCCGACTTTGGCGATTTCCCCCTGTTTGACATGAATTTCCGTTACCGTACCGGTGGTGGGAGAGGGGATTTCAACCGCGGCTTTATCTGTTTCAACTTCAAGGATGAGATCTCCCTCCGCAACCTTCTGACCCTCTGTTACGGCCACGGCAAGAATCTCCGCTTCATGAACTCCTTCACCCAGATCAGGCAACCGAAATGATGAGGTCATATGTGCTCCAGACTTTGCCCGCAATTCCCATGGGCAGCTTTGGTAGAATTCGGCCCGAGGGAACTGCAGGTTAGTTGTTCAATGTGGCCCGAGCAGCCGCGAGGATTCGCTGTACATCGGGCATATATGCTTTTTCGCGACTGAAATAGGGGATGATAATGTCGTAACCGGTAACACGTACAAGCGGTGCTTCGAGGTAGTAAAATGCTCCTTCCATCAAACGGCTGATGATCTCGGCGCCAGCCCCGAAACTTTGGGGGGCTTCATGCACGATCAACGCACGGCCGGTCTTTTTGATCGACTCGATCATAACAGAGTCATCGAGCGGGGAAATTGTCAGCAGATCGATAACCTCCGCGCTGATGCCAAGTTTCTCTAATTCCTTGGCGGCCTCCATTGCAGGCGGAATCATTGCCCCGTAGGCGATCATGGTCAGGTCATCGCCTTCCCTGATACACTGCGAACGCCCGATTTCCATGGATTCTTCTTGCTCGGGAACTTCCTCGCGAAAAGCACGGTAGAGGGCTTTTGGCTCATAAAAAATGACAGGGTCCGGATCGCGGATTGCAGCAACCAGCAAGGCCCTGGCATTGCGGGGACCGGATGGGATCACCATCTTCAGGCCCGGGGTATGCGCCCAGTAGGCTTCACGGCTTTCTGAGTGGTGCTCCAGGGCCCGTACGCCGCCGCCATACGGTGCACGCATGACCATTGGTACGTTGAGTCTGCCCTGGCTGCGCCAGCGCATTCTGGCGGCATGATTTTCGATCTGATGAAAGTTCTGGTAGGCAAAGCCGGAAAACTGTATTTCACAGACGGGTTTCAGGCCGTAGACTGCCATACCGATCGCCATTCCGGCTATGGCTGCTTCGGCCAGCGGGGTGTCTATCACTCTTTCGGGACCAAAGTCATCAATGAGCGTGTCCGTCACCCGGAAGACACCGCCATCGGGGCCGACATCCTGGCCCAGGATGAGTACGCTGTCGTCTTTGGCCATTTCCTGCCTCAGCGCCAGGTTGAGGGCCTGTACCATCGTCATTTTAGCCATCATGTTCACCTTCTCGCCTGTTCCCGGTTCTAAGAGAGTTCAGGTATCGTGACATCTCCTCTTTTTGTCTGGTTATGTGTGGAGGCAGTTTTTCGAAGAGGTGGTCGAACATGTCGAGTGGGTCGGGGGGCTCAGCCATCTGTAGTTCAGCTTTATGGATCGCTGTCTGTATCCGGTCCAGCACCAGCGATTCGATTTCCTCGCAGTTGGTGTCGTTGAGTATGTTTTTCTGTCGCAGATATTTTTCAAAGCGGCTTAACGGGCATTTCAACATCCATTTTTCCACTTCCTCGTCCGAACGGTAGCGGCTGGGATCATCTGCGGTAGTGTGCATCATCACCCGGTAGGTGACGCATTCGACCAGGGTGGGGCCACCGCCATTGCGCGCCCGCTGAACCGCTTCCTGCGTTGCGACATAGACGGCGAGAATATCGTTGCCATCAACCTGTATACCTGGCATTCCGTAGGCCAGTGCCTTCTGGGCAATGGTTTCGGAGCGGGTCTGCTGCTTGAGTGGAATAGAGATGGCCCACTGGTTGTTCTGGCAGATAAACACCACCGGTACCTGATACACGGCAGCACAGTTCAGGCCTTCGTGGAAGTCACCCTCAGAGGTGGCGCCGTCCCCGAAATAGGTCATGACGATCTCACCATTCTTTCTGTACTTTGCCCCGTAGCCAATGCCCGTCGCATGGAGAATTTGTGAACCGACCGGCACAGACATGGGCATATCCTTCTGCTGTTCCGGGATAATGGTGCCTTCGTTAAAGCCGTTATAATAAAGCAAAACGCTCTCCAGTGACCTGCCGCGCCAGATTTCCGCCGCAGTTTCCCGGAAGGCAGGAACCAGCCAATCGCTCTCCTTGAGATGTATGATCGAACCCATCTGGGCAGCTTCCTGTCCCTTAATGGGGGGGAATGTGCCAATTCTTCCCTGTCGTTGCAGATCGAGCATCCTCTCATCAAAACGTCGACCAAGCAGCATGGCCCTGTAAAGTTCCAGCAGGGTGTCTTGTGAAATTTCAGGCTCAAGATCGGTATCGACTTCTCCATGCTCATTGAGTACTGAAAGATGTTCTATTGTTTCGGTAAGGGTTATTGCTGTGCGTGGCATGGCAGCTCCGGAATCAGGAGGTTGTTTTTTATATAATCGGACGGGTGAACAGATGGTCCGGGGAGTCTGAAAAATCACCCTAAGTGTCTGTATATTAAACGATCCTAACTGAAGTATACCTAAGGTTAGAAGAATAGCAAATTGGCCTGCAGAAAAGGCTGGATATGGTGTGGCCGGCTCTCAGAAGTGCGCTTGTAACTTTTTTAGATTGGGAATTTATAAATGTTTTATGGCTAATTGGGAATAATTACTGTGATTTTAGGTGCTACCATAAAAAGCCATGTAAAAATTCATTGAAAAATCCTCAGATGATGGTATCACATCTCTGGGGGGAAAATTGAGCGGATATGCTTAAAGTATTAGATTTATTGGAAAAATGCTTTAGACCAGGGGCGCATTTGCTCCGGTGTCGGAGCTGTCGCGTTATAGGGAACACTTAGGGGAAATCAGGCTTGGAACTGGTGGATGCAACCTGGGCGAATGGAACAGGGTGTTTCCGCGCGTTTTCAGCTTTCAGGTATGATTTCTACCATGAACCCAAGTGTACGATTCTTACCTGGTAGCAGGCAGGAATGTGAGTAGGCAGGATAAGATCAACCATTTTAAAACTACACTGAAACACATGCAAATTACCCCCCACCCAGTCAGCACTGTTTCTTTGGGCATTGCGATGTACTCCAGCAGGTTCCTGCCGGAAAAGGCTTCTGTGCTTTGCAGAAATATTGCAGGATTTATTGTAGCTTCCGATGAAAATGGATCCTCGGGAGATGTTGCATGACTGCAGTTCAAATTTTACTGGTGGATGCTGAAGCCCGTTTTATTGAGATGCTGCAGCCTATCCTGGAGCACCATGGCTACGCCTGTGAAAAGGCAGTTACCGGTGCAGAGGCAATTCACCTGCTAAAATCCAGATCATTCGACCTGGCGTTGCTCGATATAGATCTGCCGGATATTTCAGGCTGTGATGTGGCTAAATATATTGCTGACACCAGCCCACAGACAATTGCGATCATGCTCACCGGCGGTGGCACTGTTCAGGAAGCGGTACAGGCCATGAAGCTTGGCGCTTATGACTTCCTGCATAAACCATTGAACCATGAACTTCTCTTGCAGACCCTGGAAAAGGCGGTTGAGCATAATCGCCTGAAGACCGAACTCCAAAACAGTGAATACCGTTTCAAGGTACTGGCCGAAGGTGCCTGGGAAGGGATCGTCATCCATAAAGACGGGAAAATCGTCGAAGCAAACAGACCGTTTCGCCAGATGTTCGGTTTTGATACCGAAGAGTCGCTCAAGGGATTTGACGTTGCACGCTTGCTGCAGCCTGAGGTTGGAGGAAAGCTCCCCACCTGCCCGGACGAAAGGGCGGAAGGAGTGGGTGCGGTTATGATGTGCAGACCTGATGGCAGGGAACTGTCGGTGGAGGCTAAAGCACGGGAAATCGTTTATCAGGAGCAGCCAATGCAGGTCTGGGTGCTGCGGGACATGACCAGGCGGTTGCAGGTCGAGCAGGAAAAACTTGAGTTGCAGCGTAAACTAGCAGCGGCTGAAAAACTTAACGCCCTTGGTCTCATGGCCGGCTCCGTCGCACATGATCTGAACAATATCCTGACAGGAGTGGTGAGTTATCCCGATCTGCTGCTACGGCAGATGGATAACAGCAATCCGTTTTATTCTCAGATAGAGAAGATCCGCGAAGCCGGGATGAGAGCAGCCGCAGTGGTATCCGATCTTATGGCCATAACCCGTGGCCGCAATCAGCCGAAAAGTATCCAGAATCCAAATGAACTCATAAAGAGGTACCTGGAGTCACTGGAACATACGGAGCGACTCACCCATTTTCCAGGAGCGGAGGTGAAGACCGGCTTACATCCGGAGGTGGCGAATCTCTACTGCTCTCCACAACACCTCCATAAGCTGTTGCTCAATCTGATCGGCAATGCTCTTGAGGCTATTGGCCCGGAAGGTACAGTAAAGGTGAGTACCGATAATTGCTCATTCAAACATCCCCTGAACAATTCGCTGGGGGCCGGGGGAAACTCATTTGTTAAATTGACGGTCGCCGATGATGGACCTGGAATAAGTGACGAAGACCTCGTACAGATATTTGATCCTTTCTACTCGACCAAGGTTATGGGCAAAAGCGGTACAGGCCTCGGTTTGTCTGTGGTGTGGAATATAGTACAGGACCATGGTGGCTGGATCGAGGTGCACAACACAAATCCCGGCGCGAGATTTGATGTCTACCTGCCTGCTTCAGCCGAGAGTGTAAGCGAGGTATCGGTTATTTGCGGCTCGGTGAAATCGAGAAGAGGAGAGCGGATTCTGGTTGTTGATGATCAAGTCGAGCAGAATGAGATCTTTGAAGCTGCCCTGCGGAAACTTGGCTATAACACTCACTCGCTCACCAGTGGTGAGGCAGCTATAAAGTTCTTGCGGGAGAACAGGGTTGACCTGCTGATGATCGATATGCTTATGGGGCAGGGACTCAATGGGCGTGAGACCCTGGAGGTTGTCCTCAAGGAGTGGCCTGAACTGAAAGTCATTGTAGTGAGCGGTTATGCGCGGAAGGAAGAGTTTCTGAAAAGCAGGGAACTTGGTGTTAATGTATTTCTCGAAAAACCAGTAACCCTTGCGGATATGGACAGTGCCGTACGTGCCGTGTTGGACTCATAGCCTCCAGAGTAGTTTCACAAGGTTTCTTGTTGCCGTTTTTTTTTCTGACTCCCCATAATCTTCAGCTTGAAAAGGTGAGGAGATAGGAGATAGGAGATAGGCGTGGGAGGCAAGTGACTCCATGCTGATTTAATGAGCATATAAGGGTGTTGGCAAGAGTTCTCTAGCTCTCGACTGAGCTTTAGCAGGAGTCAGGTTTTTTCTTCTTAAGTTTCTTTGATCATGAATGAAAATGGAAACGTCTTGACCTGGATGGTGGTAGCCTCGTATAAATGAGAGCTGTCCTGCACGAAACAGGGTGGGATACGGCGTTTGGGCTATGGGAGAGATGGAACAATAAAAGATCTTTTGAAACTTTTAGCCGCAGCAGCCTGATCTTAAGTAAGGGTGAAGTATGCTGCCATAAAGAGAGTTTCAGCCATGTAATCGGGAGAATGTTATGGTTTATCTGGTTGTCATCACCTGTCTGTGGGCGTTTTCATTCAGTCTTATCGGTGTCTACCTGGCAGGTCAGGTTGACTCATACTTTGCGGTGTTGACCCGTGTGCTTCTGGCTGCCCTGGTTTTCCTGCCTATGATACGCAGAATCCCCATACATCTTGCAACGAAATTTATGGCTCTTGGTGCAGTGCAGCTCGGGCTCATGTATGTATTTTACTACAAGTCCTTTTTGCTGTTATCTGTGCCGGAAGTACTTGTTTTCACGATTCTCACACCGGTCTATGTTACCCTGATCTACGATATAATGCAGGGCCGGTTCAGCTACCGCTATCTGGTCAGCGCTGTGATGGCCGTGATCGGCGCTGCAATTATTCGCTACAACGCGGTTGGTTCCGAGGTCTTGCTGGGTTTTCTGGTTGTACAGGGGGCAAATCTCTGTTTTGCGCTTGGCCAGGTCGGCTATAAGGTGGTTTTGGAGAGAAACAAGCTTGATCTGCCCCAGCGAGCCGTGTTCGGGTACTTCTATCTCGGGGCCTTGATGGTGGCAGGTTGTTCCTGGATGATTTTCGGAAATCCGGAAAAATTGCCTGTCACAACAACGCAGTGGGGTGTGTTGATTTACCTCGGAATTGTCGCCTCGGGGCTTGGTTATTTTCTCTGGAACAAGGGTGCTACCATGGTGGATGCAGGAGTACTTGCGATAATGAACAATGCGCTGGTACCGGCGGGCCTCATAGTTAATCTCTTGATCTGGAACCGGGAGGCGGATCTGTTGCGGTTGAGTCTTGGTGGCGGAGTACTGCTACTTTCCTTGTTTTTCCACAAGTATTGGGCTAACCGAAATATCTCACGTGTTTTTTGATATTGCAGGTAAATCAGGTGCGTTCCAGTGAGTTGTTGGAGCGAAAGGACGACAAACAGAATGTGCCCGACCTGCTGAAATAGTCACTTGTTAGCCGGCACCTTTGACCGGCTCACCTCCCTTGAACAGCCCGTCTCCGAATATTCTACCGGGGCGGGCTGTTGCCAGTAAAAATAAAAAATCAATAGACGCCACATGAGGTCATCCTTATGATAGGCTTTAGGTGGGGAACTGTTACGCTGTCCTCTGCAGATCTGACATGTGTTGACTCCTTAATCCTCCTTCTGAACGCCTTACCTGAGTTGACCTTATGATAATATTTTTTGCGAGCGTTGCCGCGCTTATAATTGGCTATCTGGTTTACGGGGCGTTTATTGACAGGCTGTTTGGTGCGGACCCAAACAGGAAAACCCCGGCAGAAACGATGCAGGACGGGGTAGATTACCTTGAGCTTCCACCCTGGAAGATCTTTCTTATTCAACTATTGAACATAGCCGGTCTAGGCCCGATTTTCGGCCCGATTCTGGGGGCGTTGTATGGGCCTGTGGCGTTGGTCTGGATTGTGCTGGGAGCAATATTTGCCGGTGCTGTACACGATTATTTTTCCGGCATGCTCTCGGTTCGTTATAACGGACAAAGTGTGCCGGATGTGGTGGGGCAAAATCTCGGAATGCTTTTCAAGCAGTTCATGCGTGGTTTCTCTGTGATTCTCCTGATTTTAGTCGGTGTGGTGTTTTTTCTCGGTCCTGCGGAATTGTTACAGAATCTGACCGGCATTGACGTGAAGATTCTGGTCGGTATTATCCTGGCATATTATTTCCTGGCGACAATTCTTCCCATCGACAAGATAATTGGCAGAGTGTATCCAATTTTCGGGGCCATACTGATCTTTATGGCGGTTGGTCTCATGACTATGCTGATAGCCAAAGGATATGATTTTTATCCCCAGAGAACGCTGGTGAACGTCAATCCGCAAAATCTGCCACTCTGGCCGCTGATGTTCATAACGATTGCCTGCGGGGCGGTGAGTGGATTTCATGCCACCCAGTCACCTCTCATGGCCCGTTGCCTGCCGAATGAAAAATATGGCCGTAGCGTCTTCTATGGTTCAATGATAGCCGAGGGAGTAATCGCGCTTATCTGGTGTACTCTGGCCATTTCATTTTTTCATACCCCGGAAATGTTGAACAAGGTTCTCGGAGAAGGTGGTCCGGGGCTGGTGGTCAATCAGGTTTCCACAACTCTGCTTGGTCCATTTGGCGGGGTATTGGCCATTATCGGCGTTGTACTGTTACCGATTACCTCAGGAGATACTGCTTTTCGAAGTGCCCGGCTGATATTAGCCGATACTTTCCAACTCTCCCAGGTTGAACCGGTCAAACGCCTGTTGATAGCGGTGCCGCTTTTTGCTGTTGGTTTTATTATTTCCTTGTCAGAGTTTGGAATTATCTGGCGTTATTTTGGCTGGGCCAACCAGACTCTGGCAACAGTGGTTCTCTGGGCGGCTGCTATGTATCTCCTGAAACACGGTAAACTGCATTGGGTGGCAAGTATTCCGGCAACGTTCATGACGGTTGTTGTCGTTACTTTTCTTGCAAACTCCGGGATAGGATTTGGCTTGCCGATGAACGTCTCTACTTCAATAGGTCTGGGAGTGGCGTTCGTGGTTGTTGTGGCCTTTTTCAATAAAGCGAGGATGCTTCGTATCCAGGGAAAGGAGTTTGGCGAACCGCAATAAATTCCAGTTTCAATCACCACAGGCGCATCCTCCTTGTTCCGTATGTATCTACAGACCGTAAAGGGTGGCTCGGATGAAGAAAGGTCGTAAATATTTTCTTTTGCTGGGGCTTACATTTTGTCTGCCTATGTCAGGATTCGCTAATGATTACGCAGGGCAGTGGCTGGGAACTATTAAAGAGTCGATCAACATGTGCGAAGGATTGGGGAAGGCGGAACCAGGTGATTATAAGCTGACAATAATCCAGCGGGGGCCTGATATAACCATCATGGATAATGTACAACAGCAACCCTACACCGGGGTGGTCCGTCCGGAGAAGCCGCTTGAAGTGTTTGTTCAGGGAACATATGTCAAAGACGGGGGCTATATAAGTGAGCTTGTTACTATCCAGTTTACCGATGAAAGCAGGGGGGAGGGTGAGTCTGTCTGGCGTTGGTCGGATGGGTATCATGGTTGCGGTGGACGATTTTCATTTGCCCTGACCAGGATACGACCGTACAAGTGAGAGATTTTCTACAGGAAAATGGGTGGTTGTGAAGGGGCTTGTGTCTTCGGGCGCTGAATGGTGTGCTAGCTGTAACTGGCGACAAGAAAATCAATTTGTCCAGATATTTTTTTATGATGAGTGAAGAACTTGTTCTGGCAGTAGATTTAACAGAAAACTCATAATTCCAGACTGGATACGATCCATTGGTTGGTAACTGTCTGTTATGGTGGGGAAAAGTGTCTTAATGAAATCGTAACAAATGTAACGGGGTGGCGCGTGTTATGGAGTGGTGTTTCGCCTGCTTAATTGCTTGAAATTGTTTTGCAAAATATGATTTTAGGCTGACGGGATTTGGTGTGTGATTGCTGTCGATTGCGGAAGCCGGGGTTACTTGTTTTTTTGTTAGCGAACGTATATCCATCTCCTCGACAGAATGATCTGTCTCGAACACATTCGTAAATAAGGAGAGCAAATATAATGAAGAAAATATTGTTGTGCGCATTTGCGGCTTTTTGCATGCTTACCGTATCTACTGTTCAATCAGCACTTGCCAATACCCGCCTGGTAGGTTCAGGAGCAAGTTTCCCCGCGCCTTTGTACTCAATCTGGTTTCAGCAGTTCAGCAGGGCGAATTCCGATATTCAGGTGAACTATCAGTCCAAAGGTTCTGGTGCAGGTATTCGTGATTTTCAGAACGGTGTCGTCGATTTTGCAGCAAGTGATGCCGCGATGTCAGAAGAAGAGATTGCAGCAGTTGAAGGCGGTGTACAGCTTTTGCCTATGACCGCAGGTGAGGTTGTGCTTGCTTACAATCTGCCGGGTGTTGCGGAACTCAAACTTCCTCGTGAAGTGTATCCTGCAATTTTCCTTGGTCAGGTAAAAAAATGGAACGATCCCAAGATTGCTGAAGCAAACCCGGGAGTTACTCTGCCTGATCTTGACATCACCGTAGTGACACGCGCTGACAGCTCCGGTACTACGTATGTTTTTACCAAGCATCTGAGCACCATCAGCGAAGATTTCAGCAATGGGCCGGGTATTGGTAAAACAATAAACTGGCCAAATGATGCTAAATTGGTACGCTCGCCGAAAAATGACGGTGTAACTGCGACCATTAAGCAGACCCCGGGTGCTATCGGCTACATTGAGATGGGTTTTGCCCGTATGGCCAAGCTTGATATGGCGGTGCTTCAGAACAAAGAGGGTGAATACGTGAAGGCTGGTAAAGAGGGTGGTATGAAAGCCCTGGCCAGTGTTGAAATTCCGGAAGACATGATCGTATGGGCTTCCGATCCAGCCGGCAAGGACTCGTATCCGATCGTTACCTACACCTGGATGATTTTCCACAAGAAATACGACGATCCGAAAAAAGCAGAGGCTCTTCGCAAGATGGTGGAATACTGTCTCGACGAAGGTCAGAAAATATCTGACAGGGCAGGATATATCGAGTTGCCTGCAAACGTTGTAGAACGTGTCAGCGAAGCTTCTAAAAATATCCAGTAAGACCTTCCTGGATACTTGTTAGTGTACCACCTGGGGCGGGGAAACCCGCCTCATGGAGTTTAAGAGAAATGTCTTACCATACAGACCCGAATACCGCTGAAGCAGGCTCTTTGTCGCGACCACCGTCAAAGGGCGACATCTTATTTGATAAATCATTTCGATGGTTGACCCTGGCATTTACCTGGGCAACCATTTTTTTGCTTGGATACATCGTCTTTAAAATCGGTGGACAGGCATTGCCGGCGATCAGCCAATATGGCTTTAAATTTCTCACCACCACTACCTGGGATGTGAATGCCGGCCAATTTGGCATTTTGCCGGAAATATGGGGAACGCTCTACAGTTCGTTTCTTGCCCTTATCTTCGGTGGATTCTTCGGGGTGACCATTGCGATTTTTGTCACCCAGGACTTTTTGCCGAAAAGCGTGGAACTGGTCCTGAAAAACCTGATTGAGTTACTGGCAGCGATTCCAAGTGTTGTTTATGGCCTATGGGGTATTTATGTCCTGATTCCAATGATCAGGCCTGTGGCCGAATTTCTGCACAGCACATTCGGCTGGGTGCCGTTTTTCTCAACCAGCTTGAGTGGGCCGGGAATGTTTCCGGCGGCTATAGTACTTTCCATCATGATTTTACCGACTGTTGCCGCCATATCCCAGGATGCGCTCAGATCGATCCCGCTCAAAACCAAAGAAGCAGCTTTCGGTATGGGTACCACACGCTGGGAGGCAATACTGCGAGTGATGTTACCCACCGCCTCCGGTGGTATCTTTGGTGCACTGGTCCTTGGTTTCGGCCGCGCACTCGGGGAGACCATGGCGCTGGCTATGCTGGTTGGTAACTCAAACCAGATCAGTCTCTCTGTATTTGCACCTGCCAATACCCTCGCTGCATTGCTGGCTTTAAACTTTCCGGAAGCCGGACCGCACGAGGCTTCGGTTCTCATGTACGCCGCCTGCGTGCTGCTGCTGATTACCCTGCTGGTGAATATCGCAGGAGCTGCCTTCATCTCTTTGATGGGGCCGGGAGGTAAGAAATGAGTGATATGAAAAAGCAGGATATCCTACTCAACCTTGAGCGTCAGCCTTTTGAACCGCGCGCTCTGAAATCCATCGTTCTCAGCACCATTACAGTCATCTGTGCGCTGATAGCGATTGTTCCGCTCTTCTCGGTACTGCTGATGCTGATCTACAAGGGCGGCAAAAGACTGAATTTAGAAGTGTTCTACGCGTTGCCGCCAACGGCTTTTGACCTGGGCGGCGGTTTCGGCAACGCCATCCTCGGTACCCTGTTTATGGTTGGTATTGGTGCTCTGATCAGTGTGCCGTTCGGTGTTCTGGCGGCGATATTCCTGGCTGAACTGGGTTCTCACAGTAAGGTCGCCAAGGTGGCGAGATTCTGTGCCAAGACCATGACCGGTCTGCCGTCGATTCTGGCCGGTGTGTTTGCCTATGCGGCCGTTGTGCTCGTCATGGGTACGTACTCTGCCTGGGCTGGTGGTATTGCGCTGTCACTGCTGATGATTCCAGTCGTGATGCTGACTACTGAAGAGGCGATCAAGATGGTGCCGAATCCGATGAGAGAGGCTGCGTTTGGTATGGGATGTACCCAGGCTCAATCGATGACCAAGGTTATTTTACCGGTGGCCCTACCAAGTATTATTACAGGTGTGGTGCTTGCCGTGGCACGAGCGGCAGGTGAAACCGCACCCTTACTTTTTACGGCGCTTTTCAGTGATTACTGGCTACGGGCCAATGAGCCGACAGCGTCCCTCGCGGTACTTATTTACAATTACTCGGGTATGCCGTTCGAAAATCAGATCGAACTCGCCTGGGCGGCATCGCTGGTGCTGGTGCTGCTTGTTTTTGTATTGAATATGATCAGTCGTGCCATTGGCCAACGTACAAGAATTTAATAGAGATTTCCATCCGCAGAAAAAGAAATCGTTGAATTATGACTCCAGACCAGACAACAAATACTGGCGAAACTCCAGAGCTTTCAGACAACATAGTGCTCGATTGCCAGGCTGAAAAAATATTTTACGGTGATTTTCTTGCCGTGCGCAACAGCCACGTACCGATTCGCAAAAATCAGGTGACAGGTTTTATCGGCCCGTCAGGTTGTGGTAAGAGCACGGTGCTCAAGAGTATCAACCGCATGAACGACCTTATTCGGGGCTTCCAGTTCCACGGCAAGGTGCAGTTTCACGGCGTGAATATCTACGACAAAAAGGTCGATCCGGTTTCTGTTCGCAGGAATATAGGTATGGTATTCCAGCAGCCGAACCCATTTGCCATGTCCATTTATGAAAATGTAGCTTTTGGTTTGCGTCTCAGCAGATTCAAAGGAAATATGGATGAACAGGTGGAAAAAGCTCTAAAGGGTGCTGCCTTGTGGGATGAGGTGAAAAATAAACTCAAAAGCAATGGCCTTGCATTATCCGGCGGTCAGCAGCAGCGCCTCTGCATTGCCCGGGCTATTGCTACCGAACCGCAGGTCCTGCTCATGGATGAGCCATGCTCCGCACTGGATCCGATTGCCACCAGGCAGATCGAAGAGTTGATGCATGATTTGAAAAAGCGTTTTACGGTGGCTATCGTGACCCACAACATGCAGCAGGCCCAACGTGTCGCCGATCAAACAGCCTTTTTTGCGGTGGATATTTCCCATGGAGGCCGAACCGGTTACCTGGTTGAGATGCGGCCCACCATGGAGCTGTTTGAAGATCCGAAAGAAGAGTTAACCAAAGAGTACCTCCACGGTGAATTCTCCTAATGGTAGGGAGGACGATGATATGAGATTGCAATTGCAATTGTTTTGTGCAAATTTCACCACCATTCTATTGGTCGTGTTTCATATCGAAAAAAGTGGTGCGGAACTCAGTGAATAACGATGCCAAAAGATAAGTTTCGACTTAATCTCGAAGAGATAGAATGGTCTCTGCGAAACGTTCAGGAAAATTTTGCCAAAATTAATGATACTCTTCTGATGCGCCGTGAGGTGCTGGAGGATGTTATCCTGGAGAACATGCTGGCCGGGTACATATATCTGGATAAGCACCTGACAAAAGGTTCGAGTTTGCTGAACAAACACGAATTGAATCATCTGCTGGAGCTCAATCATATTGTTCTCTGTGGTCCGGATCCCAAACAGAGAAAGGATTTTGAACATCATATCAAAGTAACAACCGAGCGTTTTTATAATCAGGATAAATGCAGTATCGGGCTTATTAAAAAATGGGCTAAAAAGCATAAGCATGACTCTCCCTGGATTCAGGCGGCTGGTGTTTATGTAATGCTCATCAGTCAACCACAGCTCTTCCTTGAAGGGAATCACAGGACGGGGGCATTGCTCATGAGTCACATCCTGGTTCGAAACGGTTTTCCACCTTTTGTGCTGACGGTTGACAATGCAAAACCCTATTTCGACCCATCGACACTGGCCAAGCAGACGAACAAAGATTTTCTGGGCGTCTACTATAAGCTGCCTAAAGTTAAACGAAACTTTTGCACTTTTCTGGAAGCCCAGGCGAATTTCGATTTTTTAAACACTAAAATTAAGAAATCAAAACGTTAAGTGTCGCTCAAGGGCCGGTAAGAATACTGTTTCAGTTTTTTTGTATTTTCTGGCGTGACCTGGTTCTCTTCATCTTAGGATATGCGTCGTGGTATAATTGAGTGATAGGCATGACTGCTATCATGGTTTGAACTCAAACGGGAGGTGGATTATGGCCGTATCATCTGATTTTGAAAAACTATTTGAGCGTCTAAAAACAGAAAGAGACAACTTGAAACTCAAACTTCACCTCGGCTCTATGGAGGTGCGTGAGGAGTTTGATGAGGCAGAAAAGAAGTGGCAGCAGCTGAAAAACAAGGCAGCAAATGTCACAGACGAGGCAGTGGAGACCTCGGAAGAATATCTCGATAAGGCCAAAGTTGTAGGTAATGAATTAAAAGAGGCTTATAAGAGAATCAGCGAGCGCCTGTCAAAATAAATGTTCGAAGTATACAATAGCCCAACGCTCAAAGTGGGTTGTGCCAGGGCTGCAATGAGAGCAGGGTGGCAGGAGATATCGGTTGCCTCATTTCGGGTTTTCCTATCCTGAAGTGGGGCATAATTTTTCAGGGTAAGAAATGGTTGTTGTGCGTTGTGCGTTCTGCGCTGTATCACCTTCTCGCGCGGCATGCCCTCCAACACATTGGTTTACCTGTAATAATCCACCCAGCTAAAGAATATGCTATTGGCGTCGCTGAATGTTTCTCTTGCCAGGCAGACATCAAAATACTTCCCGTTCTGGTCAATGCCGCTCCTGATTTCCAACTCGTCTATCTGAAAAATTCTGTCTGCAGCCGTAAATGTGAAGCCCTCGAGGTTGTTTAGGCGGAGGCGGATGATTGTTTTGGCGGGCCAGCTCCCGTAAGCTTTAGTGATTGAAGCTCTGCCTATTCCCGATTTGGAGAAAACTTCAAAAATAACATCGGAGGCGGTACTTTCCATTTCAATCTGCGCTGGCAGAGAATGAAGAGAACGTGTCTCAAACTGAATATCCTGTACTTGAGAAGTGCAAGCACCAATTGTAAACAGTAGTGCAAGTGCGCAACCGATGAAGGTGCGTTGACGAAAGCGAAGCGGGTCAGTATCTGGATTGGTCATGAGTATCTTTCAGCTATCAGCGTATCAAAGTGACGAAAAGTTGAGTTTGAGCCTTGCCTGACCATCAGTTCGGGTGGGGAGTGAACTCTTTTAATATAAAGAACCGGTGAGGGTTGGGCAATTGTAATCAGCATTGAAACCCAGACGGGAGAAATCAGGGAGGCTGCATGAAAAGATATTATCATAACCTCCCTGAATTAATTTCAACTAAAGGCGATCACACAGAATGCGATTTTCCCTGTAAAAGCCATCTACCGAAGCCTTGCTCCAGTTGCCGCCGCCGGTGTGGATAGGGGAGAGGGTGATTTTCAGTACGTGGCAAACACCTTCAGCATTTTGTACTCCTGCCGTGAAAATTGCTTCCTGCTTCTGGGGTTCACCGGTAAGTGAATGGTTCTCCTGATACCACGATCTACTGGTCTGGTATGGTGCGGGCTTGATGTCATTCAGGTATTCATGTTTTTCCGCGAAATGCTGCAGGGGGTTAAGAACCTGCTCCTGGGTGTTCTCATCCTGTTGAATGTTGCTTTTCGGCAGTTGTTTCCAGCTTGTCATCTGCCAGCAGGATAGCGTCCAGGGCTTCCAGTACACCGGGCGCGTCATGAAATTCCTGCCTCCATTCATCTGAAATCGGCTTCATTTCGCTGGAGTTGCGAAGCTCATGCCATTAGGCCATTAGGCCATTGGGCGAGGTGAGCCTCAGAGAGATGGAACTGGCTACGAAACCGTTCCAGATCTCGCCACTTTCATGGTTTCCTGGCGTGCTGTTTCCCTCTTTCCAAGGTTATTCACCGCCTCTCCCATGAGCGTGTCAAGGATCACCATATAGTGAATCAGATCGTAATAGGCAATGTTTGTTCGTGGTTGATGACAGCATTGTTCAATCCCTTGGCAGCCCGGTTTACGTTGACGTCTTCGCTGTATTTCTTGATCTCGGTGTAGAGATCGACCAGGCTCTTTTGCACGTTGTTCAGGAGGTAACCGTGCTTTTTCTCAATGAATGTCACATCTTCAAAAACCAACACCGGGATGAGTTCTTCCCCCCCCCATTTTTTCGCTGAGTGTCTGGGGCATTGAGGTGAGTTGGGAAGTGTGAGGGATAATGTCAATTGCCAGTTGTCTGTTGATCGCGTTTTGCAATTTTCTGGCGCAGCGGTTGATCTGGCCTCATGGCTGCGTGTACCTTGATTGACCAAGCTGTTTGTCGAATTGCTGGTAAAAGCGGGTAGGAGATTCCTTAGTTTTGTTCTCCTGTTTGCCCGCGACGGTAAATGATGCTGAACTTAGCAGTATAGCACTTGAAAAAGCCAAAAATCTTTAAAGAGATGTGGTTTTCATTTGGGATGATTTCTGAACAGGTACTAGTGAGAGAGGGGGTGGGCATATGAGTTACCATCGTATCCCCATCTTCCTGGGATGATGTACTGTAGAAGTTGTAATATATTTAAATTAGTCAAATTTTTATGTGATTTTATGGCACGCCTGAAATAGCAGGGGAATGGGAACTTGTAAATAAAAAGCAGGCTGTGCAGGTCAAATAGCTTAATATTGCGGTGTGATTTCGTTGCCTTAGGTCCGATATGGCTGCTTTGGCCAGGGACTGTCAGGATGGTCGGTAGGAGTGACGCAGCGAAAGATGAAGAGAGTTTAATTGAGCAGGGACAGCATAAAAAGCATTAACAGCAACAACCAGGAATCATGGGAATTGTCATGGTGACTAAAGTGGCCTCTGCCACGATACCATCCTTTGCCAGGATAAGCGCTTCGGCAAAGTTTTCCTGTAGATCGTTATCATCGATTCCCAGATCGGAGAGGACCAGATGGAAATCAGCCTGGAGACCGGTCTGTTCAGCGTACCTTGCTCCACATCTACGTTCGCAGCCATCTACAATTATGGTTGGTGGCATTTCAGGACCGTTTGCCTCTGTCTTTTGGCAGAGCGCAATGTGCTCAGTGTCGAGCCAGCGGCCCTCTTTTTCGAGAACCAATTCCTGAGTTGCAGCAACGGTAAGCCTGCCTGCGTTCGATGGACCACGGCAAGGTAAGATGTAGAGTATTTCTTTCTTCGGGTACGTTTTATCCATAGTAAAAATGGTTTTTCGATTTCACATCAGGCCTTTGGCATCGTTGGTGCTGGTAGTAGAGAATTCCGGGCATTCTATTTTATCCAGACCATGCGTTCTTCGGACTCTCTCGATTCGGCGACATATGGTGTTGCTGTTGTCAAATTGATACTGCTCTACTTCAACCACAAGACCATCTCCGGGGTTGAACACATTCTGCAGGGCATAGAGGCGGCCGTTTCCCTCAAATGCAATGTGACAGCCCGTAGAAATCCGGACGGTCTTAATACCGGAAACTGATGGCATGTAGCGGTTGAGAATATCCCTGGGAAGCAATTTGATTTCTGTTAATTCATCCCGGTGCTGTGTAAGGGTATCAATTCTGGCCTGGGTTGCAATCAGGGCATTTTCCCTGTTGATTGGATGGATCGGCAATAGGGAAAAGAGTGGTACCATGACGAAATCGGATTGGGTACGCTTTCTGTGTATATCGAGCACTACTTTGGCGAGGAGCGCGTCCCGTGCATCCATATCCTGGAGTTCTCCCTTCTTCCCCCAGAGGTAACCTATGATTTTTTTGCACTGCTCAACTAATCCGCTCATCTTTTCTGTAAGTTGAAGGTGGTTGAGAAGCGGTGAACATCTGATAGATTTCCAGTAGAAGGATTATGATATATAACGCAGAAAGTACGAGAACCAGAAGGCCGAAAATAATAGGGTGGAGATGAGGTTCAAATAATAACTGACATAGATAACTGATGAAAATAGTCAATCCCGCTAGCTCAATAAGAGTGAAAAAATAATAACCGGACGGTGTGGATACAGATTGTTCTTTTGCGTATACCAGAATGAATGGAATAGCAAAAAACAGTAGAGGTATTGTGGTGGCACTGTCCGTATCGTTGCTGCTTTTGCCCAACGGTACAAGAATAAAGGCGATAAATAATGCTGCCACAACAACCTTGATTGATTTCAGCATAGTATCTCTACCCCCCCCAGGTCATAGGCTGAACCATCTGAAATTGCAACGGTGCAACACGCTATGCAAGCTGCATAGAGTAATAATTGGTTGTGTAAAAAACCAATGAAGTCAAATAATTAACATTATTTTAGTTGTTGGTGCAAGTGTTGCTTGCCACGATTTAAAATTACGACTCGACCATTTTCACAGATCTGCGTACTCGTTTGCCGGAACAATCATTTTTTACTGTAATCGGGTAAATCCAGGAGGAAGGTAATGGTGAAGAATTACATTGAAGTCATTTGGTTTCAAAAAGTCTGCAGAAACTGTTCACGCAGATGCAATACGTCTTCTCTGGTGTCTGCATCAATTGTTATAAACTGATCTTCCACAGGCACCGCAAGGGCTTTATCTGTATATCTTCGCAGCAGGCCACGCATGCCATCTTGACCATTATAGTTGAGAATCTCGGGTATGAGCCTCGCTGAGATAAGTGGAGGATGTCCTCTCCTGCCGAGGAACTGTGGGTAGTAGATGAGACGGGAGGCATCATTATCTCTGGCATATAGCAGCTTTTTGAGCGTTGCTGGATGAACCAGAGGAATATCGACCGGCAACAAAAAAAATGCGCCACAATCTTTGAGCTCTTTGACTCCGCACTGGATTGAAGAGAACATGCCATCCTGAAAATTATCATTATAAACAGGGCGAGATGAGGTTTGGGCAATAATAGGCGTAAGCTCCTGGCTCCGATTACCGACTACGGTAACGCTGGGGATACCCAGATTTT
Organism: Desulfosediminicola sp.; assembly: GCF_048381775.1. Taxonomy (NCBI): domain Bacteria; kingdom Pseudomonadati; phylum Thermodesulfobacteriota; class Desulfobulbia; order Desulfobulbales; family Desulfocapsaceae; genus Desulfosediminicola; species Desulfosediminicola sp. The sequence continues at coordinate 59,125 of NZ_JBLXGE010000014.1, read as the reverse complement.
CAAATAGAGTGATGGCATGTTCGATCAACCGTTTGTCTCCCACCCGTAGAAGGGGTTTGAATCCCTTCATTCGGGTAGAAAGACCTGCGGCAAGAATAAGTGCTCCGGATTTATGGTTTGTCATAGGTCCTATTGCCTTGGAAATACTGTTACGTTTTTTTGAGTAAGTCGGTTTTAAATGGCAGATCCCGGAGCATTACGCCTGTAGCTTTGAAGACTGCATTGGCAACGGCGGGAGCCAGGGGAGGTACGGGCAGTTCACCGGTGCCGCCGACGGGGTGAACACTTTGGGCAATATGCACCTCAATCTCCGGTACCTCAGCCATGGTCAGGATCGGATAGTCATCATAGTTGGAGGTAATTACGCCTCCACCTGAAAATTCGACCTCTTCATGGAAAGCTGCGCTGAGGGCCATGATTGCTCCGCCTTCCATCTGAGCTTTGATAGCATTGGGAAATACTGCAAGCCCACAGTCGATAACCGCAACCAGCTTTTGTACCGTGATCCCGCCACTGTCCTCATCAACGGAGACCTCCGCCATATAGCCTGAAGATGAGCCAAAACATTCTGCGATGGCGACACCCCGACTCCTGCCGACTGGCACAGTGTCAGCCCAGCCGGATTTGTCAGCAAGAAGCTGTAGCACGCGGTAAGGTCTTGAATCTTTTTCCATCAGGCTGAGACGAAACTCCACCGGATCTTTGTTTGCCTTGGCGGCAAGTTCATCCATCATTGTCTCGACACTGAAGGTGGTGTAGGAGTAGCCAACAGAGCGCCAGAAACCGACCGGGATGGGCAGGTCAGTCATGACATATTCCACATGCCGGTTTGGCAATTTGTAGACCATGTCTGGAATCCCCTGTACAGCGGTTGAGTCAACGCCGTTTTTTACAGATTGGGGTGCGAAGCGGCTCATTATTGACGGTGCGACAACTTTCTGGATCCAGGCGATGGGCATTCCCTCTTTATCCAGACCGGCTTTGATCGTGGTGGCTGCGCCTGGGCGAAAATAGTCATTGGTGAAATCATCTTCTCTTGTCCACATCACTTTGACAGGGAGACCAACTATTTTGGAGAGGGTAACACTATCTTCAACCGGATCTGGTTCGCTGCGTAGCCCGAAACCGCCACCTGCTGGAGTTGTCATAATTTCAACTTTGTTATCCGGGAGCCCGGTGATTTTTGCTGCCATCATCTGGGCCATAGTCTGCCCCTGGGTGGGAACCCATACCCGGCAGCGGTCCTTTTCCACATGGGCGGTACAGTTGATAGGCTCAAGAGCTGCGTGGGCAAGGTATGGAAAAGTGTAATCTCCGTCGACAGTGACGTCGGCCTCAATCATTGCTTTGGCGGCATCCCCTGTTTCTTCGGCCACTGCGCCTTGTTTGGTAAGGCCCTCTTGAAAGCTCCTTTTGATGATCCCGGAATCAAGATCGGGCATTGTGCCTGGTGTCCATTGAATATTCAACTTTTCACGGCCCTGCATGGCAGCCCAGGTATTTTCGGCGCAGACTCCGACTCTGTTTGCGAATCGCACCACCTTGATTACTCCGGTCACCGACATGGCCGCCTCCTCGTCATAAGATTCCGGTTCTGCGCCAAATCGTGGGGGGCGAGAAACACAGGCGATACACATATCCGGTTGGAACTGGTCGATCCCGAATTTCGTTTTGCCAGCGACTTTATCAGGGATATCAAATCGCTCTTTATCGGAGCCGATGAGACGGTAGTCTTCAGGGGCCTTCAGGGCAGGTTTTTCAGGGAAGGGAAGTGTTTGAGCAGCATCAACCAGCTGCCCATAGCTGATGGTGCGCCCGTCAGGGTGAATAACTGTACTTTCCCTAGTGGAAAGTTTTGCCGGAGCTATATCCCACTTCTTTGCGGCAGCTTCAAGCAGCATCTGTCTGGCACCAGCCCCTGCTTTTCTAAACATATCCCAGCGATGACGAATACCGGTGCTGCCACCGGTTACCTGCATGCCCCAGTACGGATCTTTGAAGTCTTCTCCGGCAAGTGCCATTTTGGGCTGGACCTTTTACCAGTCAGCATCAAGCTCTTCTGCTATTATCAAGGATATACCGGTATGAGTGCATTGGCCGAGGTTGGTCTGGCCTATCCAGACCGTGACTGTATCGTCGGTGGCGATTTCAACGAAGGCGTGGGGTGTGAAATGCGATATTTCCCTGGCCATGGCTGGGCTGACCCGGAGCAGCAGACAGTCTCCGGGAAGAGCCGAGGCTGCAATTACCAGACTGCTTTTCTTTAAAAATGCACGTCGAGTGAGTTTGCTGGTCATAATCAGCCTCCTTGTTTTTTGCTCAAGTCTGCTGCCATATGAATGGCTTCTTTTATCCTCGGATGAGACCCACACCGGCAGTAGACATCATCCATCTGTTCATTGATCTGCTGGTCAGTGGGGCTGGGCTGCCGGGAGAGAAAATCGACAGTCTGCAGCATGATACCAGGCTGACAGTAACCGCATTGCGGCACCTGCTTTTCCAGCCAGGCGAGTTTGACAGGGTGCTCATCCGCGAGTCCCTCGATTGTGATAATCTCACTGTCTTTTGCGTCTTCCAGGGTGATTGAGCAGGACCGTATGGCTTCACCATCTAAAAGCACGGTACAAACTCCACAGAGAGCTATCCCACAGGTATATTTCACGCTGGTGATACCAAGAGTGTCGCGGAACACCTATAGAAGCGGGGTTTTCGGGTCTGCTTCTACTTGCTGGAGCGTACCATTGACCTGTAACGAAATCATGATTTCTCCAAATTGTGTGAGCTTGAGTAGCTTAAAAGAGAATAGTGGCAGGTTGAAATGAAAGAGTAAGAGAGCGTAGTTCTCTAATCGTTATCGTATACCCGGCATCTCCATGTCAAATGAGTTTTGCAAGAAGTGGTTCCGCCTTTAGGACCACCACGTGCTGCTTTTAAGTTTGCAGCCCTTCGTTCCGGTGCTCTTCCCCCTCTCCTCACCGGGAGCGGATTCAGCCGGTTTCCCTTTGTCGAAAGTAGTATGGGCTCATCAGGTGTTGCATCTGATAAGCTTTTATGTGGCTTCACGCCGTTGACACCTCTTTTCGCTGATAATGTGGTATTGAAGGTAGATTTTGAGCGGTTCACATAGGCCAAGGATCTCAATAGGCGATTTCAATCTGTGTCACGTTAAAGACAGGTCAAGGCAGATTATGAAATTTTCCATATGATATCGAATACTCTGCGATGGCTGGAAAGGGGTTATCTATTCCTGGTTCTGAATTATCGGTGCCGCAAAGAGGATGCATGGCTGGAGAGCCTATAAACACAAAGGTAACACTGCATTTGAAAGTCTGTTGTTTCTTGTTGATCTTATACTTGTCTGCTACCATTGAGCTAAGCTCACCGCAAATGTACTCCTATAACTTTCAACTGATTTCCTGCACTGCCTGATCGCAGATATTGGCAGTGTTTCATACCGGTTCAGACCAGTCTTGCAGGAGGAAATAATGAACGAAGTCAAAAAGGAACGGCGGTCATTTCTTAAACATGCTCTGGCGGGAACCGTTGCTGCTACTGCTCTGGCCGCAACGGGTGGAAAGTCTAAAGCACAAAACCATCCGGGTGAAGGAGGTGCAGAAGGCCCAGGCAAGCATCCGGAAATACTTTACAGGGAGACTGAAGAGTTCAGGGAATATTACAAAAAACTCTATTCCTGATTGTTTACTTTAAAGTCCATTTGTTGACAGAAATTATCAGCCAGGGAGACATTGACAATGGTTAGAAAATTGACCAGGAAAGTCGCTCGGGCAGACAGCTCTTCCGTCAGCCCAGGCAGCCCAGGAAAACGTGTAACGCTGAACCCGAAACTGGCCAGACGCTCGTTTCTGAAATTGTCAGCTGCAACTGCGGCACTGAGTGGTGCCGCTCTCACCAGCAAGTTGATCCGGCCGGCCTCTGCCGAATCTGCCGCTAACTCCCCATACGAGGGCTCGAAGAAAGTACGGACAATCTGCAGTTATTGTGCTGTAGGCTGTGGTGTTACCGCCGAAGTACATAACGGTGTATGGGTCCGTCAGGAGATTGCCCGGGATCACCCCATTTCCAGGGGGGCTCACTGTTGTAAGGGGGCAGGGGCTATCGAGATGGTCAACGGCGACAAGAGGCTGAAGAATCCTATGAAAAGGGTGAACGGTAAGTGGAAAACCCTTTCATGGGATGAAGCTCTTGATGAGATCAGCAGCAAGCTCCTCGATATTCGTGAGAAAGACGGTCCTGATGCCTTACATTTTAACGGATCGGCCAAGGTTTCCAACGAGATGGCGTATCTGCAGAGGAAATTTGCCGCTTTCTGGGGTTCTAATAACATTGACCACCAGGCTCGAATCTGACACTCCACAACGGTGGCAGGTGTCGCCAATACCTGGGGTTACGGAGCAATGACCAACAGCCTGAACGACATGCGGCATGCGAAATGTCTCTTGTTTGTTGGTTCAAATGCCGCTGAAGCTCATCCCATTGCAATGCAGCATATTCTGTATGCCAAAGAAAGAAATAATGCCCCTGTTATCGTGGTTGATCCACGCCGCACCAAGCTGGCAGCAAAGGCTACCGACTATCTCCGCATCCGTCCAGGTACCGATACAGCCCTGATAATGGGGTTGGTCAATGTTATTATCGCTAATGGCTGGGAGGACAAGGAATTTATACGCACCAGAGTCGCAGGCTACGAGGAGATGAAGGAGGTCGCAGCGCATTATACTCCGGAGGTGGTGGAGGATATTACAGGTGTTCCGGCAGCAGAAGTAACACGGGTGGCACGGCTCCTTGCCCGCAACAGGCCTGGCAGTCTGACCTGGTGTCTGGGTGGGACTCAGCACTCGATCGGATCATCCATGACCCGTTCCTTTTCTATACTGCAGTTGATACTGGGTAACATGGGTAAATCTGGCGGTGGTACGAACATTTTCCGTGGCCATGACAATGTACAGGGCGCAACTGATATGTGTGTGCTCCCGGATAATCTGCCGGCGTATTACGGTCTCAGTGATACTTCATGGCAGCACTGGTGCAGGGTGTGGGATGTCGATTATGATTACATCGTTTCTAAATTCCCCGCCAAAGAGTGGATGAACAAAAGGGGGTTCACACTCTCAAGGTGGTATGACGGTGTTTTAGCCGATGGGGACAAAATTCATCAGGACACTCCCATAAAGGCCCTTTTGCAGTGGGGGTGCGGCTCAAACTCAAACTCACAATATGCCAGGGTCAAGAAGGCATATGATACCCTGGAACTCCTGGTCATCGTTGACCTCTTTCCCACCATGGGGGCGGTGCTTGGCGAAAAGGATAACGTCTTTCTGCTGCCGGCTGCCTCCCAGTATGAGACCAGCGGCAGTGTAACCTCGACCTCCCGGCAGCTCCAGTGGCGCAATAAAGTGGTCGATCCTGTCCATAACTGTCGCGATGATTACACGATCATGGCTGGTCTGGTGGAGCGCCTCGGTTTTGCAGATGAATTTTACAAGAACATCAAAGAGATTCCGGAAGATGTCACCAGAGAGCTGAACAAGGGGGCCCTGACCATTGGTTATAACGGCCAGACTCCGGAACGTCTGAAAAAACACTCTGAGAATTGGCATAGCTTCGATATCGATACCCTGGAAGCCATTGGCGGTCCCTGTGACGGGGAATACTATGGCCTGCCGTGGCCCTGCTGGACCGAGGAGCATCCCGGTACACCTATTCTCTATGATATCAGTAAACCCGTAGCACGAGGCGGGTTACCATTTAGAAATCGTTTCGGCCTGGAGAAGACGTATGATTCAAGCGGCCGAACCGAAAATCAGCTTGCCGCGGCCGGCGTCTTTAACCCGGGTTGTGAAGTGAGAGGCGGCTATCCTGAGTTCTCAGAAGTGGTAGCGGGTACCAACTGGAAGACTGATATTTCCCAGAAGACCATCAAGGAAGCGATCAGGAGGGGCATGGCGCCATTCGGCAATGCCCGCGCCCGCTGTGTGGTCTGGGATTTCCCGGATCAGGTACCTATCCATCGTGAGCCGCTGCATTCGCCACGACCTGACCTGATCAAAAAGTATCCAACCTATGAGGATAAGCCAAATCATTTCAGGATAGATACTCGCTATGCCAGTGAGCAGAAACCTGAGATTGTCGAGAAATTTCCATATGTGTTGACCACGGGGCGTGTGGTTGAGCATATGGGGGCAGGTGCAGAGAGCCGCTCGAACAAATATCTCTCGGAACTGCAGCCGGAAATGTATGCTGAAATCCATCCACGGCTGGCCGGTAATCTCGGCATACGCGATGGCGCCATGATGTGGATCGAGTCATACGAAGGCAGCAGGATCAAGGTAAAAGCATTTTATACCGAGCGGGTCGACGAAAATACCATCTTTATGCCGTTTCACTTTGGTGGCCTCTTTATGGGTGAGTCGCTGCTGGATAAATATCCGGAAGGGAATGAACCAATTATTATTGGTGAACCGGCGAATCTGGTTGTTGGCTATGGCTACGACATCATAACCCAGATTCAGTCCACAAAGGATGGTCTTTGTAATGTTACCAAAGCATAGGTGCAGCTGGCCTGGGTAAACAGAGTGGAGGAAGAACAATGGCAACAATGAAGTTCTTATGTGACGTCGATCGCTGTATAGATTGCGGCGGCTGTGTTGTGGCCTGCAAGGAAGGGCACCATATTCCGGTTGGCATCAACAGGCGCCGGGTAATTACCCTGGATTCGGGGAAACCTGGTGAGAAATCAATTTCTGTCTCCTGCATGCATTGAGCTGATGCGCCTTGCATCGCTGTGTGTCCGGTGGACGCCATCTATGAACGTGAAGACGGAATTGTACTGGTAAGCAAACCAACGTGCATTGGTTGCGGATACTGCTTCATGGCCTGTCCTTTTGGTGCCCCGCAGTTTCCTGAAGGTGCAGTGTTCGGTGCCCGGGGAGCTATGGACAAGTGCACCTTTTGTGCCGGCGGGCCTGAAGAGACCTTCAGCAAGAAAGAAGAAAAACTCTACGGCCAGAACCGCATTGCCGAAGGCAAGCCGCCACTCTGCTCTGCCATGTGCGCGACCATGGCCCTGTTGGCAGGAGACGCTGATATCGTGGCGGATGTGTATCGGGAACGTGTCTTCAAACGCGGTTCCGGTGCAAATGCCTGGGGCTGGGACAGGGCCTATAAAAGAAAATAATTGAGAATAGCAGAACGTAATACTTTGTAACCTGGCGTGGAAAGATATTTGGTGCCGGGCTCTGGATGTGAGATGGAACCCGGCTGAATAAATGGAGGGAGTCTCTTATGCGACGCGCCATTTCAATATCGACCCTGGTCGTGGGTGTTCTAATGATCAGTTTTGTCTTGGGAACGAAAATTTCCGGCGCTAATCCCCTGGCGGTTCTGTTTCCAGGCTCATCAGCAGATTATTTCAGGGAACTGATGAAATATATTGCCGGGGACTGGCAGCAATACGGGGCCTTGTTTACCAATGTCATACTCGATATTCTGCGCTATGTGTTTTTTGCGGTAATCACCTTGGTTCCCCTGGCGTTTCTGGGGCACTATCTGCTGGTTGGGCCGATGGAATTTCCCCATGAGCCGAAAGTGCTGATCTTTCCTCCCCTGTGCCGTAAGATTCATATGGTGGCTGCGGTTACTTTCAGTATTCTGACTATTACCGGTTTGCTCATAATTTTCGGAAGCTTTCTGGGAGGAGGCTTCTTTATTCGCATTTGCCGTTATTTTCATATTGGGGCGGCGATTATTTTCACAGTTACTGCGCCAATGATGTTTGCTGTTTGGATAAAGGATATGATGCCGGCACTGCATGACCTGAAATGGGTAATTATCATGGGTGGGTACCTAAGCAAGGACAAGAAACCGGTCCCGGCAGGGAAGTTCAATGCAGGCCAGAAGATGTGGTTCTGGGGTTCCACTGTCGGTGGCGTGGTAATGGCGTATACCGGGTATATAATCTGGTCATTCGGGGCAAGCCTTGATACGGTTCGCATCTACACGCTTATTCACAACGTTCTCGGCGCGTTCTTGATATCTGTTTTTCTAACTCATCTTTACATGACAATTTTTGCCATCAAGGGTGCCGTACATTCAATTACCACAGGTTACAGATCCAAGGCCGAGCTCGATTTATTGCATAGCTTGTATAAGTACGAATAGTACAGTTACGCTTGCAATCCTCCTCTGATTCACTGCCTGCCGAGTTTGCAGGCAGTGTGCTCATTTAAGCTTCCCATAGTTCGAATTTCTCATGAGTATTTTGTCGAAATGGAAAAAAAATATTTGATTTTAGGACATTATCATGATGATGACCTTGGACTTTTTCGAGCAGAATGCTCATCGAAGAGTACGCCGCCTGAACTGCTGAGAAAGCCGGGTTGGCATAAAGGCGATCTTTCGTAGTTAGTGTAGAGGTAATGCTGTTTTCTGTAGGCGCTGGCTGGGAGGTGACGAAATGAACCCACTGAGCAGGTTGCTACAAGGTTTCCAGAAAAAACGAGAAGAACGGGAGAGTCTCGAAACAACCATTGAAGAGATCGTCGACATTGCTGATCCATCGATACGGAGGGCTGGCCATTATCAACGGCTGTTACGGCAACCGGTGCAGGAAGCGTCCTCATACTGTGCAGAGATAATAGGGAGAATACCGGGCCCTGTCAGATTGAGCAGGCAAAGCTATAGCAGTGAACCCGAGATTCGTGCTCTTTTTGCCAAGGCTGAAGATGTGGAGGTGCTGCTTAAAAACAGCCCCGATGTAGAGGTTCTCAGAAGAAGCGGTTTCCGGGGAGATGCAATAGGACTGCTCACCATGGATAAAGAGGAAAAAACGGTGTTTGGCCATGAAAAGCATGGTGAGCTGATTCAGCGGGACGTGGTTCAGCATACTGTAAATTTTTCAGGTCATAGAATCGTTTCACCATCACCGGACCTCGACCAGGCTCGGGCGGGAATGGTGCATCGCGGTCTTGAAGTGCTGGCAACTGTTGCCATGGAAAACATAACCAACCTTCGTGCAGAAATATCTGACCTCAGACAGAAACGGGACTATCTGGCTGGCTTCATCCAGATCCTGAATGGGAGAAGCAACCTGCACTCCCGATTCGCCACTCCCGACCCTGAAATGTTGGAGGAGCTTGAAAAGGCAAAAACATCCAAGGCAAAAGTTGAGGCTGAGTTAGAAAAACGACTTGAGGATTTAAGTTACCCGAAAGATGCATTAAGGCATCTGAGTGATGTGATGCTGAAACCTTCTTCCTCACTTACTATGGGGAGTATCACGTTATGTTTAAATTGGATGAATGTCCGGGTTGATGAAAAAAGCGAGGAAGGGAGCAATGCAATCACTTTGGCAGAAATCAGCTTGGCAGAGAGACTGCACCGTTATGGGATTTTTGTTGTTTTACACGTGGAATAGTGGCAAGCTGAGTGTGAAAATGATATAAAATCAATACTTTGTGATGCAGTTTGGGCATAGTCTGAAAACTGTTGGTCAGTTGGCCTAAAATTACGCAATGAGACTGGAATGACAGGTGGAATTTTTGCAATACTGGATGATATAGCGCTGCTGCTCGATGATGCGGCGGTGATGAGCAAAGTAGCTGCCAAAAAAACGGCAGGGATACTTGGCGATGATCTCGCGGTAAATGCTGAAAAAGCAACTGGGTTTAAAGCGTCACGGGAGTTGCCGGTGATCTGGGCCATTACTCGTGGCTCAATTATTAACAAACTGGTGATCTTGCCGCTGGCGTTTTTACTCAGTGCATATGCCTCCTGGCTTATTGTTCCTATCCTGCTTTTAGGTGGCGTTTATCTGAGCTACGAAGGTATGGAAAAGGTTTATCATTACATTTTTCATAGGCAAGATGAAAGTCACAAGCCAGCCGCGGAACAGGTTGAAGACAAGGCGAAATTACTGGAAATTGAAAAAGCAAAAATCAGTTCGGCGGTTCGAACTGACTTTATTCTCTCCATCGAGATCATCATGATCGCTCTGGGGACGGTGATGGACCAGTCGATTGTACTACAGATATTCGTGGTGAGTTTTATCGCCTTACTGGCAACAGTTGGCGTGTATGGGATTGTTGCTTTGCTGGTTCGGATGGATGATGTTGGTTTTTACCTCATCAAACGGGCCGCTGCCATGAAGGGAATGTTGAAAAAAATGATATCCTCAACAGGGTCACTGCTCGTTGTTTCACTGCCACGCATTATTCGTGCACTCGCTGTGATAGGCACAGTGGCGATGCTGTTGGTGGGGGGCGGCATGTTCACCCACAATGTAGAGTTGATACATCATTACCTGCAGGCTGTGCCGGGATTTTTCGCAAACCTGGTCATTGGTGTCCTGGTTGGCAGTGTGGCACTTGTGATACAGCTGGGAGTAGGGAAAATCCGTAAAAGAGTTAGGAAAACCAACTGATATAGGCTCAATGGCACTCTCTTTTCTCATCAATAATCCCCAATATTACAAGCTGATATTCAGCTTTGTGAAAGGTGGCCGCGACGACCAATAAATGGTTGAAATGGATCTGTTAATTGGTTAGCTTTGGTGGATGGTCCTTCATCGTTGATGAAGAGAACGATTTCGTCAAATTCATCTCAAATTAAAAGGCATTGCAACCTTTATGGAGGTTTCGTGGAACCGGTTAATGTCATTTGTATGAAATGGGGGGACAAGTTCGGAGTAGAGTATGTCAATAACCTCTACAATATGGTGAAACGAAATATTACCCTGCCTTTCCGTTTTATCTGCTTTACAGAGATGTCGGATGGAATAGTCGATGGCGTGGAAGTACTGCCGCTGCCGGACTTCAAAGAACCACCAGCCGAATATCAGAAAAAATGTCAGTGTTGGCGAAAGCTGGCTCTGTTTGGTAAGGAATATCAGGATATCAAAGGCAAGATCCTGATGCTTGACCTTGATGTGGTCATAATTGACAACATTGACAGCTTTTTCAGCTACTCAGATAGACTTGCCATGCCGGAGAACTGGTCCCAGCCGGGGCGAAATATAGGGCAGGGTTCGGTAATCTGCTATGAAATGGGACAATACCCGGAGTTGCTTGCACAGTGGGTCAGTAATCAGGCGGACGTTTATCAAAACTATGAAACTGAGCAGGTTTATCTCACTCAAGCCTTAGGCGCAGGGAATTTTGACTGGTTCCCGGAAGAATGGTGTCGAAGTTTTAAAGATCACTGTATGCCCGGAGGCATCCTGAACAGTTTTGTTACCCCCACTCATATTCCCGACGGCGCCAAGATCATTGTTTTTCACGGTAATCCCAATCCGCCTGAGGCCATAGCCGGTGAATGGGGAATACCCGTTCCCTGGTACAAGAAATGGTATAAGACCGTCAAGCCCACTGCCTGGCTATCAGACTATTGGTGTTGAAGAAGCTTTTATTCGAGTTCATAATATCCCCCTTTGGGAGGATTCTTTTCTAACAGACGGGTGCGCTTCTTGCCGTCTGGCATGTGTCCTGTGAAGCTTGATTTTATAAAGCCGCCCTGAAGGAATGACTGCTCAGGGGCGGCTTAGCCCGATTTCTCACGAACATTTTGTCAAAAAACTATTCAAACTAAGCAATTGATAGGCCGGAACAAATATTTCGTCGGTAGTTTTTTGGGAAAAATGTTCGCCGGAGGTAAGTCCATGCGGTACCAGCTTCTTCATTGTTTTGGCAATAAATAGAGGTAACTGGAGTTTACTGCCAAAACTACGAACCTGACACCGCCTGTACTGATGAGAAATCCGGGTTCGTTGTCCCCTGGTAATGCCGAGAAAGTAATTGTCGCCTTACTGGGCTGTATTGTCTTCTGCAGTGGGTGCAGGGACATCCTCGACCATTTCACATTGCCATCCCCAACTCTCCTGCTTTTGGGCAAACTCTGCAGCCTTGCCTTCACAGTAGCCCTCGGTATTCTGTGCCCGCCACAAACCCTGGAGAGATTCATCCTCTTTCTGGTACGTCACTTCGCAGGGAACATTGCTTCCCTGAATATCATATACCACCGTGATGAGGCGTTCTTTACCATCTTTGGTGCAGACATATGTCATTGCACTTGCTGTGGTAACAAAAAAAATCATACAAACTGAGCCCAAGAGCAAAACAAGTGTTTTTTTCATAACGTGTCCCTTCCATAAATTGTTGTTGAGTGTTGTCCTCGAACTTGCGGCGAAATAAAAAAAGTTCAGATTTGCCATAGTGTAGCCGAGAAAAGGGTAAAAATACTAGTAAAATTAATGTATTTGTCCGTTTTTATTCCAATTTGTCACAGTGTTGAATCGTCATCTTGAGGCAATGACTTAACTTGATAGGTCTGTTGCGAAAAGGGGAGCAAGGAAAATGTATCGTCACTCAGTGGGTGACACGTTTCCTGAACTAAGCAGCTCATGGAAGAGTATAACAAATTGTAAGAGTAACATTGAGACTGCTCTATATGTGTGGTAGGATGTCAAATTGTCAGTGAATAAAGTGAAAATCAACGAAGGCCGCCACCCAAACTCTACAGGTTGCAGGTCACTTAATGAACAATAACTGCCAGGTTTCCACCGAATCACCCTCTCTATATAGCTTTTACAGAAAAGGATCTTTGTACCCGTTGTGGAACCTGTGTTGGTGTATGTCCCAATGGTGCTTTGAGCCTCGATAAGGACAACTATCCTGAAATCGATCTCGACAATTGCGTACAATGTGGACTTTGTGCCAAGGTTTGTGCGGGCGGCAGTGTAAATTTTGCAGAACTGTCTGAGATAACCTTTGGCCATAAAGAAGCAACTATAGATTTTGACGACCATTTTCTGCAGTCGACTATTGGTTATGCGACCGATGAAAAACTCAGGACCGGTGGAGCCAGTGGCGGCGTAGTATCCGCCCTCTTGTGGAACATGCAGAAAGAGGGAACGATTGATGGTTGTATCGTTACCAGGATGAGTCGCGAAAATCCATGCCGCGGGGAATTATATATCGCGAAAGGTTACGATGAGATACGGCAGAGCCAGCAGTCAAAATATGTTGTAATCCCGGTTAATTCATTGTTGGCGAAATTACGCAATTTAACGGGTCGCTATGCTATTGTCGCCTTGCCCTGTCAGGTGCATGGCCTTCGGCTGCTTTAGCATGAAGTTCCGGCCTTGTTTAAAAAAATAATGTAATTATTGGGCTACATTGCGCTACCACCCTGGAACCCAGTTGCGACAGAAAGGCTCCTCAAACTGTCTCTGCGGAAAAAATAAAGGAAAGGATAGATTCCTTGCTTATGAAGCTGGGGAAAAAGAAAGTAGTTCGTTTACCTTTATGGAAATTCCTGTCTTCTGATTTTAGGGTGCCCTTGATCCGTATCAGACAGTCTTTAAAACGGCGACGCTTCAAGCTTTTGTAAGCCGGGTGTGAAGGGAAGCTGCCGGGTGCTATCGGGTATGAAGGATTGGTGACTGTTCTGATTCTGTTGATAGTGGTGCATAAGAGACGTACTTGTCTAATATTCGGTAATAGCATGGAAATGGATCAGTTTTCGCTACGCCAAATGCAGGGAGGCAGGGAGACTGGGATACGGTTGTAGTTTTTATGGCTCACGATTCTTTTTGAGCCCGGGTATATCACGCTCTCAAATCAGTTCGATCGCTTTTCATATCATTTTAAATACTGCTGGAATGTTATTGTAAAACATCTCAAGAACCGGGGGGATTAAATGATTAAAGAATGGTCAGAAAGACGTGTGCTGGTCGCAATCTACATGCTATTGCCCATAATCACTGTAATGGCCCTGGAGCGGGTGGTATTCGCGAATGATAATGATGAAAACAGTACACCTGTTTTTTTGCCTGAAGTCAGCATTGGTTTGGGGTATCGAAACGACCAACTTTCTTTTACCATAGCTGGTTTTGAGGGCACTCCAAACGTTCTGTCAGAGCTGGAGTGGGATTCTGTGGAGAGCATGGTCCTGACCGGTGATGTGCGTTGGTGTACTGAAACCCATATATATTTCCGTGCACATGCTTTAATTGGCACAATTTATTCCGGTGACAGTCGCGATTCGGATTACGAGGGCGATAACAGGACAATGGAATATTCACGTTCCTATGCAGATACAGACGACGGTTCAGTTTTTGATGGGAGTTTCGGGTTGGGCTATAGCTTTGATGTAGCTCTTCAGGAACCAGGTACGTATTGGCGCTTCATCCCGGTGATTGGCTACGCATTCCACACCCAGGAGTTTGAAATGACCAATGGCTATCAGGAGCTATACATTGATGAGGATGGAATCAGTTGGCCCCCAGGACCGTTTGACGGGCTGGACAGCAGTTACGACAGTGACTGGAGCGGGCCCTGGATCGGAATAGAGCTGGAATGGAGACCAGCTGTAAAGCACAGTCTTATAGTCGGGTTTGAATATAGCTGGCTTGATTATGAGGCTGACGCGACCTGGAACCTGAGAGAAGATTTGATGCAGCCGACAAGCTTCGAGCATGATGCGGATGGCAGCGGTGTCAGTCTCAATACTGAATATCGATATGACGTTACCAGGAACTGGTATCTGGGACTTCAATTCTATTACTACAACATGAGTACTGATTCGGGGACAAAAACAACCTATGCGGCCGATGGCACAATTTACAAAAGCAAATTCAACGGGGCGGATTGGGAGTCTTACTCTGCTTTAGTTAAGATGGGATACTATTTTTAGTTCCGGGTGAATAAGATTGTAGATTGCAGGGTAGAGAAACATCTATCGTTTCCGTTGCATCGGCTGCTGAATTTATTTTAAACAAAAAAGGCTTACGAATAGATCGTAAGCCTTTGGCAATTCTGGAGCGGGAAACGGGGGTCGAACCCGCGGCCTTCAGCTTGGGAAGCTGACACTCTACCACTGAGTTATTCCCGCAAGAAAGTTGAAGAAGTATAAAGTTCTTGTTTGGGGTTGTCAACTAAGACGTTGTGGTAGTTTTTGTATGAAATTCGGCAGGGTCGGCAATTACCAGGTAAAGTGGATCAGAACGACGTATTTCGTTTGCTAATGCTGAGGCTGATCTTGTATTTGAACTGCAGGAAATATCAAAACCGGGTGAATCTTAGGTCTCTAAGCTAAGAACTGGTTTCTTCTGGAATAACAGGAAGGCTGCTCTGAAAGACGGGAAACAGTAAGTTACTTCGAGGTATATCAAATCACTACAGTGTCAAAGGAGTTGGCTGTTCTGCAGCCAACCCCCTCTGGCAGTTTATTTGATCTTAACTACATTCTGGGCTGAAGGGCCTTTAGGGCCTTCAGTGACCTCAAAACTCACGCGCTCGCCTTCTGCGAGTGATTTGAAGCCGGTAGTCTGAATTGCGGAGTGATGAACAAAGACATCCTTTCCACCATCCTGCTCGATAAATCCAAATCCCTTGGCATCATTAAACCATTTAACTGTTCCTTCAACCATTGTGACAACTCCTGTGTTAGTGTGGGGCGAAACTGCCCCGTTTTCCAAACTCGATATTCTCTTTTCCAGGATATCGAGTCTTAACCCGCTTCACGGGTTAATTCTGTACTGATATTTCTGCTATTTATTCAAAAAGCAGTACCGTATGATAACGGCTTTATCTGCGTTTCTTTCCTTTTTTCTGAGGTTTGGCTTCACGGCAAACGAGTTGACGGTGCTTATACTCGTGTCTGTTGAGATCTTCCATGGCTTTATGTCCCTCGCTTCGAGACCCCATTTCAATAAAGGCAAAGCCTTTTGATCGTCCGCTGAAGTGGTCAGTCACAAGGTTTGCGTTGACGACTTCTCCGTATTGGGTAAATAGAGCTAATACCTCGCTCTCGCTGATATCATAGGGCAGGTTGCCTATAAAGAGCTTCACTCAGGATCTCCTGTTTGCTGTGACCAGCGGCGAAATGTTGTCGGCAACAAAATGCGATAGGGCCGCAAGTAAGGTGTCGAGAACCACGAAGCGTGATCTTGATTTATAGAATGAGGGTGTCAGAATCCAGGCCATACCGGTAAGCTGATAGTCCCCATGAGAAAGCTATTGCTGCTGCCACTGGTGAAATTTTCAGGTGTCCATGAATGTGTCGGGCAGTATCGGGTGGGAGGGATTAAACCCGCGATTTTCGGCCTGGAAGAAACACGATTTCGACGCTGTATAATTTCAGCAGAATACATTAAGAAATATAGATGTCTCCTTAGATATTGTCAACGGATAAGTCATGTTAGGTGTTTGGGGTTGCTGCATGAGTGCCACAGGTTGCAGGGAGTATTAACGCAAATGTTGTGAGTAGTTTCGCTGTCAACCAACCATTTGACATTCCATTTATGATATTCTATAAATGTTCAATATAATTTGCAAGGGGTGGCTGATAAGCCTGAGATGATACCCTTTGAACCTGATCTGGTTAACGCCAGCGTAGGGATGCACGGATGATTGTTGTATTCATATCAGATTCTTCATCGGTTTTCGGCTGAGCAATCCCGCTCAGACATCTCTTTTTCTGTTGCCTCCTGTTTTCATTTAACGTGCCTGTAAACACCAGATTGTCATGGGCGTTTGCTGTGCAGATATTGCCAGCTCCAACGGCAATAATTTACCGAGGAGGGAACCAATGTCCCGGAACGGCACTCCTGCTGAACGTGCAGCAGAAAACTTGCAGAAAGTTCGAGCTAATAATCCGCTTATTCATAATATCACCAATTTTGTGGTGATGAATTCAACAGCCAATGTGCTTCTGGCGGCAGGGGCGTCGCCTGTCATGGCCCATGCCGAAAATGAGGTTGAGGAGATGGCCGGCTTTGCCGGAGCGTTAGTACTCAATATTGGCACCCTGACTGATGCCTGGGTCGATTCAATGGTGAAGGCCGGCAGGAAAGCGTCCGAATTGGGCACTCCGATAGTGCTTGATCCGGTTGGCTCGGGTGCAACTGCACTTCGTACTGCTGCCGCCAAACGAATTATTGCTGATACGCAGGTAACCGTGATCCGCGGTAACGCTTCAGAGGTACTGTCATTGCGTGATGCTGATTCTAAAACACGAGGCGTCGATGCGCTTCATTCCGTGGAAGATGCGGCAGGCGTTGCAGGGATTCTTGCCGGGGAGCTAGGAGTTACCCTGGCAGTTACCGGACCGGTGGATCTTGTTACCGATGGCATGCGGGTGCTTCGCGTTGAAAACGGGCATAAGCTGATGCCTTATGTAACGGGCACCGGCTGTGCGGCAACAACCATAATTGGTGCTTTCAATGCGGTAGACGATGATCCGGTCATGGCTACCGCCACAGCTTTGGCCTATTTCGGTCTGGCTGGAGAAATGGCAGGTGAAATATCCAAAGGACCGGGGAGCTTCATGGTCAACCTTCTTGACAGTCTCTACACAATTACGCCGGAAGATCTCCGCACAGGCTGTCGAATTTGTCCATGAACAAATTCGAGTCTTGCAGCATTTGAAAAGGAAGCACTTTATGAAGCTGAACTATTCAGTCTACCTGGTTACAGACCGGGAGATGGCCGGAGAGTGTAATCTGGCAGATATCGTGGTTGCTGCAGTCAGCGGTGGAGTAAGTTGCGTGCAGATAAGGGAGAAGAATCTGCCCACACGCCAATTTGTGGAGGAGGCAAGGGGGCTGGTTGAACATCTCAGGCCACTTGGGATCCCGCTCATTGTCAACGACCGCGTGGATGTCGCACTTGCATGCGATGCAGACGGTGTGCATCTCGGCCAGAATGACATGCATATAAAGGATGCCCGTTCTTTGCTGGGAGGCCAGAAGATAATAGGTATATCGGCGGAATCCCTGGCTGACGCCAGGCGGGCCGAGCTGGAAGGGGCTGATTATATCGGCATCAGCCCGGTCTTTGCCACAGCGACTAAAACAGATATTGCCAAGCCTCTTGGCCTGGGAGGGGTTCGAATAATCCGTGACAACGTACAACTGCCTCTGGTGGGCATTGGTGGGATCTCTGCTGCCAATGCAGCCGATGTCATTCAGCACGGCGCAGATGGTGTGGCGGTGGTTTCGGCGATCATTGCTGCTGAAAGTCCCGAGGCTTCGGCCCGTGAGCTATTGCAGCAGGTGACTTCAGCAAAAAGGATCGTTTAAGTATGCAAGAGTTTCATTTGCAAAGTTGTACCACTCCGCCTGCTATTCATTTTGACTCGATTTCCCTGTCGTTTGATGGAGAGTTATTGTTCAGCGATTTCAGTGCCACAATTGGGGCCGGTAGTTGTACCTGCCTGCTCGGTCCTAGCGGTTGCGGAAAGTCGACATTGTTGAAAATTGTATCAGGTAATCCAGACCTCAGTTACAGCGGGCGGGTTCACTTTAATGGCGTCGAAAATCCGGGGATCAGTTGGATGGCGCAGAGTGATTTGTTGCTCCCATGGCTGTCGGTGCAGGAAAATGTGCTTCTTGGAGCCAGGTTGCGCTCTGAAATAACCCCGGAGTTGCGCGAAATGGCGGGACACCTTCTAGATGAAGCGGGTCTTGCCGATCAGGGTGAGAAACTACCCGCCGAACTGTCTGGTGGTATGCGACAACGTGTGGCGTTGCTCAGAACCCTGTTGGAAGACAGGCCGGTAATCTTGATGGACGAGCCATTTTCGGCTCTTGATGCCCTGACCCGTTTGAAGCTGCAGAATCTTGCTGCCAGACTCACCAGGGGGAAAACCGTATTGATGGTCACCCATGATCCAATGGAGGCTATGCGTCTTGGTGACAAAGTGATGGTTTTGCGCGGACGGCCTGCAGGGCTTGTCGCCTCTATTGAAATGGATGGAGCAACACCGAGAAATCCTGAGGACGGTCAGGTTCAGCAGGGGTATGTGAAGTTGTTGAAGTTGCTTATGGAGGAGATATGAGAATCCTGCGCCCGGTTATTCTTGCTGCAGGACTTTTGCTCCTCTGGCAATTGGTGGTGGTGCTCAGCGGAGTGCCGAAGTTCATCCTGCCCGGGCCGATTCCTGTTGCCAGGGCGGTCGTAACGCACTGGTCAAGTCTGCAGGGCCATTTGCTCACAACTTTCAGCGAAATAGTGCTGGGGCTGATTATCGGAACCGTCCTTGGCAGCATATGTGCACTCACCATGTTTCTGCAGCCCCTGGTAAAACGCTGGCTTTTACCTGTACTCGTGGTGAGCCAGGCTATTCCGGTCTTTGCCCTGGCACCTCTTCTGGTGCTCTGGCTTGGTTATGGTATGGCGTCTAAAGTCGCCATGGCTGTTCTGATTATTTTCTTTCCGGTCACATCGTCGTTGTATTATGGGATGCAGCGTACGAACCGGGAGCTTCTTGAATTGGCGCGTATTATGGGAGCCCGGCCGCTCGCTGTACTGCGCTGGATTGTGATTCCTTCAGCTTTACCGGCCTTTGGTTCAGGCTTAAGGGTTGCGACCGCTGTTGCCCCGATAGGTGCGGTGGTTGGTGAGTGGGTCGGTTCAAGTTCAGGGCTGGGGTACTATATGTTGCATGCCAATGCCAGAATGCAGGTTGATGTGATGTTTGCCGCACTGCTGATTCTCGCTTTGGTGTCACTCGGTCTCTATTTCATTGTGGACAAGTTTGTTGTGTATATTCTTTTTTGGGAGAAAACAGATGGAAGTGTTTAAAAAAATACGTAATACCGTGGCGGCATTGACTGTTGCCGCAATCATTTTCCCGGTTCAGACTATGGCCGCAGAGAAGGTGACGGTGCTGTTGGACTGGTTTGTTAACCCTGATCACGCCCCGCTCTATGTGGCACTTGAGAAGGGGTACTTTGCGGAAAAAGGTCTTGAAGTCGAGCTTATCGCGCCAGCGAACCCTAACGACCCTGCCAAGCTGGTTGCAGCCGGTAAAGCAGATATTGCCGTATCATACCAGCATCAACACCATATGCAGGTCGAACAGGGATTGCCGCTGGTCCGTATTGCAACTTTAGTGGCGACTCCGCTGAACTCACTGGTCGTCCTGGAGGATGGGCCGATCAAAACCATCGCCGATTTAAAGGGCAAGACCATCGGCTATTCTGTTGGCGGGTTCGAAACCGTGCTGCTGAAAGTAATGCTGGAAAAAGAGGGATTGACGCTTGATGACGTAAAGCTGATCAACGTCAATTTTTCCCTTTCTCCTTCCTTGTTCACCGGTCAGGCCGATGCGGTTATCGGTGCTTTTCGAAACTTTGAATTGAACCAGATGGATATTGAAAAGCGTCCTGGCAGACCATTTTTCGTTGAGGAGAACGGTATTCCGGCCTACGACGAGTTGATTCTTGTAGCGAATAAAAACAGTCTTGCCGAGCCAAAGTTGAGAAAATTTGTCGATGCAGTGGAGATGGGGGTACAGTACCTGGTCAATCATCCTGATGAGAGCTGGCAGCTTTTCATCAAAGGGGACCGCAAAGATCTCAATGATGAACTTAACCGCCGGGCCTGGGTAGATACTCTTCCTCGTTTTGCTCTCCGTCCCGGAGCACTTGATAGTAAGCGTTACCGGGTGTTTGGTGAATTTTTAAAGGAGCAGGGAGTAGTCTCTTCGGTCCCTGAGCTTGAAAAAATTGCTGTAGAATTGCAGTAGCACTTTTAAACCGGGCTTGCCGCCTCGTGGTGAAGCCCGGTTTTTGTCTGATTTTCCCACCCTAATTTCTCCTGTCGGCTTCCCCAAAGGTCATCTTGAACTGAGTTCATATAACGGCGCGCCGCTAATCTTTGCCGGTACGTTGCATGGGGGGGCTGTCTCACTAAAAAAGGTGAGAGATCATGTCAGCTATCTGGATTATTCAAAAATTCAGGACGTTGCTGACAATGCAACGCCCTTACATTCCTGCTTCTACCGTTGGAAAATCGTTCAGGATAATGAAAGAGTGGCGCGGTATACATTTTGACCCGCGGGTGTTAGATGCTTTTTTCCAGGTACAGGCGGAATTTTGCATATAAAAGATTTGTATGTCGATCATGAGTTTGAGCAGTAAAAAAGGCGAAGCTGCCTGAGGGCAGCCCCGCCTTGAGGAGGAGGGAGTAAAATGAAGCAGAGTCTTTTTTACAACCTGTAGTGTTGATCTCTATCAGTTAATAGTGATCTGCTTAGGCTGTTGTTCTTCCGGTTTCGGAATTTCAAGTTTCAAAATTCCATTTTCATATTTTGCCACTACCTTGTCGGCGTCGATATCGAAAGGCAGGCTGAAGCTGCGCTCGAATTTGCCGTATGAGCGTTCTCTTCTGTAGCGGTTTTCTTCTGTGACGTTCTCGTTGACCTTACGCTCATAGCCGAGAGTGAGGTGTTTACCTTTCACATCGAGTTTTATGTCTTCTTTCGGGACTCCCGCCATTTCGGCCTCCACATGAATCACGCCTTCCTGTTCGTAGACATCAACATGCAGTTGGTTGTGCTGACGGGCGGTATTGCCGGTGATATTGAAAGTCGGGCCGAAAAAGTCACCGAAGAATCCGTCGAAAAAACGATCAATGTCAGTGTTTGGACGAACCACACGATTTCTTCCATGATTGTAACGTACGATGTTCATAATGTTCTCCTTTAGTATTGCCCTTGTCTCTTCATGTTCAACGTTCTTTTACGAGACAAGCAGTTTTGCTGGTTGCCATTGAGACACCATGTTTGGTTATTATTGGCTTTACCTCTGTACGTGAAATGGTAATAATAAAAATGTAGCTGTCAATAAACTAATGTTACTTTTTTTACACTGTCATAAAAGTAATATTTAAATATGAGAGGATTGCTGTCGGGGTAGAGTTGTGAGAAGAAAGAAAACATCAATAATATTAGAGATAACAGACGAATCAGCCCTGGGGATGAGAGGGCGGCAATCAGTCCGGACAACCTTCAAACTGTCTGAGAGAGCGATTACCGCTTTATCCATTTTGGCTGGACAGATGGGAATTAAGCAGAAATCATTGTTTGATCATCTTATGGATGACATCCATGCGCTCAAAACCATTGCCCGCGAGTTTGAAAATTTTCCGAAAAAAGACCGAAGAGTCACCAAAACATTTGTGATCTCAAGGAAAACTCTTGAGATACTTGAGGCAATTTCAGCCCAGTACAATACTCCACGTGACGCCCTTGTTGAATTTTCGATACAGCGGATTCTTCCATTGGTTGAGCGTGAAAAAGCAAGACACAGAAAACGGGTGGAAATCGAAACACATCTTGCTGAACATGTGCGGCAGAGTGCACGTCTGCTTCGGGATGCTGTTGAAGCACTTGGAGAAGAAGACCCGATTGTGCAGGAGATGTACTCGATGCTGCGCAGTAACGACCTGATATATAAACGCATCCGGGCCTATGTGGAAAAAGGCAAAAAAATAGAGGAATTTTAGCTGCTTTACCATTGAGGGGATATGAGTCAGGGGGGAGATGTATAGTTCGGTTTTAGTGGTAATCAGCGTCTCACCCGGCTCGCCAGGTTAAATTTGGATCCGAGCAGAATTGTAATGAGAAAAGCCCAATACAATTTTGATAGTTGGAAAAATTTATTTTTTTTGCTGTGCATACCCATCTGAAATGCGTGACCTGAATGCACTGTTGGCTGGGAGTGTTGTTATCACAGGTGTTTATTGAATAATTCGCTTGGTGAGAATCGAAGATCATGTAATGTGAGGGGGATTGAAGTCGTTAGAAATGAACGAAAGGTGTTGAAATTACATAATTATTTCGTAATATATGCCGGTGTCGCATTACGAAGTTTCACTGGGGGGAAGAACGTGATACGGAAGGCTCGGCAGGGTGAACACACCACACTCACATCAATATCTTTTCATTCCAAGTCTCATTGGGAATATCCTGAAAGTTATATGCAGGTCTGGCAGGATGAATTAACTATCACGCCGGAATACCTGGAAAGTCATCTGGTCTACGTGTTTGAGGAGGATGGGCGAGTGGTCGCCTACTATTCTCTGGTTGAACTGCTCTATGATCAGGAGTTTTCCTGTGTGACCCTGCAGCAGGGAGTATGGCTCGATCACATGTTTGTGCTGCCTTGTAAAATGGGGCAGGGGATCGGTCGGGAGCTGTTTGAACATTGCCTCGCTGTTTTAAAACATAACGGTTCGGAATCTCTCTTGGTCCTTGCTGATCCCAACGCTGCCGGTTTTTACGAGAAAATGGGTTGCACTTATGTCGAAGATTATCCTTCGACCATTGAGGGGCGTACCACCCCGCATCTTGAGTACCGGCTTACTGCGGTTGAACCAGCATAACTCTCTCTACTGATAAAAAATCATATTTATAACAGGGCAACGCGAACAGCCAGCCTGAATACATCCATATCAAGCTTAAGAGGTCGGTAATGAGAGAAGTTGTGCTCGCGGTACTGTGTCTTGTCGTGCTCACCGGGTGTGTGGTGGAGCAATCCGGGGAGGCTGTGGCGGTTCGAACCCCGGAGAGAAGTGTTGACTATCTTAACAAGATTAAGCCTATCCTCGATAATCGCTGTGTGGTGTGCCACAGCTGCTACAACTCTCCCTGCCAGCTCAAGCTGAGTTCCTGGGACGGACTGGATCGCGGTGCCAGCAAGGAGGCGGTATACAATTCCAAACGTCTCTGGTCCATGGAGCCCACGCGTCTCTTCACAGATGCGCAGACCACCGCCGAGTGGCGGGAGAAGGGTTTTCACAGCGTCACCGAGAGCAGCGCGGAAAGTGGGGAAAATAACTCCCCTCTGCTGAAGATTCTGGCTCATAAGCGCGATAACCCTGATAGCGCCTGTACAACAGATTATGAAGATCCCAGAAATTCCTATAAGCCCGAGGAAGATGAGCTCAGCTGCGCCGCCACTTCCATCGAGATGGATGAGTATCTAGAGAAACACCCGAATCGTGGGATGCCCTATGGCTTTCCGCCTCTAGAGAAAGACGAATTCCAGTTAATCAGTGACTGGCTCACCGCTGGCGGCCAGGGGCCAACAGAAGATGAGCATGCTCGTCGGGCAGCGATTGCGGAAGCGGATCTGGAGAATGTCGATAAATGGGAGGTGTTTTTCAACGAGCAGGACCCGAAGCATCGGATGACTGCCCGCTACCTCTACGAACATCTGTTTCTGGCCCATATCTATTTCAATGATAATGGAAATTTCTATGAATTAGTTCGCTCATACACTCCACCGGGTACGCCTGTCAGCGTGATACCCACCGTTCGACCGTATGATGACCCTGAAGTGGATCAGTTTTATTACCGGTTCAGGAAAATCTACTCCACCATTGTCCACAAGACGCATATGGTTTTCGAGCTGGGCGACAAGCAGTATGAGCAGTACCACAAATTGTTCATCAAGCCCCGTTGGCTGCGTGAACCGCACTGGGTTGGCTTTAATAAAAAGCAAAGCGCAAACCCGTTCGAAGTCTTTGAGCAGATTCCGCCCGAGTCGCGTTACAGGTTTCTGCTGGATAACAGTCACTACATAATCATGACCTTCATCCGCGGCCCGGTCTGCAAAGGGCAGGTGGCGCTGAATGTGGTGCGGGATCATTTCTGGTTGTTGTTCATGGATCCGGAATATGATCTTTCGGTGCAGCAACCGGGTTTTCTGCATGATCACCTCAAACTCACCAGAATTCCTACTGAACAGGGGAGTTTTTTCAGTATTTTCAAGTGGTACATGATTCCGCGTTATGAGCGTTACGCAGCCAGGTACGTAAGCGCAAGGCAGGATTATTATAATAAGAATTATGGAAATCGCGGTATTGGCTATGAGGCGATCTGGCCGGGGGATGACCAGGACGACAGCCCTGTGCTTACCGTATTCAGGCATTTTAACAGTGCCTCGGTCAGTAAGGGAGCGCTGGGTGATTTGCCCCGTACCATCTGGGTGTTTGACTACCCGCTACTGGAACGGGTTTATTATGCACTGGTGGCCGGATTTGATGTATATGGTTCCGTTGGACATCAGTTGGCTGTCCGGCTCTATATGGATAAGCTTCGTCAGGAGGGGGAGACTTACTTTCTCGATTTTCTGCCTGAAGAACAGCGGCCGAAGCTGATGGCAGACTGGTATGGCGGAATGAGTTTAAAAAAGCTGAAGTATACGCCATCGCTCATGCCGGCCGTTATCGATTTTGAATCTGAGAATCCAAAACGTGAGTTTGTTGAGCATGTTGTTCAAGATCGTATAAATCCGGCAACGGGAATAGCCTTTGACGAAAATTATCGGCAAGAGGGCGAAGATTACCCACCGCTGCCAACAACGTACACTTCGGAAGATGATTATATCCAGGGATTCAAAGCGGTATCTGCCTCGGGAACTTCATTTTTTAAATATGTGAAGGATCATAACGCTAATCTGGCGATGGTACGGATTCGGGTTTCGGAGAACCGTGATGAGGTTGTCAGCATGGTAATTAACCGCTGGCACGATGATGTCCGCACCCTGAGCCACGAAGATGATAAGCTCAATCCTTCGAAAGATACGGCTGATTTTATTCGCGGTTATATCGGTTCCTACCCAAATTATTTCTTTGATGTGACGCTGGCTGATCTACCTGATTTCTTAAAGACTCTGGAAGATTATGACCACAGTGAAGCAGCAATTAGAAAATTGTTGAAGTATGGTGTGAACCGGGCAGATGCGGATTTCTGGAAAGAGTATGATTGGTTTCAGGAAGATTTTTTGCAGAGTGATCCGTTGCGGGCCGGGCTTTTTGACCTGAACCGTTATTACCACCTGGCGGTAAAACGACCTGATGATCTGAAAGGCCGCTGATTTGTAAAAAGCTCAAAACAGCTCTGATAACCTACTATTAGGGCTGTTGTGTTCCGGTCAGTTCAACACGATTGCGACCATTCTGTTTGGCACTGTAGAGTGCTTTGTCGGCCGCTTTTATCAATTGGTCCTGATTATTGAAATCACTTGTCCAGGTTGCCACGCCTGCACTGATGGTAACATCGGTAGTAGTGCCATCGCTTAACTTGATTTCATGTTCTTCAACCGTCGCTTCTGTTGCAGTCCGAGATGGGCATCATCCAGTCGGTGATGACCATCTCGGGCTTCTCCTCGCGGGCCATTCAGTGCACCTATCTATTAGTTTGTCCGACCTTCTTCATGGTCAAAGGAGATGAGCCCCTGGATTCGATCCAGCTCTGCAAGTGCCTGGGCATAAATCACATGGGTCTGGTTCTCCTGGCTGAGAGCGTTTGAGTAGGCTTCCTGGGCGATGAGCACATCAAGGGTCGTTGAACGCCCGGCATCAAATTTAGCCTGCTCGGCCTCAAGGCGCTTTCTGGTGGCCAGACTGGTTTTGCGTGTCGCCTCAATGGCCTTGATTGCCAGGCGGACATCACGCACTGTGGTTCGTACTTCACGTATTACCTGAAGTTTCAGCAGTTCCAGGGAGGTTCTGGCCTGGGAATGAAAGGCTCTGGCCTGTTGCATGGCTCCTTCTGCGGCTGAGTTATCGAGCGGAAAGGTGAGGTTGAGGCCAACCAGCCATTGGGTATCACCATCGTCAAAACTGTTGTCAACAGCGCTACCATAACTATCATCCGTACCACCATATCCGAGACTTCCCACCAGATCGAGCTCGGGACGAAGGTCATCTTGGGCGACTTTTTCCCGCAGTCGGGCAGCATCCACATCAATCTGAGCTGCTTTTATATCCGGCCTGTTGTTCAAGGCATTATCGAGGATAATTTCCGCCGTCAGGGAGACCGGTTCAGTGTTAGGCGTGTCGATAGGGGTATATGAACTGTACCAGTCATCACTGTTTAAAAGCAGTTTCAGCTCATCATCGGCCACACCGATTGCCCTTTCGGCAGCGATGAGCTGCTCTTCTCTCAAGGCAACTTCCGATTGAGGCTGAAAAAGTTCCACCGGAGCGAGCTTGCCTGCGGCAATTTTGGCTTTTGTCTCCTCAAGCAGTTTTTCAGCCAGGGTGAGGGAGAACTGTTTAACTTCGATATCCTGTCTTGCGAAGACCAGAGTCCAGTAGCCGCTTTTTACCTGGGCCGCCAGATCAGCCGCCAGGCTGTTGACCTGAAAGGTCTCTGCCTCAAGGTCTCTTTCTGCGGCTTGAACAGGTGCCAGCTGGATATCCTGACCCCAGCCCCGCAGTAAGGGTTGAGTGAGCCCGAGGGAGAGACCTGAACTGAACATCGGGCTGAGGGTCTGTTCATCTACATCTGTGTCGAAGCGGTTGTTGTTCCAGCCAAGCTGCACTTCGGTACCCGTGGTGAACCGTTTAATAAGAGAGATATCCAGGTTCGCATCTTCTTCAACTTCGGCGCCTCCTGGGAAAATAGGGGTACGCTCACTCCTGGCCACATCTGCTTCACCAGTGATGAACTTGTCGAACCTGCTGCCGGCAATGCCGACGGCACCCGCGGCAGCCTTGACGTTCTCTTTTTGCAGCATCAGGTTCAGGTTATTTGCCAGGGCCTGCTCCACAGCATCACGGACAGTGAGAGGAGTAGTACCATTGTCCATGGCCGAAGCGGTGACAGGAGCCAGCAGCAGGAGGCCGAAGAAGAAATGAAATATAGGTCGGATCATAACGATTTATCCTTCTGTTGAGCTGGTTCGCCAGCTAAATAATAATAAGGCTTCCAGTAGAGGTAGCGAAGTCGTGCCATCACTTGTTGAGAGATAGTGCCAAATCGACTGATGAGATAATACAGGGTTGGTACCACGACCAGAGTCAGGAAGGTTGAGACAATGAGACCGAAAATGACCACCACAGCCATCGAACGCCACCACTGACTGGACTCACTTACCCAGGAGATAGACCAGCTATGGAAATCGTATGAGATGCCTGTCACCATCGGGATCAGTCCCAGTATGGTGGTGATTGCCGTGAGCAGAACCGGACGAAGACGGGTGGCACCTGCAGATATTACGGCATCTCGCAGGGCATAACCGCGCTCACGCAGTTTGTTGGTGTAGTCGATCAGGACAATAGCGTTGTTGACCACTACACCGGCCAGAGAGATAACTCCCACGCCGGTCATAATTATGCCGAAAGGCGATTTGAACAGTGTCAACCCGAGAAAAGCACCGCCAAGTGAAAGAATCACCGAGGTCATGATAATAAATGGCTGGCTGACCGAGTTGAACATGGAGACCAGGATCAAAAAGATAAGCAGCAGTGCCACAGCGAAGGCTTTTGTCAGAAAGTCCTCTGATTCCTGCTGGAATTCGAACTCACCTGTGAATTTGATCTTGTAGCCCGGCGGCAGGTGGAACTGCTTGAGCAGCTCTTCCGCCTCTTCCCGTGCTACGGGACCTGGTTTGTGGATTTCGTTGACGTTGGCCTTTACGGTTACCACCCGTTCATTGTCGATACGGTTAATGTTGCCGATGGTTCCCGCGAAGGTAACCTCGGCAATGGTTGACAGCGGAACCAGCTGGCCGGAAGGCGTCGGCAGCATGAGCTCGTGGAGGATGTCCACCATTTTACGATCAGACTCCTGCAGTTGCAGGGTGATGTCATAATCTTCATCTCCTTCTCTATACGATGAGATTTCCAGACCATTGTAGGCGCTCTTCAAGGCGAAGCCGACCCCATCGGTGGTCAGGCCGAACAGGGCAGCCTTCTGGCGATCCACGATAACCTGTACGGAGGGTATACCTTCGACAAAATCATCGCGCACGTCTTCAACGTGGGGGATGCGGACCAGATACTCCTTTATGCGTTTGGCTATCTCACCGAGCACTGCGAAGTCGTCGCCGGAAATTTCTATATTGATGGGTGAACCGGTGGGTGGACCCTCTTCTTCCATGGCGATGGTGATCTCACCGCCGGCAATGTCTCTTACCCGTGCGCGAATATCGTCCACAGTGTCATGGGAGCTGCGCCAGCGTTCATCCAGCTCTAAAAATCGTACGCCGATATGGTTCGGGGTGTTGGCGGAAAAGGCGGAGGAACCGCCACTTGAAACCACCCCACGGGTGTAGACGTTTTTGATGTTTTTCAGGTCGCTCGGGCCGTAATACTCATCACCGTCTGGTTTTTCATACAGTTTTGGGGCAAGTGCCTGCAGGGAAGAAACAGGGGCGCCGCGTTCATCGAGTGTGCCGGGGGCAACGCCGGCAATTCCGAATTCGACGCGTTCGATAATCTTGTCGATATAGTCAAGATCAGCCCCTTCCGGTACGTCAATATTGACGTACATGCCTTTAGGTTCTATTTCCGGGAAAAATTCAACGGGCTTTTCCAAACCTATCACCAGTTGCCAGCTCTTGAACATGACGATCAGGATGCAGAAGGCAACACCGATTATGGCGAATGGCCGGTCAAGTGCGTTTCTGAGGATCCGGCTGTAATTCTTGAGCAGAAACCCCTCTATTTCAGCTGGCTGTTCTATGGCTTTGGCAACCTCTTCGGCGTTTTTTGGGGGTTCACTGCCCGTGGCAGGGCTCTTTACTTTCATAAAGATCGAAGCCATTGCCGGGTTAATTACCATGGCCACGAAGAGGCTTGCCGAGAGGGTGACGATCAGGGTAAGAGGCAGATAGCTCATGAATTCACCCATGATACCCGGCCAGAAGAGGAGTGGCGAAAATGCTGCCAAGGTAGTGAGGGTGGAACCAATTACCGGATAGGCAACTTCCGATGTGGCGCGCATGGCTGCCTCCACCCGGCCTACACCTTGCTCCATGAAGCGGTAGATGTTTTCGACGATAACAATGGCGTTATCGACAAGCATACCCAGAGCCAGGGTCAGACTGAAGAGTACCACCATGTTGAGAGTAATGCCCATAAGGTACAGCGCGGTGAACGAGAGCAGCATGGAGAAGGGGATGGCAAGACCTACCAGCAGGGCGTTGCGGATACCCATAGCGAAGAAGATAACAATCATCACCAGTACCAGACCTGAAAGAATATTATTTTCGAGATCGGCAACCATCAGCTCAATATCCCTGGACTTGTCCATGACTTTGGTGATTTTGGTGCTGGAGGGCCAGCTGGCCTGGTCTTCGCTGATTATTTCATCAATCTTCTTGCTGATACTGATGATGTTCTCACCAGAGCGTTTTTTCACCGTTATATTGACGGCAGAGCGACCATCGAGCCGTGAGCGGCTGGCTTCTTCCTTGAAACCGTCAACGACCTGGGCAACGTCTTTGAGGTAGACAGGTTGTCCCTGGTGCGTGCCGATGATCAGGCCGTAAATTTCTTCGGGTGTCTCGAATTCACCAGGGACCCGTAGCTGAAATCGACCGCTTCCCAGGCGAATGTTACCACCCGAGGTGTTCTGGTTCTCGCTCTCCACCGCCTGTTGCAGGGAACCGATGTTCAGCCCGTAATAGGCGAGTTTTTCAGGGTGAACTTCAACCCTGATTTCCCGCTCCAGGCCGCCGGTGACCTCAACTTCCAGCACGCCGGTGACGCCTTCAATATCGTCTTTGAGATCGTCGGCAATATCCTTAAGGCATGGCAGACCGCAGGTTCCACTGAGTGAGTAGACCACAATGGGCATTTCGGAGAAATTGACTTCAAAGACTGAGGGGTCATCTTCCAGGTCACTGGGCAATTCGCCTAATGCTTCATCAACCTTGTCCTTTACATCCTGGATCGCCTGGTCTATATCGGTGCCGGTCACGAACTCAACGTTGATGGACGAGAGCCCTTCGGAGCTGACCGACTGAAGTTTTTTAAGTCCTTCCAGTCCTTTGAGTTTTTTCTCGATCTCGATGGTGATGCTGGTCTCGATATCCGAAGGCGATACTCCTCTGTAACTGGTGGAGACGAAGACATTGGGAATGGTGATGTCCGGGTCACTCTCCCTCGGCAGCACCTTATAGGAATAGGCGCCGAAGATGATGAGCATTACCGCCAATACGGCAACGGTCGTACTCTTTTTGACCGCAGTATCAGAGATTATCATAGCTTCAGATCCTCCAGGCTGGTAGCCGCCTTCACAACCCGTACCTGTTGCTGGTCTTCCACATCCCTGTGACCTTCGACGACCAGATGGTCACCGAAATCAAGCCCTTCAGTTATCTGCACCAGCCATTTTTCCATGATGCCCAGTCGGACATTTCTCTTCTCGACGATACCGTCTTGTTCGACGAAGACGAATTGCTCATCATTTCTTGAAATTACACTGTAAAACGGAATGGTGACAGCATTGTCAATTCTGCTTTTAACGATGTCTGCCCGCACGAACATTCCGGGTAGAATCCGACCGTCATTATTCTCGATCTCCAGCTCCATCATGTAGAGTCTCGCCACTGAGTCAGGGGATGGTGAGATGAAATGGGTCGTACCGTAGATTGTCTCGTTGCCAAGCGCCTGTATTGTCAGTGCGATCCTGTCAAGCTTACGTATTTTATTGACATCAGACTCGGGGATGCCGATGACAGCCTTGAGCCGATCGATTTCGAGGATATCCGCTATAGGGTCCCCAACAGAGAGCAGCAGGCCAACTTTGGCATCGAGCTTTTTGATAACACCGTCCATGGGGGCAGTGATGGAGCAGCGCGACAACTGTAGTTCTGCGTCGGCCAGATCTGCCTTGGCGGTTTGCATGTTGGTCTTACGGGTTTCAATCTCAGCCGTAGGGATCATACCCTTGGTGTAAATAGACTGATCCCGTTCAAAATCAGCTTTGGCCTGGTTGTAGGCAGCCCGGGCACGATCGAGGGCGATGCGGTAATCCGCTTCTTCTATCAGGGCGAGTACATCACCTTTTTGCACCCGGGCACCTTCATGGACCAGGACTTCAGTGATCGAACCGTTGATCTTGGCCAGAAGTTGCAGTTCGGTCCAGGGTTCGATCGAGCCCGGCAGGTTAATGCGGTCGGATATGGTGCTGGGAGAGAGTTCGAGGGTGATGGTGTTGACCGGTGGTTTTTCCTGACTGATAGCGGCAGCCTTGCCGGCGGCTATGGATTCATCCTTACTCTTTACTGCGAATGCAAGATACACTATCAGCACGATCATAAAGAGGAGCATGAAGCGAGGCATATTGCTCCAGATGAAGTAGACGACTTTGCCTCTCGTGGAGTGAGGTGGGTGCGGCGTAGTTTCCATGACTGCTTCCTTTGCTGAAATTGTGTTAAGGTACGACTGTCTGCTGCCCTCGTCTTTGTTGAGTGCTAAGGGGCAATTTGGATTGTGATATTATCGTTCAATGGATGTCCCAGGTGGTTGTAACCCATTCAAAGCGTTGCTGAACAGTGTGGTTAAAGCTTCTTCCGCGGTTTGGTCGCCGAGCAGATCTGAGTACCAGGCGTGAACCAGCAGGATGAAGAGGCTGAAAAAATGTCCGCAGAGATGGAGGAGTTTCATGTCTGCTCGAAGTTCACCCCTCTGCTGGGCGCGGCTGATTATAGGAAAGATCATATCGAGGAACTTGTTCTCCAGCTCTTTGTGGTTCAGCACCATCTCTTTTTTGGGAAAGAGCATCTCCTGCATATAGAGTCGGCCAAATTCAGGCGTTCGAGTCACATATTCGAACTCAGCTAAAAATATTGTGACCAGTTGTTCGAGCACCGGGGCATCCGGGTTGGTTTTAGTGTTCAGCTGTTCATGAACATACTCCAGTTCACCCTCGCAGAAGGCATTGAGAATATCCTGCTTGGTACTGAAGTAGCTGTAAACCGTTCCCTTGCCCACACCCGCTTTTTGAGCGAGTTGAGAAATGCTGGTTGCTTCGAAACCATTCTTGCCAAACAACTCAATCGCTGCATTGAGTATGGCTTCTCTGGTTTTCCGCTTCTTTTTTTCTCGTAACGACACCATAAATCCTATACAATTTCATAATATTATAAAAATGACCATGGTCGACTTTTATCGTTGTTGTCAGGTAATGTCAAATAAAAAATGACCGCGGTCGACTTTTTGTGGACTTTGAATATTTCCTTGATATAGCGTTTTATTTGTAAAGTCGTTGTCGGTCATGGCTGGTGTTGCGGTCGTGTAATATCTTCCGGGCAGGAAAAGAGTGTGTAGTTATTTAAGTAAATTGTTATATTCGGTGCCTGTTGCAGCACAATCAGAACCCTATGTGGTATTAATAACTTCCATTTCCTCTTTCAGATAACGTAAATTTTTGCCATGGAAATTCAGTCTCTGGTCAGTCAATGGATAGGGCAACTCGCCGATCTTTTGCCGTTTGGTTACGCTTTTGGTGCCGGAATGGTTTCGGCCGTGAATCCCTGTGGATTTTTCATGTTGCCGGTCTATATGACCTTATATCTGGGATCAGAGGAGGCAGGCTATCTCGAACAGACTTTTCTGACCAGGGCCCTGAAGGCTACCTGGGTTGCGGTCATGGTCACTTTGGGGTTTGGTCTGCTCTTCGGTGCGGTAGGTGTGGTGATTTCCATCGGAGGCTATTATTTGATGGGCATTATGCCATGGTTCGCGGTTGCCATGGGAGTTTTGCTCGTCGCGCTTGGTTTATGGCTGTTGATGGGTAAGGTGATTTCCTTCCCCCTGGCATTGAAATTGGTTGATAAGGTTGGTGATCTCAGACAGATGAACAGCAAAGGCTTTTTTGTTTTCGGTTTGGCCTTTGGCGCGACATCATTGGGTTGTACTTTACCTATATTTCTCGCTGTGGTCGGCAACTCCATGACAGCCGGCAATGTCAGCGCAGGCCTGCTGCAGTTTCTCAGCTATGTGTTGGGGATGGGGTTGGTGATGCACACACTCACCCTGGGGATAGCCCTCGTAAAAAAGCGGATGGTTCTGGGGACCATGAGGCGGGTTGTGCCATATATCCACAAAATTTCAGCTATATTTTTGTTGACTGCAGGTGGATATATCATTTATTACTGGGCTTCCAGCGGTCTTCTCATTTCATCTTGATAATTGTTCCCTATCACCAGCTTTGCCCGGTAGTATAGATCTGATTACAGGTCGATACTGGTGGGCGTGGTACTGCCTTGAGGTAAATTTTCAATGAACACTCAACTGGGTGTCTTTTCTGCAATAGCTGCCTACGTACTTTGGGGAGTTTTGCCGGTATACTGGAAGCTTTTGCAACAGGTTCCTGCCCATGAAATTCTCTGCCACAGAATGTCGTGGTCGTTGCTTTTCACTATCGGCCTGATCTTTCTGCTGAAACGCTCGCGTTCCCTTCTTGAGAATTTACGTGATAAAGAGAGTGTGAAAATATCGATTATGGCTGCTGTTCTGCTTGGTGGTAACTGGTTGCTTTATATTTGGGCGGTTAATGCCGGCCACGTTATCGAGGCCAGTCTCGGCTATTTCACCAATCCTCTTATCTCTGTGCTGTTCGGGGTGATTTTTCTGAAGGAGAATATGCGCAGAGCCCAGGCTGGAGCATTGCTGATAGCTGCGGTTGGCGTACTCTATCTCACAATTTATTATGGCAAATTTCCCTGGATTGCCCTGAGTCTTGCCTGTAGTTTTGCGCTTTACGGGTTGTTGCACAAAAAATCCTCAACTCCGGCGCTTGAAGGTCTCTGTATGGAGACCATGGTACTTTTTGTCCCTGCTACAATGTTGTTGCTGTTCTGGGAAAGCAATTCCACAGGTTCCTTCGGCCACATCGGGCTTTCCGGCTCGTTGCTGCTATTCGGCACCGGTGTGATTACTTCTCTGCCATTGTTGTTATTTGGTTATGCCGCCCAGAATATCTCTTTGACCCATCTTGGATTACTGCAATATATCGCACCGAGTATTAGTCTGGTGCTTGGGATTTTCGTGTATCACGAGCCCTTTCCAATAAGCAGAATGATCGGCTTTGTCCTGATCTGGAGTGCGTTGGCGTTGTATATGATGGAGAGTATTATGCTGAGCCGTCGCCAGAAGCGGGCCATGACTATCCAGTCATAATAATGAAGTGGCCGTTTAAGTGCAGTTACGCTACTTTGTCAAGCAGGGCGTCTATGGTATCGTAGAACATTTGGATGTCGACGGGCTTTTCAAGATAGGCCTGGAATTCAGGAAAACGCAATCGGGTCTCTTCTATGCCGTCGCCGGAGATGGCGATAACAGGAATCTGCGAGGTTTGAGAATTGTCCCTGAGTTGTTTCAACACCTGGTCTCCCTGTATATCCGGCAAGCTGATATCAAGCAGGATGATATCTGGAAGATATGTATGGGCAAGGCACAATCCTTCCCTCCCTGTTTCAGCGCTGATAAGCTCGAGGTCGCTTCGTCGGGCGATAAGGAGTTGAACCAGTTTTCTGTTTGCCAGATTATCTTCAATATAGAGAACAGTTGCCATGTGTCTCTCGTACTTTTCACTGTTCATGGAATATAGCAGTTAATGCTTCCCTATAGTTATCCGTATCAAGATCAGCAGACCGAGTCAAGTAGGGTTGAAAAAGCATGTTAATCCTGCCTGGATGATGTGTTTTAGTCAGTTCACAGATACAATTATTACCGTAAAAAATGGAATATCAATATCTTCAGATAGCAGACGATCTTGAGCGTAAGATACGCGCAGGTAATTTCAGGGCGGGTGAAAAACTGCCTTCCTTGAGGAGTCTCAGAGCCCAGACAGGCCGGTCAATTTCCACAGTGTACCAGGCGTATAACGAGCTTGAAGACCGTGGGGTGGTGGAGGTTCGGGAAAAATCCGGATTTTATGTAAAGCCGTTGCTGGAAAAGGTGTTGCCGCGTCCGGTGCAGGAAAAACGGATAATCCGGCCGCATCAGGTCACCATTAATACCCACTCGACCATGCTGCAACAGTATATCAGTAACCCGGATATGCTGCCCATGGGGACAGCAATTCCTGCTCCTGAGTTGCTGCCGTTGAAACAACTGGGCCGGGAGGTCCGGGCCGTTGCCGCCGGCTATATGACAGGCGACATGATAGGCTATGGCCACCCGATAGGTGTGCCGGCCCTGAGAAAGGAGCTGGCTAAACGATCTGTGGGGTATTTCAGTCGCGAGCGGGGAGAAGAGATCATCGTATCAGGAGGCTGTATGGATGCCATAGCTCTCTGTCTGCGGGCGGTGGCTCGTGAGGGAGACGTGATACTCATCGAGTCTCCCACGTTTCTCTGCTATCTGCAGCTCATTGAAGATCTCAACATGCGGGCGCTGGAGGTGCCGGTGGATTCTGAGCATGGTTTTGATCTCGATGAGCTGGAGCAGGTGCTGGGAGAACATGATGTGAAGGCCGCGCTGGTGAATGTCAGTGCCCATAATCCGCTTGGCTACGTGGTGTCTAACGAGGGTAAAAAGAGGATGGTGGAGATTATCACCGGCCGTGGTATCCCGCTCATAGAAGATGACATTTATGGTGATCTCTACTTTACCGAGACGCGGCCAAGGCCTTTAAAAAGCTTTGATCGTGAGGGGCTGGTTCTTTATTGCTCATCTTTTACCAAATCGCTGGCACCCGATCTGCGAGTCGGCTGGACTATTCCCGGTCGTTTCAAGGAGAAGGTCAAGCGCATCAAATTTAACTCTACAGTCAGCAGCTCACAACTCAACCAGGAAGTCGCAGCACGCTTTCTGGCAACCGGAGCCTATGAGCGGCACCTGCGTAAAATGCGCGCAACGCTCAAAAAGCAGGCCGCGAATATGATGCTGGCGGTGGCCAGATATTTCCCCGACGGCACAAGGGTTTCCGCACCGAAGGGTGGGCTTTGTCTCTGGGTGGAGCTGGACAAACGGGTGGACAGTCAGCAGCTCTTTAAACTCGCTGCCAGGGAAAATATCGCCATAGTGCCGGGGGATCTTTGCTCGGTCACCGATCGTTTCAACCACTGCATCCGGCTCAACTACGGCTTTCCATGGAACGAGCGGCTTGAAAGCGGTGTGAAGCGGTTGGGCGAACTGGTGCGGGATGTGATTGAGCAGGGGTAGCTGTGCTTCCCCTGCAGGCAGAGCATTATCCGACCTCGAGTTATTTCTTCAGTTCTGGATATTCGGTACAAAGGTAATGTGTGGGTGGCTCATCTTCCTCGATTGTGGGAAAGCGTCCAATCTCATCATAGAAGCGGTTGTCGTTGGCATCGTCGTTGACATCTGAAACTTCACCTACCATCACGGTACCACCACCTTCTCGTCCGTAAAAGGTATGGTACACGTACGGCTCAAGGCAGATCGACTCGCCGGGGGTGAGCACCACAGTACCGCCGGGGGCAACTTTCCTGCGTATGCCATCGATTGTTACTTCAAACTCCTTATCTGAGAATTTGTCATTCTCATCAGCCAGATAAAGTTCAACGACCAGATCTCCACCACCACGGTTGATAATATCTTCCCGCTTATTCCAGTGGAAGTGCCAGGGGGTCATCTGATTTTCCTGCACCACCATGATTTTTTCGGCATATCCTTTAGGGTAGGTCTCACGGTTGCCATAATTGCCATTACGGATGGTAAAGAGCAGTAAACCGGTGTTGGGGAAGTCTCCCTTGCCGTAATCAGTCACGTCCCAGCCGAGGCCGTTATCTAAAATCTCACGGGCTTCTTCGCCTACCTGCTGCCATTGTTCTGGTGACCAGAGGGCGAATGGCGGCAATTTAAACTGCATGCTTTCAAAAAGAGCAATGGCGTCCAGTATACTGTGATTTATTTCAGAACGTT
The DNA here is from genome assembly GCF_048381775.1 of Desulfosediminicola sp. Lineage (NCBI taxonomy): Bacteria > Pseudomonadati > Thermodesulfobacteriota > Desulfobulbia > Desulfobulbales > Desulfocapsaceae > Desulfosediminicola > Desulfosediminicola sp. The sequence continues at coordinate 21,689 of NZ_JBLXGE010000014.1, read as the reverse complement.
TCATCCTAATAGAACCCTAAAAAGAGATTGACAGTTTTCCTTATCGTTCACTATAGTGACATTTATGCAAACGATTGCGGCAACGTTTGCGAAAGTTATTATAGCCGAGTTTTCATGAGCTGCCGAGTTTTTTTGCGGAGAACCGGCTTTGCCTTTTGCTGGTGTTATGCATTTCCTGTTGGAAAGGGAAACCGGTTTTCAGATAGTGGTCTTGTGTTTGGGTAATTCGAGTGCGCGAGTCTGGCGATACGCAAAAAGCACGTAGGTTTGCCATGGCGATGTTTCGTGCTTTGTGCGTTAAGGCAGCGGCGAGAGGTAAAACAACGTATGGAAAACGCTGAATTTCTGGAACGTCCCCACCGCCGTTTCAACAGGCTTACCGGAGAATGGGTTCTGGTCTCTCCGCATAGGGCGAAACGACCCTGGAGCGGCTTGAATGAAGAACCGGAAAAAGGTAAAGCCTCTCAATACGATCCTGATTGCTATCTGTGCCCTGGTAACGTGCGTGCCGAAGGGGCCGATAATCCACAATATACTTCCACCTTTGTTTTCACTAACGACTTTGCGGCGCTGTTGCCTGAAGATGGCACCGGATCCGCTTCAGATTCAGATGACCTGTTGCGGGCCGAGCCTGAAAGCGGTATCTGCCGTGTGATCTGCTATTCTCCCCGCCATGACCTGACCGTTGCCCGGATGTCGCAGGAGATGGTGCTGGCCATCGTTGATACCTGGCAGAGGGAGTATGCGGAACTGGGGGCACGGTCTGATATTAATCACGTCCAGATTTTCGAGAATCGGGGGTTGATAATGGGCTGTTCAAACCCTCATCCCCACGGACAAATCTGGGCAAACCAGACTATCCCCACTTTGCCTGCAGCCGAGGACTGTCAACAGCGCAACTACCTCCGGGAAAAAGGCAAATGCCTGCTCTGTTCTTACCTGGAGCGTGAATTGACGGAGGGGGAACGTATCCTCTTTGCCAACGATTCTTTTGTGGCACTTGTCCCGTACTGGGCGGTCTGGCCATTTGAGACTATGATTCTGCCAAGACACCACCGCTCGTCTATAAATAATCTGACCCTGACAGAAAAGAATGATCTCGCTGAGATGATGATTCGCCTTGGCATCTGCTACGACAACCTTTTTCTTTCTTCTTTCCCATATTCCATGGGGCTGCATCAACAACCGACAGATGGTGGAGACCACCCGCATTGGCACTGGCATATGCATTACCTGCCGCCACTGTTGAGGTCGCAGACCGTGCGCAAGCACATGGTGGGGTATGAGTTGCTGGCAATGCCGCAACGGGATATTACCCCGGAGTCTGCAGCAGAACGTTTGAGAGGGCTTTCGGTACGTCATTATACGGAGAAAATAGCATGATCGGCCGTCTGGATAAGCTAAAGTCCAAGGTTGTTTCCGGCGATCTTGATCGTGATTTTATCAGTCTTTATGGCAGGGAAGCCCTTGGTGAGCAGAAGCAACGATATCTCCGGCTTCTTGAAACTATGCTCAGCCAGCGACCGGAAGCACAGGGACTCATGGTGAGTGCCCCGGGCAGAACGGAGCTTGGCGGCAATCACACAGATCATAATCATGGCAATGTATTGGCTGCTGCGGTCGATCTCGACTGCGTGGCTGCGGTTACCCCGATAAAAGACTCTGCAATTATCATCGATTCAGAAGGGATTACAGAAGAGATCAGGGTGGATCTCAGTGAGCTGCAGCCGGTTGTTGGTGAGGAGGGCAGCGCACGATCGCTGGTTCGTGGCATGGCTGGCATGTTTCGGGCAGAGGGTGGAAAGGTCGGTGGCTTTCATGCTTGTCTGCATGCCACGTGCAGGCCCGGCACCGGTCTCTCAAGTTCCGCCGCTTTTTCGGTATTGGTGGGGGGGATTCTCAACCTGCTGTACAATGATGGCAGCTTCAGTGCTGAAAAAATTGCCATCATGGCCCAAAGCGCTGAAAATCGCTATTTCGGTAAGCCCTGCGGTTTGATGGACCAGATGAGCAGTGGTGTAGGGCGGATCACCGCCATCGATTTTGCTATGCCGCAGGCTCCGAAGATCAGGCGAATCAGGGTGCCGGATGATCTTTTTGGCTATTCTCTGGTGGTGGTCGATACAGGTGGCAGCCATGTAGAACTTACTCCGGAATACGCAGCTATCCCGGAAGAAATGCAGGCGGCGGCGCGGGTGTTGAACCAGCCGGTGGCCCGTGGTCTGAGCGTACTGCAGGTATTGGCTGCTATGCCGGAAATCCGCCAAAAGGCCGGGGACAGGGCTGCACTCAGGTTGTTGCATTGTGTGGAGGAGAATGAACGCGCTGTAGCCATGGCCCATGCGCTGGAACGTTCTGATTTTGAAAAATTTCTGCAGCTCGCGGCAGATTCAGGTGAATCTTCGGCAATGTTACTGCAGAATTGCGCTTCACAGAAGTCAACAACTGAGCAGGGAGTGCTGCTGGGGCTTGCGCTGAGTAAAAGATTTTGTCCGAATGGCATCTGCCGGGTGCATGGTGGCGGTTTTGCCGGAACCATACAGGCCTATATTCCTGCCAGGGAACTTGCCGACTACAGACGTCGAATGGAGCATGTCTTTGGTTTAAACAGTGTTATTTCAGTGCACATAGGCCGACCGGGAATCTGTGGTATCGGTATGGACGGGCTTGAGCAGGTCTGGTGTGAGTGCGAAGAGAAGAACGATGCATAGGCGCCATGTGACCATAAATGATCTGGCAAAAAAGCTGGGCTTGTCACCGTCGACGGTGTCGCGGGCTTTACGCAATCATCCGGACATAAGCAAAGAGACCAAGCAGCGGGTACTGGCCATGGCGACCAAAACCGACTATCAACCAAATCTGATCGCCCAGAGTTTGCAGAATCGCCGCTCCAATAATATCGGTGTGGTGGTTCCGGAAATTCGCAACACATTTTTCTCCACGGTCATCAGTGGCATAGAAGAGGTGGCCTATGAGGCTGGTTACACCATTATGGTCTGTCAATCTGCAGATACTGTTGCCCGCGAGGTGCTGAATATCAGGGCACTGGCTGCAAACCGAGTTGCTGGCATGCTGGTTTCCATCTCTCAGGAGACCACCAGTTACGACCATCTGGAGCTGGTGGTGCGGCAGGGAATTCCTCTGGTTCTCTTTGACCGGGTGGCTGAAGATCTCAAGGTGAGCAGGGTCATCGTCGATGACTACAAGGGTGCCTATGAGGCCGTGCAGCATTTGGTGGAACGTGGTAGAAAACGAATTGCGCATATCGGTGGTACCAGGTCCATGTATGTTTCCCGAGCCAGACGGCAGGGTTATGAAGCCGCGCTTCGGGACAATGGACTGCAGGTGTCGGACGACTATATACTTTATGCAGGCTATCATGAAGAGGATGGCCGCAGAGCCGCCGAGAGGCTGATGAGTTTACCGGAACCACCGGATGCGATCTTCACAATCAATGACCCGGTGGCGATCGGGGCTTTTGTATACCTCGATGAGGTCGGGGTGAAGATCCCTGATGATGTTGCTTTGGTGGGATTTTCCAATAATCCGAATACCGCTCTGGTACGACCGAAGCTGACCACCGTCAATCAGCCGGCGTTTGAAATTGGCAGAAGAGCTGCGGAATTGCTGTTGAAGAATCTCACTTCCGAATCCGCTCCTGCAACAGAAACCATAGTCTTACCAACCACTCTGGTGGTGAGAGAATCTACATGAACGGGGATATCCCCTTAAAGAGCAAATATACGTACTCCGGAGTTACCAAATGGCCCAGGTGGAGTTGAAAGAGGTTATAAAGCGGTTTGGCAGTACCCAGGTTGTTCATGGGGTGAATCTTGCCATTGAAGATAATGAATTCATCGTTCTTGTCGGTCCGTCCGGTTGCGGTAAATCAACAATTTTACGTATGATTGCCGGGCTTGAGTCTATTAGCGATGGGGAGATCTGTATCGACAACAAGCCGATCAGCAAAATGGCTCCCAAGGATAGAAACGTGGCCATGGTCTTCCAGAACTACGCTCTGTATCCACACATGAACGTCTTTGACAATATCGCCTTTAGCCTGAAGATGGCCAAAGAGACCAAAGACGAGATAAAGAGAAAGGTACAGGAGGCTGCCGAGATTTTGGAGCTGACCCCGTATCTGCATAGAAAACCTGCGGAGCTTTCCGGTGGTCAGCGTCAGCGTGTTGCCATGGGCCGTGCCATTGTACGTCGGCCGAGTGTCTTTCTTTTCGACGAGCCACTGTCAAATCTCGATGCCCAGTTGCGCACCCAGATGCGTATGGAGCTGAAAAAGCTCCACCTGAAGATGCAGACCACCACCATCTATGTCACCCACGATCAGGTGGAGGCGATGACGCTGGCCGATAAAATTGTCATTTTAAAAGACGGCTATATCCAGCAGGTTGGTTCGCCGGTGGACGTTTTTGAACGTCCGGCAAACAAGTTTGTTGCCGGATTTATCGGTAATCCGCCCATAAATATTCTGGATGGTGAGTTAAGCGGCTCAGGTGGTGAGACCCGGGTAAAAATGGGTGAACTGACCTTACCGGTACCTGTTGTACCGGATTGTGCTACCCCCCGGAGTGTTCTGGTTGGTATTCGCCCCGACGCGATCAAGAGAGGGGATGCGATTCATAGATTCCCGGAAGAGTGGCGAATAGAGGTCGAAGTGATTGTATCAGAGATTCTTGGTGGTCAGTCCCTGCTGGAGTTCAGTGTGGGGGGCATTAACATGATCGCCGAGTTAGAAGGCAGAGTTGTTGCTCGTCCAGGTGAAAAGATGGAGTTGGGATTTGATTTGAATCGACTGCTCTTTTTCGACCCGGAAACTGAAGAGGTATTGAAGTAGAGATGTGACAATCATATGTCGCCATTGGCGGTATGGGTGATCCTGCCGTCAAAACCATCATTATCATTCATGAGGAGGATGTTATGAAAAGGCTTGTTGTGCGTACTTGCGTTGCGGCATGTACAGCCATGCTGCTCGCTGTTTCCCCCGTAGTACAGGCCAAGGGACTTAGCGGTGATCTGGAGATTTTTTCCTGGTGGGCTGGCGATGAGGGTCCTGCTCTGCAGGCGTTGATCGATAAGTACAACGAGGAAAACCCAGGTGTAAAAGTCATCAACGCGACTGTTACCGGTGGCTCTGGTGTGAACGCCAAGGCGGTATTGAAAACCCGAATGCTTGGTGGCGAGCCGCCAGACAGCTTTCAGGTACACGCAGGTCAGGAGCTTATCGGCACCTGGGTTGAGGCTGATCGCATGGAGGACCTTACCCCTCTGTTTAAAGAGCAGGGTTGGATGGATGTTTTTCCTGAAGGCCTGATCAAGAATATCGGAACCAAAGATGGTATCTGGTCGGTTCCGGTAAATATCCATCGTTCCAACGTTATCTGGTATTCTCCAGAGAAACTGCAGGAGTGGGGCGTTCAGCCACCTGCTACCTGGGATGAGTTCTTTGCTGTAGCTCCTGAACTTCAGGAGAAAGGTATCGTTCCTCTGGCATTGGCCCAGAACTGGACCGCCAACCATCTCTGGGAGTCTGTTGCGCTTGCTTCCATGGGACCGGAAAAATGGGATGCTCTCTGGGCTGGTGAGCTTGCATTTGACAGCGCCGAGGGTGTAGCTGCCTGGGAACTGTTCGGTAAAGTTCTTGAGTATACCAACAAGGATGCCTCTTCTCTCAGCTGGCAGCAGGCCACCGATATGGTTGTGGACGGCCGCGCGGCCTTTAACGTCATGGGCGACTGGGCTGCCGGTTACATGAGTACCACCAAAAAACTTGTTCCTGGCAGCGGTTTCGGTTGGGCTGCTTCTCCTGGTACCACCGGTGAGTTCATGTTCCTCGCTGACTCTTTCGGTCTGCCGAAAGGTGTGAAGAATCGTGATAACGCTATGGCCTGGCTGGCAATCCTCGGCAGCCGTGAGGGCAGTGATGCCTTTAACCCGCTGAAGGGCTCCATCTCTGCCCGTAAAGACAGTGAGCTCGGTCTCTACAACAACTACGGCAAGTCCGCAGCTGTTGATTTCAGCAAAAACATAATTGTTGGTTCCCTGGCCCACGGCGTTACCGCTAATGAGGGCTTCATGAACGATTTTGCTTCAGTTATGGAGATGTTTCTTAAGAGCCGCAATGCAGAAACAGCAGCAAAAGCAGCGCAGCAGATTGCGGTGAAGAACGGCATCAGCAAATAAGACAATTTTCGTAGAACTATTAGACCGAAGCTCAATTCAAGCAACGTCATCTCATTCAATATTTCGGTAGTAAACATAGACAACTATGGCTTACTACCGAAAATTGTATCCATGACGCTGCCTGAACTGATGAGAAATTCGGGTTCGTTGTGTTTTATCGTCCGGCCCGGCATGCCCGGGTCGGATTATCTGGAGTGGACATGCGTAACCAAGACAGGGTCAAGGCTTTCCTGACACTTCTGCCGTCGATCGTTTTGATAGCGATCTTTGTTTATGGCTTTATCGGCAACACCTTCTGGCTGTCGATGACAGACTGGGGCGGGGTGGGAGCACTGGCCGAGAATCCGGTGAAAAATATTATCGGATTCGGTAATTATGTGGAGCTCTTTACTGGTTTCTTAGGCGGCGGTTTCCGTCAGGATCTGGTTAATGCGGTATTTTATTCGGTGATGCTGCTGGCGGGAGCCATAGGTATAGGGCTGATACTTGCCATGCTTCTCGATAACAAGCCGAAAGGGGAGGCGTTTTTCCGTACCGTCTTCCTCTACCCGATGTCTCTCTCCTTCATCGTAACCGGTACCATCTGGCGCTGGATGCTGGCACCCCAGGGTGGTGTCAATATTTTGCCTACCTATGCCGGGTTTGAGCCATTGCAATATTCCTGGCTTTCCAGTTCAACCACGGTTCTTACCTTTGATTGGCAGAACCTGTTACAGGTGGCCATTTACCTTGTCGCAGCTGTTCTGATAATCTGGGGATTTTTAACGATTCGTTCCAGCCAGCGTCGGGCTCTGTGGCTTTTGGTACCGGGTGTTGTGGCCGGGGCTGGAGCCTGGATCTGGGGTGATTTGTTGCCAAAAACGCTCTTTATGGAGGAGATGCACGGTTTCAATACCGCCACCATCGGTATCATCATGGCCACTATCTGGCAGTATTCCGGTTATACCATGGCCCTCTATCTGGCCGGATTCACCGGCATCTCGCAGGATTTGCGCGATGCGGCAATGCTCGATGGAGCGACTACGGCCGGATACTATCGTCATATCGCCTTACCTCTGGTAAAACCCATTACTATCAGCGCTGTAATTATCCTGTCTCATATCTCACTGAAGATGTTTGATCTGATATTTGCCATGACCGGTCCGGACAACGCAGAGACCGGGCACCCGGCGCTCAACATGTATTTGACAACCTTCCGTGCCAACGATTTTGCCAAGGGTGCTGCCATCGCTATTATTCTGTTTCTTATCGCGGCAACTTTTATTATTCCGTACATGGTCAGCAGTTATAAGCAGAGGAGAACGAGATAATGATGCGAAAAGTTTCTCTCTCCACTATTGCTCTTTATGGTGTGCTGATTCTACTGGCCATCGGTTATTTGCTTCCCGCGTATCTTGCGGTGGTGACAGCTCTGAAATTTCCGGCTGACATCAGCCTGCCAACGTCCTGGGAATTGCCGCCGGAGGTAAACTACGCCAGTTTTCCGGAAGCATTGGCACTGCTGAAAAATAACATTATCAACTCAGTCATTCTGGTGATCTCCGCTACAGCGCTCTCGACCCTGCTCGGCTCCCTGAATGGTTATGTGTTCTCGAAGTGGAAATTTCCGGGCAGTGAGGTGGTTTTTACCCTTTTCCTGTTCGGGATGTTTATTCCCTATCAGGTTATCCTGATTCCTCTTTTTCAGACGCTACGCGCCATGAATCTGTATGGCGGATTGCCGGGGTTGATTCTGGCCCATGTGGTCTATGGTCTTCCCATTACCACCCTTATCTTCAGGAACTTTTACGCCCAGATTCCAAACTCACTGATGGAGTCCGCCTCCCTTGACGGGGCCGGATTTTTCTCGATTTACACCAAGATTATTCTGCCGCTGTCAATACCGGGCTTTGTGGTCACCTCTCTCTGGCAGTTCACCCAGGTCTGGAACGAATTTCTCTGGGGGATCACTCTTACCAGGCATGCTGACAACCCGATTACTGTCGGTCTAGCACAACTTGCCGGTGGCCAGGCAGTGAGCTGGAACCTGCCCATGGCCGGTTCTATTCTGGCAGCGTTACCTGTGTTGCTGATCTACATAGTGTTGGGCAGGTATTTTATTCGTGGTTTACTTGCTGGGTCGGTAAAGGAATAATGCCTTTCTGCAAGCGATTCTAATTTCTATTAGAACCAACTGTTGCGATATATCAAGTTATTACTCAGTTGGTTCCATAGAAGAGATCCTGCGCATGGGTAGCTATTCCCAGATGTGACAATTTTCCTGAATACGCCATCTGTTGGGTAGAAAAAGGTTGTCTCTGCCTGACAAAAAAGATACGCTGTCGTGAAGTGGTTGGAAGAGCCACACGGCAATTCACCTGGAACAAATTCGCCACCTCATAGACAAAAAGGCTACATTTGCAGGACTCTGTTCAAACATTAACTTGGGAGCCTGTCATTGAACAACTCGGACAATGTTGTTGACCTGAAAAAGATTAGATCGGACGATTCCCAATCACCACTTCGCTGGTACTCGCTGGTAGTGACCGGGAGTGCCTCGTTTTGGCACTTACTGCGATATGAACTGATTATGTTTTTCTGCTCGGGAATGTTTGGTGCGGTGGGCATAGCTCTCAGACGATTCCTTTACAGGTTTTTACTGAGAGACATGGGGAAAAACGTTACCATTGGCCGGAATGTATGTATAAGAGGAGGAAATCGCATATCAGTTGGTAATAATGTGATGATTGATGACGAATGTGTTATCGATGCCCGTGGGAATGAGGCGGAAATTGTTATTGATGATGACGTATTGATTTCCGGGGCGACAGTTATTCGGGCAAGGAATGGTGTTATTAGAATTGGGAGAGGTTGCTCACTTGGCAGAAACTGTATTTTGGGTTCAGAAAAAAAACTGATTGTCGGCGACGAGGTGCTCTTTGGGGCTTTCAGTTATGTGGTTGCTGCAGGTTTTCATAGGTTTGATAATCCAGCGCTCAGCATAATAGCCCAAGGACACAGGGCGAACCAAGGGGTGGAAATTGGCAAAGGCTCCTGGCTGGGAACCAGAACGACAGTCTTTGATGGCTGTAATGTTGGTTCTGGCGCAGTGGTGGGGGCACATGCCTTGGTTACCAAGGATATACCTGCAATGGCTATCGCCTATGGTTGCCCTGCCAAGGTGACAGGTGCGCGACCAGGGAAAACAGAAGATGATTCGGGGGAAGCTGGAAAATAGCCTCCGGTGCTTCGAAACATTCACTGGAGAAGTAGTTGCAATTGAATTTCTCCAGTGTGCATTGTGCTGATGTTGTAGTCAGGTGGTTATTGGACAACGTTTTTCAATGAGAGCGATATACGCTTTCTTTCCTTGTCCACCTCAAGCACTTTGACCTTTAATTGTTGTCTGGCTTTGACCACATCTGCCGGATCTTTCACATAACGGTCAGCAAGTTGGCTGATGTGGATCAGACCATCCTGATGAACGCCTATATCGGCAAAGGCCCCGAATTTGGTAACATTGGTAATAATTGCGGGCAGCACCATTCCAGGTTCCAGATCGTCGACAGTATTGATGCCTTCCGCGAAACTGAAGCTGATGAAGGCCTGACGCGGATCGCGGCCCGGTCGCGCCAATTCGGCGATGATGTCCTTCAAGGTCGGCAGGCCGATCGTTTCGGTGAGATAATTTTCAAGTTTGATGTTCTTTCGAAGATTTTCCGAGCGCATCAACTGGGCAACATCCGTTCCCGCATCTTTTGCCATCTGAGTGACAATAGGATATCGTTCAGGATGGACAGCGCTTCTATCAAGAGGGTTCTTACTCGCTGCAACTCTTACAAAACCGGCACATTGTTCAAAGGCCTTGGGACCGAGCCGGGGAACTTTAAGGAGCTGTTTACGAGTGGTAAAGGGGCCGTTTTGCGTACGGTACTCAACGATGTTGGTTGCAATCATTGGCCCTACGCCCGATACGTATGTTAAAAGCTCTGCACTGGCACTGTTTACCTCTACGCCAACACTGTTCACGCAATATTCCACAACGTCATCAAGGCCTTGCTTCAGCGCTTTCTGGTCGACATCGTGCTGGTACTGGCCAACACCAATTGCCTTAGGGTCTATTTTAACCAGTTCAGCCAGAGGATCCTGCAGACGCCGGCCTATGGAAATGGCACCACGGACAGTGAGATCCAGATCAGGAAATTCTTTACGTGCAGTCTCTGAAGCAGAATAGACTGAAGCACCATCTTCATTGACCATGGTAATAATGATATCATCAGGAAGGCTGAGCCCTCTGATAAACTCTTCCGTTTCACGACCAGCGGTGCCACTGCCAACTCCGATGGCCTCGATCTGATGTTTCTTTACCAGTCGAAGAACGGTTTCAGCTGCAGCTGCTTGCTGTTTTGCGGACTGAGTCGGGAAAATGGTGGTTGATTCAAGTAAAGATCCCTGGCCATCAAGACAGACCAGTTTCGCTCCGGTACGAAAACCCGGGTCCAATGCCAGTACCCGTTTTTGCCCAAGAGGAGAAGCAAGGAGCAATTCTTTTATGTTACCGGCAAAAACATCAATTGCCTCAAGGTCGGCCTGCTCCTTGAGGGTCTTGCGCAATTCGTTTTCGAGCGATGGCGCAAGAAGTCTGTTGTATCCATCTTCGATTGCCAGGCGGACCTGGTCGGCTCGGCCTGTTTTCTTGGTAATATGGAAAGGGTAGAGTGCTGCAATACCATCTCCTGCCGGTGGTCGTAGTGAGAGTGTGAGCAATTTTTCATTTTCACCGCGCAACATTGCCAAAAGCCTGTGGCCTGCAATTTTTTTCACCGGTTCCTGCCAATCCAGGTAGTCGCGGTACTTTCCTGCTTTTTCCCGTTTCTTTTCAACCACCTTCGAGATAATGACTGCTTTTTCGGCAAACAATCTCCGCAGTGCCTGCCGTGATTGCTGGTGCTCACTGATTCGTTCTGCGATGATGTCACGGGCACCGGCAAGAGCGCTTTCCTCGCTCATCTCCTGCTCAAGAGAGCGTAAAAATCTTTCTAGCGAAAAGGGGACCTGTGCTTTGCTGTACAAGCTCTCAGCGAGAGGCTCGAGCCCGGCTTCTCTGGCAATGGTTGCCCGTGTTCTTCTCTTTGGCCGATACGGCAGATAGAGATCTTCCAGAACGGATAACGATTGAGCCTTGGTAATGGCATCCTTGAGCTCTGATGTAAGTGCTCCCTGGCTTTTAATCGTTGCGAGAATAGTTTCTCTGCGCTTGGTGATTTCCTGAAAAAGATGTAGCTTGTCCCTGATCCGGGTTATCTCGACTTCATCCAGGGAGCCTGTGGCTTCTTTTCTGTACCGGGCTATAAAGGGGACCGTACAACCATCTTCGAGCAGGGATATGACGCCCTGCACGTTTTGCGGAATTAATTGAAGGCTGGTGCTGATCGTTTTAACGCAGGTGGTTGTTTCCATAATCTTATTGAATATAACGTATGGTAGTTGAAGAGTTTATTGTAAAAATAGCGACTTCCCGAAACTCATTGAATAATTACAGGACAGCTGATAACTATTATTATAGTTATCAGCTGTTATATCAGAATGTTATATCTTAGAGTAAGGTCAATAAGTTCCAAGCTAAAGCATCACAATAGTAGTGTTGAGGTAATTTTGTAATACAGGAATATTCCATGGATGAAAAGCGAAAGATAGTTGAGATTGTCAAAGTACGAGCTGTGCTGAAAGCTCTGACGCCGGAAGCGATCGAAGCCATACCTCAGCCCCAGCGGGTTAATGATATGGTGATTATAAGAAAAATCCCTTTTCGTATAGGCCGGGAGTCCAGAGTACGAATGGTCGATGGACGAATTGTGCGGGTCGAACGACCAAAACTTGGAGGACGGGAACCCAATAACGATCTCTACCTGTTAGACGGAGGGGAATTACTCAACATCTCCAGGGAGCATCTGCAACTGGAAAAACATCCTGATGGCTATAAGCTCACTGACCGTGGCAGTGCCTGTGGCGTTCGCATCGGCGAGAGGGCAGTTGGCGGCTGTGATGATGGGGGAGAGATGGAGCTGGTGGACGGTGACGTTTTTGTGATGGGAACCACTCAGTCACCGTACCGCTATCAATTTATTGTTCTGGATGAATAGCTTCCGCTATCTGCAAAGCCTGCCTGGTGGCCTCGACATTATGTACTCTGATAATGTCGACCCTGCTTTGAACAGCGAGGGCTGATACCACTGCGGTACTGAGATCACGCTGTTCAGCTTCCATGCCGGTGAGCAGGCCGAGAAAACTCTTTCTGGAGTGGCCAAGAAGTACCTGCTGGCCGAGGTTGCGGAACCTGTCCAGATGTCTGATTATTGCCAGATTATGAGATAGAGTCTTGCCAAAACCGATACCCGGGTCAACAATAATCCGATTTCTGTCAACGTTATTTGCGACCATCCACTCAATACGTTTTTCAAAAAATGTCATGATATCTGAAATGATATCATGATATTCAGGTCTATCCTGCATGTCGGCGGGGGTACCCTGCATATGCATGATGACAACTGGTGCATCTGTCTCCTGAACAACTTCGATCATTTCAGGATCATGATTCAGCGCACTGATATCGTTGATGATGTCGGCTCCGGCAGCGAGTGCCTGTCTGGCTACCTCTGCTTTGGTGGTGTCAATGGAGATAGGAGTGGAGTGCAGTTCACGAACTGCCTTGATTACTGGGATGGTGCGGGCAAGTTCATCCTGCAGGGATACAGGTTCTGCATATGGGCGGGTTGATTCCCCGCCCACATCCAGAATGTCTGCTCCTGCTTCAATTAACTCTGTGGCGTGGTGTACTGCCTTGTCAATCGAATCAAAACTGCCGCCGTCGGAAAAGGAATCAGGGGTTACGTTCAGTATCCCCATGATTCTGGTTCGTATGGTTCGCATTCAGGAAATCCTTGATAACCGTAGAGAGCTTACTGCGATAGCAAAGTTATGCAGCGTCGTTACGGGAGAACGGATTCTTTGGGTCTTCCGTATCGGTACCGGTTTGGGCAGAAGATTCAGAGCCAGGTGCTTCTGATGCTTCTTCGGCGGAGGACTCGGTAGCACTCTCAGTAGCTGCGGTTTCCGATTGAACCGGTTGCTCAGGGGTTGCCTGGGCTGCGGCTTGGGCAGCAGCTGCAGCTGCGGATTTCTTGGTGGCGTTTTCAGCCATGCGCTTTTCGACGTCAGGGAACTGGCCAGGACGAAGCTCGTTGATCATCCTGTCGATATCTTCGAGCACGATAGTCTCTTTTTCCAGTAACAATTCAGTCATCTTGTTGAGAATATCACGGTTATCCGTCAGTAACTGGGTGACTTTATCGACAGCAGTACTGATGATACCTTTGACAGCTGTATCAATCTGGCGAGCAGTATCATCACTGAAGTCACGGTGTTGTGCAATCTCACGGCCAAGGAAAATCTGCTCCTCTTTTTTACCGTAGGTAAGCGGACCGAGTTCATCGCTCATGCCCCATTCACAAACCATTTTACGGGCCAGGGCGCTTGCTCGCTCAAGGTCGTTGCCGGCACCGGTGGTTATCTCGTCAAAAACGATCTTTTCGGCTATACGGCCACCAAAGAGGATGCAAATTGAATTCTCGAGAAACGACTTGGAATGGGTATATTTCTCATCTATTGGCAGCTGCATGGTGAGACCAAGCGCACGGCCGCGTGGGATGATAGTAACCTTGTGAACCGGGTCGGTTCCGGGCAGCAGCCAGGCAACAAGTGCATGACCCGCCTCGTGGTAGGCTGTAACCTCTTTTTCCTTGTCGGTAATGATCATGGATCGACGCTCTGCACCCATCAGGATCTTATCCTTGGCCTTCTCAAGCAAGGTCAGATCGATCTGAGCAGCACCACTGCGCGCTGCCATCAGGGCTGCTTCGTTGATGAGGTTCTCGAGATCGGCACCAGAAAAACCTGGGGTACCTCGTGCGACAATTTCCAGATCGATTCCCGGGGCCATCTTGGTCTTGGCGGCGTAAATTTCAAGAATTTTCTTACGGCCTCCAACATCAGGCACCGGTACCACTACCTGGCGGTCAAAACGACCGGGGCGAAGCAGGGCAGGATCAAGAACGTCAGGACGGTTGGTTGCGGCAACGATGATAACACCTTCGTTGGACTCGAAACCATCCATTTCGACCAGCAACTGGTTCAGTGTCTGCTCACGTTCGTCATGACCACCACCAAGACCTGCACCACGGTGACGACCTACTGCATCGATCTCGTCTATGAAGATGATACATGGTGCGTTTTTCTTGCCCTGGGTGAACAGATCACGAACACGGGAAGCACCTACACCAACGAACATCTCAACAAAGTCGGAACCGGAAATGGTGAAAAATGGTACGTCCGCTTCACCCGCAATTGCTTTGGCAAGGAGAGTCTTACCGGTACCTGGAGGGCCGGCAAGCAACACACCTTTAGGGATACGACCACCAAGATTGGTAAATTTCTGCGGATCTTTAAGAAAATCAACGATCTCTTCAAGTTCTTCCTTGGCTTCGTCAATACCAGCTACATCGTCGAAGGTTACCTTGTTCTGGCCCTGCTCCATAAGTTTGGCACGGGTCTTACCAAAGGAAAGCGCGCCTCCCTTGCCACCGCCCTGCATCTGACGCATGAAGAAAATCCAGACACCAATCAGCAGCAGCATCGGAAACCAGGAGACAAAGATGGTCATAAACCATGAGTCCTTCTGAACTTCCTTGACGCTTATGTCAACACCCGCCTGTCGAAGCATCGGGATGAGATCCCGGTCAGCAACGGGGTAAATGGTCTGAAAGGCCTTGCCGTCCTGGGTAGTACCGCTGATCACATCGCCATTGATGACAACGCGGGTAATAGCTTTTTTATCTACGCTATTGATAAACTCACTATAAGTAATGGACGGTGAGGTTGTTTGCGGACTGTTGAAAAGGTTGAAGAGCAGGATCATGGTGAGACCAATCACCAACCACATGCTTAAATTTTTATAAAAAGTATTCAAAGAGTCCTCCGGTGGCTCCTTTTATTATGGGGTTTTATCGGTAACTTTCCAGAATGATATGTTATTCAAACTGGTCAGCCCCTCTCATATCGCACTGGTAACAGTAAAGCATTATCAGGGTATGTCGAGGGGCCGTAATCATTTTTTTTCAGTATACCACTAGGTAAAGTATTGTACAGGCTGAACTCCTATTTCATGTGTACGTACTTCACGTATTGCTCGAACCACTGCCCGGGCACCGGTAATAGTAGTGGAGTATGGCACGTGGTAATTAAGGGCGGAGCGCCTGATTGTATAGGCATCTTCGGTCGTCCGCCTGCCAAGGGAAGTGTTGATGATCAGCACGATTTCCTTGTCGCGTACCTTATCGAGAATGTGGGGTCTTCCCTGGGAAATTTTATTGACCAGCTCGCAGGACACACCGTTATCCTGAAGATAATTGCCGGTACCGTCTGTGGCTACAATGGAGAAACCAAGCGCTTCAAGGTTTTTTGCAACCGGCAGGATCGCAGCTTTGTCACCATCCCGCACACTGATGAATACAGCGCCGGAGAGCGGTAAGGTGGAACCGGCTGCCAGATGTGCTTTGGCAATGGCAAGACCGAGTTTCTCATCGATTCCCATCACTTCGCCAGTAGACTTCATCTCAGGTCCAAGCAGGGTATCTACATTTTCAAAACGGTCGAATGGGAAAACGGCTTCCTTCACCGCCCAGTGGTCGATCTCAACTTCTTTTGTGATACCGAGATCATCGAGACTCATTCCCATCATTACCTTGGTAGCCAGCTTTGCCAGTGGTAAGCCGGTTGCCTTGGAGACAAAGGGTACGGTTCTGGAGGCACGCGGATTTACCTCAAGAATGAAGAGAGTTTCATCCTTTACGGCAAACTGCACGTTCATCAGGCCCACCACACCAAGCTCCTGGGCCATAGCCCGGCTGGCATCCTTGATCTGGTCTACGATGTCTTTGCCGAGAGTGTATGGAGGCAATACGCAGGATGAGTCACCGGAGTGAATACCTGCTTCTTCGACGTGCTCCATAATGCCGCCGATGATGGTTCTGGTACCGTCGCAGAGTGCGTCCACATCTACTTCGATGGCGTCTTTTAAGAATTTATCAATCAGGACCGGGTGCTCGAGCTTGGAGCCGCCAACCGCTTTCATGAATTTTCTGATACCATCATCATTGTAGACGATGCGCATGTCTCGACCACCGAGAACATAAGACGGGCGAACCACGACCGGATAGCCGATACGTCTTGCGGCCTCAAGTGCCTCTTCGAGTGTATGAACTGTATCGTTTTCGGGTTGACGCAGGTTGAGTTTCTGCAGAAACTGCTGGAACCGCTTTCGGTCTTCGGCGCGGTCGATGGCGTCCGGCTGAGTGCCAATGATTGGTACTCCTGCCTTGGCAAGGGGTACAGCCAGGTTCAATGGAGTCTGACCACCAAACTGGACGATGATGCCGTCCGGCTTCTCCTGCTCAATGATGTTAAGTACATCCTCGTGGGTCAGCGGCTCAAAATAGAGCTTGTCGGAGGTGTCGTAGTCGGTGGAAACGGTCTCGGGGTTGGAGTTGATCATGATCGACTCTACCCCAATCTCTTCCAGGGCAAAGGCGGCGTGCACGCAGCAGTAATCAAATTCGATACCCTGGCCGATCCTGTTGGGACCGCCGCCGAGAATGACAATCTTCTTGCCTTTGGTCTCGACTGCTTCGTTCTCCATCTCGTAGGTGGAGTAGTAGTATGGGGTGTACGACTCAAACTCGGCAGCACAGGTGTCGACGAGTTTGTATACCGGGGTCACCTCATGTGACTTGCGCAGTTTGCGGATATCGTCATCGGAAGTGCCGGTAAGATGTGCCAGCTGAATATCGGAGAATCCCTGCTCTTTACAGGTTTTAAGGAATCCTTTATCGAGGCCCTGAAAACCGCGTTTGACGATTTCGCGCTCGGTGTCGACGATCTGCTTGAGGTTATGCAGAAACCATGGGTCGATGGCACTCAACTTGTAGATTGCCTCAATCGGCATCTCACGACGTAGAGCCTCATACAGATGCGGCATTCTCTTGGAGTTCGGCACCCGCAAGTTGGTTTCCAGATCTTCGATCTCGAGCTCGGAAAGATCGATTTTACCATCGGCGGAGAAGCCGAAACGACCTATCTCCAGGGAGCGCATACCTTTCTGGAAAGCTTCCTTGAAGGTACGGCCAATAGCCATAGTCTCACCAACAGACTTCATGGCGGTGGTGAGTACGTCCTCCGCTTCCGGGAATTTCTCGAAGGTCCAGCGGGGAATTTTGACTACGCAGTAATCAATGGTTGGCTCAAATGCGGCGTAGGTTTCACGGGTGATGTCGTTTTGGATCTCATCCAGGGTGTAGCCTACGGCAAGCTTAGCGGCGATCTTGGCGATCGGGAAACCGGTAGCCTTGGAGGCGAGCGCGGAGCTTCTTGAAACCCTTGGATTCATCTCAATAATGACCAATTCTCCATCTTCCGGGTTTACGGCAAACTGCACGTTGGAGCCACCTGTTTCAACACCGATCTCGCGGATAATGGCGATAGCCGCATCGCGCATCTCCTGATATTCACGGTCGCTCAGGGTCTGGGCCGGGGCGACAGTGATGGAGTCACCGGTGTGTACACCCATGGCGTCCATGTTCTCGATTGAACAGATGATCACAACGTTGTCCTTTCTGTCTCGCATTACTTCGAGTTCGTACTCTTTCCAGCCAAGAAGGCTTTTTTCGAGCATGATCTCGGTGGTCATGGAGAGGTCGAGGCCGGAGGTGCAGAGTTCTTCAAGCTCCTGGCGGTTGTAGGCAACACCACCGCCTGTGCCGCCAAGGGTGAAGCTTGGACGAACGATGACCGGAAAACCGATATCATCGGCTGCAGCCATTGCATCTTCCAGGGTACGGACGATAGCGGACTGCGGAACGTTGAGGCCGATAGCGTGCATGGCAGCCCTGAATTCCTCCCGACCTTCAGCTTTTTTGATAACGTCTATGTTGGCGGCCAGCAACTCGACGTTGTACTTCTCGAGGATGCCGGTCTCAGCAATTTTTATCGCGGTATTGAGCGCGGTCTGGCCACCGAGGGTCGGTAGAAGTGCGTCTGGACGTTCTTTCTCAATAACCTTAATGACGAACTCCGGGGTGATAGGCTCAATGTACGTGGCGTCGGCCAGTTCCGGGTCGGTCATGATGGTTGCCGGGTTGGAGTTGATCAGGACAACTTCGTAACCTTCCTCTTTCAGGGCTTTGACTGCCTGGGCACCGGAGTAATCAAACTCACAGGCCTGGCTGATGATAATTGGGCCGGAGCCGATGATGAGGATTTTCTTGATATCTGTTCTTTTCGGCATGATCTCGTTCTCTATATGCTAAAATAATTGCGTGTGCTTCGCGTACCGGTTTTCGAGGGTCCTATTTGTTGTCCCGCATCATGTCGACGAAACGGTCAAAGAGATAAAGAGAATCGTGTGGACCTGGGGCATGTTCCGGATGGTACTGAACTGAAAACGCAGGGTGCTTCCTATGGCGCATACCCTCGCAGCTGTTGTCGTTGAGATTGATATGGGTAAGTTCAACCTCATCTGAATTGAGGCTGTCCATATCAACACAGAAGCCATGATTCTGGGCAGTAATTTCAACATGGCCGGTGGTCAGGTCTTTTACGGGCTGGTTACCGCCACGATGTCCGAATTTGAGCTTGAAGGTTGAACCTCCGTAGGCCAGGCTGAGCATCTGGTGGCCGAGGCAGATTCCGAAGATCGGTTTCTTGCCGAGCAGTGTTCTCAAGGTATCTACAACTCCTTCAACGCCTTCCGGGTCACCGGGGCCGTTGGAAAGGAAGATGCCGTCAGGGGCCATATCGAGCACGGTCTGGGCGTCGGTGGTAGCCGGCACAACCTGAAGCTTGCAGCCTCGCTCCGTCAGTTCTCTGAGCTGGTTGTATTTGAGGCCGAAATCGAAAGCTACAACTTTAAAAGGGTCGTCGCTGGTGGTGCAGTCAGCGGTTTCAAAGTTCGTACCTGGTACAGGTTTGTTATCAGCCCAGCCATATGGCTCGGTACAACTCACACGCTTAACCATGTCCTGGCCAACGAGGCCGGACCATTCACCGGCTCGACGAATCAGTGATTCCGGGTCTAGATCTTCAGTGGATACGATGCACTTCATGGCACCGACAGTACGGATGTGCTTCACCAGGGCGCGGGTATCAAATCCATGTACACCAAGTACATCGTGCTCTTTAAGGAAATCTGCGAGTGTTGCGGTGGATCGGAAGTTAGATGGAACCGGATTATACTCTTTCATCAGAAAGGCTTTAGGGTGAACCTTAGATGATTCCATATCTTCAGGGTTGACACCGTAGTTGCCGATGAGGGGGTAGGTCATGGTGACCAGCTGGCCGGTATAGGAGGGATCAGTAAGAACTTCCTGATAGCCGCTCATAGAGGTGTTGAAGACAATCTCACCGATGGCTTCGCCAGCGCCGGTGAAGGATTGTCCCTCAAAGATTGTCCCGTCTTCCAGGGCGATGAGTACTTTCATTCTATAGTATCCTTTTTTTTCTGTACCTGTGCCGATGTGATAGTACCTTAAGGCATCTGCAGGATGAGTGAAGATGTGCTTGACAAATTAGCGCATTTGCTGCGGATCTGACACATTACCTGCGGTGCAGGCGTGGTTGTGCGGGTGGCTGGCAGCATGGGTGCATACTCACAGTACCCGATGCAGGTCTCAGGGCGCGTAGAAAAACTGTAATGTATAACCCGTTATGACAGATTTAGTCAAGAGTAAAGGCCGGAGCGTGTCATCGTCCAGCGATGCAATTACCATGGTCTATGCGGAAAATGGTAGCTAAACGCATATCTCGTCGGGTGCTTCACATTATTCATGCAAAGAGTTCAACAGACCAAATTAAGTTTAAGTTCAATTTGGGAGAAGGGAAATGGAAAAAACGCTTGCAGGAAAAGTGGCAATTGTAACGGGCAGTTCACGTGGCATAGGCAGGCAGATAGCATTGAAACTGGGCCGGATGGGCGCCAACGTCAGTGTTAATTATGCACAGAGCAAAGGACAGGCTGAAGATGTTGTGCAGGAACTCGCCCAAGAGGGCGTGCAGGGTGTGGCCATACAGGCGGATATGAAGAAAGTGTCGCAGATCAGAGAACTCTTTCAATCTTCTGTCAAAGAATTCGGCAGGTTGGATATACTGATTAATAACGCCGGGATGTTGCTGAATACACCAGTTATCGAAATGGATGAGGAAAGCTATGATGAATTGATGGATCTGAACCTGAAGAGTGTCTTTTTCGCCTGTCAGGAAGCTGCAAAAACCATGGCGGATGGTGGTCGTATAATAAACATCACATCCACCGTGACAAAAATGCTGCTTCCGACCTACGGTGCATATGCAGCAAGCAAGGGCGCAGTTGATCAGCTGACCCGGGTGCTGGCAAAGGAACTGGGGAACAGGCAGATCACAGTCAATTCTCTCTCCCCCGGGCCGGTCGATACCGAGCTGTTTCGGAAAGGCAAGAGCGAAGAGCAGATTGTTCAGATGGCAGCAATGTCAGCCCTTGGCAGAATCGGGACCCCAGGTGACATCGCGGACGCGGTGTCTCTCTTGGTCAGGGAGGAGGCTGGCTGGATATCAGGACAGCAGATATGCGCCAACGGCGGCATGGCCTAAAATTTTGCGGGCTGAAATGTCCGTGTGCCGCGTTATAGAAGGCTCGCGGTATGAAAGATACAGCTTCGCCCTCTATGCCTTGCCCACGAACATTTCAGCCCGCAAAATTCCCACAGCAGAAATGAGTTGGTATGGCGATTTTAGCCTTGTATTACAGTCTGCTTTGGTGACTCTGTTTTGTCTGTGAATCTTTCAGCTTCACAAAACCAAACAAGCTCGTGTGCGGCGTTATAGAAGGCTCGCGGTATGAAAGATACAGCTTCGCCCTCTATGCCTTGTCCACGAACGTTTCAGCTCCGCAAAATTCCCACAGCAGAAATGAGTTGGTATGGCGATTTTAGCCTTGTATTACAGTCTGCTTTAATGACTCTGTTTTGTCTGTGAATCTTTCAGCTTCACAAAACCAAACAAGCTCGCGAGCGGCGTTATGGAAGGTTCGCGGTATGAAAGATACAGCTTCCCCCTCTATGCCTTGTCCACGTACATTTCAGCTCCCCCAAAATTCCCACAGCAGAAATGAGCTGAGCGGCGTAGAACTGTAGTTTGGAAGTTGGAAGTTGGACGTTGGACGTAACTGCGGGTAGGTGGAAGGCCGGTTGTAAAATGATCGGCCTTTCGCTATTGAGTTAAATGTTTGACAAGGTGAAAGAAATAGTTCCAAGGGCGTTATTTTCTTGACACTAAACCCGCATTACCTCACCCTTATACGTCCCACGTCCCACGTCCCACGTCCCACGTCCCACGTCCCACGTCCCACGTCCCACGTCCCACGTCCCACG
>NZ_JBLXGE010000013.1:0-167074 GCF_048381775.1 Desulfosediminicola sp. | reverse complement strand
CCCGTTACGGCCGAATGATCAACATTGGCTGGAACCCAGCGGCTGGTGCTGTGACAGGCACCGCAGTTATTGCTGCTTGGGATATGCGAAGCTGGTTTGCCCGGGGCCTGGCTACCGTTATGGCAACCGGCGCAACCACCCGTTACGGCCGAATGATCAACATTGGCTGGAACCCAGCGGCTGGTGCTGTGACAGGCACCGCAGTTATTGCTGCTCGGGGGGTGCGAAGGGGGTTTGCCTGGGGCCTGGCTACCATTATGACATCCTGCACAACTTCCCTTTACAGCAGAGTGATCCATATGCGCTGGTGACCAGCGGTTTGTATTGTGGCAACCTTCACAATCGTTACTGATCTTTGTATGTGTCAGGGGTTTGCCTGGAGCACTACTACCGTTATGGCAACCTCCACAGCTACCTGTTACTGCAGAATGATCAACATTGGCTGGCGTCCATCGTTTTGTACCATGACAGTCATCACAATTATTATTTGTCGTGATATGTGAAACAGGTAGCCCTTGAACCAGTCTGCCATTGTGACAACTCTCACAATTGCCGGACACCCTTGAGTGATCCATACGAACCCGCCGCCAAGGACTCGTCAAGTGGCAGTCGCCACAATTATTCATGTCGTTGGAGTGCGTCACGGGCTTGCCCGTTGCCAGGTAACCATCATGGCAACGTATGCATGCACCAGTTAAAGCAGCATGATTTACTCGTATATCAGTCCACCGTTTGGTTGTGTGACAATCGTCGCACGATACCGCGGTGACGAGATGTCTGACCGGTTTTCCTTTAGCTAAACGATCATCATGACACTCACGGCACGGCCCGCGCACCTCCCAATGATCCATTTTAAACAGATCCCAGGAGATTGTGTTGTGGCAACTTTCACAGCGGCTCGAAACGAGAAGGTGTACTACTGAATTTCGTTGGGCGACCCTTTCAAGATGACAATCAACACATGGACCTGAAACAGCATTATGATCTACTGCCGTCATACTCCACCTGGCGGTAGTATGACAATCCCCGCACTGTTCTGAAGCGATCATATGGTTCAAGTTCTTTCCAGGCGCTATCTTGCCGTTATGGCAATCCCCGCATGCACCTTCCACCAACGAGTGGTCAACCTTGGTCCACCTCCAGTTTCTGAACCAATGACAATCATCGCACTGTCCTGAAACACGTATATGATTCTCAGTCTTTCCGGGTGCTGTCTTGCCGTTATGACAATCGTCGCATGCACCTCGTACCGAAGAGTGGTCAACCTTAATCGGGTGCCAGTCATTGACTGCATGACAACCTTCACACCGATCAGAAGCAGGAATATGGTTTTTCCCCTTGCCGATCGCTATCTTCCTATCGTGACAACTGCTACATGCGCCCACCAATCCATTGTGGTCGACCTTTATCGGGTGCCAGTCATTGATCGCATGACAAGCATCACAATCATCTGAAGTACGTATGTGGTTCTCAGCTTTCCCGAATGCGATCTCCCCATCATGGCAACTGTAGCATTCACCAAGTATCGCAGTGTGGTCGACTTTTATCGGGTGCCAGTCTGTAAACGTATGGCAGAGATAACAGTCGGGTATGGACTGAATATGGTGTTCGTGTTTTGCTTCCGCAATTTCCCCATTGTGACATTCGGAGCAATTTTTTCGACTGATCCTCTCATGATAGAAATCAAAGTCCCCATTGTCCGGGTCAATATGGCAGAAATCACATTGCTTTTCGGTAACCGGATGTGCCACTTCCAAGAAGTCTGCCACATTAATGCCCCATGATCTATTCGCCGGAATCAGAAAAAAAACACATGCAATTCCAACAAATAAAAGCACCTCTCCCAGTGATTTCAATCCAAACGCTGAAGACCTCTCCACAGCCCTCTCCCCTTGGTGTTTGGATATTCCCTTCAGGACAACTGCTTGCCAGCTACCTGTTTACGCTTTCCACTTTATGTCGATTAATTAAAACCATGAAATGTTCTTCGACGAGGACAAGACGCCCCATGAACCTCTCTGGCACATTCGTTGCGTATGAAACCGTACAATGAATTCCCCGGTCGACGCCTATTGCTCCAAGGCCTGTTTACCCTCAAAATGCCGCCAGGGACATCCCGGCAAGAATTGTTACTATATAGAATTGGCTACTACATTTTTCGATGCCATTCCGAATGGTACAGACATGTTATCGATGAATTCAAGTCATAATTGTCACCTTCAAAACCGTAAAAACGTTTTTACCCGCATTTCTCATCCCTTCAGGCAGCACAGGTTTTGTAGTTTTTGCGAATGAACCATAATGGCTTGCGGAGTCTACAATTAGCAAACAGGCTTTTAGCCCAGAATCTGCGCCGGTGTAACAATATTCAACTCAGCCAATTTCCTGGCAACTACCCTGCTGAAGTCAGTTACCACTCTGTTTTGCGCAGCCACCCTGCTTGCCATTCCCCTGCCTGTTACATCTTCTGTCATAACCGTTTTATTGCGACTTAATGGTGTGCCGTTAGCATCATAGATTGTCCAATATGCCACAAACACTGCTGTTCCATTTTCGGAAAAGTCGAACCTGCCTATCTCCACCTGCACCTGAAACTTCGGATGAGCTGAGATTGAATTCTCAAAATCATACACCTTCGCTGTACCCAATAGTGTTGACAGGTTTGCCATGAGCACACGTGCTACATTTTTATCCAACGGTTCCGCCCAATGGTCAAAATCGTGAACAAGCACCTCCACTCCCTCCTGCCTGCCGATTATCTGGCTGCGGTCCAGGTAGTTGGAAATGGTTACCGGGCCCACCATGACGGAGATATCGCTGCCAACTATAACTTCACCCGCTATCGTATCTGATATTTCATCTATCGACCTAAGCATAAAAAAGGATGTTGGTTCACTTTTACCGGTACAGCCAGTTAGCATCGTCACAGATAGAATGCAGGCCAGACTGATGTTTTTGGGCCAGTACATCATGATCCACCTCGCCGTGATTTTTGTTTCCCCTGCAAGAGGGACTCGGGATGTCTTTCCAGATATTCACCAAGTTCGCGTATGGACTTCGCCCCGGCTGCCATTTCGTCAAGTACTCTGCCAAGCTTGAAACGAACCTCCGAGTCTCCAAGCAGTTTCTCTGCTGTAGCAAAGGTTGTACTTGCATCATCGAAAGCCTGCTGGGCTGAAGATAAGGCTGCATGAATCTCGCTTGTTACAGGGCCGACCTCACTATTGAGACTATCAAGCAACATGTTTGTGCTTGCTGTTATACTATTTATGTCCTTTGCAACTGCGTTCAGCACCTCAGTCAATTTACCACCAACAGTACCGGTCTGTTTCTGGAGATCACCAACGAACTGATTTGTATCTGTTACCAAAGAGTTGACATTTTCAAGTAGTTCACTCAAGCCATTTACCAGTTGCTCAAAATTCTCTTTTTCCATCACCGTTCGTAACATTCTGGTAATTTCTTCAACATTTTCAACAATATCTTTGATGGGTAAATCTCTGAAGGTCTCGCTCAATTTGGTTAACGACGATTTGACAGTCGGAATCTCTGTATATTCCGAGTCAATCCCACGTAATCGAACTTCAGTATCCGGCAGAAAATCAATTTGGATATAATATTGACCGGTCACAAATGATTGAATATCAAGTCTGGCTCTCAAACCTTTTTCGATCAATCTCTTGATATTGCCATGCAGCTCTGCCCTTCGTCCTCCCTGGGTATGGAACTTTTGCGGATCAACTTCTACTATTATCGGAATATCCACCTGAAGCGTCTCAGTTGAGGCCTGCAGGGTAATAGATTTCACCGAGCCGATTTCAACGCCGCGAAATTTTACTGGTGCTCCCACATTCAATCCTGCGACATTATCATCAAAAAACATAATAAACTGATATCTTTTCTTAAAGAAATTGCCGCTACTGAATATCAGAATAGAACTGAGCAGCAATGCGATCGCCGCAACAACAAAACCACCTATTACCGCACTGTTTACACGCTTAGCCATCAGCTATTCACTCCATATGCTGCAATCTATTATCACAACTGTTTTTCATCACCCGCAGGATAATCAGACTCATTAACTTCCCCTCGCCTGAGAAATCTCTGCACTCTGATATCTTCACTTTCTTCAAGCAGTTTACGAGGATCACCAGTCGCAATCATTGTACGGCTTTCCGCATCCAGGAAAACACTGTTACTGCCAATCGCGAATATTGAAGCAAGCTCGTGGGTCACGACCACCACTGTGGTATTCAGGCTGTCGCGGAGTTGCAAAATCAGGTCGTCGAGCCTTCTGGCACTTTCCGGATCAAGACCTGCTGAAGGTTCATCAAAAAAGAGCAGTTGGGGATCCAGCGCCAGTGCTCTGGCTAGGCCGGCCCTTTTTCTCATTCCACCACTGATCTCGGCCGGATAGAAGTCTTCAAACCCGGCCAACCCCACCAGGGCGAGTTTTAACGATGCCTGCCTGCGAATATCCCCTGGTGAAAGAGGCGTATACTGTTGCAGCGGCAAAGCGACATTTTCCTCCAGCGTCATTGAACTCCAGAGTGCGCCACTCTGGTAGAGTATACCGAACCTTCTCATCATCTCACTCATCTCAGACTCATCACTCTGCCACAGGCTCTTATCCCCATAGTATATATCGCCCTTAGCCGGCCTTTTGAGCCCTATCATATGCTTAAGGAGAGTGCTCTTGCCACAGCCAGATCCTCCCATAATGATGAAAATATCGCCCTGCCTGATAGTGAAATTCAAATCACGCATAACCACGAAGTCCCCATAGGCCATGGTGAGATTTGAGACGATTATTTCAGACTTGCTCTCTGTCATACCAACTGTTTTCTACTCCCCGCCTGTCAGATGCCCAATATCGAGCAGGCTATAATGATGATCGCCGTGTCAACGATTATCGCGACTATTGAAGTAACCACCGCCGATGTGGTTGCATCGCCCACCGCGGATGCATCACTACCGCATTCAAGGCCACGCAAACATCCAGCCAAAGATATCAGCACCCCGAAAGTTGTACCTGAAAATAACCCAATGAAGAGGTCGTTTAACGTCACTGCTTCACTTACCCGGCTGAAATAGACCACTGAGTTGATATCATACACTCCAACAGCAACTGCTCCGCCACCGATGATACCCATCAGATTTGCAAAGAGAGTCAGCAACGGCATCATCAGCGTCAATGCAATCATCCTTGGTAGCACCAAAAATTCAACGGGAGAAATACCAAGTGTTTTCAAGGCGTCAATCTCCTCGTTCACCACCATGGTCCCCAGCTGGGCGGCAAAAGCAGCTCCGGTCCTGCCGGCCATGATAATACCCGTCATGACCGCACCCATGATTCTCACTGTTGCTATGCCGACCAAATCAGCGACATATACCTGCGCTCCGAAAAGTTTGAGCTGCATAACGCCTACAAAAGCCAGGATGACTCCAAAAAGGAAACTTATCAAAGACACTATCGGGACTGCATATACACCCGTTTCCTGCAAGAATATGCCAAAATCACTCCAACGAAACTGAATCCGCCCACTGAAAAATCGCCAAACCGGAAACGTGACCTCACCAATAAACGAGAGTATCTTTTGTATAGATTTGAGGAAATGAATGGCGTCTTCGCCAATTCTTTCGAAAAATGACCGGGTGGTCTGCCCTCGCTCTGCCCCCTCCTTTTTTGGTACTTCCTTCGAGAGCGTGTACAGTTGTTGAACCCCTTCCGGCAATCCGCTGAGATTCAATTCTACACCCACTGCATGCAGTTGTTCTTCCAGATCTATGATAAAGGTCAGTAAGCAGGTATCCCAGCTCAAGAGTTCGGCAGAATCAAAAGAGACCTTAACTATGGAACCTTGACGCATCTCGCCGACAACGTCAGCAACAGCTGGCGTTTTATCTACCATGTGCCAGTTTCCAGTCAGTTTCAATATCAGTTCTGAACCGCCAGGACTCAAGAACTCTATTGTCGCTTCTTTCATGCCTTCTCCGGTCGATTATCGGCTGTAATAAAAAAGATCAGTGCCACTATTATATCGAACTCGGTGAAACCTTTAAGTACAATATTGATGCTTTAAATAGTTAGGCTCTAATCTCTGTGTCTTCTTTCCTGCCTTTCCAACACCTTAGCCGAACAAACGTTACTTTAAGGAAAAAACGACGCACCAAAGAACACACGTTTTGTTCACTCAGGAAGTGTACAAACCAATCGCGAGACAACACAGAGGAAGTTTCATAAGGACAGGCAAGCAAAAGAATTGTATGTATTCGCGGATGATTCCTGTTGGTGAAGAAAAAAGATGGCGCGTTACATGCCTACTGAAAACATCGCATCAAGGTCATGTTGCGAAAACGCTTTGAATGCCAGCATAGTTTCGGTATTTTCTATGCCTTCAATAGACCGCATCTGATCAGTGACAAGTACTGCTAGATCATCGTTTGTCTTTACCCTGATAATTGCAACAAGATCATAACTCCCACTTACAGAATAAACTTCTGACACTCCACTGATATTGACCATCTTTTGTGCAACATCAGATATGCTTGTTCTTTTGGCCTTTATGAGGATTATTGCGGTAACCATATCTCTCACTCCACTTTTTCGGATGCAGTTTTGACACTCTTCATAAAACAATGAGGCGAAGATATGATCGAATATCCTCGCCTCTGCAATGTCACGCTAATATTCAATTATTAATCTTGTTTTTATCGCTTTTTCCTGCGTCTCGTAACCAGAGCGGCCATACCGGCACCCATGAGGAGTATCGTTGCGGGCTCAGGTATTGGTTCTGTTTTTTCCAGGCTTAAAAAGCTCAGGTGACTTACCGCATTTTGCATATCAAAGTCCGCTCCATTCCAAGTCACCAGGCCGTCACCATCATCCTGCATCGCATAGCTTATTTTACCTGTCTTAACGATGTAATAATCCCAATTGTCAGTCAACCCTGGATCATAACCCGTGAGAACATTCGTCTCAGGATATATATTTGCGATTTTAGCAACAAAGTCTAAATCTGGATCATCGTACTCCAACCCGAGAAGTGCCTCTACCCAGTTCTCCTCTGCCGCTAAGCTGTTGTTATTGAGATCCATTGGATTGATATCATTCCCATCCCAACCGATAGGTGAACAGGATGAGTACATAGTCAAATCCGTGGTATCAATATCAGCAATGAGTAAATCGGCATAAACATCCGTGCCGATCAACGCCCCCCCAACCACTGCTACAATCAGTGTTTTTTTCAACACGACTCCCCCTTTTTTCAATGAATTGTTGCCGATAAAAGCAGGTGTTGAAGTTCAATATTGCGGTTCAACTCAGAAGCCGTCAATACACCACTTCAACAAAGCCCTGCTGCGGCATATTCCTTTCAAAACTTCGGAATTACACAAGAATTTCAGATAACTGGGATAGCTTTACAGTAAAAATTGCAGATGAGAATTCGTCGATAGATTATCGACAACATTGAATCTACTTATGTGTTAGGATTTTGGCAATATAAAATATTTTCTTACTCAACTTAATTGGCCTCCTTCCCTTTGTGACAGGAGGCCAATTAACCAACTTTTCCATTGCCCTTTATTCACAATGTTTACCTGAACAGCTCGGCGAACTCTGGGTATCCTTCACTCACCAGGGATTCTGCTGGCACGAAACGCAGTGACGCCGAATTTATGCAATAGCGCAAACCCGTTGGCGGCGGACCATCATCAAATACATGGCCCAAATGCGAATCCGCTTTTTTACTGCGCACTTCAATGCGAGTCATGAAAAAGGACCTGTCCTCGTGTTCCACCACATTACCTGGCACCAGGGGACGGGTAAAACTGGGCCAACCAGTCTTGGAGTCGTACTTGTCCAAAGAACTGAAAAGAGGCTCTCCGGATACTACATCCACATAAATACCAGGTTTTTTGTTATCCCAATACTCGTTTTTAAATGCGGGTTCCGTACCGTCTTCCTGGGTGACCTTGTACTGCATCGGAGTCAGGCGTTCTTTCAATACTTCCTTACTGGGTCGAGTCGCGCTCGTCATGTCATCATCCTTCCAGTGATTATTGAGAAACTCATCCCGCCCTGACCGGGATCTGTAAAACTTGTAGCGAATCGGATTATTTTTATAGTAGTCCTGATGATACTCTTCAGCTGGCCAGAATTCAGCGGCAGGCAAAATTGGCGTGACAATCGGCTTATCAAACCGACCAGCTGCGTCCAATTCTTCTTTTGAACGTACCGCCAGCCTTCTTTGCGTCTCATCGTAATAAAAAATGCCGGTTGTATATTCCCTGCCCCGGTCAACAAATTGCCCACCGGCATCCGTGGGGTCGATCTGTCTCCAGAAAACATCAATCAAAGTGGCATAATCAACTTTTGCCGGATCATATCGTACCTGAACAACTTCGATATGCCCTCCAGCCCCATAATTCTTATATGTCGGATTAGGTGTCGAACCACCTGCATAGCCAGATACTACAGAATGCACTCCGTCCAGCTCTTCAAAAGGTTTTTCCATACACCAGAAACAACCACCGGCAAACATCGCCTTAGCACTGCCGGTTGGTACTATTTTGTCAGATGCCTTTTCACCCTGTCCCAGCCCGGTTAATACAATCACTGCTATTACTGCAACAACCAGTACCATGAGGGAATAGATCGATCCTTTCAACACGTTTCCTCCATTTTTCAATTCACTGCCTGGTAGAACATCACCTTCTTACTGTTAATAATTATTACTAATTGAATTTTTACAATTGTATTTAGAAAGAGATGCAAGACGGAAAATAATTATTCCATCTCCATGCAGGACTGTTTGTGGCAGATTAAACGGCAGGAAAGAGCACAACACAGGCCCTCTATTTTTTACTTGAACGTACTTGTCACCAATACAGGCAACCCCTTAACCTGCTGCTGACAGGTAATTCGAATTTTTTCAGCAGGTGTCCCGAATCTTTCCAGTAATTTTTTTTTCAAATTATTTTCAATTGGATGTTGCTGAAGTGCTTTCTGCATACAAGCCAGCCACAAATCTCGTTCTCTGTAACCAATATCAAAAAAGAGATGAATTTCTGCTAGATTGGCTCTACCGAATTTTTCTGCATACAAAGACGGCCCTCCAAACCACCCGCAAAGAAAAAGAGTCAGGTTTTCCCTTGTTTCACTCAGGTCTGCTGGATGCATATCCCGAATGAGCTGAGCCTCCGGCGCCTTCTCCATGATATCATAGAAGCGGTTACATAGAACTCTCACTCCCTCAACACCGCCCACTAATTGAAAAATCGTCTTTGAATGTTTTGCTCCGATGCTCATAACACCCCCATGAAGCTGCTGAATTGGTGACGGCGCCAACATTAGAAAAACAGACTAGATCTTTTGTTATATCCTTCTTCGCTCCTGACAAGAGTGTAACCCGTCATTTCAACCACTTCAAAAGCAGACCAGCGTTTTATTGCCTAGCATGAGCAAATATTTCAAATAGTCGATACCTTATCGAAACATATAGATTTCTTCTGACGAAACCGCTAATCTGGAATGAGACTTCGAGGATATGCTACAGTTCAGGGTCCCCACATAGCCAGGACACAACAACCACTCAGAGCCTGGTACCTGAACCTTTATTCTGTTGAAGGGATAATTATGACCGGCTTTCCTGCGCCAAAAATAATTGTACACTCAGTTCTCATCTGTATTTTCAGCCTAATGCTCTGCGGCTATGCAAACGGCAGCAAAAGAGGCACTGTGGCCTTGGTAATGAAATCTCTAGCCAATCCTTTTTTTTCACAGATGGCTGAAGGAGCTGGCAGCAAAGCCAATGAGCTCGGCGTAAAGTTAGATACATTCGGCCTTGAACGAGAAACCGATGTTGAACAGCAGATCAGCATCATGGAGCACCTTATCGCTCTTAATTACGGTGCCATCCTGCTCGCTCCTGCTGATTCCAAGCGGTTGATACCTGTTTGCAAAAAAGCAGCCAGCAGAAATATTCCGGTAATCATAATTGATAATCCACTCCATGCGCCGACTATGAAAGATCATGGAGTGGAACTTCCGTTTATCGGCCCCGATAACTACAGGGGAGGACTACTCATTGGCAACTATGTCAAAGATAAACTCAATAGTACAGGCAGGGTTATTATCCTGGAAGGCATTTTCGGTGTTGAAAATTCTGAAAAACGGAAAGCCGGTATTGTTCAAGCCCTGACCGATAACAGCTCTATAGAGATAGCGGCAGCGGCCCACGGCAACTGGCACACCGATGTAGCACTGTCTAAAATCACCGAGTTGCTTGTAGTACACCAGAATATCGACGCCATTATCTGCCTGAACGACGCCATGGCGATTGGTGCCATGCAGGCTGTAGATTTGCTTGGTCTTCCGCCCGAAACACTTATCACCGGCTATGATAATACCGA
The DNA here is from genome assembly GCF_048381775.1 of Desulfosediminicola sp. Lineage (NCBI taxonomy): Bacteria > Pseudomonadati > Thermodesulfobacteriota > Desulfobulbia > Desulfobulbales > Desulfocapsaceae > Desulfosediminicola > Desulfosediminicola sp. The sequence continues at coordinate 156,658 of NZ_JBLXGE010000013.1, read as the reverse complement.
AATTGTCAGAACAGAACTTCGAAATGGCCGGATACACGCAACCATTGATCATCGCCCGGACCTGATGGGCGCATGCGGTGTGGAGAAGGCGGTCAGTATCCTGCAGAATAAACAGTCTCCCCCCACCACCGAGATCACTGTTGAGCTGGTATCTCACGAATCTTTTGGCAAAAAAATTGCCTTCAGTGTTTCAACGACTGAAAATGCATTTTTTGAATCCCTTGTAGCCTCAGCCAAAAATGCAGCAACCCTCCACGGTATACACCTTACAATTCTTGATGCTCATAACCTGGACGCCCAGCAATTAGTCGATATCAACACCGCCCTGCTCCAGCAGATAGATCTTCTTATCCTCAATCCCACCAACAGCGAATATATTCGCTCGGGCCTTGAAACAGCAGAAAACAAAAATATCCCAATTATTACTGTTGATAGAAAAGTTACCGAAGCGAATGTGCTTTGTCACATCGAATCGGATAATACCGCCGGCGGGAGATTGGCTGCCAGCTATCTTGCCAACCACCTGGAAGGCCCGGGTTACATTGCTGAAGTCGAAGGAATACCAGGTACCTCTGCAGCATTGGAGCGTGGCACCGGGTTTAATGAAGAACTTGCCAAACATCCTAACCTCACTGTGCAGACCAGAGAAGTTGCTGATTTCGATCGTGAAAAGGCAAAAGATATTACTCTGCGCCTGATTGACAGCAAGACTACAATCGACGGGATCTTTGCTCATAATGACGACATGATACTGGGAGTACTCGATGCATACGACGAAAAGGGCATTGTGCCACCTGCGGTTCTTATTGGCTTTGATGGCATTCCCGAAGCAAAAGCTAAAGTACTCACCAAACGTTTGAGCGCCACCATAATACAGCAGCCCGGTAAAATGGGCAGACTTGCCCTGCAGACCGCTGCTGGATTTTTTCGCCAGCAGCCAATACCCAACACAATCTCTATAGAACTCAACCTCTTCACTCAACAGTCAGCAACGACACCATAACAGGTTCAGGCATTGTATGTATGTTTCATAATGTTACTGCAAGATTTAATATGCGGTTGGATAACGAACTGATAAGGAATCACAGTGTTTCGTTCTATAAACAGTAAATTTTATGCGGTGGTCGTACTGCTGATACTATCTTTTAGCCTCGGCTATATGATCCTCGCATATTCACGGCATCAGCAGTTGAAAAGTGCTGAAATTATTCGGGAGGCCATTCTGCTCGAGCACGATATGACCGAGCTGAACACACTTTTTCTTGAAGCCCGGCTCTGGGAAAAAAACATATTCAGACAACAGGGGCATCAGGCACATGCCAATTTTGGATCACATATCGAGGAGATCAGGGAACTGCTCGACCGGCTTGGCAAAAAGGAACTCCCCGAATCAACTCAAATTACCATCAGGCAGATCATCCTGAACATTGACACCTACAAATCGGATATCAGTAAGCTCATGCAACTCAGCACGAACAAGAGCCTCCATGAAACACGCATGGAATCCAATTACAGATCGTTGGCCTCCATCATCCTCAACAGCAGCAGAACAGATTTTTTGAAGCCATTATTTAACCTCACCCATTTTTTCATAACCTACAGGGCAACCAGGGACCTGCAAACTTATCAAGCCCTGATACTAGTCGCAAAATCGCTCGAAAAGAAAGTTCGCACAAATGGCCCGTCAGACATTCGCATGGAGGACTATCTACAGACGTTTGAGCAATTACTCAATGAAAGCTATGCAATGGAGTTGGAAATTAAGGCCATCAACTCTTTACTGGAAGAAAACAATCGTTACCTGCAGGACCACTTTCTTGAAATATCGGAGATATCGAACAACCTGCTGCAGGAAAGTCTCGAGAAATCTGACACTCTCCGCCAGGAATTTCAAAGATTTTTCGTTATATCTTCAATACTTGGTACTTTCCTGGTGATATTTACCCTGCTCATAATATTCAGAAATATCATCATCCCCATACGTTCCATTGCAACTGTCATGCATAATGTGAAACGTGGAAAAATCAGTGAAAGATTTACAGGCGGAGGCAATAGAAAGGATGAGCTTAATCGCTTTGGTTATTCTTTTAATGAGATGCTCGATACTCTGGAAAATAACAATCGCCGCCTCATAGGTTATCAGAGGGAGCTCGAAAACAAAATTCAGGAGCTCTCCGCCCGCGAAAAAGAGCAGCAGCGCCTTACCAGACAACTCCAACGCGCTGAAAAAATGGAAGCGATAGGAACCCTGGCTGGGGGAGTAGCGCACGATTTGAACAACATCTTAAGCGGAGTAGTCAGTTATCCTGAATTACTTCTACTTGATATGCCCAAGGACAGCCCATATCGTGACTCTATTGAGATAATCCACGACTCAGGCCAAAAGGCAGCCGCGATAGTTCAGGATCTGCTTACCCTGGCACGGCGTGGAGTTGCTGTAACAAAGGTCGTCAATCTCAATGAGATTATAGAAGAATATCTCAGAAGCCCTCACCATCATAAACTTGTCATGCAGTACAATGAAATAGTTTTCGAAACTGATCTGGCCCCCGACCTCTTTAACATTACAGGTTCCCCCATACACCTTTCTAAAACAGTTATGAACCTGATCTCAAACGGTGCCGAGGCTATCAGTGGCATGGGAAGGATATCCATTCATACTGAAAATAGATATATTTCCACCCCCATTGTTGGCTACGATAATGTAAAACAGGGTGATTATGTCGTTCTTTCTGTAAGTGACAGCGGTAGCGGTATAGCCCCCAAAGACCTGGAACGTATTTTCGAGCCGTTTTTCACCAAAAAAGTTATGGGCATAAGCGGCACCGGCCTTGGGCTGGCTGTGGTTTGGGGAACCGTCAAGGATCACAATGGCTATATTGATGTTGAGTCAGAACCCGGCAAGGGAACGACATTTTCGCTCTATTTCCCTGTGTCCCGCGAAGAAATTGCAGAAGAGGAAATCACCCCTTCAATCAAGACACTCATGGGCAAAGGAGAGCGTATTCTTATTGTAGACGACATTGAGACTCAACGAACCATCGCCACCTCCATGCTGAAAAAACTTGGCTACCAGACTACTTCGGTGCCAAGTGGAGAAGAGGCTATCGAATTTATCAAACACAATACGATCGAACTGATACTCCTCGACATGCTGATGCCGCCTGGCATGGACGGACTCGAAACATATACAAAAATTCTCAAAATCAAGCCTGACCAGACGGCGATCATCGCCAGCGGTTACTCGGAAACGGAGCGTGTAAAAGAGGCAGAAAAACTCGGTGCTGCACTTTATATTAAAAAGCCATATTCCCTGGCTGATATTGGCAAAGCAGTTCAGAAAGCCCTTGCCTCATCCGGATCAACACAGGATTAAGAGATTCTGCGGATGACTCAGGCTTTACTAATAAGCTGGTCGTTCTCTTCAAGACAAAAAGCTACCGACAAATCAAACTTCTTGAAGACATTCCATTTACGGTCAATATTAATATCCATAAGAGATGTCATATCGACCGAAGGGACTATACAAAAAGAGAGTTCTACCGATATTGTTCCGTTTCAGCAAGACGCCTGGTAACATGCTCCAGCCAGTTTTGCTGTTTTTCCGGTTCATATACAAAGGAAGTCTGATTATCAAAGTCGCTGTGGTCATTGCTTGACATCGCAATGGCCTTTTTCGAGGCAAGGCGCACTTTATCCCTGAGTTTATCCTCCACCTCCTGGACAGTACTGCCATATATAGTTTTAGCATTGAATGATTGCTGAACCCTCTCATTGAGCTTCCGCGCCGACAATTCAGTCAGGGCAAAATGAATCTGTTCATGCTCCAGGATATATTCCACCCTGTTTTCGGCAACACCCGTATTCCACCAGGAACAATATGGCTCAAATATAGCCTGATACCTTACATTACTCAGGGTTCCCACATACGCCTTGCCTTGCTTTTCTGTTGCTTTCGATCGTATGCGCGTATCAGCGGCTGTTTGAATTGAAATACAGGAACGTGCCTGGACATGGTGCACAACATTACCTGGTCCTCGATCCAGTGCTTCAGCCTTAAAGTCCTCGATTTTTAATTGACGATAGGCAAAACTGTTATCGCGTACCGCATATTTGCTGCCCTTAGACAGAACATTCTCGGAGCCTCTGTCACTCACTCCACCACAACCCATCAAGGCAATATTCACAATCCCAGCCACAATCGCGCAACGAAACTTCAACAACCTGCCTCCACTCGACACACTTTTCAATTGATAACGCCCGTGCTCCCGTATTACTGTTAACAGTCGGTAGGCTCTTCAGATTCTAATAGAAAACCCTGATAGCAATACCATACTGTGGCGACTTTTCCACAAAGATCTCACCCCTAACAACCTATTTTTCCACGTATTATTCGCATCAAATTGATATTTAACAATAAATCCCATAAAAATTTAAAATCCATGCTCTTCGTTGTTTCCAGTCGTGGCCTAGCCGGAAAATTTGTTGCTAATATGTTGTAAACGAGCTAAAACTCCTACTTTGTCGCACTCTAAAGCCGACGATGTTCGAGCCTTTTGCCATTATCAACAAACGACCCCACATCCTCGACTGCCGCATTATGAGCAATCTTCAAACTCTTTTTTCCGAAGCCATACACTTACATCAACAAGGCCTGCTCGAAGAAGCGATAGCCAAGTATCAGGCCATTCTTCAGTCACTTCCGGTCAATGTGAATGTTCTTGGAAACTTAGGTCTTGCCTGTCGGGATCTTGGCGATCTTTCAGCCGCTCTCAGGTATTGCAGGCGCGCTGCCGATGCTGCTCCTGATGATTCATCCCAACAACTCAATCTTGGGGCAGTATATGAATCCATGGACCAGCCGGATGATGCCCGCAATTGCTATCAAAAAGCGCTGACTTTGACACCTGGTAATCCCAAAGCCCTCAACAACCTGGGAAAACTGCTTCATATGCAGGGAAATACTGAGCAAGGGCTCAAGCTCATCCGGGAATCTGTTGCCATAGAACCGAATTCCCCACTCGCCCTCAACAATTTAGGGGTGATATTGAGCTCTCTTGGGCAAATCAAAACAGCCATAAAATATACAGAAAGAAGTCTGTCACTCGCCCCGCGCCACCCTGAAACGCTCTACAATCTCGCCGGTCTCTACAACTGTGAAGAACGCTACCCGGAGGCTGCGCAACTCCTTGAGCGGCTTCTCGAGTTGCAATCTGATCATGAATCAGCACGACACATGCTTGCTGCGGCCCGCGGTAAAGTAACCAATGCCGCTCCCAAGCAATATATTGTCGAGACGTTTGATAAATATGCCCATAAATTTGACCATCATCTAACAGAGTCACTGGGTTACGATGCTCCTGAAACACTTGCAACAATGACCCGTGAGTTTCTGGCCACCAATGAGCACAGCAGCTTTACGCGGGGAATAGACCTGGGCTGTGGGACCGGTCTTTCGGGTGCTGCCTTTTCGCCGCTTACTGCCAGTCTCACCGGGGTAGATCTGTCACCGCTGATGCTTGAGCAAGCTCGGGAGAAAAACCTCTACCAGCAACTCGAATGTCAGGAAGTTATCGAATTCCTGCAGGGGGACAGGAATTGTTATGACCTCTTTATAGCCACGGATGTACTGATTTATATTGGCAATCTCGAACCATTTTTTGCCGCGATCCAAGCCCGTTCTGAAAATTGCAGTATAATTGCCTGCTCAATCGAACGTCTTGAAGGTGACGGTGAGTATAAGCTCTGCACTTCCGGCAGATACGCCCACTCACGAGACTATCTCACTACGCAGGCCGAAAAATTTGGTTTCACCTGCGTTGCCCATAGAGACCACACAATTCGTAAAGAAAACGGCAAATGGATCGTCGGAGATCTTTTCCTGTTGCAAATTAAATAATTTTCCTGTGAAATTGCATTCATGCCCTTTGGCCAGACACAGCTGCCATTGACCGTTGTGTAATCGCTTCCCCAAATTCCCGGCCGCTTTCGGTGTCTCATACTTTTTCTCTCTTTCTGGCTATTAACCGGGCATGTTATACTCAAAAAAGTAGAAAATACTCAGTACGGAATATGTAGTTCTCACGAACCGTCACTTTGCAGCCTGTCCAGTTACGCAATTCCTTAACACTTTATGAGGGGTAGCAATGGGTCATTTTGAGGTGGTAATACTCGGTACAGGAACCGCTGGACAGACAGCTGCCCACCATCTCGCCGGGGAGGGGCTAAACGTTGCCATTGTAGAGTCCAGTTCGACTCCGGGCGGCACATGCGCCCTTTTTGGCTGCCAGGCAAAGAAATGGCTCTATGAAGTCACCGAAACAGTAGCACGCTGCAACCACCTCAGGGGATTGGGGATTACAGCTCCACCACAGGTAAACTGGCAGGAGATCATTGCCGCAAAAAACAGGTTTACTTCAAAGGTTCCTGAAAATACTGTTAAGAGTCTCGCCGGGAGCGAAATAACCTACTTCAACGCGCAAGGCTCTCTCATCGATACAAATCGTGTACAAGTCGGAGCTGACACTATCCAGGCCGATTTTATTATCCTCGCCACCGGCGCAACGCCTCGTCCATTGTCCCTGAAGGGCCACGAGCATATCTGCACCAGCAACGACTTTCTCGATTTCCCCCAACTCCCGCCCCGGATCGCTTTCATCGGCGGTGGCTTTATCTCATTTGAGTTTGCCCACTTTGCCGCACGCCTTGGCAGCTCTAAAGGGCAAATTCATATCATATTACGGAGTTCTAATGCCCTCAGGTCATTCGATTCTGAAATGGTTGACCTCCTCACTATCGCATCAGAACAAGAAGGGATTCAAATCCACACCGAGGCTCAGGTTGAGTCTGTAACCCAAAACAAGAGCGGATATCGTATCCTACTGACTTCCGGTGAAAGTATTGAAGTTGATCGTGTCGTGCACGGGGCAGGCAGGGTTGCCAATATCTCCCAACTCAATCTGGCCAACGCCGGAGTTGAGGCATCACCCCAGGGCATCACTGTCAATTCGCACATGCGCTCCTCTGTACCAAATATTTATGCCATCGGAGATTGTGTCAATTCTCCGCAGTTAGCCAGGGTTGCCGATCAGGAAGCCCATATTGCCGCCAGAAACATTATCGCCAGCCGCGAAGGAAGTACAAAAAAATCCCAGATGGACTATGGCAGTACGCCAATAGTTCTTTTTACCTATCCACAACTTGCCATGGTCGGTAAAACTGAAGACCAGCTCAAACAGGAGCAGACACGATACTGGAAGAGTTACTCCTCCAACCTTGCCTGGCCCACCTACCGCAGAATCGGCATGCGCAATGCCGCATTTAAAATCCTGGTGGACAACTCGGGTAAATTCCTGGGAGCACATATCCTATCCGATAACGCTACAGGACTGATCAATACCATCAAACAGGCGATGATAGACGATATCTCAGTCTCCCATCTCCATGAATGCAACATATTGGCACCGTATCCTTCCAGGGAGAGTGATCTGATATACATGCTTGCACCATTGCTGGATGACTAGTCTCGACACCCGTTTTTCCTGGCTCGAACCTTATTGGAGGATTTTCCTGATGCGTAACAAAGTCATAAAGATAGAATTTGAAGACCAGTTCAGGACCTGCCCGACTTGCGGTTACAGAGATGGTTTTCATTCCATGTTTCAACGTGAGGCAGAACTAATCAAATGGCTTTTCATCTGCCCCGCCTGCCACGATATTTTCGATATAGGACTTACCGCCACCGAATCCTCAGATACCCGGATTAATGAATAGAATATGATCGCTCTTTTTGTTTTCCCATAAGTATGGTGAGCGGGAATGGGAGACAGCTGAGCCTCGAGATGCGGATATGAGTTTTCCTCCACAGACACCCGGCTGACTGCACAGCATGTGACATAATCGTTTTACAGATTACCAATCTGCGCCCATGGCTAAAATAAACCAGCCTCACCTTGACTCCATTTCGCTCCACCGCCTGCACCCATATATATATTCAGACCATTCTGCCCCCCTTCCCCTCTCTCTGCACCTTGTGATAATGTAAAAAGAACCCGCACTATTTGCCCGACAGGAAATGTGCCGAAAATTCTGTTAAAGACCACAATCGAGAGAATAAATCCTAGACTTATTATCATGTACTCAACACAAATTCTCAGGTAGTTGGTTTATAGCGCAGCCACAAAAAATGGACGGATCCCAGCAAATCATAATGAACCTCCAGAAAACACTGGGGAAGACGGAGGTCGCACTCGGTACCATCAACGAGGCCATTGTCTGGACCAACCAGGAAGGCAGCATACTCTGGTGTAACAGTCCATTCGATTTGCTCGTCTGTCGCAATCACATTGCGGTGCTCGGCCAATCTTTTACCGAGGTAATTAATGAAAACCCTGAAGCCAGAGCACAGGAACTGGCCAGGATTGAGGCTGAGGAAGCGAACCGGGCCAAAAGCGATTTTCTCGCCCGTATCAGCCACGAAATCCGCACACCGCCCATGCCCAGGAATATGATAAAAAGGTCAGTCTCGAGGCCGGCTTTAATGTGCATCTGGTAAAACCCGTTTCAAAAAAAGTATTCATCGATACCATCACGTCTTTAACCTGAACCACCTGAGAGGAGAAAATGGCAGCCGTAACAGTTTATGTAGACATAGACCTCAAGGAAATCATCCCCCTTTTCCTTGAAAGCCGTCAGGAAGATATCGTCAAGATGAGGAGAGCGATTACCGAGTGTGACTTCGATAAAGTTGCAAGGATCGGTCACACCCTCAAGGGCGTCGGCGGAGGGTACGGTTTTGACTTCATTACCGACATTGGCAGAGAGATTGAAAGCGCCGCCAAAGATGAGAACAGCCAGGTTATCAGCAAGCTTGTCAAGACCATGGAAGAATCTTTGGCCAATATCGAGATCATCTACGAAGAGTAAATCTCATGTCACTTAAGGCCGAACAGATACGTATCGTCGATGACAGCAGGGAAAACAGGGAACTACTTCGGGTAACACGCACCCGGCAGGGATACACGCTGTTTGAAGCAAAACGGTGAAGAAGCCCTGGTAATTGCCGGCAACGACTATATCGATCTGATCCTGGTCGATATAGTCATGCCTGTTAAAGACGGTTTCAGTTGCCCTGGCGTTGCAACCACACGCTCAAATCCTGGCATCCAGGCGGACCACACTCTATATTCTCAGAACCCTCAGAAGTTCTACGCAGTCTCGATCAGCATCATCCCCTTGAACGCTTTATCGGTACTTCACTATAGTCTACCTGATTCCTGATACGTAAGCAGGCAACTACCGGTACTGTAATGGCGGCCATCCGCAGCCTATTGTTTTACGTCAAAGCGGAAAATTCGAATTTCTTGAAAAGGGTGGTCCTATAATAAATCTTAGTAATATTTTACCTTTTGAGCAGGGTGAAGGACAATTTTTCATCGGTGACCGCCTCGTTCTCTATACCGATGGCGTTATCGAGTCTGTAAATGAGGCGGGGGAATAATTCGGCAGGGAACGCTTAAACGCAACGCTCTTTAAATCAAAGTCAGCCAGTCTCAGAACCTCTTGTGACAACATTTTGCCTAATCTCAAAGAATTTACAAATAATTCCGAACCATTCGACATCATATCACTTTTCGCTCTGGAATACAGAGAACAGGCTGGCTTCAGGCACTACCTGGGCGTAATCTGCCTATCGGCAATTCACATGTAACCCATGAAACCGCCAACTCTTCATATCACCATCGAAAGTAATCTGGCCGAGGTGCAATGAGTCGACGTAACCTCAAGATCAATAGCACTCCACTTCGGTCTGCCAATACCAGTTGCAGACGAAGTTGAGATAGCCGTAGTTCAAGGCGTGAACAACACCATAGAGCGTGCCTACTCAAACAAACCCGGCTCCGAGGTAACCATTTCTAGTATAAAGAATATAGATTATCTCTCCATCGAGATACACGACACGTGGCTTGTCATGGCCGATTTTTCCATATCTGAACTGAAGTTTGATCCTGAAGATCCGGAACCTTTACCTGATGGCGGTATGGGGTTGTTTATCCTCAACCAGGCAATTGATAAAATTGAATATTTCACCGATGAGAAATACAACATTCTTTGTATGCAAAAGAACATCATCAGGTAAAGGCAGTGCAGGCTAGAGGGCCGCTTTTCACTGCCTTTTTCTGGCTGGACAACACTATCCCCGACGAACCCCACCGGCTGGTCAACGAAGAAATGTACGTCATTATACAACGATAAGCCCAGATAACGTACATACATCTACGTTCTTTGCCCACAACACGCTATCTTCTTAACAGACCAGTATACTAAGGAATATTGCGTCGATTTCCACCAATTCAATTTGCGACAATATGGTGCAAATGCTAGAATAGGCAACAGTTAAAGTTAATTTCAGCAGCAACGATTTCGCTATTGGCCAATGTGCTGCGTGCTAACCCTATCTCCTATTTTTTAGTCCAATCAGGTTTTTTTGGAGGCCTCTTAATGGTCACGCCCAATACGGATATTTCAGATAATACAGATACAAATACGACAGCCCTCCGTCAACAGCCCCAGGGCCACATCAAGGTTGGCGAGATTGACCAGCTTGTCAATAAGCTGCTGCAGCTGGAAAGTGCCTTGAACGCCAATATCCCTACCACCCTATGGATCAGCGACCTTCATGGCGAAGGAGACAGGTTTAAATCCATTTTGCGCGGCCGATTCGGCATGCTTTATCAGACCTGCCGGGAAGCCTTGCCAAATACCTTCAGCTCGGAAAAAATCCAGTACCTGGTCCGCATAATCCGCAGAAATGAGTATTTCAAGGATGAAGCCATCACCATGGATATTCAGGATACCATCCTCTGTCTGGTGGAGGTGCTGAAATACAAAATTTCCAACAGGATGTACCAGGTTCACGAGATCATCAAACCTGAATTCCGTGACGCCATTACCCGCCTGCTTGCCGGCCTGCCCGTACCTGACCCTATATTTGAAGAAGAGATCATCTCCCGCAGGCTCATCGCTCATCTCTCTGTGGCTATACGGGATATCCTGCTCGACAGAATAGAGGTAGTCGGTGATATTTTCGACCGGGGCTCCCAGCCGGATAAAATTATCCGTATCCTCTCATCCCCCTATTACCGTGGGATTGTCGACTATGTATACGGCAATCATGACATCCTCTGGATGGGTGCAGCCTCAGGCAATCTTTCTCTCATAGCAGAGACACTCCGCATAACCTGTCGCTACGATCATTTTGAACTGATGAACCGTTTAAAGTTCGACACCCGCCGCCTGGCAGAGTTTGCCTCGGCCACCTACCCTGCTGAAAAAGTAACCGGCAAATTCAAAGCCAGGACTGATCTTGGCCGCTCCATGGAAAAAGCGCTGGCAATTATTCAGTTCAAACTGGAAGAACGTACAATTCGTGATAATCCCGAATATGATATGTCTTCCAGGCTCTGGCTCGAGAAGCTTGCCTCCATGCTGGCGGCTGGCGATACCAAAGGGTTGAACGACAACCATTTCCCCACTATTAATAGAGAAGATCCACTGGCTCTGACTGACGAGGAGCAGGAAATTATAGATGATCTGGCTCAACAGTTTGCCACCAACACCAAACTCAAACGTTTGCTCGGCTATTTTTTCACCGATGGAAAAACCTACCATATCCACAGCAACACCCTGAATATCCACGCTTTGGTGCCATCCACTGCCGACGGACAATTCGACGAGTTTATGGGCCGCCGGGGAAAGAACCTGCTCGACAACATTCAAGATATGATTGGCAGGGTTGGCAAAAATTATCTGGAGGGCAAACAGCAGGTAAAGCGTGATCAGGATCTGTTTTTCTATCTCTGGTGCGGACCTAAATCACCCTTCTTCGGCAAACACGCCATGAAAACCTTCGAGCGCTATTTCCTGCTCGACCCGGAATCGCATGTTGAAAACACGCTTTACTGGAAAGACAATATGCAGACCAAAGCCTTCAAGAAAAAACTCCTGGAAGAATTCGGTGTACAGCGTGTGGTCTTTGGTCACACACCGGTTAATTATATGAAAGGTGCCAGAATGGCCAGCGAAGACGGTGTTGCCATCAACGTGGACGGTGGTTTTGCAGAAGCCTACTATAATCGTGGCCACTCACTGGTGCACACGCCCCACCAGCTTTACGGCATAATCCTCCCCACACCAACCGAGATCAAGGAGGCAATGCAAAAGCTCGAATCGGCCCCACTTGATATTGAGCTGATTGATGAATTCAGCCACCCCATGAAGATCAGGGATACCATTGAGGGCAAAGCTCTGATGGAACAACGGGATAAAATCATGCAGAAAATTCGAGAATTCGCCACAATCAATGGACATGGCCAAACCTCTACCACAGAAACCGCAGTACGGGACTAAATTACAATCATGAATACCAACTACGGAATGGAAATTGTTCGGGCAACGGAAATCGCAGCTCTTACCGCCGCCCGAATGCAGGGCCTGGGCGACCACGATGATATTCTCAACACCACCCGTGCCGCAATCATCAAGACCTTGAATCGCATAAATGTGGACGGCACTATCATCAACGACCGTTTTAACGATCGTGAAGATATCATCCCCCTGCCCAGAAAAATCGGCCGGGGAGGCGAAAAATCTGATGTAATGGCGATCGCTCTGGAGGGTTATCACAACGCCTCAGACGGTAGAAACAACGTCACATCTTTTGCCGCCATTACCACAGCAGGATCGATCCAATCGGTCCCCAATCTGGCGATGTACAAGATTGTGGTCGGGCCAGGAGTCGGCAACGTTATTGACATCAACCAGCCGCCGATAGTCAACGTCAAACGCACAGCCCGGGCATTACGTAAATATACAGAAAATGTAACGGTCTGCATTCTGAACCAGGCACGGCACCACCAACTCATCCGGGAAGTTCGCAGCTGCGGTGCACGCATCAAGCTGATTGACGAGGGAGAAATCTCAGGCTGTCTTGCTGCCATCACCGGCCAGAAAGCTGATATTTACATGGGATATGGCTATGCACCCGAGGGTGCCATGGTCGCCGCAGCCATCAGTTGCCTCGGGGGATACTTTGAAGGTAAGATTTTTTATGAAAATGACCGCGACAGAGCCCTGGCCGCAGAACACGGTATCAAGGACTTCGACAAGACCTTCAGGGCCCAGGATCTGATAGGCAGTAAAGAGGTCGCTATTGCCGCAACTGGCGTTACTGACGGAGAATTCCTTGAAGGCGTACAATTCACGTCCAATGGCGCAGTAACCTATTCCTTCATTGCCCGAGGCGAGACCCATACCAACCGTAAGCTTGAATCACGGCACTTCTTCGACTACAAACCAGTTTTTTAGCTTGATTATTGTAGAAAATAGAATGCAAAATGCAGAGTAGAAGAGAATAAACGCTCTGCATTTTGTTCTATCGCGCTTGTTTCATGTTGTTTTGTACTGAATATCTCTTTATTATCAATTTGACACGTTCGTTCCGATAGTACCCGTGTAGCATCACGGCCAGGGAAAAGGGAGAGGCCAAGCTCGCCTGGGCATTTGTTTCAGCTTCAGGTCCATTCGCCGTTTGCATCTCCTGAACCAGGAAGCAAAGCTGTACCCACTACCTTGCTGAGCCATGTGCATATTGCATGGATGAGGAGACTTGTGTGAAGCCCACTCTATTCTGGTTACAAGGTGCAGGCTGTGGCGGGGACACTGTGGCCCTGCTCAACGCCGAATCGCCTGACATTATCGAAACTCAGGATGCCCTGCGCTTCGAAATACTCCACCATCCTTTCTTCTCCGACAGAAATGCAGATTCATCTGTAATTATTGACAAAATATCGTCAGGGCAAATCAAGTTAGACGTTTTTTGCCTGGAAGGTGCAATCACACTCGGGCCTGAAGGAACCGGCATGTTTCAGACGGTCCAGGGTCGGCCGAAGCACGAGATCATTCGCATCCTCGCCTCCAATGCACGACTTGTCTTTGCCATCGGCACCTGTGCATCTTATGGAGGAATCAGCCACGCCTGTGATCCCGACGCCATCGGCCTGCAGTTTACAGGTGACCAGGCAGGAGGATTTCTCGGCAGAGATTTCAGGAGCTTAGACGGATTCCCTGTTATCAACCTGCCTGGCTGCCCCGTGCACCCCACAGTACTGATAGGAGCAGTCAGCGGTTATCTCCATGCCAACGACTTGCCTTTAAACGAATTCCAGGCTCCTCTCGAGTACTATTCCATGCTGGTCCATCAGGGATGCACCAGAAACGAGTACCATGAATTTCGAGTTGAAGAGACCGACTTTGGTCAAACGGGCTGCCTGTTTTATCATCTCGGCTGTCATGGCCCACTCGCCCACGGCCCCTGCAATAAACTGCTCTGGAACAACCGTAACTGCAAAACCAGAAACGGTGTACCATGTTTTGGCTGCACTCAGCCTACTTTTCCAAAACCTGAGCCATTTTTCCAGACACCTAACATTGCAGGCTTGCCTATAAATCTTCCAGATGGCGTAGACAGGCCACACTACCTTGCCTACAAAGGTATGGCAGCCGCCGCTGCACCCGAAAGATTGAAACAAAGAAAGTCGAGGGTCTGAGATGAACAGAACCGCATCCAGCGTTATCAATATGCCAATCAATCGTGTTCAGGGGGATCTCGAACTTGCTCTTGAGGTTCAAGCCAACAAGGTTACCAACGCCTGGTCTTCCTCTACGCTTTATCGTGGCTTTGAAAATATGCTCAAAGGCCGTGGTGCTCGTGATGGACTGGTCATCACCCCAAGAGTGTGCGCTCTCTGCTCCACCGCCCATCTTTTCGCAGCAGTCACCGCACTTGAACAGATCTGCGATGTCACTCCACCCAACAACGCAATCCTGGTTCGTAATATTTGCCTGTTGGCTGAGCATGTGCAGAGTGATATCCGGCATGGAGTACTCTCCTTTTTCAAAGACTTCATGAATCCCGCCTATGCCGGGCTGCCACTTTATGAGGAGGCGTGCAGGAGATACGCATCCCTTCGTGGTGAATCCGTCATCGAAACAATACGTATGACCAAGAAGATCCTCGAGGTTGTCGCAATTTTCGGTGGTCAATGGCCTAACTCATCGTTCATGGTACCCGGAGGCATTGCCGGTATTCCCTCTTTTAACGATCTGGTCAGCTGCCAATATATCGTCAACCTGTTCCGCAGCTGGTATGAGCAGCGTATCCTCGGATGCACCATCGAACGCTGGTCCGAAGTACGCAGTGAAATCGACCTGCAGCGCTGGATGAACGAACAGGAAGCTCACTTCAACAGCGACCTTGGCTTTTTCATCCGTTTCTCTCATATGATCAGGCTTCACGAACTCGGCGCTGGCGATGGTAATTTCATGAGCTTCGGTCATCCCCATTTACCAAACCAGGCCCCCGGAACTCATGTTCAACCAGGCAATGAACATGACTCCGGTATACACACCGACTCCTCCAATACCCTCGGCATTGACACTCATTTTGGAGCTGGAGTCATAATCGACAACATTTTTCACCCTTTTGACCAGAGCAAGATCAGCGAACACGTGGCCTATTCCCATTTCAAGGACTATAACGGTGGCAGACATCCTTCCGAAGGGATTACTGATCCTGTCACTGCGCGCTATGAAAAAGTAAAATATTCGTATGCCAAAGCGCCACGCTACGATGAGTTGCCCGTCGAAACAGGGCCGCTGGCTCAGATGCTGGTGAGCAGGAATCCGCTCTTTACCGATATTGCCAGATCACGGGGCCCAAATGTCTACCTGCGCGAGATGGCCCGCATTGTCAGGCCCGCCATACTGCTGCCCAAAATGCACACATGGCTTGAGCAGATTGACGCCAAAGCCCCCTATTACACTACCGTCGGTTCCATACCAGATGGTAAAGGTCACGGGCTCATCGGTGCCAGTCGGGGCGCACTTGGTCACTGGGTTGAAATAGAGAACTCGCGCATAAAACGATATCAGATAATCACCCCGACCAGCTGGAATGGTTCACCACGGGACCAAAACAGCATTCCTGGCCCCTGGGAAAGTGCGGTTATCGGAACCTCTATAGAAAATAGAGACAACCCTATCGAGGTAGAACATATTATCCGCTCTTTTGACCCTTGCCAGTCCTGCTCGGTCCATACCGCTCAAAAGGCCAAAAGGTAGGACATTCGCCTATGCGTATCCGCATAATCTGTATAGGAAACAGATTCTTCCAACCGGATAGCGGTGGTCCCCGTGTTCACGATATACTGCTTGGGATGGAGTTCCCTGCTGCGGTGGAATGTATTGATGGTGGGTTACATGGGCTCAACCTACTGCTATTGCTTGAGGACGTAGACCACGTCATCTTTGTAGATTCTGTTAAAGGCTTTCTGCCGGAAGAAGTGAATGAAGGAGTGGTCATTGTTGAAGATCCGGTATTTGACCTGGAATACCAGGAAAATCACGACCACAACTCAGGCCTGGCGTACTTGTTACGCACTGCTCCACTCGTAGTCGAATCTGCCATGCCGGGAATCTATCTGATAGGGGTGGAGGGTTTTCCAAGTTCAAGGCTCTGCGAAGAAGCTGCCCGAAAATGCCGGATACTTGCCCTGACTCTCCTCAAATCCACAGCAATAAAGGCATAAACTCAAGGCAGGGTGTAGTGACCGAGACCTCACCTCGATATTTCATGTTGAGATGAGTAACTGCCCCATCGCTTTACACATAAATAGAATATGGACAAGGAACTCAAAGACAAGTATCAAAAACTTCTCGTGGAAAACCAGATACTCTTGCAGGAACTGCTTGTTGCCAGGAAAGCCGCCGACATAACGGCTGACCTCGTCGCTGAACAGTTTGCCAATCTTGATGTCGTGGTAAAAGACCTCGACACCCGTGCGCGAAATGAAAAAAACCTACGAGAGGAGATGAGCCTGGCACGACGTGAGGCTGAAGCGGCCAACGTGGCCAAAAGTGATTTTCTGGCCAACATGAGTCACGAGATCAGGACACCGATGAATGGAATTATCGGCATGACAGACCTGGTGCTTGGCACCCTGCTCGATGAAAATCAGCGGCAGTCCCTGAACCTTGTTAAACGTTCAGCCAACCGTCTCCTGCAGGTAATCAACGACATCCTCGACTTTTCCAAAATTGAATCCGGCAAAATGCGTCTGGATCCGGTGGATTTCGACCTCAAGGATTTACTGGACAACTGTATGGCGATGTTTGCCCTTTCGGCGAAAGAAAAAGGTATCTCACTCAAGTGCAAACAAAGCCCTGATCTGCCCAGATATATCCGCACCGACTCCATACGACTCATGCAGATTCTGATCAACCTGATCTCGAACGGGGTTAAATTCACCGACAGAGGCACTGTAACCCTTGAAGTTTCCTGCCTGAACCATAAAGCTGACAACGAAGCCTATATAAAATTCAGCGTGATAGATACAGGTATAGGCATAGAGCCCCACAAACAGAATCTCATATTCGAATCATTTAGCCAGGCAGACTCATCCATGACCAGAAAATATGGTGGTACAGGACTCGGCCTGGCAATATCTTCTAAACTTTCAGAGTTGATGGGCAGCAGGATTTATCTGGAATCCACCCCTGGTGAAGGATCAATATTCTGGTTTGTCTCAATCGTTGAATTGGTACCGGAAAAAAATAACGAGATCGCCTCTGCCACTTCACTGATTAGCCCCCCCGACAATGCAGTACGACTGCCACCCGGAATACGAGTCTTGCTCGCTGAAGATGAACCTATCAATCAGACCCTCGCTGTCGCTCTGCTCACCAAAATGGGCACTTCTGTAACAGCAGTCTCTGATGGCCTGGCAGTGTTACGCGAGATTTCTGCAAACAGCTATGATCTGGTACTTATGGATCTCCAGATGCCGAAGCTGAATGGTTTTGATACCACCAGAGCTATACGGGAACTCGACGGCCCTGCAGCTATTACTCCCATAGTTGCTCTCACCGCGCATGCACGTGCAGAAGACAGGCAAAAATGTCTTCAGGCAGGCATGGATGATTACCTGAGTAAACCCATAGACTTCGCCCAGCTCGAAACCACTCTCTACCGACAACTCAGCCACCGCAAAGTCATGCTCCTCGAGACCGATTAATACATCCTTTGAACTTTCCTTCAGTTCCGGAACTCTTGCAGAGATAATCTCACCGGGTATTATAGTGCATAAAATTATACCCACACGTATCGCTATCTAATTAACCTAATAGAACTCTTAGCTAAGGAGAACAGTCATGTCCAAAGCAGACGGTCCCAAGGGCGCTATCTTACAACGAGATAAAAAAACCTACGCCATCGTCCCACGTATACCTGCAGGTGTGATCACCCGGGAAAACCTCAAAGCCATCACAGATGTGGTTGATAAGTACGATATCCCAATTGTAAAAATCACCTCCGGACATCGTTTGGCTCTTGTTGGTATGCCTGAAGAACAGATTATGCCGATTTATGAAGATCTCGGTATGATTGAAGGCAAGGCAATGGAGCTTTGTCTCCACTATGTACAGGCCTGCCCGGGAACCGAAGTGTGTAAATTCGGTATCCAGGATTCCCTTGGCTTTGGTATGAAGCTTGAGGAAATATTCTCCGGTATCGAGATGCCTGCCAAATTTAAAGTGGGTGTATCAGGCTGCCCATTTCTTTGCGCAGAGAGCCTGGTCCGTGACCTCGGCCTGATTGGCAAGAAAAAAGGCTGGACTCTGGTATTCGGCGGAAACTCCGGTCGAAAAGTACGTGAAGCCGACGTGCTGGCTGAAGATCTGTCTGAAGACGAAGCTATCGAACTGTCACGTAAATGCATTGACTTCTATAAGGCGAATGCAAAAAAGAAAGAACGTGCCAGCACCTTCGTCGCCCGAATTGGTGTTGAAGAGCTTAAAAAGGCGGTTCTCCAATAGCCTGTAGGAGTAATACGCAGTTTCACTATGAGGTAATACCAGGATCCGCGAGGCTGGCACCGTCTGCACTTACCAGAATTCCGAAGCTATCCGCCACATCTGGAACTCGCGCAAACGACAAAAGGCCGGCACGTTCATCACGTGTCGGCCTTTTGTCGTTTAAAGCTGATATATTACTACGCTCCGTAGAGCATCAACTCATCACGGAGCTGCAGTCATCTGAAGAGATGATCTGAAAGCGAGCCACTTGCTCCGGGCCTGAAGCTCGCTTTTGTTACTACTGTCACTGCTGTACTTCGTTATCTTTCAAGGTGGATTTCAAGAGTAAATACCCGAAAATACCCGAGGCAAGGGAACCGATTATGATTCCAAGGCGTTCATCAAATACCAGTGCCATATCCGCAGCCCCCTCAAAAGCCAGCGAACCGATAAAGAGACTCATGGTAAAACCGATACCACAAAGCGCCGCTGTAGCGTAGAGTGACTTGAAATTCATGCCTTTCGGCATATCGGCCCAGCCCATTTTAATAGCGGCCCAGCAGAATCCGAAAACACCAATCTGCTTACCAAAGAAAAGTCCCAGAGCAACACCCACCGGAACTCCATGCAGGAGGTGCTCGGCGGTCATGCCGGAGACGCTGATACCTGCGTTAGCGAATGCAAAGACCGGCAGAACCAGGAATGCGACAGTTGTGTGCAGATCATGCTCGAGTTCCTTCAGCGGAGAACTCTCAGGGTTTGTCTTATCTCTAAGCGGAATGAACATCGCCATCAAAACACCGGCCAGCGTCGCATGAACACCGGATTTCAGCATACAGGTCCAGAGTATGATGCCGATAATGAGATACGGACTCTTAGATGCCACCCCACGCTTATTGAGCACGTAGAGAATAGGCAGACAAAGAGCAACCGCAACCAGTGCCGCTATAGAGAGCTCTGAGGTATAGAACAAAGCAATAATGAGAATCGCCCCAACGTCATCAAAAATTGCCAGTGAAGTAAGGAACACCTTGAGCGCAATCGGTACTCTGGAACCAAGTAAAGAGAGCACACCGAGCGCAAAAGCAATATCGGTAGCGGCCGGAATTGCCCAACCTTTCATTGCCACCGGGTCGCCGGAGTTAAAAAAGATGTAAACAAGGGCAGGGATGGCCATACCGCCAATTGCGCCAATACCCGGCAGAATGATATTACGCTTATCGGCCAGTTCGCCTTCAAGCACCTCCCGCTTCAGCTCCAGCCCGACCAGAAAGAAAAAGACAGCCATCAGACCATCGTTAATCCACAGCAGCAGTGGTTTGGCAATATCCAATGCACCAATCCGCACCTGCACGGGGGTGCCCAACAACATGTCGTAATAGATCTTCAACGGTGAGTTCGCTAGAATTACAGCCAATGCCGCTGCGAACATCAGCGTGAGACCTCCCGCTGACTCCAGCTTAAAAAACTTCGATATGAACGAATCCTTCTCGTTTATCATTTGGTTCTCCAATTCATTTTTTCATGAGCCTAATTCTCTGGTAAAAATCAAGATACTTTGAGAATAGCTTAATTCCTTATTCCAATATCAACTCTTATGTGGGTAAGTTTTTAAATTTACGTGAATTGCAAATCAACTCCCCAATATACTAGCATCGATAAGCCTGACTATCCATGCCAGCCGGCGAATTTGTCCCTGAATTTTTTCAAAAACTTACTCTATCAATGCCTGTACTCTCAATCTTCAATCACGGCCTGAACCGGATTCTCACTCCATCTGCCTCAAAAACACCTGATAACCTGCATGTGACCATATAACCTGCCATTCCATTGACAAAAGAAGATCCGCCTCCCCGCGTTCTTCTCTTTCAAGTGCAATATGCTAAGGCATATGATAATAATTACCGACAGAGTTCCTGAAACATATATAGTGCTATCCACAGATGCCACGGATGAAAATATGGTTTGCAAAGCCTCAATATTGTATCTGTTAGCAGCGATGATGCTTATCTCCGGCTGCGGTCCTAACACTGTCTCGCAGATGAAAAAGGCAGGCATATCCCCGCTTAATGCGAATTCTGTAGAGACATTGATCATTGACCAGACGTTACATTTCGAAGCTCGTGATTTTAATGCAAACCTTTCTTTTCATAATGGAGGCATGCTGAGCGCCCGTAACAATGCAAATGCTACAGATACCGGCACCTGGGATATAACCACCGAAAACATGCTCTGTTTAACATTCAAAACATGGTACTTCGGCGATACGAACTGTTACACTCTCTACTTGGAAGAAGACCAGCAGCGTTACATCCTCTTCACCAAAAACGGAGCCAGATATTACACTGTAAAACGCCTCAACGCAAGCAAAGTCGGAAGGTTGGGGCCAAAAGACATGACGAAAACACATGTTACAAATCGTAACACACCTCTTAATAGCCCCAATATACAATACGATTCAGATACCAACCGGTCCATGTCGCCCTCTCACCCAAACAGGTCGGAATTCAAATTTTTAGTTGCTTCCACTGCCCGGGATTGCCCGGGATGTGATCTGTCGGGACTCGACTTGAGCGAGTCAGATCTTTCAGACGCGATATTGTCAAAAGCCATTCTATCAGGTACAAATCTCCATTCATCGGATCTTCGCCGGGCTGACCTTTCAGGCGCTGACCTCTCCGGTGCAAATCTTACAGCAGCCAACCTAAGTAAAGCGACGCTCAGAAACTGCAATCTTCGTAATGCCGATCTCAGCGGAGCCAATCTTACCATGGCCGATTTCACCGGTTCAGACGTAACCGGAACCATACTCCAGGCCACCCACCTGGACAGAACTACAGGAATACACTGACCTATGTCTGCAGGTTTTACCCATCTACATGTCCATACCCAGTACAGTCTTCTTGACGGTGCCATCCGCCTTCCTGATCTTTTGAAAAAATGTAAAGAGTACGGTATGGAAAGCGTGGCTATCACCGATCACGGTGCCATGTTCGGCGCGCTTGAATTCTATACTAAGGCCAAAAAGGCAGGCATCAAACCGATAGTTGGTTGCGAGTTATATATCGCCCCGGAAGACAAGACCTTCAAGAAACCGGTTGATGGCCAGATCGCCTACCATATTGTACTGCTGGCCATGAACATCACCGGTTACCAGAACCTCATGAAAATGGCCAGTGTGGCCCAGCATGAAGGTTTTTACTATAAGCCAAGAATCGATATGGAAACCCTACGAGAGCATAACGAAGGGGTTATCGCACTCACCGCCTGCCTTCATGGCCAGATTCCGTATCTCATCGGCAAAAAGGACATGGCAGGAGCGCGGGCCAAGACCCGTGAGCTACTGGATATCTTCGGTGACCGGCTCTATTTTGAACTGCAGGAGAACGGTATTCCCGAGCAGGACCCTGTCAACAGGGGGCTCATGCAGCTCAGCAAAGAGTTTAATGTCAAGCTGGTGGCTACCAATGATTGCCACTACCTTAACCGCGAAGAGGCACATGCCCATGAGGTGCTGCTCTGCATCCAGACCGGTAAGACCATCAACGACCCGAAGCGTTTTCGTTTCTCCACCGACGAGTTTTACTTCAAATCGCCGGATACTATGCGCAAGGCCTTCTCCTACTGCCCGGAGGCAATAGCCAACACCCAGGAGGTAGCTGAGCGTTGTAACCTTGAGATAGATTTCGGCAATTACTATTTCCCCGATTTCCCTGTACCTGAGGGAGAGACCCTGGATTCCATGTTCATTCAGGCCTGTGAGGATGGGCTGAAAAAACGATTCGCCAAGATGCGTGAATCAGAAGAGGGCCTCACGCCCGAGAAGGAACAGGAATATCGAAAACGTCTCGATATAGAGATAGGCGTTATCAATACCATGGGTTTTCCCGGCTACTTCCTCATCGTCGCCGACTTCATCAACTGGGCACTCGATAATGATATCCCAGTAGGTCCCGGACGTGGCTCAGGCGCTGGAAGCCTTGCCGCTTACTGTATGGGTATCACCAATCTTGACCCCATGCCCCACGGACTTATTTTTGAGCGTTTCCTCAACATCGAACGCAAATCGATGCCTGACTTCGACATCGACTTCTGCATGGATCGACGCGGCGAGGTCATTGACTATGTGCGAAAGAAATATGGTGGTGCCAAATATGTGGCCCAAATCGTCACGTACGGAACAATGAAGGCGCGCGGAGTAATCCGCGACGTAGGCCGAGCATTGGACATCCCCTTTAGTGACGTTGACAAGATTGCCAAACTGGTACCGGACCAACTCAAGATGACGCTCGAAAAGGCACTTATTGAAGAGCCGCGACTGCAGGAGGCAGCCAATCAGGACCCACGGGTTAACGAGCTGATCACTGTCTCCAGAACACTTGAAGGTTTGGCACGTCACACAGGCACCCACGCCGCAGGTGTCGTTGTTTCGCCAGGTCCCATGACCAGGTTCCTGCCCACCTGCCGTGGCAGTAATGAAGAAACAGTCACTCAGTATGACATGAAACATACCGAGATGACCGGCCTGATTAAATTTGATTTTCTTGGTCTCAAGACCCTCACGGTAATCGATAAGGCTGTCAAACATATCAAATCGGACATAGGTATCGATCTTGACATCGACACCATCCCGCTGGACGATTCGAAAACCTTTAAACTTCTCTGCGACGGCGACGCCCAGGGCGTGTTCCAGCTGGAGAGTTCCGGCATGCGTGAACTGCTGGTGAAGATGGCGCCCGAACAGTTCAGCGACCTGGTCGCACTGGTCGCCCTCTACCGTCCCGGCCCGCTCGACTCCGGTATGGTTGACGATTTCGTGGAAACCAAGCATGGCCGTGCCACTGCCAACTATCCGCTGCCCCAGATTAAACCCGTTCTTGAAGAGACATACGGTGTTATCGTCTACCAGGAACAGGTCATGAAGATTGCCAATATCCTGGCCAGTTACTCCCTGGGCGATGCGGATATTCTCCGGCGGGCCATGGGTAAGAAGATCCCCGAAGTCATGGACGAAGAGAAAGTAAAGTTCATGAAGGGCGCCCTGGCCAATAAGATCGATGAGAAGAAAGCTGAATATATCTTCGATTTAATGGCCAAATTTGCTGGATACGGTTTTAACAAGTCCCACTCAGCCGCCTATGCTCTGGTCTCTTACCAGACTGCCTACCTGAAGGCACACTACCCTGCCCAGTTCATGGCCGCTCTGCTCAGTTGCGATATGACCAACACCGATAAGGTGGTCATGTATATCAGCGAGTGCAAGGAACATGACATTGAAGTACTTCCTCCCGATGTAAACGAGAGTTTCAAAGACTTTACGGTTATCGATGACCGGGTTCGTTTTGGCCTGGCCGCTGTGAAAAATGTTGGTGAATCCGCCCTCGACTCGATTATCGAAGAGCGCGAATCAAACGGCAAGTTTTCCTCTCTTTCAAATTTCTGCAACAGGGTTGATTCCCGAAGGGTTAATTCAAGGGTAATCGAAGCATTGATCAAATCAGGCGCTATGGACTCCCTGGGGTGGAAGAGATCCCAGTATTTTGCCATTATCGACAAGGCCATGGAGCAGGCAAAGGCTGTACAGCGCGATCTGCAAAGTGGTCAAATGTCCCTTTTTGGGGTAGCCCAGGAGGTTGGCGAGAAGACAGAAGTAAATGAAATCCTGCCACCGGATATCCCCGAGTGGGATGAGCGCACCAGACTGGCCCGAGAAAAGGAAACCGTAGGTTTTTACATCACGGGCCATCCGCTCGACGATGCCCTGCCGGAAATTCGTTCGGTTACCGATGCGGATATTCAGGGACTTGAGAACTGGGGTGATGAACAACCGGTTCGTGTTGGCGGCCTGATCAAGACCTGCAAGTATCACAAAACCAAGAAAGGTGACCCC
The DNA here is from genome assembly GCF_048381775.1 of Desulfosediminicola sp. NCBI lineage: Bacteria > Pseudomonadati > Thermodesulfobacteriota > Desulfobulbia > Desulfobulbales > Desulfocapsaceae > Desulfosediminicola > Desulfosediminicola sp. The sequence goes on along the minus strand of NZ_JBLXGE010000013.1, from coordinate 131,859 downwards.
ATGGCCTTTCTCACGATGGAAGATATTCTGGAAACAGTTGAGGTAGTGGTATTCCCAAGTGCCTACCCGCATTGCGAGCACCTCTTGCAGTCGTCCGACCCGGTAGTGGTCCAGGGAACTGTGCAGCAGGATGAGCGCGGGCCCAAGATTCTGGCGGAAAACATCGACACCCTCACTGATGCCCGGGAAAAATATACCGAAATGGTCAAGGTAAAGCTTGATGCGGACAAGATCAGCAGAAAGCAGATCGAGCAGGTCAAAAAGACCCTCTACCAGTTCCACGGCTCCTGCCCGTTGCGACTCACCTTGCACTTCCCCGGCAGAGGCGAGGTGGATATCGATCCCCCCCAGGACCTCACTATCAGGCCATGCCGGGAACTGACAGACCGGATGAAAGAAATTCTCGAATTCAATGCGGTCAGTTTCACCCGTAAACCAATTATGCTGACACCCCGCAAAAAGAAACAGTGGGGAAACGGTAAACCGGCTGGCAATTAACCCAAAGTTCTCATCAGCATTTTGCCCGAATAAGGAAAAGGGCTGCCCCTCGTTGAGGAGCAGCCCTTTTTTCCTTTACGGCACTATCATTTCAGGCCTCTGATCAGCCAAACCGTAACCCACACTCAGGACATTCACTGTTCTGGCTGGGAACAAAACTGGTATTGCAGGCAGGGCAGACGGTAGAAGCCGCATTCTCATCGAAAACAGCATCGGCCACCTGCAGATCACTCTCTTTTAAGCCAGTGGTTTGCAGATACTCTTTTTCGAGTATTGCCACCGCTTCACTGGCATCGGTTGCTCTGACCACCAACTGGAGGTCCGGACCGCCTCAGCCCTTGGCGCATCCAGCGGCGTCACCATTCAAAAGTGCCGGGATACGGTCTTTGGCCAGCAGGATCTGATACGGTTTCAAATCCCTGAGTTTGCCTTCACGGATGGCTACCATAGACTCGCCATCCGCAATCTCCATCGAGCGGGCAGTAAACCCTTGTTCTTTGCTCGTGAGCTGACCCAACCGCTCTTCACCTGATATCAGCTCTACCTGGCAATGAACACACCGTTCTACATCCAGGCGATACTCCTCATTGCACTTTGGGCAGTAGCTCATTTCCAGATCAACGCCGAGCCGGACGGCATCAGGATTCCCCCGTTTTGCCTCTTTTTTTTCCAATCCAAACAGTTTTCTAAACATGTTTACCAGTTGCGGTTAAGGACGTATGGGAGAAGCACATCCTTCTCCCATGAATATATTACAGAATATATCGGCTCAGGTCCTGATCCTGAACAATATCTCCGAGCTGCTCGCGCACATACTCACCGGTGACAGTGAATACTTCGTTGCCCAATTCAGATGCCTCAAAAGAGAGTTTATCGAGCACGCGCTCAAGCACTGTATGCAGTCGACGCGCACCGATCTCCTCGGTTTTCTCATTGACCTGAACGGCGATATCGGCCAGCTCTTCGATACCGTCCGGAGTGAACAGCAACTCGATCCCTTCAGTCGCCATCAAAGCTACATACTGTTTGGTGAGAGCATTTTCAGGCTCGGTAAGGATACGGATGAATTCGTCCCTGCCAAGAGACTGCATCTCGACCCTGATCGGGAAGCGTCCCTGCAACTCAGGAATAAGATCAGAAGGCTTGGCCACATGGAAGGCACCACTGGCGATAAATAGAATGTGGTCGGTCTTTACCATGCCATACTTGGTGGAAACAGTTGCCCCCTCGACAATCGGCAGTAAATCGCGCTGCACACCTTCCCGGGAAACCTCAGGACCGTGGCCCCCTGATGAGCGGGAAGCGATTTTATCGATCTCGTCGAGGAAGACAATACCTGACTGCTCGGTTCGCCGCAGAGCCTCTTTGGTAACCTTATCCATGTCAACCATTCGCTCCACTTCTTCCTTGGTAAGTGCTTCCATCGCCTCGGGAATCTTCATCTTATGATTCTTTTTCTTGCGCGGAAACATTCTGGAAAACGCGTCCTGGAGGTTATTTTGCATATCCTCGAGGCCTGAGGTGGTTCCCATTATCTCGATTGTCGGGGTTGACTTGGACTCCTCTAAAGCCAGCTCGACCTCCCGCTCATCGAGTTTACCATCTCGCAACATCTGACGGAATTTTTCGCGGGTGGAGTTATCCTGGGCCGGCGCACTGGTGGCAGGGAGCTGATAATCAGGCATGGTGAAGGAACCCTCGCCATCCGGCCCGGTTGAAGAGGCGGATGCCGGACTCGGGGGCAGGAGCAGATCAAGGATCTTATCTTCGGCGCTTGCCTCAGCGATACCCTGAATTCGTTTTTTCTCTTCATCCTTGACCATACTGATGCCCAACTCCACCAGGTCTCGTATCATCGACTCGACATCGCGACCGACATAGCCAACCTCGGTGAATTTTGATGCCTCCACCTTGATGAACGGCGATTGCGCGAGAGTCGCCAGGCGCCTGGCAATCTCTGTCTTACCGACACCGGTGGGCCCTATCATAATGATATTTTTCGGCATAATCTCTTCACGCAACGGTGAAGGCACCTGCCGTCTACGCCATCTGTTTCTGAGGGCAATTGCCACAGATCGCTTGGCATCGGCCTGGCCGATTATGTATTTATCCAGCTCTGCCAGTATCTCTTTAGGGGTAAGTGAATCGTTTGGTTTCATATTTTCTCAACAACAATTGATTGATTAGTGTAAACGCAGATTGAGCCGGCGATCTCAAGACTGGTCCTGGCGATCTCTTCTGCTCCCAGATCACTTTTCTGCACCAAGGCAAGTGCTGCCGCCTGGGCGTATGGACCGCCTGAACCAATTGCCAGAACGCCATTATCCGGCTCGATGACATCTCCGGTGCCGCTGAGCAGCAACGAATGGTCCTTATCCACGGCAATGATCATTGCCTCCAGCCTCCTGAGCATTTTGTCCATTCGCCAGTCTTTGGCAAGTTCAACAGATGCGCGCATGAGATTACCGTTATACTGCTCCAGCTTCTGCTCGAGCTTCTCAAAAAGGGTGAAAGCATCTGCAGTAGCACCGGCAAAACCAACTATTACCTGGTCTTTATACAAACGGCGTACTTTACGGGCATCGTGTTTCATGACGGTGTTGCCCAAAGAGACCTGACCGTCACCTGCGATTACGACTTCACCTTTATGCCGTACCGCCAGAATTGTTGTTGATCTGATTTTCATTATGAACCTTTAGTGTTTGAGAATTGATCCCTTTCACTACAATTATGTTTTTATAAGATATTTTCGATCATTCTCCAGTGGAGAGCGGGTGCGCTTTGTCGTAGACATCCGTCAGATGATCGAGGGTGAGGTGGGTATAACGCTGGGTCGTGGACAAACTTGCGTGGCCCAAAAGCTCCTGAACTGAACGCAAATCCGCCCCCATCTCAAGCATATGGGTGGCAAATGAATGCCGCAATGCATGAGGGGTGACTATCTGGGTTATCCCGGCCCTTTCTCCATAAGCCCGGACGAAACGTTCTACACTGCGAGCAGTGAGCCTACCTCCCCTGTTATTCAAAAACAGGGCCTCAGTAGCTGCTTGTTTTCCCCTTGCAGCACAAGCGAAGAGCAGGTGCTGACGCAATGGAAGCCATGCATTCAAAGCTTCCAGGGCAGGCCTTCCAACAGGAACAATTCGCTCCTTATTTCCTTTGCCCCTCACCTTAAGCACTTCCTCATTGAAATCAAGATCTGTTAAATTTCGGGAAACAAGCTCGGAAACACGCATGCCTGTCGAGTAGAGCAACTCGAGCATCGCTGTATCACGCAGACGAAACGTATCCTCCTCTCCCGGTGCCTCGAGAAGGGCAAACGTTTCATCCACTGTCAGGAATACCGGAATAGCCTGGCCGACCTTCGGCCCGGTGACTCCAATCAGAGGATCCGCCTTGATCACTTTATTACGGATCAGGAACCTGAAAAAAGAACGGAGAGCTGATAACTTTCTGCCAACTGTTGCACCACTGTTGACACCATGCATGCTCACCACAAATGAACGCACCTGGTTTGAATCTATCTGACGGACTTCAGGATCTTCTCCTAGAAAACGCATAAACTCATGGAGGTCACGGCTATAACCGCTTATAGTGTGCTCAGAATATCCCTTTTCAACTTCGAGCCAACGAACGAATTGTCTGATAGCCTTATGCATAATGTGTCTTAATGAGCTACAGTAATGGGTTTGAGGGGTAAAAGTCTGCCCCTGATTTTCCTCTTTATGGTAAAAACAACACAGGCCGCAGTAAGATTCATAGAATCAACCCTTGCATGGATAAGAACGGGTCGATATATTCACAGCGGAAATCAGTATGGGGATTTCTGTAGTAACTAATCCCGGATAAAACTGTATAACTGGTCTCTTTCTATACAGAATAGAGGCGAGGTTCAACCGTTTTCCCGAACCTTCGGACTAACGTTATGGCAAAAAAAACATTTGAAGCCGCACTCTCGCGTCTTGAGCAGATCACTCAGGAGCTGGAAGAAGGTGAATTGAGCCTCGACAAGAGCCTCAAAAAATTTGACGAAGGTATTCAGCTGGCAAAGTTCTGCAATGAACAACTCGACCAGGCCAAGGCCAAGGTAGAACTGTTGCTTGAGAAAGACGGAGAAATAGAAGCTGTACCATTTACAGAGAGCAACAGTGAACATCAAGACCTACCTGAGTAACCAGAAAGCTGTAGTTGAGAGAGCCCTCGAGCAATATATGCTTGTGGCTGACGGCCCGTTTGCCGCACACCTTGAGGCAATGCGCTACAGCCTTTTTGCCGGAGGGAAACGGTTACGACCAATTCTTTGCCTGGCGGCAGGACAAGCCGTAAGCGCTGAAACCGACAACAGCGAAAACCTGTTGCCCATTGCCTGCGCCCTTGAATGTATACATACCTACTCGCTGATCCACGATGATCTGCCCGCCATGGATGATGACGACCTGAGACGCGGCAAGGCGACAAATCATGTTCTTTACGGTGAAGCTGGAGCAATACTTGCCGGTGACGGGCTGCTTACCTATGCGTTCGATCTATTGAGTAATGAACGTCTTGGGAATTTAGATGCCGCACGGCGCTTAAAAATTATCAATATCATTGCCAGGGCAGCCGGCCCTGAGGGAATGGTTGGCGGTCAGGCACTCGATATCGCAAGCGAAAACACCAGTTACCCCTTCGAAGTACTGCAAACCATCCATCGCAATAAGACTGGCGCGCTTATCACCGGATCTATCCAGGCTGGCGCGATCGCCTCCCACTGCTCTGAAGATGAATTGCGGCAGCTCACAGCTTATGGAGATAATGTGGGTCTCGCCTTCCAGATTATTGACGATCTGCTCGATGCCACTGCCACCACTGAAGAACTCGGCAAAACCGCCGGCAGTGATGAAGAACGCGGCAAAGCGACATACCCTGCCTACTTTGGCATAGAAAAAACCAGATCCCTTGCCAGGCAGGCCGTTGATCGTGCACTCGAATCACTGACCGGGTTTGACAACCAGGCCGAACCGTTACGCGCCCTGGCCAGATATATTTACACGCGTGGAAATTGACATATGGCGACCGGATAGTCTGTTTTTTCCGAGTAGACAAAGGCTTCTGACTTGCAGATGCCTAAAGTTGTAGTACACTGACCTGATTGGAAACCGATTTTCTGCTTTATACGCCGACATTGCCCCAATAACGATGCCGGCTCTGCTTCTTTTAACGACATGCTTACCACACTCACACAAGATCCGGAGACACTACTGCTTCCGAAGGTAGATTCCCCGAAAGACATACGCGATTTCTCCCTCGACGAGCTAACCGCTCTGGCACAGGAGATTCGGGATACCATCATCCAGACAGTCTCTAAAACTGGTGGGCATCTTGCACCTAGTCTCGGTGTTGTTGAATTAACAATTGCCCTGCACTACATATTTGACAGTCCAAACGACAAGCTCATCTGGGATGTTGGCCATCAATCCTATGCGCACAAGCTACTCACCGGACGTCGGCAACAGTTTGCCACCCTACGGCAGTATAAAGGTATGAGCGGCTTTCCTAAATTCAGTGAAAGCGAGTACGATGCCTTCGAGACCGGCCACAGTTCCACCTCGATTTCAGCCGCACTCGGCATGAACGTTGCCAAAAGTCTCAATGGCAGCAATAAAAAAGCTATCGCTATTATCGGTGACGGCTCCATGACCGCAGGTATGGCATTTGAAGCATTGAACCATGCCGGTCATCTCAATAAGGACCTGATCGTTATCCTCAATGATAACGAAATGTCCATCTCTCCAAATGTTGGTGCCCTCTCCAGCTTTCTCAGCCGCAAACTCACCGGCCGCACAATGCGCCGGGTAAAAAACCATATTGAAGAACGCCTCACCGCTATCCCCAATGTAGGTGAAAACATCCTCAGCATTCTGAAAAAGAGTGAAGAATCGTTTAAGTCGTTCTTTACTCCCGGTATGCTCTTTGAGGCTTTCAAATTTGATTATATCGGCCCGATCCTCGGCCACGATTATGAAGAGCTCATTCCGGCCCTGCGCAGCGCACGTGACAATTATCACGGTCCAACCCTGATTCACGTCCTTACCACCAAGGGCAAAGGGTACGAACCTGCTGAGAAGAACCCTGGAGCCTATCACGGTGTCGGCCCCTTCAGCATTGAAACAGGTAAACCCCATGCGTCAAAGGGTGGTGTCAACTACACCAAGGTCTTCGGCAAGACCATTTGTGACATGGCCGAACAGGATGACCGAATCACCGCCATCTCTGCTGCCATGGTCGCCGGGACAGGCCTTTCCGGATTTGCCGAACAATTTCCCGATAGGTTCTTCGACGTAGGCATTGCCGAACAGCACGCGGTGACATTTGCAGCCGGGATGGCCACTGAAGGTAAACGCCCTGTGGTCGCGATCTACTCAAGCTTTTTGCAACGGGCCATGGACCAGATCATCCACGATGTGTGTATCCCAAATCTGCCAGTAACCTTCGCCATAGACAGAGCCGGCGTAGTTGGCGATGACGGCCCGACACATCACGGTGTATTCGATGTCTCTTTTCTGCGCTTTATCCCTAATCTGGTTTTTATGGCGCCGAAAGATGAGGAAGAGTTGCAACACATGCTCTATACCGCCGTCAATTACGATGGTCCGGCTGCTGTGCGATATCCTCGCGGTGCCGGTGAAGGTGTTGAGATGAGCGATGATCTCAAGGAGATGGAAATCGGCCGAGGCGAACTGCTCCTGGAAGGCGATGATGTGCTCCTGCTGCCGGTGGGCAACAGGGTTGCTCCGGCAATGGTTGCCGCGGCACGACTTGAAGAACTCGGATTTTCAGTAGCGGTTATCAACCCTCGCTTTATCAAACCGCTCGACAACGACCTGATCTGCAGCCTGGCTGAAAAAACAGGTAGAATCGTTACTATAGAAGACAGTGTTATTGCCGGCGGCTTTGGTTCGAGTATCCTGGAACTTCTCAGCAGTAAAGGGATGCACCATGTTCAATGCAGATTACTCGGCTACCCGGACAATTTCATAGAGCACGGCCCCCAAAGCACCCTCTGGAAAAATTCTCATCTGGATTCCGTATCAATCCTTCATGCCGCTCTCAGGATTATGGATAAAGATCCACTCAAGTATCTCTAAATTACGTTCCGGGCGGCTCCTGCTGCCCGTTATCCGGCACAGCAGCGACGTCAGTCATCTATCGTAATCAGTCAATGAAAATCCTTATCGTATCTGACATCGTCAACGAGACAATACTGGCATACAAGGATGGTCAGCCTTTTCTGGCCGGCATTGATCTGATAATCAGTTGTGGTGATCTTCCGCCTGAATACCTCACCTCCCTGCGAAGCCGATACGATGTGCCGCTCTTTTATGTGCTCGGCAATCATGATCTGAGATATCAGACCTCGCCACCAGTAGGCTGCCGCAAAATTGACCGGAGATTTATAGAATATAACGGACTGCGAATATTAGGTTTTTCAGGTAGCCGCTGGTATAATGGCAACCAGAATCAATATACAGAGAGACAGATGACTGGTTTTATTCGTAAGATGTGGTTTACACTCTGGCGAAAAAAAGGTTTCGATATCCTTGTCAGCCACGCCTCACCGCGCTATATCAATGATGCGGAGGACAGATGCCACAGGGGATTCCATAGCTTCAGGCAGCTTATTAACCGTCACCAGCCCCGATACCATCTACATGGACATATCCACAAGCTTTTCGACAACGAATCTGATCGTTTTGCCACTCTTGGGGAAACTGAGATAATAAATTGCTATGACTACTACATCCTCGAAATCGAGCCCTCTTGCACGACTGAAACAACTGATCACAGGTAAGGGAGCCGCCCCAAAAGACCAACTGCAAAACTTTGGCGAGCGCCAGGAAAATGAGCAGGCTTACGACTCTGTAGACCGTGGCACATCCATGATCCCGCTCGACAGGATCGTCGGCAGCGTCGGCCGATACCGTGATTTTGACAGCCAGTTTAACCCGAAGAGAGCCGAGGTCTCCCGGGAGCGCATCAATGCCATCTCCGAAAGAATGCGAAACGGTCGTTCCCTGCCGCCAATTTCGCTTTACCAGATCAAGGATGATTACTTTATTCTTGACGGTCACCACCGGGTAACCGCCGCCAAAAATCTGGGCCATACCCATATCAAGGCCTGTATCCTTGAGCTACTGCCATCCTCGAATACTATTGAAAACAGGCTCTACATCGAGCGTACTGAATTCAGGGATGAAGCTGGGCTCGCCAATACACTTGACCTTACTGAACTCGGCAAATTCTCCCGCCTGAAATGGCAGATAGAACAACACAGAGAATTTCTCGCCAGCCAGAGTCATCAGGAAGTCAGCTACAAGCAGGCGGCCGCTGACTGGTACCGCACCATTTATCAACCACTGGCCACGCTTATTGCCAAAAGCGGTCTGGTGAAGTCCTTTCCAGGTCGAACTGTCGATGACCTCTATCTCTATATCTCCTTGCATCAATGGGAGAAAGGCAGTAACAGGAAATACGGTATCGGTATCGATAAACTTATCCCCAAGGACATGGAAGAATTTCGCAGAAAAATGGCAGAACATACCGAACAGGAATACCCGGAGATGCGACGGGAAATCATCGCCTTTATCCTGCTGAACGTGGATGGTCAATACGAGCAGCGAATATTCGACAAGCTGGCGGAGCTGGATGAAGTGCGGGAGATCCACTCTGTACACGGGTCAATCGATATCATCATCAAGGTCGTGCTGACCCGTGACCTGCTCTCATCGGATGCGGAACTGCTTACCCAGTTTCTGCTCTCGACCATCAGGCAGTGGAAAGGCGTACTCGCCACCCAGACATTACTGCCCGGGATGGCGATCGTCAAAGGACCACGGGGGGGAAACAACTCACTGTAGGGCTTAGCCTATCTTGAAATATCCCTTGTACCAGTCAACAAACTTGGCCACACCGTACTCAAGCGTGGTACCCGGAGTGTAGTCCATGTCCCGCACCAGATCATCCACATTGGCATAGGTGGCCGGCACATCCCCCGGCTGCATGGGAAGAAAGTTCTTATCCGCTTTTCTGCCCAGACAATTCTCCAGTACCTCGATATAACGAAGTAACTTTTCCTTACTGTTGTTTCCGATGTTGTAGACTCGCCATGGGCAATATGAACTTCCTGGATCAGGTGCGTCTCCACGCCAATCAAAATTCGGTTCAGCAGTCTTGAAAATTACCCGGAAGACACCTTCTACGATATCGTCTATATAAGTAAAATCCCTTTCCATATTGCCGTTATTGAAGACGTTGATCGGCTCGCCGGCAAGAATAGCCTTGGTAAAAAGGAAGAGGGCCATATCGGGGCGTCCCCATGGTCCATACACTGTGAAAAAACGAAGGCCGGTAGTTGGTAGCCCGAAGAGATGGCTATAGGTATGTGCCATCAGCTCGTTGGCTTTCTTGGAAGCCGCATAGAGGGATACAGGATGATCGACATTATCATGGACCGAAAACGGCATTTTGGTGTTCGCTCCATACACCGAACTGGAGGAGGCATACACAAAATGCTTTACACCCGAGTGGCGGCAACCTTCAAGCAGGTTAACGAAACCGACCAGGTTTGAATCCACATACGAATGGGGATTGATGAGCGAATATCGAACTCCGACCTGGGCTGCCAGGTTGACCACCGCATCAAATGAATGCTCCTGAAACAGTTTCTCCATGGCAGGCCGGTCTGATATATCCATATCGAGATGGGTGAAACTCTCACCCTCAGCCAGTGCGGCCATACGGTCGCGCTTTAACTGCTGATCGTAGTAATCATTCACATTATCGAGGCCATAAACCTCAACCCCGTTGTCCTGCAGCTTTTTACAAAGATGCGCGCCAATAAAACCGGCTGCACCGGTAACCATTACCTTTTGCATGGTAATCTCCCGCGTCTATGATGAAGGTACATGATGAATGTGTCTTTGGGGGAATACGCCGGGCTGTTCTACCTGTTCGCCCGGCTTGGGCTGTCGGATTGCAGACTGTACCGGCCGGTACAATTCGACCGGTACTTAAAATGTATCAGTGGATTGGGGCTAGTCGTCAAAATCTCCTTCCGGGCCTTTGTCGACATCGAGAGTGCTGGCTCTCTCTATGATCTTTTCCCTGCTCCACTCGGAAAGTTCCTCTATAATTTCCGCTTTCGGGCCAAGATCATAGCTGCCTTCTTCAAGCAGCAGATCTTTTGCGATGGTTGCGGTACCTTCAGCATTAAATACCCCTGTCAGCATCTGGTAGACGAACTCCTCTACCCGCTTGGCCATACGATCGCGAACAGGTTTCTCCTGGGCCATAATGCGTATTTCAAATGGCAGGTTCAACTTCTTGTAATTCCCGCCCTTCCAACCCTGTGAATCGGCATATGCCACCATTTCCTGCCAAAGCACATCCGATACACCTTCAGTTGAAATTTTCTTGAAGTTACCGTTACCGTCGAGAATGGCATTACCATCATCGTTCACTTCAAGTCCCCAACTGACCATCTGCAGCGCTGTCGCGACATTGGCCTTGGTGGTGTGGGTCTGCCCGGCAATGGCCCGTAATTTTTCTGAACTGTTACCACTGGTACCATGCTGAGCACCGGAAACACCGTATGGCTCCAGGGCCTTGTGGATCTCCGCAGTGAGGCCAACCTGAATCCCCTGCCCGCTCGCTTCCAGGCCGTGGGTAGTACCGTTGTTCAAGGCAATCCAGTCGGCTGCTATTCCATAGGCGTTCAGACCCTTGATGAGAAACGATGCGTCAGCAATAGTGGAAAGGCCCTGCTCTCCCTTGATCTCTCCGACCTCGGTTTCGAGCCCGGCCCAGGAAGGGATCAGACTGTTCAATTCAATATTGGCCAACAGATTCAGATCATCGGCCATATGAGAGGCGTCTACGGCAATGGAAGTTATTCCGGCATCGAACATTGACGGAATCTCCATTTTGGCGTACGCCATATCCGCATCATTCTTGATCCCGTAATGATCGGCGTGAATCGCTACCGGCACCGTCACATCAAGCTCGTTGCAGAGTGCATCAACCTGTCTGGCGATATTGTAAAAATTTACCGGGCAGTAGGTACTTTCGGATTTGGCGATTTCAATGATTATCGCCGCATCAGCACGCTGTGCGGCCTGAAGTGCACCGCGAATGACAATATGGCTTCTGCCATTGGCCGCAATGGTCATGGCCTTACCCTTGGCGAGCATAGCCCGATCGATTACTTTACCACTGACGATCAAGGCCTGGGAATTCGGAAATAACCTGGTAATGTTCGGTGGCCTGCCTATACTCAACACTTTCTTATATTCTTCCGAGAGACTCATATTCTCCTCCATACTCGAGATATATCTTCGACAAAAATGCTCCATGCACACAGATGAATGCGCCAACCCTGCAACGCATGGAAAACAATAAAATGTTTATCTAATCTTATTTATACTGCACCTACTGCAAGATTACCAGAGACATTAGTTGTCAGTTTTATTGATTATTCACCGAGATTGCCTAACAATACCGTCAACCCTCTTTAAAGTCGCTGAACTTCTTTTTGCCAAAGAACCAGACACACACCAGACTGACCTCGTAGAGGATAATCAAGGGAATTGCCATCATCAGCTGATTGACTACATCTGGGGTCGGAGTGAGTATTGCGGCAATTATAAAGTTAACCAGAATCGCATATTTTCGATTTCTATTGAGAAAGGCTGTATCAATAACCCCAACTTTGGCAAGAAAAACCATGAGAATGGGCATCTCAAAGATTGCACCAAAGGCAAGTAGCAATCGTATGGCCAGTGAGAAATACTCGCTCACGGCCGGCATTGAGGTCAGGAACTCGTTGCTGTAACCGACCAGAAAGCGAAAAGCCGGTGGGAATACTACCAGATAACCGAATACCGCACCTGCAAGAAAGCACACAGTGGAGACGCAGGTAAATGGAATTAAGACTTTCTTTTCGTGTTTATAAAGACCGGGCGCGATAAAACGCCAGATTTGGGAGAAGATGACCGGACTGGCCAGGAGAATACCACAGACAAGGGCAAGTTTTAGATAAAAAAAAACCCTTCCTGGTATGAGGTGAAAATGACTGAAGAGCCTTCAGGCAGCACTTCTGTAAGGGGTTTCAGAAACCAGTGTCCAATAGGCTCTATTACTGCGTACGATGCGCAAAAACCGGCAAATACGGCAGCGAAAGCGAAAATCAGGCATGATCGAAGCTCACGCAGATGTTCCGTCAGGGCCTGGGCCTCAAATTTTTCTTTTGTATTGTTTTGATCCATTAGGTTCGGTATAGAATTACGTTCGGGTTATCGCTTGTATTTTAGCAAAAAACCAATATCCTGATACAATTTCTGACTGCACACCCTGATTACCATCTGCCGAAGGAATTTGCAATCCCCGTCACCCGGTTGAAACATAGAGTAATCATCCATCAAGCGAACAGGCAATTAATAAAGACAATGTGCGAATGGTTTGTATACATCCTCAAATGCTCCGACGATAGTCTCTACACAGGAGTCACCACCGATCTTGAGCGAAGAACAAAGGAACACAACTCACCATCAGGCGGTGCCCGGTATACCAGATCACGCAGGCCTGTTGAACTGGTATACTCTGAAAGGTGCAATAATCGCAGCATGGCCTGCAGCAGAGAATACCGCATAAAACAGCTTACCCGCGCCCAAAAGCAATTACTTATTGCCCAGCCCCCAACTGCATCCCTCCCCTGATCAACCACCGCCGCTTCCGAATTCACACAAGCGGGTTTAACATCTTGTGCAATCCTTAAAGGTATTATAGAGTTAAGCGATACGTTACGAAGCTCTACGAAACACTCGGATAAATTATTTTACTACGGATGCTGAACCCTCAAGGCTAAGCTCTCAATACCTCGCGCGGACTATGTTTCAAATTCTTGTCATTGATGACGAACGGAGCATGCGGGATTTTCTTAAAATCCTGCTTACAAAAGAAGGCCACCAGGTAGTTACCACTGCCAATGGCGAAAAAGGACTGGAATATTTACAGGACAATCGATGCGATCTGGTGATTACCGACATTCGCATGCCAGGCATGAGCGGGCTGGAACTCCTGGAGGCTGTGAAAGAGGAGACGCCTGATTTACCCGTAATCATGATCACCGCCTTTGCCTCACCCAATGATGCGGTCCAGGCCATGAAGTACGGAGCCTTCGATTATATCAGCAAACCGTTCAACGTCGATGAGATAAAATCAGTCATCGCCTCGGCTATCAAGCAGAGTGGTGGAGAAACGAGCGAAAGCACGAGTGACTCTTTTCCCGGCATAATTGGCCAAAGTCGGGAAATGGTGAAAATCTTCGACATGATAAAGAGAGTTGCTCCCACTCCTGCCAATGTGCTCATCTACGGTGAATCCGGAACGGGTAAAGAGCTTGTCGCTCAGGCAATTCATCGGCTCAGCAAAGTCGCAAACAATCATTTTATACCAATCACCTGCAGCGCTATTCCCGAAGAGTTGATGGAAAGCGAACTTTTCGGCCACGTCAAAGGTTCCTTTACCGGTGCCATCAATGATAAGCTCGGTCTTTTCGAGGTTGCGAATAATGGCACTGCCTTTCTCGACGAGATCGGTGAACTCAGCCCGATCATCCAGACCAAATTACTTCGCGTTCTGCAGGAAAGGGAGATCAAACCTGTTGGCGGTAACATCTTCCAGAAAATCAATGTACGGATCATAGCCGCCACCAACAGGGTGCTCGAAGACGAAATCAGCGCAGGCAGATTCCGCGAAGATCTTTTCTATCGACTGGCAGTCGTGCCGATCAGGGTTCCTCCCCTCAGGGAAAGAAAAAGCGATGTACCTTTGCTTGTTCAGCACTTTCTGGAAAAATACTCAAATCTCCTAGACAAGGAAGTTCATGAAATTTCCAGTTATGCCATGCAGGTACTGATGAATTATGATTTCCCTGGCAATGTCAGAGAGCTGGAAAACATCATCGAACGTGGTGTAGCTCTCGAAAGCTCAAATATAATCCTGCCAGAGAACCTCACCCTGCCCGGAGCAAAGGTGGCACCACCCTCTGGAAACGGGGAGGAAACCGGTAACGGGACATTACGCGCAATCACCAGCGAGGAAGAACTCTACCATCTTGGTCTTGAAAAGGTTTTGGCAAATATGGAGAAACTCTTTATTTCCCATGCACTTGACAAAACCAATCACTCCAAGATGCGAGCCGCCGATCTGTTAAAAATCAGCTTTCGCTCGTTTCGCTATAAAGTAAAGAAGTACGACATACAATAACAGTGCATGACGTTTAAAGACATTTTTCAGCTTTCCAGGCAAAGCGACACCGTAGACCAGATACTCCGCTCCCAGCTCTTATGGATGCTACTGCTCAGAGTTGTGCTCTACACAATGTTGAGTGGTCTATCTATCTACTTCGGCAGCACAAATCTCGACATTATCCTGATGCCGTCTGAATTTCTGCTGCTGTTACTTTTAGCTGTCTACCTGACTACTATTTTTTCTGCCTATTACCTGGTAGCTGCTCAAACCCATCTAGCCCGGTTCGGTTTTGTCCAGAACTTGCTGGATACCCTGTTTGCTACCCTGCTGATATACTATACCGGTATCTCACACTCCATATTCTCTTCCATCTACTTCTTCCCGATTATTGCCGGCGGCCTTGTTCTCCCGCGTAAAGGCGGGATGATCGCCGCTGCTTCATCAACGTTGCTCTACGGGCTTATTCTTACCTTTGAAGTCTACGGCTATTACCCGAGCTATCTGTTGCGTCTTGGTTTTATCGGTGAAACAGATGCCATGGTCAACCTCAACCACTTTTCTATTCATGGGCTCACCTTTTTTCTTGCCGCAATTCTGAGCGCTCTGTTTAGTAGGCGTATCCGTAAAACAGAAGATGCGCTCTCTACATCACTGCGAAACTACGAACAGCTTGCTGTTCTTTACAAACAAATCTTCGATAACATTGCCACAGGCATCATAACCATTGACGGTGCCAACTTTATAACTTCCGCCAATAAAGCAACCAGTGACATCACAGGTTATCCTGTTACTGCACTGGTAGGAAACAGATTGACCCGATACTTCCCCACTCTTGCGCTCTCTTCTCCGCGCCTCAGACAATCCACCGACTTTACGACCAATGACAACGAGCGGATACGCCTTGGCTATTCCTATGTCGAGTTGACCACCACCAAAGAAAACGGCGTGGCCCGCTCCGACAATCACAAGATTATTACTCTTCGGGATATCAGTGAAATCGAACAACTCGAACGGCAGATGCGCCAAGCCGAAAAACTCGCCGCCATCGGTATGATGAGCGCCGGCATCGCCCATGATTTCCGCAATCCACTTACTGCCATTTCCGGCTCTGCCCAGATCCTTGCCGACGAGTTCTGCAGGGAGGGGAGTGAAAACCAGTCCAACTATGAGCTGGCTAATATAATTCTTCGCGAGTCCAGCCGGCTGATCGATACAATTGGCGACTTCCTCAAGTTCTCCCGCCCCGAGGAGTTGACCAGGGAATGGTTTTCACTCAAGGGTTGTCTTGATGAAGTGATGCAGGTGTGCCATGCAGACCCCACCTGGCCGCTATCTGCCAGAATTGAAGTGCTGTTTGACGAGACCGTGGATATCTGGGCTGACCGGAAGCAGATGTTTACCGTGCTCAATCACCTGATTCAAAACGCCAGGTCGTTCTGCCCGCCGGGCAGGGAACTCATTGAAGTCAGCGCCTTTGAAACGCAGGATCAGCAGGGAGCAGAAATCATTCTGGTGGAAATCAGTGATAACGGCAGCGGTGTTCCCAGGGAAAACATTGAGAAGATCTTTGATCCTTTTTTCACCTCCAGGGCTGACGGCACCGGCCTGGGCCTTGCCATCGTCATGCAGGTAATGCAGGACCACAACGGGTCTATCAGAGTAGCCGATAATGTGTACGGCGGCGCCAAGTTCCTGCTGTCCCTGCCGGTACCTGCCTGATCCCCCCATATACCGGGCAAAGGCAATTCACCAGCCGAGCCCCTATTGCCCTCAGGCTCGACCATCTGCCGCCTGAAGTTCTCTTTGCAGGAACATCCTGCCGAATACACCCTTGGCAAGCCGGGCTGGATGTGGGCTAAGCAGCTCTTCAGGTCATCGACATCTTCCTTAAATCTCAAGCAGTAGCGTCCAACCCCAACAATCCCGATCTCAATGCGACCGGCGCCACCTTGGCACCGCAACCGGGTGGGGACGTGTATCGCCAAGCGTGTTGACTGTTCTACTTGTTCTATTGACTGTTCAGCCAGGTAAGAGCTTCAGTCATGGTGTTCTGATCAAACTTGAGGCGAAGCTTCAGATATACGCCGCTTGCCGTATACGTGCTCTGCGAGAAGTCTTCATCGTGGAATCCCATGAAATTGTAGCCCAGGCTGGCCCAAAGATTGTTCGCAAAAAGATAACCGATCGAGGCTCCGGAGCTGTAATCGAACTGACCGCTGTTCCATGAGTGCAGCACGCTGCCATGAAGACCGAGGTCCCAGCGACTGTTCAGGTTATAGCGGGTCTCCAGGGCGACCAGGTCGGTAAAGCCGTCATAGTGTGAGTCGTCGATGTTTTCACGGACATATTTCAAACCATAGTAGGGAGCGATCTGCCAGCTACGACTGGGCTTGTAGTTGCCCTGCAGGTTGTTGATAAATCGCCACGCCTTGTCGTCATGCTGGGAACTTTCATCCCGCTCGTATATGGCGTCCAACCGATTCAGGATAATCCAGCGACTCTCGCGGGGCCGGTAGGCCAGGCCTAGGGTCAGCTCCTGCTCGTTGCTCGTAGCACCGTCAGCACTGTCCGTGTAATACCCGGTATATCTGGCTGAGGCGGACATACCTTTGCGGATCTGACCGATCAGGCTTGAAATCACGCCGTACTTATCTTCGTCGTCACCGTGGCGGAATTCCAACCGGTTGTCCCAGGACCAGCTCTTTTGCTGGTAGCTGGCGCCCAGCGAGACAGCGGTGAAATCCTCATCGCTGCCATGGGCGTCAGGGACATCCACGTCAAAATCGTAGCTGTCAGCTTCCTTGATGGTGTAGCTGCGATCGAGGCTGGCGTCCACGCTCCAGTTCTCGCTCACTTGCCAGGTCTGGCCAAGGCCGAACAGGGCGAAGAGCCGTTCTCCATTCTCATTGAGCTGCCGTTCAATGGTGGTCTGTGCGTCGCTGCCGCGCCAGGGTGATGCCTTGATACCGGCCCTCGTCCCCTCGCTGGTTACATCATCCCCCCAGCTGAATTCCTGTTCGGCAAACAGGCTGACCTGCTTGCTGAGCCGGTAATCGGCCCCGAACAGGGTCTGGGTGGGATAATCGGTATTTTCGTTCTTACCGCCAAGCGATTGTTCATGCTGGGCACGCAGGGTCAGTTTGCGGTCGGCAGTGGTCCAGTTGCCGCCGGTCAGCAGCTGCTGACTGTGCTTGCTGCTGCCATCCCCGAGACTATCCCTGGCGTCACGGACACCGGCACTGATCGAGAACCGGTCATACTCCAGGTCGCCGCCAAGCTCCACCACATCCCGCTGGGCATCGGTGGTCAGGTTGTCCTCATGATAGGCCAGCGCTGAGATCGATGCCTCATCATTGATGCGGTAGCTCCCCTCGGCGCCATACTTGCGGGTTCCCGACTCACTGCCGTTCTGCTGCCCTAGCCCGAACTCATCATCCTGTTCACGAAAATAGACAATCCCCTGCAGCGTGCTGGACGTGTGCATATACTCGACGAGATAGGCCTCGCCGTTTTGATCCAGGGAAGCATCCTCGGTGTCGGTGGTGGCTGCTTCCAGCCGCAGACTGTTGTTTGCGTTGAACCGGATAGTGGCGTCGACACCGTACAAATCACCCTCGTCGACACCGGAGTCTTCATGGATCAGAGAAGCACCTACCTCCAGCTTCTGGTCCAACATTTTGACTGCCGCACGCCCGCCGTAATTGAACTCACTCTGGTTCGAGGTCCTGGTTTCGTAGTCGGCAACGATGAAGATCGGGTTGAAGCTTTCGTCCTTGCTGGCGATGGGCCGCTTGAAAAAGAGTGTGCCGTCCCCGTAATCGATGTTGTAATCGATGTGCCGCTGCATGGTCTGGGAACTGAGGATCTTCTCGCTCTGAAACCGATCCCGGGTCTCGATGACGATGGTCTCCGAGTTGATGACCAGATCCTGATGGGACAGGTAATAGCGCCCGGAAGTTCCATCGCCGCGAATCTCGTCCTTCACAAACCCCTGCCTGGTGTCGGCCGCGAACAGGTTGAACTCGATCTTTTCGCCCTGCAGTTCCGATTTAAAGCCGTTCATGCTGCGGCTGTAGCGGGACAGCTCGGTTTGGGTCAGGCCGGTCTGCATGTCGCCAAAGAGGGCATAGAATTGATTTTTTTCCAGCTTCACGTAGATCTTACGGGCGCTGGCGGCCTCGTAGCTCTGCTGGGTCTCGTCTCCGTAGAGGGGATAGTAGCTATCCGGATCGATGATCTGGTACAGGCTGTCGCCATCCAACTCCTCCTTGTCGGAATCATAGGCCACGGTCAACAGCCATTCACCCTTGATGGCGCCCTTGGCAAAAAACTTGATCCGGCCGTCCTCGTAGAAATGGTCGTCG
Source organism: Desulfosediminicola sp. (assembly GCF_048381775.1). NCBI lineage: Bacteria > Pseudomonadati > Thermodesulfobacteriota > Desulfobulbia > Desulfobulbales > Desulfocapsaceae > Desulfosediminicola > Desulfosediminicola sp. The sequence goes on along the minus strand of NZ_JBLXGE010000013.1, from coordinate 112,708 downwards.
ACCTCCGCCTCATCCAGGCTGACCTGGTTGCCGGAGAGGGTGTTGTAGCCCAGCGTCCCTTCGGCAAAGCCGACCAGGATCCACTCCCGGGCGACCGGTTTCAACCAGGCGCTGATCTCTTCAGTCTCATCTTCCAGCGGCAGACGGACCACTGCCTCACCGGATTGCGGGGTCGGTTCCAGAATGATCCTGGCAACTCCGTCCGGGCCGACCTGATATTTTGGCCTGTCGGTATCAAGGCTGCTGTTTTTTTCCGACTTGTCGATCAATTGACTGTAGGGCGGCTCGACCGAGAATTCTCCGATCATGCCGCTGCTGACCGGATAGCCGTCCCGGTCGGTGAGGCGCACCGCAATCACCGGCGGGGTCTTGCCGTCTGCAACCAGGGTCGATTGATCCTTGACCAGCTCGGCATGGGCTGGTCCGAACGAGTAGTGGACCAGGCGGGTCAACTGCTCGACCAGCTTGCCATTCGCATCGTACAGATCGGCTGTCAGGTTATTGTCGCCCTTGTTGATACCGATCCCGCGCCAGATGGAGACCGCTGTCGAACCGGCCTGGTTTGCAGTGGTGCCTTCAAAGGCCAACGGACTGACATCCCGGCCGTCGAGCCGCAGTTTGACCTTCAGCCCGGCGGCGTGTTTGATGGCGGCCTTGATACTCGGGATCGCCGGTGTTTTGCCCGGCTGCGGCCAGAGCCATTCCGACCCGCTACCGGCGCTTGCCAGCCACGCCTTGTCGTAGACCGGCATTTTTTCTGTATCCGGCAGGTCTTTTTCCGGCAGATCGGCATCAGCACCGGGCCGCGGACCGACGGTCTCCGCCTGCTGCAGGCCGCTGTTGGCCTTGATCAGATCCAGGACCGGCGTGCTATCGGCCCGTTTTCCTTTGTTCCGGATCAGGTTGTCGACCATCGGGGTTCTCTGGTTCTGCTGCTCCGGTGAGTTAAAGGTCAGCACGGTACGGAGTGCCATTTCCTGTGGCGCGCCCTCGCCAACCCTGGTCTTCAGGGTGATCTCCCCTTGCCAGTCGGCCGGCCTGTCACCCAGCCGGTAGGTCAGGACCGGTGGATTCCCCCCTGGATCTTCGATTGGCTGGTCACCAAGGCGACTGCTGCCGGCAAGATACTCAAGCCCTTTAGGCAAAATAACGCTGAGCCGCAGGTTCTTCAGGTCAACCTGGCTGATGTTGAGGGGAATCTGCCAGGAAACACGATCTTCATCAAGCGTGCTGTTCAGTTCGATAGTGACTGCACCCTTCGGTTTCTCCTTGAGTTTGACGTGAAAGTCTGCGCGCCACAGGGTGCCGCCCTGAATATCCACGAACTGGGAGAAATTGCGACCACCGAACTGGTTGTTCTCTTCACAGGCGATCGGTTCGTAGGCCGGAGGCAGTGAAGCCAGATCGACTTGGACGACATGGGTGCCCGGCTCGATCCCCTCAAAGTGGTAACGGCCCTGTTTGTCACTAACGACATAGGTTCCGTCTTCCAGGTAGATGCGGACACCGCCCAAGCCTTCCAGTTCGGTATCCGGCTTGTCACAACCGCCGGTCATGACCCGGCCGATCAACAGCGAGCTGCTCCTTAGAAAATCTTCCCTGATCGTGACCACCGCCGAAGCCGTGTTGGAAGACAGGCCACCCTGTGCCTGGGCGGCTGCACTGTTTCTATTGTATCCGGTCCTGGTTCCTGCGCCGACTTCGGCGACATAGCGGATTTCCACACTTGCCCCGGGGGCCAGGTCGCCAAGACGGTAGGTCAGGGTGCGGCCATCTGCAGAAATTTCCGGGTCCTCGGCGCTGAGCCCATCAAGCCGCGTCGAGCCGGTCTGATAGCGAAAACCCATGGGGAGTCTGTCGGTGACCACCACATCGGCAGCGGTATCGTTTTGGTCAAAATTCTCCACCTGGATCGTGTAGCCGACAAAATCGCCGATGGCGGCTTCGTCCTTGTTGGCCTCCTTTTGCACCCAGATCCCGGTCCTGACCGGATCGACCGGAATGTCGATATGCACTGTCGGGCCCGGATTGACGGTGAAGGACTCGCCCCGTGACCCTGACTCGATGGCATAGGGGGCACCGGGCAGACTCTGGAGCGATGAGGTCGGCACCGTCGAGGGTGCAATGTAGCCGGAAGGCGGTTCGATCTCCAGCCGATAGGTGCCGGGAACGATCAAGGGAAAACGATAACCGCCAACAGGGGCAGTATAGGCTCGCCCGCTGGAATCGTAGGTGACACTGCCACTGATTACCGTAGCCGGGTAACTGCTCACCCCGTCATTGCCCAGAACCGATGCCGTCTGCCCGGTCACGGTATCGATCAGGGTGACTGTAGCACCGTTTACCAGCTGGCCGGTGTCGCTGTCAAAGACCACACCGAACGGATCGACCAGGGCGGTGCTGGTGGCGACATCCGAGACATCCAGCTGATCGTGATAGCGGGCTGTCAGGGTGTCGTCCTCCACCAGCGACAGAGTCCCGTCGTTGGTTACAGCCGCATCTCCGCTGGAGGGAATATATCCGGTGAAGACACCGGTATTCGGGCCGGTTTCGGTCAAAAGCAGCACTTCCCTGTCGCCTGTGACCGTCGAGGTGACGGTTACGACGATGGTCTCTGCCAGGGTAATATCCTGGTTCTGATCCTGGTCCGTCACCCGCAAAAAGATCGGTTCACCGATATGAAAGATCTCGGTGGGGTTCAGCGGCAACAGGGCGCTGAGGTCTACCGGGGTCGACGAGCCGAAAGGCGTCGGGGCCGGCAGAGGGCTGAATGGGCCGCCTTCGCTGCCGCTCGGGCTGTGCCCCGTTACATTGACCCGAACCTGCTCATACCCTGAGGAAGACGTCACGTAGTTTAAAAATTCAATGGTCGACGGGGTGTTCAACCCCACCGTGATAATTCTGGACAGGTTGGACTGCAGGGTGACCGAGCTTATCGGCCCAGTCTGAAAAGATGCCGAGGCGATATTATCGATGGCAGTGCCGGCCGGGGTCCTAGCAGCTTTTGCAAAGACCGGCATCAACAGCAGCACAAGACAGCTGAGTAGCGCCAGGCAACCCAACAACGCCTGCCTGTAGCAGTCACCGATAGCGGCAGCCGCCCCAGGCAGACGAGCAAACCAGCTTCGCGGCTGGTTTGCCGTATTGTTCTGCTTGTCCAAGACGCACCTGTCCCCCATCCCGGTTGTGGTGCAGGGATCATAAAGCGGCCTTGCGGCCGGGATGTGGGAATCAGGTGAAAACATCGATTGTTTAACTCTTAGTTCTTTCTTCGATAGTGGTTCTAGTTGATTGTCACGGAGAATTTCACCGTGCCGGAGGAATTTTTAAGGATATCGCTACTAAAGGTGCACCGGATGAACCCAACGTCAGCTTTAGTAGCCGGCTCTGAAGGCACCCAGTTATTTACACTCAGATTCTTGTCAAACCATGCCTGTGTACCAAGGCAGTTAGTGTCAGAAAAGGAATGGTATGTAGTGTTTAGAGGGATTTCGTCAATGACCACGACATTTTTTGCAGCCAAATTCGGATCGTTGTTGGTGACCGTAATCGTGTATTCAACTACGTCGCCGGGAATGTGGAAGTTGGAGGTACCGTTGCCTGCTAACTTGCTGATATCAAGCGTTGCCCGAGTGATGTAGGTGCCGGAATTCGAATGTTTTCCATCATAGATGATGTCATCAGTCGCCGATCCACCATCATCGAAAAGAACTATTTCAGAATTGTCATGGGTGTTATTATTATCATTAGGTTTCCTTGGGGCTGTAAGCGCCGCACTATTCTCATCCGCCACCGCGATCGCGATAAGGCTATAGGTAGCCCTTTGGTTTGAGGCACCCGTATCAGGTGTACTGCCTGGATTGGGTGTGTCGGCAATAATCCAAAATGTTTTAAAATTGGACCCGTCTGTATTTGGGATTTGTACCGCTCCAGAAACCTTTTTATCAGGGTTGCCGTCGCCAGTGGAATCTTCCCAGATTTCAACAGAATTCATGGAAAAAGTGGATGTACCCATTTCTTCATGGGTGAGGTCAAAATAATCGTATCCCGCCGCGCTGTTGCTTTCGTTGGTGACGAGAAAGGGCATGAGGAAGTCATCTACACCCGCAACAACATAAACGTCACTTGCTTGTGCTACCACTGGACGGATTTTAGTATCGACTTTAAAGGTCACCTCTTCACTTTGGACAGCAGGGGGGGAATGACCGTCAATTTCAAAGGTCACACTCGCAGTATTCCTGATCGTCTTGTCATCAGGGGTGCCAATCGCCAGTGCCTGGCCTGAAAAGAACAGAGTCAATCCAGTTGCGAGCATCATGGCCACATTTCTTTTCATGTTTCGTTTCATTTCTTCCTCTCCTTTTAAGTTTTCCCTTGCTGCATGGCCAACAACTGTCCAAGGCCGTTTTGCAGTAACTGCTTTTGAACCTGTTTCAATATCTCTTCTCTAAAGCTGTTCTTCTATCGCCATAGATATTGCTGATCTATTTCAGACGAGCCCGAAACTCCACATTCTTACTCTCCCCCGGTTTGAGAGATGATTTGAACACCCAGCGGACATGGGTGTAATCAGCACCGGTGGCCGCGCGTGAAGTACCGTCCTGTTCGACGACAAACAGGTTGCCTGGAGCATCGAAGCTCTTCCCACCGTCGATGGAAAAGGTGACGGTGGTACCCTCTTCGGTGGCTGAGCCGTCGATGTAGACGGTATGCTCAGGGATCGGGTTGTTGATGACCACATCATCAATGGGGCTATCGCTGATGTTGGTGCAGCTGTTGGTGAAAATAACGATGGTGCCCGGCATGACTTTCGCCGCCGGCACCCTTCTGGTCTCCTTTTCCCCCTGTTCATTGACCACCGTCTCCTCGATTTCGGCTTTGGAGACGATGGAGATGGACTCTTGTGCTGCGGCAAAGCCAGCCATACCGGTCAAAACCAGCAGCAGCACGGCAAACAGTGTCTGATACGCTTTCATGATTACTACTCCGTCAATAAGTGTGACTCTTTACGTACTAGGAGCCTGTCGGACTACTGCAATTTTTTCACAAATCAAGGCGTCTGGAGGAAATTAAGCGGAGCCATATAATTAATATTGCGAGCATTAATTTCCGCTCGATAACGCTGAGTTGTGGAAAAAGGGCTTAGTCAGACAGACTCCTATTTGATGGTGACTTCAAAGGTGATGGTGTTGGTTGTACCGGGTGCGGCGCCACCGACCACATCACCGAGGTCGACCTGAATTTCAAAATTATCCGTTGTCGGCTCCGCAAGCGTACCTTCATCGTCGCTGGGATCATCAGTCAGTGGGCTGCCGTTGAGTTCCATACTATCGGCAACATAGGTGGTCGCAGCCGGGATCGGGTCGGTGATCACCAGCCCGGCAGCGGTGCCGCCAACCACCTCGACGGTAATGGTGTATTCGATGGTGGCGCCCGGTACCGGCTCGGTTCCAGTACCAGTCAGCCCGTCTTCGATCACCACCCCGGTCTTGTCAATGGTAACATCGACGCGGCTGACCTGGTAGGTGCCGTCGGCGTTGGCTGACGCACCGCTGGTGCCGACCACAGCCACGACACTGCCGTTATAGCCAGCGTTAGCATATGCCGTTCCTTCCGGACCGGTTCCGGTCTGGGCATCAGCCTGCAGGTTGCTGATACCTAGCTCGGTGTCGGCGGGTGTATCAGGGATATCATTGAACACAAAGAGATGAATACTCTCATCTGCGGCCAAGGCAGGCAGGTTGCTCCCGTCATACAGGGTGTCTGTGCCATCATCGTAGGTGTCGTTATCGTTGGCATCGAAATAGATGGTAGTGGGAGTCTCCGGGTCGAAATCATCGGTAGTATCCGTGTTATCAACCGTCAGGGTGAAGCCCTCCTGGTAATTGCCGGTATTGGTCAGCTCATAGGTGAGCATGGCCTTGGACTCTCCCGGTTTTACAGGAACGTTGCTTCCATCGCGTGAAACCAGGGTAACATCGAGCAACTCGGCAACATTGAAGGTGACGGTGTCACTGTCTTTCTCCAGGTCGATGCCATCAACGTTGTAGTTGACGGTGGCCGTGTTGCTGATGGGAGTGCCCGCAATGGTACCGGCTGCCTCCGCCAGCGACGCTGTGGTACCGACAACAAGGCAGGTCAGCATTATCAGGTTTAGTGTTTTCTTCATCTCCAATCTCCTTTCTCTTTAAATCGATGGATCAAAATCATACTGATTGTCGTTTGTGTTTGGTTTGGTCATAACCTCCTCCCTCTTCGGTATCTGGCCTTATGGTTTCTATTGCCTCTATTCCATCTATTGCAGCCGCACCCTGAAGGTGACGGTGAAGGAAGGATCGGTGATCCCGTCCGAAGCGTTGAACTGCCCGGCGGGCATGAACCGCAGGTACTTGACCGAGGGGTCGGTGCCGTTGCCGTCTGCGGTTGGGATCTGGCTGTAATCCGTGCCGTCGGCAGAGAACTCGACGTGATCGGTCAGATCGTTTAAGGCGGTATAGGTGAGGGTCAATCCGGTGGTCGCCTGGACGTTGCTGATTGTGACTGGCGGATCGGTGACCACCAGCGCTGTATGTTCCGGAATGGGATCGACCAGCAATAGCGAATCGGCATCAGTGGCTGCCAGACCAGTGTTAGTGACCGTGATGCGGTATTCAATGATGGCCCCGGGCACGTCATAAGGGTTCACCATGCCATGCTCCGGATCACTGACCGTCTTCGCGGACTTGACCACGGTCAGTACCGGCCAGGCCACAGGCGTAAAATCGACGCTGGCGCTGTCGTTGGCCGGGTCGCTATCGGTCTGGTCAAGGCCGGTGATACTTGCCGAGTTGGTCACGGTGGTGCCGACCGGGCCGTCAACCCCGACCAGGATATCCAGCGTGGCGCTGTCACCCGCAGCCAGGCTGCCGACCAGCCAGCTACCGGTGGAGTAGCTGCCCTGGCTCGGCGTGCTGGAGATCAAGGTGATCCCGGCCGGCAGGATATCCTCCACCTCGATGCCGGTGGCAGAGTTGGCCCCCTCGTTGGTAACGGTAAGCATATAGGTCACTGCCCCCTGTACCCCGGGGCTGGCGTTATCGATGGTTTTGGTCAGAGCCAGGTCGGTTCCTGCCACAGCAACGTCAACGCTGGCAAAATCATTAGCTGGATTCTGGTCCCCCTGGTCCACCGCGTTGATCGAGGCATTGTTGGTGATATACAAGCCGCTGGTACTGCCCTTGACCCTGGCGATGATGTTAAGCTGCGCTGTTTGATTGTCCGAGAGGTTACCGATTGTCCAGATGCCGGATGCCTGGTCATAGTTGCCGGTGCTGGAAATATAGCTGACCTCTGGCGGCAGCAGGTCCCTTACCTCCACACCGGTGGCATCGGTCGGTCCGTTGTTGGTGATGGTGACGGTGTAGATGATATCCTGATGCTCGTTCGGGGTAGGATCATCGACGGTTTTAGTGATGACGAGATCGGTGCCGTCGACGGAAATCACACTGCTGGCAACGTTGTTGAGGTAGTTTGGATCTGCCTGATCACTTTCGGTAATCATGCCCACATTGGTGATGTTCTGGCCACTGGTGCCGCTATCCACCGTGGCATTGATGGTCAATGTTGCGCTCCCTGTCACGCTGAGATTACCGATATCCCATACCCAGCTGGGTTTACCATTGCTCTTGGCATCATAACTTGTGCCTGCAGAGGCCGAATGGCTGGTGTAGGTAACACCTTCGGGCAGGATGTCAGTGACCGCAACCCCGCTTGCCGGATTCGGACCATTGTTGGTCACCGTCAGCGTGTAGGTCGCGGAGTCGCCCGGGCTTGGGATTGAATTATTGACGGTTTTGGTGATCTGCAGGTCGGTACCGTCTACCTTGATGGTAGCCGCAGCCCAGTTGTTTGACTCAACGTCGTCGAAGTAATCCGAAGCGGTTATCTCGGCCGAGTTGATGATGGTCTGCCCTGCCGTGTCGTTGTTCACGTCGGCATCAATTTGCAGTGTTGCCGTGCTGCCAGAGGAGAGAGCACCGAGCGACCAGACGCCGGTCGCTGGATTATAGCTGCCCTGGCTGATCTGGCCCACGCTGTCGAAGCTGATCCCGGACGGTAGCTGATCCGTTACCGCCACGCCGGTGGCATCGTTGGGCCCATGATTGGTCACCACCAATTCGTAACGGACACTGTCGCCTTCGTTGGGAACCGCGATATCGACCAGAGGGTTGTATGAAGGCCCCACGCCCACCATCTTGGTCAATTCCAGGTCGTGGAAGTTCACCTTGATGTCGACTCCGGCCGAGTCGTTGGCCGGGTTGCTCTCAGGCTCGTTGATAACGGTAAGGCTTGCACTATTGGTCAAGATGGTGTTTGCGGTACCGGGCGCAGGACGGGCCGGGATGGTGAGGACAGCCCCGACACCACTGGCGAGATCGCCCACGGTCCAGACTCCGGTTGCTTCATTGTAGCTGCCCTGGGTGGCGCTGTAGCCTGTGGCCGAATCATAGTTCAGACCGGTGGGGAGCAGGTCCGTAACAACAACGCCGCTGGCGTTGTTGGGGCCAAGGTTCAAAGCCCTGACACTGAAAAAAATCAGTTCATTTTCGGCCGGATACTCATCGTCGACCGACTTACTGATTCGGATATCCGTACCGCCGACATAAAGCTCGGCGCTGGCGGAGTTGTTACCGGCGTATCCGTCTATTTCATTGAGTACAGTGATCGTGGCCGTGTTGACAATGTTGCCGGTGGCGGCACTGACCTGGGTATCGATGGTCAGGGTGGCGGAAGCTCCGGTGTTCAGCATCCCCACTGACCAGTTGCCCGAAACCGGGTCGTAGCTGCCGACCGATGGTGTGCTGGCCTGGTAGCTGAGACCGGCTGGCAGCTGGTCGTTGACCACAACCCCAGAAGCGTTGTTGGGTCCCTGGTTGGTGATGGTGAGGCTGAACTGAACGCTATCGCTCTGCTGTACCACCGAGCTATCAACCGATTTTTCTAGAGCCAGGTCGGTGGCGGTGGTGGTGAAGGTGATGGTATCTGTGCGGTTCACCTCCTGATTGCCGCTGGCGTCGATCGAGTCGATATAGGTAACGGTGATGATCTCCTGATCTGTCGGAGAAGACGCAGGTGGCCAGACCTGAAGAGTTGTATCAGAGGAATCAATATCCTTTGATTTGGTGACTTCCTCGGTCACCACAGCGCCAGTAAACTTTCCGGCCACACCGGTTGCGGTGAGGATAACCACCACCGAGTCGCCGCTTGGCGCGGTGAGTTCTACCCGAATGGTCTGGTCCGGATTGACAGCCAGGGTCTGATCCGCGTCGTCGACCCGTACGTAGATGGTTTCGCCACCGGCGGCCAGGTTGACATCGTTGAAACCATCCAGACTGTCGACAAAACGGACCGTGCCGTCCGAGGTAGTTCCTGTCTCCGGCGGGGTACCGAATGGAGTGATGTAGTCGGAGCCCATCTCGTAGAGGGTCGAGCCAGAGACAAGGTCAGCTCCGTCATCAGTCAAGTTATTGGTTGAACGGGAGCTGCCTGCAAAATAGCGGATGAGGGTGTTGTCATCGATGCCTGTCGTAGCCTTGAAAACAGCGTACGGCAGGCGGAAATCGAGGAAATAGTCGGTGTCGCCGCCGATGGAGGTGTCGGCGATAGACAGTTGGTGATTGCCGACCAGCGGATACTCCGCTGCGACATATTCAGCCTTGTCCGAGGGATCTCCGAGGCCTGTTTTATCTGTATTTTCGCGGAGGGAGATGACTTCTGGCTGGGAGATGCCATCGCACATTATCAGCCATTCATAATCATCGGCATTCTGATCAATATCGATTTCAAAGCCCCAGCCGAACTGGGCAAAAACCCCATTGCCGCCTTGAGTGGGATCTCCGTCCAGACGCAGGCGGTAGTAGAGATAGCTGCCGTCGTTATAGACGTAGGCAGCTGCAGGGGTGTCTTGGTCGGGATTGGTATAGTCCGGGACGACATTGACCCCACCGTTGGCATCACTTTCGCTGTCTTGAATCGGCTTTCCACTCTTGACCAGTTCGAGCCACTGGCTGTCGGTGGGCCAAGCCCAAGCCGTTGCTGCCAGCAGGAGGTTCAAAGCGGACAGCAGTATGGCAATCCCTAATAATTTCTTGAGATTCACTTTCACCATCACCATCGTTGTTGCGTTCATACACGATTAACGCCCCCTCCTCCCAAAGGAGGGTTTGCAAACAGAACGCTTAGTAGCGCAAGGCATCCGTAACCTTGTCGATACAACGACGATGTACAGTCTACTGTCAGTAGAAGTACCCAAGCACCGGACGAACCCAATTTAACGCAATTGCCTGAAAGAAAAAAGGAAAGTACCAATATTTCAATAGGTAAGTAAATAGGTATATTTACCTATTTGTTGAAAAACAACCACTTTTGCCATTAATTATCAGTTCCAGAGCAGGAAATTTTATCAAGAAGGCAGAAATAACTGAAATAACTGATATAATAGTGAGTTACTGAAACAGCGGACAATATACGCAACTACCATGGTGAATGAGCTCCTGGCAGAATCCTCAAACTCTACTATAAAGTTCAATAACTGGTAGTTGGCATAACCTCATCGCCACATATACAATCTGAAAACACCCCCCAGCAACTCACAGGGTTCGTCTTTCCAAAGTTCAAGGGAAAGATTGTCTACCGATTTGGTTTGGATAAAAAAAGCCCCCCAACCGCTCTCATCGCGGTTGAAGGGCTCAAGGCTCATCACAACAATTTACACCATCAGCTTAGCTACGCAGCCGACTGTTTACAGGGGAGTCTCCCCTTCGGTATCACTCCTGCTCCTTCCAGACCCTGGCACCAAGGGCGGTTAATTTATCCACCAGACCTTCATAGCCACGTTCGAGATGATAAATTCTGGAAATTTCGGTTCTGCCACTTGCGGCCAAGCCTGCAATGACCAGCGAGGAACTTGCTCTCAGGTCAGTAGCCATCACCCTGGCACCACTCAAACCATTCATACTGCAGCCATCAACAACTGCAGTGTGTCCATCAACCTTAATTTTTGCCCCAAGACGCTGAAGCTCAGCCACATGCATGAAACGATTTTCGAAGATGGTCTCATGTACTGCACTGATACCTGAGGCAAGAGTCATGAGCGCCATGAACTGGGCTTGCAGGTCAGTAGGATATCCTGGATATGGCGAAGTGGTTATGTCGGTGCCCTTCAGTGGACCAGGTGTTGCGCTGCCATTCGGCTGACGGACCGTGATTGTTGATTCGGTTTCCTCGATTCTGAGACCTGTGGCCCGTAGCTTCTCGAGCAGTGACGGCAGATGCGACGGATTACAATGGGTCACAACCCCCTCTCCACCGGTCGCGGCAATGGCTATCAGATAGGTACCTGTCTCTATTCGATCCGGAATGATTGCACAATTTGCCGGATTCAAGTTCTCGACACCGTGAATTGTGAGTCTGTCGGTATCCCGTCCTTCGATCCTGGCACCCATACCGTTCAGCATGTCTACCAGATTGCCGACTTCAGGCTCCCTGGCCGCATTTTTTATGACAGTGGTACCTTCTGCCTGCACGGCAGCCATCAGCAGATTCTCGGTACCAGTCACAGACGGCAGGTCAAAATAGATTGTGTTGCCTTTCATCCTGCCATCTATGGTGGCGTCAACATACCCACCCTCAAGATCACATGTCACACCAAGCAGTTCCAATCCGTTAATATGGTAGTTGATAGGTCTTGCACCAATAGCACAACCACCGGGCAGGGAAACCCTTGCTCTGCCAAGCCTGGCAAGTAATGGTCCGAGTACGAGCACGGAGGCACGCATGGTCTTAACCAGATCATATGGTGCTTCACCTGATTCGAGATCGGTGGAATCAATTTTCAGAACGTCTCCATTCCGCTGTGATCGCACACCAAGGTTCTCCAACAGCTTCAACATGGTACGGGTATCACGGAGATCCGGTACATTCTTGAGAACATGTTCTCCAGGCGCCAGCAAAGTTGCTGCAATAAGCGGTAGCGCTGCATTTTTAGCACCACTGATACGCACTTCACCCTCAAGCTTTACGCCGCCTTCTATTATGAGTTTTTCCATTTAAGTTTCTTTCCCTGCCTTTCTCAGGCAATAATGGCATGCAGAATTCTGTCGCGACCCGCATAGTCTGAGATAATTTCAACTTTCCGGAAATCCCTGTACCCGGGAACGTGCTCGCTGAACATGGCATGAACAGCCGCGCCCTGATCGGCACCTATCTCCATGAATAGATGGCCGCCCTCAACAAGTATGTCCGATAATTGACGGCGAATACGCACTATCTGATCAAGTCCTTCATCTCCTCCATCGAGAGCCAAGTGGGGTTCATAAACGCCCACCTCCGGCTCAACCTCATGCAACACTGCATGGGTCGTAACATATGGAGGATTGGATACTACCATCGAGACTTTATCGCCTCTGGTAATCACCTCACTGAGCAGATCTGATTGCATCAGCTCCACCAGTTGGCCCACCCCATGAAGAACGCAATTTTCTTTTGTTACAGCCAGGGCTTCAGGTGAGATATCGATCGCCAGGATCTCCCTTTTCAATTCCAGCGCCAATATAATAGCAATAACACCGCTACCGCAACAGAGATCAATAATTTTACCTTCCCCGGGAAAAGAATCTCCGCTCGTTGCGGCCAGTGCCTTCTCGATGAGAAGCTCGGTTTCAGGTCGTGGGATCAATACTTTTGAGTTCACCTTGAAGCTGAGGGACCAGAATTCCTGCTCCCCAAGGATATAGGCTACCGGCTCCCGCTTCACTCTACGGGCAAGCAGTTCTTTAAAACGGTTCTCCCGCTCGATCGGTACTTGATCCTGCCCAAAGGCGAGGAGTTGTGTTCTGCTTTTATTCAGACAATGACCAGCGAGAAGGTACACATCGCTTGTACAATCAGGAATACCTGCGGCCTTGAGCTCGGAAATCCCATATTGTACGAGTTCTGCTATACGCATCAGGGGAGGGAAGATATCTTATGAGATAGGTTTTGAGTGGATGCTGGTACAGAGGCTGGTTACCGGCAACTTGAGGAACAACGCCGGCAACCTATACCTGTAGTTTCTATTGGGTAGATCTACTGAATTTTTTTCAACTTTTCAGCCTGATCTTCAGCTATGAGCGGAAAAATAACATCTTCGAGTTTACCGTTCATAATCTGCTCGAGCTTGTAGAGTGTCAGGTTTATTCTGTGATCAGTGAGACGCCCCTGAGGGAAATTATAGGTTCTGATTCTCTCACTCCTGTCACCTGTACCAACCTGGCTCTTACGATCCTGCGAGATCTTAGCCTGCTGTTCCCGCTGCATGGCATCGAACAGTCGGGCACGGAGAACAGTCAATGCTTTCGCCTTATTTTTATGCTGGGACTTTTCATCCTGGCAGGTAACCACAAGGCCTGTGGGCAGGTGGGTGATACGAACCGCGGAGTCGGTGGTGTTAACACTCTGGCCACCCGGGCCTGAAGATCGATAAACATCAAACTTCAGCTCGTTCATATCTATATCCAGTTCAACTTCCTCGGCTTCGGGCAGAATTGCAACCGTTACCGCTGAGGTGTGAACTCTACCCTGGGTCTCAGTTTCAGGTACACGCTGAACACGGTGAACGCCACTCTCATACTTCAGCTGGGAATATACCTGCTCACCGCTGATGAGGGCGATGATTTCCTTGAATCCGCCTATGCCGAGAGGACTGGAACTGATGGTCTCAACTCGCCATTTCATCGACTCGGCAAATCTCGTGTACATACGAAACAAATCACCCACAAAAAGAGCGGCTTCGTCTCCACCTGTACCAGCCCGGATTTCAAGAAGAGTGTTTTTCTCGTCGTTCGGGTCTTTGGGCAACAAAAGAACCTTGATATCCTTATCGAGTTGCAGCTCACGCTCAGCCAATTCCTCGAGCTCGGCGCGGGCGAGTTCTTTCAGCTCCGGATCTTCATTCTCATCCTTGAGCAACTCTCGGTTCTCAGCAATATCTTCCTGAACACTCTTGTAATCTTCATAAAGTTCGTTAAGCTTCGTCAGGTGAGCGTGCTCACGAACAACTTCCCGGTACTCCTTCTGGTTGTTTACCAGAGAAGGATCTGAAAGACGCCCTTCAAGCTCGGACAGCTTATCTTGCAGTTCTTCAAAATTGCCAAACATAGCTTTGTTTATGGGATACTAGAGATGGAATAAAAAAAGTCCACAGCCATGATGATTCATCACTGTGGACTTGATCAATTTGCGCTGCCGTGAAGCGGATGTAAAGCCCACCATTTTTTGGTGTGCAATCGTCGCAGGGGAGATTAACCCTTCTCGGCGAAATGCTTTGCGTAACGCTGCTTGTACTTCTCGATACGACCAGCAGTATCAATAAGTTTTTGTTTTCCTGTGAAAAATGGGTGACAAGCAGAACAGATCTCAACTTTGATCTCGTCCATAACTGAACCCATCTCAAACTCTGCGCCACATGCACAGGTTGCACTCATTTTCTTATATTCCGGATGAATATCATTCTTCATAATTCCCGATCCTCCAACACATCAACACATGTGATGATCAAATTACAGTATAAGCCGTCAGTCTAAAGACACAAGGTGTGCATTATACCGAGGCAAAACAATTTTTCAACAAAAAATAATTTAAACAATTGGTACTTTTTCCCGGCATACCAATTGTCGTGTGCTCACGAGCAACTAGCCATTCATCGACTCGAGGAAATCCTTGTTGCTTTTCTGGTTCCTCAACTTATCTGTAAGAAAGTCCATGCAATCCGCCGGGTTCATGGAGTTGAGCAGTTTTCTCAGAATCCAGATTCTATTGAGCATATCCGGCTTCAACAGCAGATCTTCTTTTCTGGTACCGGAACGTTTAATATCAACCGCAGGGAAAATGCGTTTATCTGCCATTTTCCTGTCGAGTATCAATTCCATGTTACCGGTTCCTTTGAACTCTTCAAAGATAACCTCGTCCATCCGGCTGCCGGTCTCAATAAGAGCGGTAGCAAGAATTGTTAGGCTGCCACCCTCCTCGATGTTTCGTGCTGCACCGAAGAAGCGCTTCGGTCTGTGCAGCGCATTCGCCTCAACACCACCGGAGAGAATTTTACCACTTGCCGGGGTTACGGTATTATACGCTCTGGCAAGTCTGGTGATGGAGTCAAGAAGAATAACAACGTCTTTTTTATGCTCAACAAGACGTTTCGCCTTCTCGATAACCATCTCAGCCACCTGGATATGGCGCTGCGGCGGCTCATCGAAGGTGGAACTGACAACCTCGGCGGTTTTAACCGAACGGGTCATCTCTGTAACCTCTTCCGGACGCTCGTCGATGAGCAGTACGATAAGGTACACTTCCTTGTGGTTTCGGACAATTGAGTTGGCAATTTTCTGCATCAATACCGTTTTACCAGTACGTGGAGGTGCAACTATCAGCCCTCGCTGCCCTTTACCAATCGGGGCAAACATGTCCATAACCCGCATTGAGTAGTTGTCAGGCTGCCACTCAAGCGTGAATTTTTCGTTTGGATGAAGTGGAGTAAGGTTACCGAACAGAGTCTTTTGCTTCGATGCCTCAGGCGGATCAAAGTTGACACTCTCAACTTTCAGCAAGGCGAAATAACGCTCACCTTCTTTGGGAGCACGAACCAGACCGTCAATCACATCACCGGTTCGCAGGTTCAGCCTGCGGATCTGAGATGGGGAGACATAGATATCATCCGGGCCCGGTAAGTAGTTATAATCCGGAGCCCTCAGGAACCCGAAACCGTCTGGCAGAATTTCCAGTACACCACTCCCCCGCATTTTGCCGTCTTTATCGGCCTGGGCCTGGAGTAAGGCAAATATCAGCTCCTGCTTCCGCATTGAGCTGAAGCCTTCCACGTTGTACTCACGGGCGAGCTTTACCAGCTCACCGATCTTCTTAAGCTTTAATTCCGCCAGATTCATTAACGAGTCTCTCCTTTTCAATCTTTTGGCAGGATCCTTTGGCATTTTGCTAAAGTTGTATATCATCCCCGCCAACATAAAGTAGTCGACTAAGGGCATGCATCTGCATGATTAATTTATAAAAAAATATTCCCGGCAAACCAGTTGTTTTCTAAAAACTGTCTGCGAGGCCTATGTTTGTAATCAGTATTTTTAGTGTATTAGATCTGCTTTAGAGTGGAATATTGGGCCTGAAGCTAAGCAACAGTAATTTTCAGGAATTTAACACGGAAAAATACACCTACCTGAGAGGGTGCTCTATTGAACTGGATTGTACATCTGCTGGAACAAAAGACTCATCAGGAGGCAGGGGCTTTTTTCTCTGGCCACACATTTCTTATACGTGCTCTCCCCTTTGCTGTCAAGCTTTTAAAGCCAATATAACTTGGCTTTTTTTATTCCAATCCAAGCTCTTGCAGATTCCTGGCTAAATGGGAAACCTGCAGTACCGTGGCCCCCCAAACTCCCGAATTATTTATGACACTGTCAGCCATCAGTGCCTTCTCTTCCGCACTGATTTGTGCTGCCACCACCGCCTCAGCCTCTGCCTCAGAAACAGTGTCGCGCAGCATGGTACGCTTTACGCTGAGAGCTGTCGGCACATAGACTGCAATGGTATGATCAAAATCATTCTGCCAGCCTACTTCAAAAAGTAGAGGGACTTCAACCAACAGGTGCTTTCCCGCCGCCGCTTCGATCTCCATCTGCCTGGTGACATATGACCGTATATCACTATGGAGCAATGCCTCGAGCTGCTTTTTCAGGTTCGTATCAGCAAAAATCGCTTTTCGTAACGCCGCTCTGTCCACATCTCCGTTCGAACTTATAAAACGACTCCCCCATCGCTGCTGCAGGGCGAGATAGGCAGATTGACCGGGTTGCAGCAATAACCGACTCACTGCGTCGGTATCAATGGAGCGACATTGCAGCCAGCCGGAAAGCATGGCAGCAACCACGCTCTTACCAGACCCGACAGTCCCTGTTAATGCGATATTCATCTGTAGTCAAGTAATTACTGACTTTATTCAGTTAAAGAATCACAAATCCCCTGCATATCTTCCCACAGAGGTGCTGTGAATGACATTTTTCGACCGGTTACAGGATGCTTAAAGACAAGTTTGAAAGCATGGAGCATCTGTCGCGGGAACATCCGGTTGTTTCGCCCGGGACCATACACCGTATCACCCGCTACCGGATGCTTTATATGTGCCATGTGCACACGAATCTGGTGGGTCCGCCCTGTTTCGATGTTTACCCGCAGCAGTGCATATCGTAGGCCATACTCCTCTTCCACGCGCCAGCTACTTGCTGCGTACCGGCCTGAAGTGCCTTCGCGAATAGCCATTTTCTGTCTGTTGACAGAGTGCCGGCCTATCGGTGCAACAATTCGACCTTCGACCCTGTCCGGTACTCCATGCACGATCGCAAGGTACTGCTTGTCGATATCACGATTCTTGAACATCTCCACCAACTGCCGGTGCACCGTTTCATTCTTGGCGACCACCATGATGCCGGAGGTATCTTTATCGAGCCTGTGAACTATACCGGGGCGAATTGAATCACCCACCCCTTCAATATTGGCACAGTGATAAAGCAGGCCATTGACCAGAGTTCCATTGTGATTTCCACTGCCAGGGTGAACAACCAGGCCAGGAGGCTTTGAGATGACAAGTAAAGCATCATCTTCGAAGATAATCGGAAATTCTATTTCTTCGGGAGCAACAGAGAGCGGAGGTGGCTCGTAGAGCGATCCTGTCACCTTTTGCCCTGCTTTGAGCTTGTAACCGGCTTTAGACGGCTCCCCATCCACCAGGATAAGACCTGACTTTATAGACGATATGATACGTGAACGGGAAACATCAGGAATTTGCTGGACGAGCAGGTGATCGAGCCGTACACCGGCAGTGGTCGGCTCGACCTGAAGAGAGATTGTCTCATCTTCACCCAACTCTGTCTCACTTTCGTATTGAGCTGATTTCATTTCTTCTCAATCGGGCAGGAGAAATGCTGCCGCTCAGTCAATAATTAATAAGAAAATTTATGCAAAGATAGTATCGATTTTCTGGGAAACCGATGCTTCTTCAATCTGTTGTGCTAGAGAGAGCTCTTTTACCAGCAAACTTTTTGCAGTATCAAGCATCTTCTTTTCACCGTAGGAAAGATCTTTATCAACACTCAGCAGGAAGAGATCACGAAGAACCTCGGCAACTTCATGGACAGAACCAGTCTTGATTTTTTCCATATAGTCGCGATAACGCCGATTCCAGGTCTGACTGCCAATCTCGGTTGACCTGTCTTCGAGAATATCGATCACTTCATCGACCTGCTTCTTGTTTACAATCGCTCTGAGACCAACATTCTCACTACTGGCTGTCGGAATCATGATGGTCATTCCGTTCTCAAGAATTTCCAATACATAAAAGGTGTGATCGACACCTGCAACAGATTGAGTTTCAATAGCTTTAATAACACCTACGCCGTGGGCCGGATAAACCGCCATATCACCTTCAGCAAACACTACTTTCTCCTCTGTCGGATACTACATTAAAACTCGAAAATGACTTTTCCCTGTACAGCTGCTACAAACAAAGCTAAACATGCAAAAGCCGGTTTTGTCTCCTTCAGTAAGGAGCAAAACATGCAGACTCGATAACCCAAAGTTCAGAGTTCTGACCATGAGTGCGCGCCTGCGTATCATGAAAACCAAGGGTCATTATACCATATCTAGCATAATCTTGCCCTTACTTTTCCCGATAATTCGCTCTCATAAAGATAACGACGGGACTATATGAAGGTTTTTCAGGCTATTTGATACTGTTGATCAGGCTCATGGCTCTCGCGGGTCCCTCTGTAATAAGGAACTGCAATCCATCTTCGATGGAAGTAACGCGTTCATTCACCAGATCAACCTCTTCACCGGACATGCTGGAGAGGACATATTTATCTACCGGAAAATCAGGGTGGACATCACCTTTACCAGGACGGCCTATTCCTACTTTAAGTCGATAAAAATTATTTGATCCAAGAGACTCGGTCATGGAGCGAATACCATTGTGACCGCCAGCGCCACCACCACGTACGAGTTTCAGGCGCCCGGGGTTCATATCGAGGTCATCATGAATCACTACGATGTTCTCTACCGGCACCTTATAAAAGCGGACGAACTCTGCCACGGCTTTGCCGCTCAGGTTCATGAAGGTCATGGGCTTCACCAGATTGATTCGTGAGCCCCAGCGGGAAATGCGACAAGAGCGGGCGTTCCATTTTTCAAGGGAAAGCTCGCTGCCCCATCGTCTGGCAAGTTCATCTATGATGACAAAACCAACATTATGACGAGTGTCAGCGTATTTCTGACCCGGGTTACCAAGACCTACTATTAGAAATTCGGTATCTGCCATTGAACCAAAAGTGTTTCACATACAATAAAAAATCCGGAAGGAACATATCCCCTTCCGGATTATAAACAGTCAGCAAAAATGCAATTTTGATCTTTGAAGCTGCCTGCCTGATGACCTGCCCGAATTATTTGGTTACACCAACGCAGGTTGCATCCGGGTTGGAAACCATTTTTACGTTCTCGGCAATCTCAATTGCAGAGAATTTCAACTGGTCACCAATGTTCAGGCCACTGATATCAAGAGTAACCTCATCCGGAATATCAAGCGGCTTGGCCTCAAGAACAACTGAGGTAGCCATAACTTCAAGGCTACCACCAAGGTCAACACCTTTAGCGGTACCTTTGAATTTAACAGGCACTTTAAACTGTTTTTCTTTATCAAGGTCGATCTCGCAGAAATCTGCGTGGATCAAGGTGTCTCTGATTGGATCGGTTTGCAGCTCTTTCACCATGACACTCTTTTCACCAACCTCGTCGATTTTCAGAGTAACAATAGCGTTACGTCTAACGATCTCCATCAGGGTTGCTGAGAGGGTTTTAGTGTCCATCTGCAGCATCTGGGCCTCTCCACCCTTTCCGTAAACAACGGCTGGGGTAAGGCCTTCCATACGAAGACGACGCATATAACCTTTTCCGCTAACGGCTCTAACAGCCGCGCTTATATCTACCTGAATCATAATTCCTCCTGGGCTCGCCTTTTTGTACGCCGTTGATAGGTATACAGACGTCCGAGTTGTAAAAAAAAATAAAACTGCTTCTATTTATCAGATCAGCCCGAACTTACACAAAGAGCGAGCTGACAGAATCTTCGTTGTGAATGCGTTTGATAGCGTTTGCAAGCAGCTCTGAAACCGAAAGAACCTTGATCTTGTCACAGGCCGCCGCCTCAGGGAGAAGCGGAACAGAGTTCGTGACTACCAGTGATTTCAATACAGAGTTGTTGAGTCGCTCTACGGCAGGGCCGGAGAGAACCGGATGACTGCAGCAGGCATGCACTTCTTTGGCGCCATTCTTTATCAAAGTCTCTGCACCGTTACAGAGGGTGCCTGCGGTATCGACCATATCATCCATCAGGATGGCGGTCTTACCGCGAACATCGCCGATCACGTGCATCGCTTCACACTCGTTGGGACGATCGCGACGCTTATCGATAATGGCCAGCCCGGCGTTCATGCGTTTGGCAAAAGCGCGAGTCCGCTCAACACCACCCGCATCGGGTGAAACCATAATCACGTCTTCAAACTGGTCTTTGATGTAATCAAGCAGAACCGGCGCAGCATACAGATGATCTACAGGGATATTGAAGAACCCCTGGATCTGGCCTGCGTGCAGGTCCATACAGAGTACCCTGCGAACGCCCACAGCCATAAACATCTCGGCAACAACTTTTGCGGTGATGGGTACGCGTGGCGCATTTTTTCTGTCCTGGCGGGCATAGCCATAATATGGAACGACAGCGGTAATCCTTCTGGCTGAGGCGCGGCGAAGCGCATCCACCATGATCACCAGTTCCATCAAGTGGTCGTTAACCGGCCGACAGGTTGGCTGAACAACAAAAACATCCGCACCGCGAACATTTTCCTGGATTTCAACGAAAATCTCACCGTCGCTGAATTTGCGAACGTCAGATGCTGTGAGGGGCTGACCGAGATGTTTACATATCTCCTGGGCCAGCTCGGGGTGGGCATTACCGGTTACTACCTTCAGTGCTTTTGGCATTGTTCTACTTTTGTGGTGTTTGGACAGAGTATAATACAAACGCAAAAATGGCTGGGGCGGGAGGATTCGAACCTCCGAATGCCGGGATCAAAACCCGGTGCCTTGACCGCTTGGCCACGCCCCAACGCACGATCGAGTAACAAAAACTCCATCTTTATATTGCTGACGCAACATTTCTGCCGCGTCTTGTACAGCTACCTGACCGGACTTGTCATCAGGAAAAACACCGAACACTGTCGGTCCGCTTCCGGACATCATCGCCCGCGAAGCACCGGTATTGAGTAGATCATGCTTCATCTGCTCAATTTCCGAAAACTTCATGCTGGTAACCAGCTCCAGATCGTTACACATATCGTTGTACGACAAGGTTTCGATATCGTGTTTTCGAAAGCGAGGTAATATAGACTCTTCGATTTTAGTTGTCAACGCTAAATTTTCAAAAACCCATTTTGTAGAAACCGAAAAGCCAGGGTTGACCAAAACGATGGTGCATGAGGTGAGAGGTTCCACCGGCTGCATTACTTCACCGATGCCCGTTGCCATTACCGCACTATAGGGAACAACAAAAAACGGAACATCAGCGCCTAAGCAGGCCGCCTTTCTCACCAGTTCCTCCTGGGAAAACTCATCTCCGAAGTGATGATTCAGGCCTCTGAGCACCGTTCCGGCATCACTGCTGCCGCCACCCAGACCTGCTCCTGAAGGAATCCTTTTTTTTAAATTAAGAGCTGCACCAAAACCTTTTGCCCTCTTGCTCGATTCAAAATAAATCTTTGCGGCCCTGTAAGCCAGATTCGTCTCATCGACGGGTAAGTCGGGGTCATCACACACCAGCGTGATACCGGGTTGTGAGGTAAGCTCAAGCTCGATCTCGTCGTAAAGATCAAGTTTCTGCATCCAGGTTTCAAGTTCATGATACCCATCAACCCTTCTGCCGACAACCCGCAACATCATATTTATCTTGCAGGGCGCCTGCAAATGCAACACTTCACCACCCACAGCAACTCCTTTCATCCACCCCCGAATCAACGTACAGGATGACCAGGGACACACAATTATTTCAAAATGTTATTTCACCGCTTTAACAAAACGCAGCTTAACGTCATAGACTATATTCTTCAGCATCTCCTCTTCCTCGGTGGAGAGGTTGCCTTTGGTCTTTTCCTGCAGCATCACCAGGGTATCGATGGCATGCCTGGCCAGCTCATGATTAATTTCGGTTTTACCGGTCTGTGGGTCCCTTATTTCGCCCAGGTGGTAGAGGACCGAAGTATTCAGAGACATCACAAACGCCGAAAAAGTTACCTCCGGCATTACGCACTGCCCTTTTGTATTCGGCACCTTTCCTTCCTCACAAGCACAATCCTCTGGGGATTGCACTGTATCTTTTGCTGCTTTCTCTGTCATGGTAGGTTCCTTTTTTCTCTCTGACAATTATCCCGCCTTTGAAAACGGGCTAAAATCCATTTAAATTCAGTCCCTGTGCTGCGTCAATGTGTTTAAGGGCGCGAACTTTTTCTAATAGCTCTTTTGAGATCAACTGATCGGTACTGAGCAGAATGATATTCTGATTACTCGTTTCCTCACGTCCCACAGTCATTCTGGAAATATTTACCCCGTTATCACCAAGCGTTGTCCCCAGAGCACCAATCACCCCTGGAACATCCTTGTTGAATACCAGCAGCATCGGCCCGGAGGGTAAAGCTTCGAGGCGAAAAGAGTTTAACCTTACCAAACGCGGCTCATTTTTACCGAAGACAGTACCGACCAGGATATTTTCACCCTCCTCCGAAACTACTCTGGCTGTGAGCGTGTTGGTAAAATCGCCTGCTCTGTCCGATTTGGACTCCACCACCCGTATTCCCCTGTCTCGTGCCACCACAGGGGCGTTCACGTAGTTCACCGCATCTTTTAGAATTGGCGTAAACAACCCTTTCAAAAAGGCTACGGTTACAGGGCTGGTATTTACATCAGCCAGCTCACCGCTATACTCCACGTTCACTTCTTTCACCCCGCCCTGCGAGAGTTGCATCTGCATAGTACCAAGCATTTCTCCCAGGGTCAGGTACGGACCGACCTGCGCCAGCACTTCGCTGCTCACCGAAGGTACGTTGATGGCGTTGGTCACTGTACCGCGCAGGAGAAAATCGGCAATCTGCTCCGCGATTATGAGTGCCACATTTTCCTGCGCCTCACTGGTGGACGCACCAAGATGCGGTGTGCAGATAAAATTATCAAGACCGAGCAGAGGGCAGTTATCGTGACTGGTCGGCTCATTAGCAAACACATCCAGCGCGGCACCACCAATTAACCGGTCGTTAAGGGCATGATAGAGCGCCTGTTCATCGCATACACCTCCCCGTGCACAATCGATGAACATCGCATCACTTTTCATGTTCCTAAAGAATTCGTTGGACACAAGGTTGGCGGTCTCTTTCGTCTTCGGCACATGAACCGTGATAAAATCGGACCGTTTCGCCAACTCTTCCAGGCTGACTAACTCAACCCCGTTTCTTTCGGCCGTATCAGGCGGCATGTGGGGGTCATAGGCAATGGTCTTCATTTTCAAGCCCTGAGCCCTGCTCGCAGCGATCGAGCCGATACGACCTATACCAATAATACCCAGCGTCTTACCTGTCACCTCCCTGCCCATGAATTTCTTCTTCTCCCACTTGCCGGCTTTCATGGAGGCTGTAGCCTGGGGGATGTTGCGGGCAAGCGCCAGCATCATGGAAATTGCGTGCTCGGCAGTGGTTACGGCATTGCCGTCTGGTGCGTTCATCACCACCACTCCCTCGGCACTGGCAGCCGGGATGTCTACATTGTCGAGGCCTATGCCTGCCCTGCCGACAACTTTCAGATTTTTTGCTGCTGCAAACAGTTCCTTGGTAACTTTGGTGGAACTACGGATCACCAGCCCCTGGTACTGCCCGATTATCTCCTGCAATTCTGCCGGAGCCAGTCCCGTACGCACATCCACATCGAGACCAGCCTCTTCAAGGACCTTTACCCCTACTGGGGAAAGATTATCACTGACCAGTACTTTCATCTCTACTCCTTTCTTTCGCTTGCACGTTTCAGGGTTATGGCGACCACTCCGCTATGCAGCGCCAACTAAGGGAGAAGAGCCAACACAGTGAATTTTCACACAACACAAAAACAAGGCGCACTAAAATCGCCCGCCGCGACATCAGGAAGAAACGTTACCTAATCTGTTAAATTCAAAAAAATATACTGGGTTAACCAGGGGAGAACAACCAAAAATATCGGCGCCGGCCGTCACACACACCCGCACGATCAAATGTATAGACCGATCTCATCAGGAATTCAGATCATTGGTATTGAACAATGATCCCATTATGTATATATAGCATGCACGAAAACTCTATCCGCAGCTCAGATAAGTCGAGATGATTCTCACAATTTTTCTGTAATTTCGCCACGCCAGAGGCTGGCGTTTTCGCCTGCGAAAAAGTATCACGATGCACTTGCGTGAATTCGTGCTTACCACTATTCTGCATAGCCACAATATCCGGTAGTCCAACAGTACGGATTTAGGAAATAAAGTTCTGACAGGAGTATTATCCAAATGACCGAGACACGATTACGTTTTCCACCGAGCCCTACCGGCTACCTCCACATCGGCGGAGCTCGAACTGCGCTTTACAACTGGCTTTACGCCAAAAAAACCGGCGGCAAGCTCATCCTCAGAATTGAGGACACCGATACAGAGCGCTCCACCCAGGAATCCATCCAGGGAATCATTGATGGACTCGAGTGGCTCGGCATTGATTTTGACGAAGGACCATATTTCCAGACCGAATTCTCAGCCGACCACAAAGCCGCCGCCGAGCGCCTCCTGGCTGAGGGCAAGGCCTATAAATGTTTCTGCACCAAAGAAGAACTGGATGCCAAGCGTGAGGCTGCCCTGGCTGCCAAACAGAACCTCGGCTATGACGGCACCTGTGCCGGGCTGAGCGAAGAGGAAATCAACGCCAAAGAGGCAGCAGGCATTCCGTACGTTATCCGCTTCAGGGTTCCGGAAGGTGACAGAAGAATCGGCTATGATGATAAAATTCTCGGCAGAATCGAATGCGATATCAAAGAAGTAGATGATTTCGTCATCGTCCGCTCAAACGGCAAGCCGCTCTACCTGCTCTGCAATGTTGTCGATGATATCCGCGACCGCATCAGTCACGTTGTCCGTGGCCAGGATCATATGACCAACACCATCAAGCAGATCCTGCTCTACGAAGCACTTGAAGCACCGGTACCGGTCTTTGCCCATATGCCACTGACGCTGGACACCAAAAAGGCCAAGATCTCCAAACGCAGCCACGGTGAGATTGTCGCTGTCCAGTTCTATCGTGACAAAGGCTTTCTGCCCTGGGCGTTCAATAACTTCCTGGTGCTGCTTGGCTGGTCCGCAGGTGATGACAAAGAATTCTACACCAAAGAAGAGCTCATCGAAGCATTCACCCTCGAGCGCATTAACAAATCCAGCTCGGTGTTCAACTATAATAAGGGTGACGCCAAGTTCTTCACCGACCCGAAAGCGATTGCCATTAATGAGCACTACCTCCGCACCATGGACATCACAGAACTCGGTGAGCTCGTGAAAGTAGAGCTTAAAGCTGAAGGACTCTGGGATGAAGCCTATGCAGGTGAGAAGCAACAGTGGTATCATCATACATTGGATATGATCCGTGACCGCTTTCACACCCTCAAAGATTTCACCAGTCGTGGCCGCGCTTATTTCGCCGATGACTTCGACGTTGAGGAGAAGCCCCTGAAAAAGAATGTGCTCAAGTACGAGGAGCTGAAAGAGTGGTTCCCCATGCTGGCAGATCGTTTCGAGCAGCTGAGCGATTTTAACCTGGAAGAGACTGAAAGAGTGGCACGTGAACTCGCCGACGAGCTTGAAATCAAGCCGGGCATCATCATCAATGGTATGCGAACCGTGGTCACCGGCCAGCTTGCAGGACCATCGATGTTTGACATCCTGGTGACTATCGGTCAGGAAAGAGTGGTGCGCCGCCTGCGCGAAGTAGCAAAATTGTATCCGGCCTAAAACCAAAAGCCTGAGATTCGACCTTTATACAATACTATGGAACCAAAAGAAAAACTGGAAGAAAAGCCTTTAGACTTTATCCGCCAGATCATAGCCGAAGATCTGGAAACCGGTAAACACGCAACACCTGTGACCCGTTTTCCACCCGAGCCAAACGGCTTTCTGCACATAGGCCATGCTAAGTCAATCTGCCTGAACTTCGGTATCGCCGTCGAAAACAATGCTATCTGCCATATGCGCTTCGACGATACCAACCCGAGCAAGGAAGAGACCAAGTATGTTGAGTCTATTCAGCAGGATGTGAAATGGCTTGGCTTCGATTGGGGCAATCATCTTTACTTTGCTTCGGATTACTTCGAGAAGCTCTATGAGTACGCTGTTCAGCTGATCAAGACCGGCAAGGCATATGTCTGCGACCTGACCGGTGACGAAATTCGCCAATACCGCGGCACTCTCACCGAGCCCGGCAAAGAGAGTCCATACCGCAATCGCAGCATTGAGGAAAACCTTGAACTCTTCGAGGGAATGAAGGCTGGCGAATACCCAGATGGCAGCAGAGTACTGCGTGCAAAAATCGATATGGCCTCGCCAAACCTCAATATGCGCGATCCGGTCATTTACCGCATCCTCAAGACCGACCACCACAGAACCGGTGATACCTGGTGCATCTACCCGATGTACGACTATACCCACTGTCTTTCTGATATGATAGAGGGTATCACCCACTCTCTCTGTACATTGGAGTTTGAAGACCATCGCCCTCTGTACGACTGGGTGCTCGACACCCTCGAGACCCCGTGTCATCCGCGCCAGATCGAATTTGCCCGACTCAACCTTACCTACACGGTAATGAGCAAACGTAAGCTGCTGCAGTTGGTCAACGAGAACTATGTGGAAGGCTGGGACGATCCACGTATGCTCACCATTTCCGGTCTTCGCCGCAGAGGTTATACTCCGGAGTCAATCCGCAACTTCTGCTCCACCATCGGTGTCGGCAAGAAATCGAGCTGGATTGATATGGGCGTGCTGGAAAAATCGATCAGGGATGACCTCGACCCGAAAGCCGAACGTGTCATGTGTGTGCTGGATCCGCTCAAGGTCATCATCGACAATTACCCTGAGGATCTTGTTGAGATGGTTACCGCAAAAAATCATCCCAAGAACCCGGAGATGGGTACCCGTGAGTTGCCGTTCACCCGTGAGCTCTACATCGAACGATCGGATTTTATGGAAGAACCACCGCGGAAATTCCACCGGCTCGGACCCGGCCGTGAAGTTCGCCTCAGGTATGGTTATCTTGTAACCTGCGTTTCATATGACAAGGATGAAGAAGGTAATATCACAGCAATCCATTGTACATATGACCCTGAGACAAAGGGCGGATCCGCCCCTGACGGCAGAAAAGTCAAAGGCACCATCCACTGGGTATCCGCAGACAAGAGTGTTGATTGCCAGGTTCGGCTTTACGATCGCCTGTTCAATCACGAAAACCCCGATGCCGATAAAGAGGTCAGCTTCCTTGAGCATCTGAACCCTGACTCAAAAGTGGTAATCGAGCATGCCAAAGCTGAAGCCTCACTCGCGGAGATAGCTCCCGGCAGGCAGGTTCAGTTTGAGCGTACCGGATACTTCTCCGCAGATCCCATAGACTCTCAGCCTGGTAAACCAGCCTTCAACCGCATAGTGACCCTCCGTGACTCATGGGCTAAAGCACAGCAGAAAGGCTAAATCCCGAACGCAACGACAGAAGTCTGCGGACTTCTGTCGATGAGCAAAAGAAAACCCTCCCCGGCGAACAAGACCAGGGAGGGTTTTCTTTTTTCCTTCTTTCCTCCAAGATTCCGAGCGGTTCCTCTGGCAAAGTTGTTCCACATTCCTCGCCTCACTCTCCTCATATCACATCTGTGTTAGAGGGGTCTAATTTTTATTTAGGAGCTCTTAAGAATGTATTGACACCCGTTCTTGTTTGTTGTACCTAATCACTACATATTGCACTTTAATAAACGAACCATGGTGACCGGGATGTTCAAAAAAGGTTGTTGGAAAAAACAGTTGAAAGGATGCTTTTTCCAGAGCAAAGAGGATAATCAGACAACACCGCTCTCCAGCCGATGCAAGGCCGGAAAGGTTCGGGTTTGCAAGATTACAGGAGATCGCAAGTTATGTGCCAAAATCGCCTCTCTTGGTCTCTTCCCTGGTTCTGAAGCAGAATTGATCTGCCCTGCAAACGGTCATCAATGTGTGGTCAAGGTCTACGGCGGTAATATCTGCCTGGACAGGTCTATCTCAGAAAACATACTGGTAACAACTGACTGAGATAGCCCACGCTCAAGGTTCAACTTTTTTTTTGGCCGTTCGTTTTAGGCTTAGCTAAACATTTGTGGAGAATACAACAATGCTTGAACACATAATTCTCTGGTGCATACTTGCCTGCTGCGCGCTCTACATTGGGAACAAATTTTACAAAGCAGTTCGGTCTGCCGTTGATCCCAAATCAGAGATGTCATGCGGCTGCAGTTGTTCAGGCTGTTCAGTCTCTGACTGCAAAGAGCAATCCAAAAAGATTTAGGCAGTTGTCTTTGCCGTAATGAGGCACTGGTGGCTGTAATTTTTACATTGATTTCTATCTGGAGAGAGGAAATGACAACAATTCCCTTACGACAAATGAAAAAGGGGCAAAGCGGCTTAATACAGGCCGTTAAAGCCACGGGCGAACTGGGCCGCCGGCTTCGCGAAATGGGTCTGGTTCCCGGCACCCAGGTCACCATCTGCGGCAAAGCTCCGCTGAAAGACCCTGTGGCCCTCAGAGTGCTCAACACCACTCTAACCCTGAGAAACAGTGAAGCCGATCATATTCAGGTCGATATTCAATAAAGTTGCCTTTTTCCTTTTTTTATCTTTTGTCATCGAAATTTTATTATGAATACCCATATTACCATGGCACTTGCCGGCAACCCCAATGCCGGCAAGACCACATTATTCAATACCCTCACAGGCGCGCGACAGCATGTGGGCAACTATCCCGGTATCACAGTTGATCACAAAGAAGGGCGTACCCGATACAACAGCCGTGAGATAGTTATTACAGACCTCCCCGGTACCTACTCCATGACCGCTTATTCGGCCGAGGAACTTGTTGCGAGGGATTTTCTTGTCCAGCAAAAACCAGATGTTGTGGTGAACATCGTCGACGCTTCAAATCTTGAGCGCAACCTGTACCTCACCTGCCAGTTCCTTGAACTCGGAGTGCCGATGGTAATAGCCCTGAATATGATGGATGTGGCTCACGATCGCGGTATTGACATCAAGACAGACAAGTTATCCAAGCTGCTCGGTGTACCGGTCGTCCCCATTATAGCAAGATCAGGGAAAGGGAAAGAAGAACTGCTTGAAGCTGTTATCACAGTTGCCGGGAATTCCCAACGCACAAGCTCTTCCTTATGCAATATCACCTACGGCAAGGACATTGATCAGAGCCGACAGGAAATTGTAGATATAATCGAGGAAAACAACTTTCTGACTACCACCTACCCTGCCGGTTATTCCGCCATCAAATACCTGGAAAACGATGAGCAGATTCTTGAAGTAGGACGCGCTGCCCAGTCCCAGATCGCTGCCCAACTTGAAGCCATTGTCGAGAAAGTCAGCAAACACACCTTGAAAACTCTGGAGGTATATCCAGAAGCACTTATTGCCGACCATCGTTACGGGTATATCAAGTCCATCGTGCGCCAGGGAGTTATCACCCAAAAGTTCGACAGCGACCGCCTCTACCTGTCTGATAAGATCGACAAAGTATTAACCAACCGCTTGCTGGGGCCGCTGGTGATGCTTGGTGTCATCTTCGGGCTCTATCACGTGACTTTCTCCTGGAGTGAAATTCCCGTTGGCTGGCTCGAAAACGGATTTGCCTGGCTGGGCGATGCGGTTGAAGCTTATATGCCCGACGGCCTGCTCAAATCGATGATTGTCTCCGGTATTATCGATGGTGTCGGAGGCGTTCTCGGCTTCGTACCACTCATTATGCTGATGTTCTTCGGCATCGCGATTCTTGAGGATTCTGGCTACCTTGCGCGGATAGCCTACATGATGGACCGCATTTTCCGCATTTTCGGCCTGCACGGTTCTTCCGTCATGCCGTTTATTGTTTCCGGTGGAATAGCCGGCGGCTGCGCGGTGCCGGGTGTTATGGCCACCAGAACCCTGCGCTCACCGAAAGAACGTATGGCCACCCTGCTCACGGCGCCGTTCATGAACTGCGGTGCCAAGATTCCAGTACTTGCCCTGCTGATTGGTGCCTTCTTCAGCGAGAGCCAGGCAATGTACATGTTTATCTTCACTCTGCTTGCCTGGGTTGTGGCCCTGCTGGCAGCCAAATTGCTGCGCTCCACAGTGCTTCGTGGTGAACCGACTCCGTTTGTCATGGAATTGCCGCCTTACCGCTTCCCGACCATGCGCGGCCTTCTCATCCACACCTGGGAACGTACCTGGCAATACATTAAAAAGGCCGGTACTGTAATTCTTGGTATCTCTATCCTGCTCTGGGCATTGATGACCTTTCCCGGCATACCCGACACCGAGAGAGCTGGCTTTGAGGGAAAGAGGGAAGCAGTTATGGCGACTGCCTCTCCGGAAATTGCATCTGAGCTTGAAGCTGGTGCGGAAGAGCTCTCGGAGAATGCTCTCATTCTGAAATCTGAGCTGCTGACCATCGACAATGCGGAATCAGAGTCCGCTCTTCGTCATTCATTTGCTGGTCGCATCGGCACTTCTCTTGAACCGATAAGCGAAGTGGCAGGTTTTGACTGGAGGACAAATATCGCCCTGGTAGGTGGAATTGCTGCCAAGGAAGTGATCGTCTCCACGCTCGGAACAGCTTATTCCATGGGTGAAGTCGATGTGGAAGAGTCCCGCTCTTTAGGGCAGCGACTGCAGAATGATCCGGGTTGGAACAAAGTATCCGCCGTGGCTGTTCTGGTATTCATAATGTTCTATGCGCCCTGTTTTGTGACCGTAGTCTGTATCGCCAGGGAATCAAACTGGAAATGGGCCGCATTCTCCATGGGCTTTAATACCGTCTTTGCCTTTGCTCTTGCCACAATAGTGTTTCAGGTTGGAAGTCTGTTGAACCTGGGCTAACCAACGACCCATCGCACCAGTGCTCCAGGGTACTTCCTACCCTGGAGCACTGGTTACCGACCGCACCTCTCTGCAGTTCAGCAAATATCAGGTTCGAGGCTTAAAACTATGAACCATGCCAACCGTACTTCTACCCCGACACTGACATGAAAAGCGCTGATTGGAGTACAGAGCAATGCTTCTCAACTAAAAGAAAAGCGCCTGGCTCACAATTGAGCCGGGCGCTTTTATAGGGGGGAAAAGAGAAATTGAGTTCTCGCCTATCCTTATTACAAGAGTGGTGCCATTCTGCTGAAAATTCTCGTTTTTTTCTTTACCCCATACATACAGGCACTTAACGAATATCTTAATTTAATCCCTTTTGCAGTACCCTGTAACCAACGGGAAATATTTGCACTTTCCCGTACGCCAGTGTGCAAAATTCGTAACCGGCTCGGTTGCCGAACAAAAAACTGACATTCAAATACCTATCACGGCATAGAGATATTTGTTCTGGCTGCTAAGCAGGATATTCGTATTCCCTGTAGCCACGGCATAGAGCCTGTCTTGCTCGAAGCTGCCGTCCACGTTACTTTTATCCATGACAAAAACCGATATACGTTTCCCACCTTTTTCATAAACCAGATGTACTGCCAGACACTCTCCGAGTTTACATAACCGAGCAGATTTGACCGTATACCCTGCAACGATCCGCTCCGGCGGAAGCTGCCTGGTGTGAAGGTTGGCATTGAGCCAGATTGCTGCATCCTTAACCGGTTCAAAACCAACGCCTCCGTCGCCATGATTCTGATAATCAGCAAGGATATAGCCCCCCAATTGCTCCATGGACAGCATCGGTTGCTCCCCCCGTTTCCCTGTAATCCAACCCTGAAAGGGAATTGCCGCCAGCAGCACGATACAGCAAACTGCAACCAGAGCCCAGATGCTCCTGGTCCCTCTTTGCGGCAGAATGCGCTCGAGATTGAGGTCCACGATGTTTTCCAAGTGTGATGGCACAGTCTCCCTGGCGAGCAAGGCGCCTATATGACGGTCCAATGCTTCATCATGTGCCATGAGTTCACTACAACAATGGCACTGGGTGGCATGTCGCCGTGCTTTATCAGCTTCGGAAATATCATGGGTATCCCTGTTTTCCAACCATGTTTTAAATTGTTCACATTTCATGGTCCGTCTCCTACAGCAATACCCCGATCAGTCTCATCACTTTGCCACCCTTCTTCGCTGTACCTACTGATTTTAACAGTATTTTTTTCAATTGCTTCTTTCCCCTGTTGAGTCTGGACATAACGGTCCCTATGGGAATATCGAGAAATCCCGAGATCTCCTGGTAGGTCATATCCTCCATGTAGTACAGAACTACCACCGTTTTAAATTTTTCAGGTAATTTTTCCAACGCCTGCAGGACCCTGGCCTTGTTCATCTTCTTATCAAGCACCTCTGCAAAGTCTTCCGCTCCTTCCGCCTGAATATTCTTCAGATAGCCGCTGCCATCATCGAGCAAGGGACGTCTGACAAACTGTCGCCGGTCACGCAGAAAATGACTCCGCAGTATGGAAAACAGCCATGCCCTGCATTTTTGCTGATCCCGTAACTGGTGAAATTTGCGAAAAGCTGTATACATCGTCTCCTGCACCAGATCTTCAGCGTCGTATGGCTTCATGGAATATTTCAGAGCCATGTTGTAAAGAAAATCAAGATGCGGGTAGGTAATTTCTTTGAATTTTTTGCGATCAACACGTCGTAATAGTCCCATCTGATCTCCAACCAAATACCATTTCCCAAAAACTGCCGGGTAGTACTCCTAAAGAGAAACCTGATAAGATAATTATTCCGCTTTCACTGCTCCGCCAGAGAAATTATCTGTGTTTTGGTTGTAGCCGCCCGCTATAACGGCAAAGGGGCTGTCCCTGTATTTGAGACAGCCCCTTTGACAACAGGATTCTGTTAAGTAAATAAACCGATTTTCGTGGTTCTTCTATAGAATCAGGAGATTTTTTTAAAATCAGTACGCTATTCGATACGGATCGACCCTACCCTCCTGTCCTGTTCATCCACACGATCATCGTTCTCCCGGTCAATCTCCGGTTGAGAAGGTGACCTGTTATCATTTTCGTCACCCTGACCGGTCTGATTTTCAGTAATGGCAGGTTCCCGCAGTTCATCAGGATCTTCCTCCGCCGATTGTTCCGACTCGGCGGTTATATCTACTACAGCCTGCTCAGGCCGTTTGATATTCAACTCACCGGCAGATGCCGAATACTTCTGAACCTGATCCGGGAATTCAGCCTGCTCCACCCCTGAGGCATGGTTACCATTTGCAACAGGCTCTTCAGGCAACCCAATCTGCTGGTCCAGATCCTTATCAATGACCGCAACCGTTTCAGGTGAAACATTTTGTTCCGCCGGGAACACCGAAACTGCATCTGCTCGGGAGCCGGCTCTTTCAATGTCGGCACGTTCAACATTTATGGGTTGCTTGAGAACTCCGACAATACCATCACCCGTCTCAACGATCGAAACCAACTCCCAGCCCCCTCGCCCATAATCGTTCAGCACCTGTTCGATCTCAGGTACATCAAGAAAAGCGGAACCAAGCAATCCCTCTTTTTTCAACTCAAAATGTATTGTCTTATAACTCCAGCGCACACCCACCTCCTTACGCTTCAACAAAATATTTCATGAAAACTCAAAAGGTTTTCTGATCTCAGCAAAAGAGCGACGCTTTTTTACGTCTGACGTGTCGTTCTTTTCCAGGTGATACTTTGCTCACGTTGGTGGCTCATCCTCTTCCCACCCCCCGGTCACATCTGTTGACACCATACTCTTCCTTATCAGATACGGGCAGTAGATTTTTGCAACTACACCTCAAATTTCCCGATTATGGAAGCAGCAAACTGATGAGATATTCGGGTTGCCCCTGATTTCTCATCAGTACATTATGAGAAATCAGAGGTAAGACATTGCTCACTGGTACCCTGAGCGTCAACAGGGGAGATATCATCGGGTATATAGTTGACGATCCGGTCGAACAGGCCTCATGAGAGGCAAGAGATCAGTGCCGTTCCACCAATTTATCATCTTCGAACACCCCGCGTACAACCCCGCCGTCCGGTAGAGTCAGAGTGCCGGTACCATCACGGCGGCCTTTTTCAAACTGCCCTTCAAATCTGCTCCCATCGTTGGAAACAAGCACGCCATTGCCATGGGGCACATCTTCTAAAAATTCACCCTGGTAGACACTCAGGTCACTGTAGGTCAATCTGCCAGTTCCACTAAATTTGCCTGCGTCGAAGTTTCCTTCATAGACGGAACCGTCCGCAAAAATGTAAATGCCATCACCGGAAAACTGGTCGTTGACGAATGTACCGGTATATGAAGTAGCATCCGGGTAGGTCAACGTTCCTTTTCCGTTTTTTACACCGTCTGCAAATTCACCACGATATTCACGCTTATCTGAATAGGTGTAGATGCCTTGACCGTGGATTTTCCCAAACGAAAACTGACCTTCATAGACGTCACCATTGGCAAAACGCAAGTTTCCATCCCCCTGCATCAAACCATCCTGCACCCCGCCTGAATAGATTGAGCCGTCCGGGAAGAGCATCTGTGCCGAGCCGGTCACCGGCTCGTAGGTCATGTTGTCATGACAGATACGGCCATCATGGTAAACAAACCCGTCACCATTCGGTGAGAGTTCTTCAGGTGAAGTTATCTCATTCACCACAGGGGCGTCTCCGCTTTCGGCGGTCACAGCCATCGCTATCGCTGAAGTTGCTGCAACTGCTGCCGGTACGACTTCATCACTGTTTTCATCTGCCACCTGCTCCTCACGTGGCACAAGAGACTCAGCTGCCGGATATGCCTGGTCAACGATGGCTTTCGTTGGCTGGCTTCGTATCTCAACCGGATCAGGATAAACCGGTTTACCGGCCACAAAGGCACCGGCAAACTTTGAACCGTCAGCCCGGGTAAGTTCGCCCTCACCTTCTATCTGGTCATTGCGGAAATTTCCTGTATAAACACTGCCATCCTTATAATGAAAGGTGCCGAAGCCGTGCCGCTTGCCGTCAATGAATTCACCATCGTACCTGCTGCCGTTCGGGTATTCGAGTACACCGGTGCCCTCCTGCCGGTCGTCAACAAAGTGCCCAAAATAGACCCAGCCTTCTGTGGAAAAGTATGCACCCTTGCCATGTCGCTTGTTATGCCGAAAGATCCCGCTGTAGCGACTTCCGTCAGGATAGATGAGAGTCCCCTCACCATTAAATCCGCCGAGCGCGAACATGCCGCTATAGACGCTCCCGTCAGCATTTTCCAGTTTGCCTGGCCCATGCCACTGACCTATACGATAGCCGCCGCTATAGCGGCTGCCATCTGCATAGGTCTGAGTTCCTTCCCCATCTCTTTTCCCGTGGGCAAAATGTCCTTCATACCGGGTCCCATCCGGATAATCCAACTTACCCTCACCATGAATAATGCTGTTTCTGAACTCTCCGGTATAGCTGCGCCCATCAGGATACATGAGGGTACCGGTACCATGGTATTTACCCAGGTTGAAATCCCCGCTGTACCGTACGCCATCTGGGCTGATCAGCTCACCTTGGCCATGGATGACATTTTCACGGAAATTACCAATGTATTTTCGGCCATCAGCACCGAGCAATTTGCCCTTGCCATGAAACCGGCCGTTACGAAAATTGCCCTCATAGACAGTACCATCCGGGTAACGCAGGGTACCTTCACCGCTCCCCATGGCGTTTACAAACCCGCCACGATATTCCCGCCCGTCGGAATGGATATAGACACCTGTGCCGTTAATGCAGTTCCCTTCAATACATTCCGCACCGGCACTACAAACCCCACCTGTCAATACCGCACATACGGCCCCCAGCTGCAACACTCTTTTCACGCCCACAGTGTCCCCTTACTCCTGATTAGGTTAACCTTTTTCTCCCTTATTTTCCCTGAGAGTACGCCTTTTTAACCTCTTCCGCTATGATAGCCAGCCCCCGCGCCACGTCATCGTCATCCTGCGAATAGGTTACCCGGATACACTCCTGCATATGCTGCCACTCTTCGTCTATTCCTGGGTAGAAGTAGTGCCCGGAAACAATCAGCACACCACGTTTCTTCAGCCGCTCATAAAGCTCCAGGCTCGAAATCGGCATATCCTCAAACCAGAGCCAGAGAAACATCGCGCCTTCCGGTTTATGAATGCGGTACGGCACACCGGTAAATTCTTTTCGCACCACTTCCACCGCCCGTTCCATCTTCTTTTTATAAAAAGGTCTGATGGTGGAACGGCTGATGTCAATGATCTCCCCGTTGTCGATCATGTGCTCAGTGAGTACCGCACCGAAACTGCTGGGCGAAAGAGACATGATGGCATTAATGCTGGCCAGAGCCCGTACTATTTCGGGTTTTGCCACAATTATACCGGTGCGAACAGCAGGCAATCCTAGTTTGGATAATGAGAAACATACCACCATGTTCTCGTTCCATGACGGAGTGGCCTCGCAATACACCATAGAGGGGAACGGCAGCCCGTAAGCATTATCGACGATCAGGGGCACCCCACGCTCTAATGCCAGCTGGTTGAGTTTTTCCAGCTCATGATCGGTAATGACATTGCCTGTAGGGTTAGTAGGTCTTGAGACACAGATTGCCCCGATATCCTCACCAATGGTCAGGTTCTCAAAATCAATATGGTATTTAAAAAGGTCACCATCGACCTCTATTATGGGCTTGGTCGAAACAAAAAAGTCATCACTCAACCCCAGGTCCGCATACCCTATATACTCAGGCGCCAACGGCAGACAGATCTTTTTTCTCGAACCGTCAGCATAACGTCCGGCGAAAAGATTGAAGAGCATGAAGAAGGCGGTCTGACTGCCATTGGTCAGGCAGATATTTTCCGGGCCAACCTCCCAACCGAACTCACGCTGCAGCATTTTCGCAAGGCCGGACACAAAACGACTCTCCCCCTGTGGCGGATCGTAGGCCCCGATCAGCCGATGAAACTCCTTGCGGTCACAGCACATGTCTTTGAGCTTTTCCCTGAGCATATCCTGAAACTCGGGAACCACTCCTGGGTTACCGCCACCCATCATGATCATGTTGTCGCCACCAAGGGCCTTTGCTTCACCCAGGTCATCCATCAGCGAGAGAATTCCCGCATTGCACGTAAGTTGTTCACCAAATTCTGTAAATTTCATATTTGACTGTCTTCAGCTTTTGAAGTTTTCATATTACGTTGTCAGACATCTCTTTTCTGCCTGCAAACTGAGCACGCAGACGCACCAATATATAAATCACTACCAGGGAAAAAATTATCCTGCCCCAGAGAATCCCACCGAGCTTGCCGCCCAGGGCAAACATCAGCAGGGTGTCCTCAACCAGGCCATGGCAAAGGGCCATCAGCGCCATCGAGTTGTAAATTTCCACCCTGGCCATCTTACCTGCGGCAACTTCCCTGATAATAAGGGCGCCGCCATAGCCAATACCAAGAATCATGCCCACTACGGTAATCGGCGCAGCGTCCCGGCCCATACCGAAATGGGGCAGCACCGGGGCAAGAAGTCTCTCGAGCAGATCCAGCACCCCCAGTACCTTTAATATCCGCATAAAAAGCAGGATACAGAAGATCACCACAATGATCAGGCCGATATTTTTGCATTGCTGCAACAGCCATTGCCAATGGTTCAGATGCTCTGTTGCCACAGCAAAAATAGTGGGAGCCGGCTGCTGCCACACATCAAAACCAATACAGAGGCGACTCAACATAAAGCAATAGAGCACCGCGCCACCCAGGCGCAGGAGCACGATGGGCATAACCGGAGTTCCGGTTTTTTTGCTGATACTCAGCTCAATGGGCAAAGAGTGAGCGAACAGCATCGCCGCACAGAGCACGGTCACCTGCGCAACCGTCAGCTCCAGGCCCGATGCAAGGGCTGCGAACACTGCCATCCCGCCATACAGGGTGGTGAGCATAGCCGTAGCCCAGACCAGACCCAGCTCACCCGGCAAACCTATCAGGCCCATGAGCGGTTCCAGCCATCTGGAGATTACGACAATCATGCCGAGTTCTTCCAGAATTCTGGTGAGGATCATGATCGGGACTGTGATCTTGATCAACTCCCAGCTCGTCAGCCAGGTATTCTTTGCTAAAGAGAGCGCCAGGCTCCGTATTCGTTCTACCAACTCAACCACCCAATGCACTCGAAAAACGGTGCAGATCCTTACAAGACATTCATAAGATTTAATAGAAACAGCTACATCTAAATATCATGCCATACGTGAAAACCACCAGAGGAAAGGTCTGTTTCAGACTCTTTGCCAATTTCCCGTCTTACCTCCCGTCTTCGGCAAGAAAGCTGACAGTCGAAACCGGAGTTTTCATATACCACTATGGCCGGATTGCGATTACTTCATAAATTCAATGGCGTTACAGGCATAAGATCGTGCAGCCTCGTAGGTCATATAGAAGAATTTGCAATTACGACAACGCTGGGAAGACGACATCTGACGCCTCTTCATCAATGGCTGAAAATTATCGATATACATTGGCTGGAAAGCCAACTGGAATCTTTCGTTTCCTGATCGCGAAGAGCTCAATGTACGAAGCTCTTGTCAATTATCCTCTCAGGAATAAAAGGAAAGATACCACCACAATATAAAAATGCCACAGGAATAGCACTGTGTTGGAAGGGTAATGGGGATACGGCAGGCAGGCCGGATCGATCCGGCCCTCGATGGAACAGTGATCCGTCACTTGCGACTATGTTCAGGATGCCTCTTGGGGTAGTCGAAGAACTGCAAATGCCCTCCAGCCTCTCCCACCTGATGCCAGCCATCGATATCAAAAGCGATCCCGACGATGCCACAGGTGGGAACATTACCTAAAGGCTCATTGGTGAGATATTCAGCAAAATCGGTAAGCACATAGTTATGCCCTACCAGAAAAAGCCGTCTGATTCGATTCTCTGTCTGGCGAACGACGAGAAGTAACTTATTCATATCTGAGGTATAAATATCACCGCGCTGCTGAATACGTTCCTGCGGATAGCCGACGCATTCGGCAATCGTTCCTGCAGTTTTCCTGGCTCGTTTGGCGGGGCTGGTATAGACCATATCCGGCCGCACTCCATACTTTTTCAAACGCGAACCCATGAAAGGCGCGTCCCGTTTGCCGCGTTTGTTCAGCGGACGCTCAATATCATCAAGGCCGGGATTGCTCCAGCTCGACTTTGCATGGCGTATCAGATACAGCTCCTTCATATCAACTCACTCCTGTCCCACAACTCTTGCCACAGCTCCTGATAGCGCTGTGCGGCAACAGATGTTGGAGAAACAGCACCAACCGGCTGCCGATATATTCCCATTTTCTCTATCTCTGCCTGAAATGGGATCTGGGTATCACGAAAGATCGGGTAGTGCTGAAATTTTTCCACCACATCCTTATGCATCAGTTTACGTGGTTCAACCATCGAAAAAAAGGCGTTGATTCGTTTCTCTTCTGCTCCGACTTTACGAAAGATCTTCAACAACTGCTTCAAGGCAACCAGGGAAAGAGTTGTTGGAATGACCGGAGTAACGACAGAGTCTGCGGCGAGAATGATATTCTCTGAGAGCAGGGTTATATTGGGCGGGCAATCCATAACCAGTACATCATAATGGTCGCTCAGGCTGTCAAAAAGATTTTTCAGAGCCCGGCGCCTGGTACTCGCCTCAAGCTTAGCTAAGGCAAGGTCAAGATTGCGGAAAGAAAAATGGGCCGGCAACAGATCGAGGTTTTCGTAATCAGAGGCACGGATATACTTATCGAAACCGCCGCCCAGTAGTTTTTTACCACTGAAACTCTTGGCGGCTTTAACTCGAAAATAGTATGAAGCGGCGCCCTGGGCGTCAATATCACAGAGCAAAACCCTGTGACCTTGCCGCGCAGCACAATATGACAGGTTCACCGCCGTAGCCGTCTTGCCCACCCCTCCTTTGCTGCTATATACCGCAAAAATCTTCATCCTTCCCTCTACATCCGAGCTCTCAATCTACCTTCCTTTCAGGAGGCTGTTCGCACCTGCCGGCGAATATCTGCTCAAGCAGATCTATGTTCTTTTTGGCTGCGAAATTCTGAAAGGTTTGTTCGAATTTGGTCCTGACCTCCTGCTGCGCATCACCCATATGGACAATGAGCCCGCCAAGTGCCGCAGCCAGCGCCAACGAGTCGGGTGTAGTCGGTTTAAGTTGCTGCAGTCGTGCCAGCAACACCTCCCGCTGTACCGAATAATCATTGAAATCGCCGAGGTTATTCTGCAGCTTCTTCATCTGCTTCAGATATTCAAGAGTTGCCTCTTCAGCAAATATTGAGCAGAAAAACTCGAGCATATAACGGAATTTTTTGCCCTCTATACGCAACTCATGGAGTTTGTCATCCCCTGTTTCCGGAGTAATCCTGCCACCTTCTTTCAGGATGCGCTTAAACCGTTTACGGATAATCTTCTCGGCAACCTCCCGGCAGTTTGCAGCTCCCGCTGGATAATCATCCCGATCCGGCAACAGCTCTAAAAACTGCTGCCACCCTTCTATCAGCTGAGAAAATCGCTCCGATTGAAGCGCAGCTTTCATTTGACGAAGATCCTTTTTTCGCTGGCTGGCCAGAATAAGAAAAAAACTTTTGAGACCGGGTTGAAGTTCCACCGGCAGCATCCCCTGGTACTGGTCTGTCATCAACAGATATACATCCAGATCACGAACCGGCCCGGTGACGGTACCCAACCACTTAAACTCCTCCTGAAACTGGCGCACCTCGCCCTGCGGGAGATATTTTTTCAACAGAGACAGCAGAGAGCGGGTCCTTCGCACCGCCACACGAAAGTCATGGAGAAACTCCGAATCGATATCGTCCAGAGTCCCGCTAAGATTTCTGAGCATTGCCTCTTTAAGCACAATGCAAATCTGCTGCACCGCCTCAGCGATACTCGCCTCAGCCGATAACCGGCAGGAAAATTTTGAACTGGTTATACTCCTGTCCACTCCAAAAGCCTGGTGCAACCTCTCCATCAGGCTCTCATCCTCACCGCACTTCCGGAATTCCTCAGCTCTCAGAAGGGCTACCACCTTCTTCTTCGGCTTGTTATATCCTCGCAATGGTTTGAGGATGAGCAAGGGCTGCAGCTCACGGTGTTCATCTCCATGCTCAGCACTCTGGCGAATAACGCTGAACCGCAGAACCGTTTTCTGATCTTTGTTCAGCAAGGCCACATCATTCTGAGCAGTTTCGACTGTGAACTGCGGCAGCAGCGCACGAACGTCCATACATTTTGCCAGATGTTCACGCAAGGCACCTTCGGGAAAATCCCGCAATAAAGGGCGTGGCTTTCTTGAGCCGGTCTCCGAAGCAAGGATAGCTCCGTCGAGGTTGGAAAAGGTATATTTGTATCCTGCACGCTCCACCATTACCCCGTTGGAAACAAGTCTCCAGTCCCAGGTATCAAGATAGGTGGAGCGGTACTGTTGCTCACCGGTCTCTTCAAGCAGATAGAGATCTTCAAGCTGCTGGTAGAGTCGAGACAAATCATAGCCGGGTGGCAACAGATAGGATACGTTATT
The DNA here is from genome assembly GCF_048381775.1 of Desulfosediminicola sp. Classification (NCBI taxonomy): domain Bacteria; kingdom Pseudomonadati; phylum Thermodesulfobacteriota; class Desulfobulbia; order Desulfobulbales; family Desulfocapsaceae; genus Desulfosediminicola; species Desulfosediminicola sp. Next base: position 70,776 of record NZ_JBLXGE010000013.1, on the reverse strand, counting down.
CTCCATGCAGGAAACTCCGTTATGACCGATAATCGGCATTAATTTTCACATAATCAATCGAGAAATCACAGGTGTAGATTTCTTCACAACCATTACCCTCTTTCAGGTCGATGCAAACGTTGAATTTTTTCTCTTTCAAAACTTCTGATGCCTCAGCTTCCGCCTCCTTGCCCACAGCCTGACCGTCACGGGCGATCACCACATCGTTAAAGGCAATATCGACCTGATCCGGATTGAAGCGAACACCCGACCGCCCCATTGCCGCCATAATCCGCCCCCAGTTTGCATCCTCTCCAAAGAAGGCTGTCTTAACCAGAGCGGAGTTGGCAATAGTCCTGGCCATCTTCTCCGCTTCTTCATCCTCCCGGGCACCGCAAACCCGAATAGTGATACACTTGCTCGCACCCTCACCATCCGCTACGATCATGAGCGCCAGATCGCGTAATAACGACTCCAACGCATCCTGAAATATTGCGTAATCGTCAGCACATTCTTCATCAAGCCAAGGATTTCCGGCCTCGCCATTTGCCATTACCAGTACCATGTCATTGGTGCTGGTATCGCCATCAACCGTAATTCGGTTAAAGGTTCGCTCGACACTGCTGACCAGGGTTTTATGCAGTTCAACAAAACCTACCTGGGCATCCGTCAGCACAAAGGCCAGCATCGTTGCCATATTCGGCATGATCATGCCGGCACCTTTGGCCATACCCATCAAAGTAATCTCCTTGCCGCCTATCACCACTTTTTTCACAGCGGTCTTCGGAACGGTATCGGTGGTCATGATCGCTTCCGCTACTTTGCCGAAGTTCCCTTCATCAAGACCTTCAACCAGGGTTGGAATACTCGTCTCAAAAGCCTCCATATTGAGCTGGTCACCAATCACACCGGTAGACGAAAGCTGAACCATATTATCGGCGATCCCGAGAGCATCTGAAAGCAATTTACTCGACCGCAGGGCAGAATCCATACCCTGCTTGCCGGTACAGGCATTTGCACAACCGCTGTTTACCAGAATCGCCTGGGCTTTGCCCTCTTGTTTGAGCCGGTCCATATCAATCACAACAGGTGCTGCCTTAACCTGGCTGGTGGTAAAAGCACCTGCTGTGACAGCAGGCTTCTCACTGAAGATCAATCCAAGATCCAACCTGTCTTTGTACTTAATGCCAGCAGCTACCGCCGATGTTTTAAATCCTTTAACGCCCATGTATTTCAATGTCCTGTGTGTGAATGAAACTCAATGAAAGCTTCCATTATTCTCCGATCAGAGATTTTCAGTTTCATCTCCGACCAATTTCCCCCGTCTGACTTTTGTGCATCTCAGCCCCGGAACGGATCTGCAAGATATCATTTCCCTTGCAACCGGGCGCGTGATTCAATACAATCTATCATTTATCTGTCTGAATATGCTACCCTAAAATCATAGAGACCAGTGTTGCTCCCCATCTAAAAACACTAGGGAACAATAGTGATTGGCAACCCGCATACTTCAGAATACCGACCACAGTTCTAACATCTTTCAGTAGCCGTTACGGCCGTTAATAACAGATCATTCCACACTATTACCAATCTCTTTATGCCGGAACTCAACTTTTCGCTCTTTTCCACGCTGTTTTTTCTGGTGGACCTCGCTATCAGGGTAGGCCTCTCTTTTCGGGTAATTATGCGGAAAAGGTCGCACGGCGTTACCCTGGCCTGGTTAGTTGTGATACTCCTTTTTCCCTTCATAGGCGTTATTCTTTACCTGCTTTTTGGCGAAAACCGTATCTCCGAACGCCGAACAAAGCGCATGCAGCATTCCTTTAAGTATTACCAGCACTGGTTGCAATCTTTGCAGGACCGTGCTCCGGTACAGTGGCAACATCTTGGCGCAGAGTGCCTGCCCCTCCATAACCTTGCTCTGCATCACACCGGGCTGCCCGCCATGGCCGGTAACAATCTCGTACTACTCAACAGCTCGGAACAGTTTTTAAACTCGCTGATTGGCGACATCGAACAGGCTCGCTCCACCTGCCACCTCCAGTTTTACATCTGGCAGGAAGGGGGCATGGTTGACGATGTCATGGCCGCAATCTGCAGAGCCTCAGATCGTGGTGTCGCATGCCGCATACTGCTCGACTCCATCGGTAGCCGTGAGTTCCTGGTCAGCGACTCTGCGGCAAAGCTGCAGGCAAGAGGGGTGCGGATTCGTGAAGCACTTCCCGCTGGGCTGATCAAGGCGCTCTTTGCCAGGGTCGACATCCGTAATCATCGTAAAATTGTAGTGATCGATGGTCAAACCGCCTATACCGGCAGCCAGAACATGGCTGATCCAAGCTGTTTTAAAGCCGGGGCCGGAGTAGGCCAATGGGTCGATGTAATGCTCAAACTCCGCGGGCCGGTGGTAGAGAGCCTCGCAGGCACATTCATCAACGACTGGTATCTGGAATCCAGTTCCAGGCAGATTTCGTTAGCCGTAACATCCCACGCGGTAGAATCATTCCGAAAGGCAGCCGATGTACATCAACTTGAACCGGAAGGAGACGTGGCTGTACAGCTTGTTCCCTCTGGCCCTGATTTTACCACAGAAGCGATACACAGCCTGCTTTTGACCACCATATATGCAGCACGAAAGGAGCTTATACTCACTACTCCGTATTTCGTCCCGGATGATGCTTTGCTCGCTGCCCTGAAATCCGCCTCACTGCGAGGTGTTCAGGTCATCCTCATCATTCCTGCGCAAAACGACTCCAAACTTGCAGACTACGCCAGCCGTGCCAGATTTGGTGAACTTCTGCAGGCGGGGGTTCATATCAAGCTCTTTTTCGGTGGTCTGCTCCATTCCAAGACCATCACCATAGATGGCGATTTTGCTCTGTTTGGCTCCGTAAACTTCGACATGCGCAGTTTCTGGCTCAACTTCGAAACTACGCTTGTTATTTACGACAGACCAGCCTGCACCCAACTTCGCGAACTCCAGCAGGAATATATCTCCTCTTCCAGGGATCTTGACAAGGAAGACTACCAGAATCGTTCTACACTTGAACAGTTTAAGGAAAATGCGGTACTGCTCATGGGGCCATTGCTGTAATTCAATATAGTTCGATATAGTGTGCTATTATGAAAATTCTCCTTCTCTCAGATATTCACGGCAACTACCCCGGCCTGGAAGCAATTGACAACTTTTTTGCAGGTAATACATTTGAATATACAATCAATTCTGGAGACTCTACGGTCTATGGACCATTTCCCAATGAAGTTCTTGATTGGCTGAGAGCAAAGCAAGCCCTTTCCATTCTGGGCAATACCGACAAAAAGGTACTCAAGCTTTTGCAAGGCGAAGATTTCAAGAAGCCATCGAATCCTGAAAAACGCATCATGTACCAGGTAACGGCAAAACAACTTTCAGAAGCGAACCAACAATATCTTCGTTCGTTTCCGGTGAAGCGCACCATTGAAATCCCTATGGGCTCTGTGCAAACGGGAAACACTTTTGTTACCATCGGCATTTACCATGGCAGCCCGGCTCGACCTCATGAATTTCTTTCTGATTCTACCCCGGAATCCCGCTTTTATGAGTTAGCTGAACACGTCAGTTCTGATATCGTTGTAACAGGCCATTCCCACAGTCCGTACCACAAATATCTGGGTGAGGTCCACTTCATAAACCCTGGATCAGCCGGCCGAATGTTTGACAGCGACCCCTCGGTCAGCTGCGCGGTGATAGAGCTTCAGGAAGGGCAAAACTATCAGGAAACAGACCAGGCTTTATCGCTGAGCCCCGATACAACTCTTCGCCTGTCGGTCAGACATCATCGTATACCCTACGATATTTCCCTGACCACACAAGAACTTCAGCGTTTGAAATTGCCCCCCGTATACGTGGAGATGTATCGACAGGGGCGAAAACTTAACTAAAGCCTAATGTTTTCCTGACAATTTACTGTTATTTTTCATATCCGCTATCAATCATCCTGTTCACATTTTTGTTATATTAATATATTGGAGCACCTTTCATGTCTTTACCCACCAATAGCAAACAGAATTCACCGATGTTCGATCCTGATCGGGGTGCCTCCTCCATAATCAGGGATCTCGTCAAGGACCTTGATAAGAACCTCAAATCTGTGCCGCCTTCCGGGATAACCAAGGCAATGTCGGAACTGCTCCCTGCCAAGCATAAGGATGAGATTGTTGAGGCAGCGCTTCTGAAGTATTATTATGCGGAAGAGCTGAAACCGTACCAGGCAGAGCTCATCAAAATGCAGGTTCATCTTGAAAAGACCGGCAAAAAAATGATCATTCTGTTCGACGGCCGTGATGCCTCCGGCAAAGGCGGCACCATCCGTCGGGTTACCCGCTACATGAATGAAAAGCGCTATCGCGTGGTGGCTCTCGGCAAACCCAACGAAATCCAACAGACCGAACTGCACATTAAAAGATACATCGAACAGTTCCCCCACGCAGGAGAGATCGTCCTGTTTGACCGCAGCTGGTATAACCGGGCAATGGTTGAACCGGTAATGGGCTTTTGCAGCGAGGACCAATACCGACGCTTTTTGAAAAAGGTCAACAGCTATGAGGAAAATTTTATCCTCGATGCCGGCCGCACCACTCTCCTCAAACTGTACTTTTCGGTTTCCAAAGATGAGCAGGCTAAACGATTTGAGCGCAGACGCAATGATCCGTTGCGTCAGTGGAAATTGAGTGAGGTCGATCTGCAGGCCCAGGAGCTGTGGGATGAGTTCACTGAAAAGAAAAGAGTTCTTTTGCAGAAAACCCACACTAATACGTCAAAATGGTGGGTTGTCCGTTCGGATGATAAACACCTGGCCCGGCGTGAAACCATGAAGCTGATTCTGAATTCAGTAAAATACCGTGGCAAAAGCCGATCATTAAACTTCAAGCTGGACCCTGATATCGTTATCCCCGGAAATGTGGAACTTAAAAGGATGATGGCTGAGAAAAAACAGTATGGTTCAGCTTTACGCTGATTGTTCAGGGATAAATACCACGGTTCACCTGCCAAGACACACTTGAGCTCACCACAAAAAAAGATAACACCCAAAAAAGAAAAAGCCGGTCTCCCAAAGCGGAGACCGGCTTTTTCTTTTTAATTGCTCGCCCGAAGTATACGATCAGTTTGCCTGACCACAACACTTCTTGTACTTCTTGCCCGAACCGCATGGGCAGGGAGCGTTACGGCCAACCTTGTCACCTTCACGCTTGATGGTGGCATCAGCCGATTCGTCTTCGTTGGCAGCGGAGGAGGTGACCCTGCTCATCTCCATCTCCTGCTCTTTTTTACGGCGACGCTCTTCCTCGAGCCTTTCGACATCATCCTGCTGCATGATACGAACGCGCATCAGGGAAGAAACACACTGAACACGGATGGCTTCCATGAGCTTATTGAAAAGTTCGAAACCTTCGCGCTTATATTCATTGAGCGGATTCTTCTGCCCATACCCCCGCAGGCCGATTCCTTCCTTAAGGTGATCCATGGAGAGCAGGTGATCTTTCCAGGCAGTGTCAACGATCTGCAGTAACAAGATCTTCTCGATCTGACGCATATTCTCAGGAGTGTTGATCTCTTCCTGGGCAGCATACGCTTTATTGACCATCTCTATGGTTCTTTCGCGGAAATCAGCTTCTTTGAGATCAGCCCGCTCTTCTTCCGGCCACTTCTCGGTGATATTGAAAAGCTCGGTCAGACGATCATGGTATCCATCCCAATCCCAATCTATCGAGTCGATGCGATCCTGGTAAAAATCCTCAATAACGCTTTCTGTGACATCGCTGATCATCTCCTGGATGACACCGGCCACATCACCGCCCTCAAGCACTTCCCGGCGCTGTTGATAAATAACTTCACGCTGCTTGTTCATGACATCGTCATATTCGAGCAGGTGTTTACGGATATCGAAGTTGTGTCCCTCTACCTTGCGCTGGGCGTTTTCAATCGCTTTGCTGATCATGCTATGCTCGATCGGTTCATCCTCCTCCATACCGAGCTTTTCCATAATTCCGGTAATTCTGTCTGAACCGAAAATACGGAGCAGATCATCCTCGAGAGAAAGGAAGAAGCGGGAAGAACCTGGGTCACCCTGACGTCCTGCTCGACCACGCAGCTGGTTATCGATACGACGGGATTCATGACGGGAAGTACCCAGAATATGCAGACCACCTGCCTCGACAACACCTTCACCGAGCTTGATATCCGTACCACGACCAGCCATATTAGTGGCAATGGTCACTCTGCCCTTCTGGCCGGCCTGGGCGATGATCTCAGCCTCACGTTCATGATGCTTGGCGTTCAGCACCTCGTGATCGATTTTCTCTTTCTTGAGCATATTGGCGATCTTTTCAGAGATATCGATCGAGATGGTTCCGACCAGAACAGGACGGCCTTGCTTATGCATCTCTGCAATCTCGCGAACAACAGCACGGTATTTAGCCGCTTCGTTTTTGAAAATTACATCAGCGTAGTCATCACGAACCATTGGCATGTTGGTAGGCATAACCACAACATCGAGATCATAGATCTTCTTGAACTCAGGAGCCTCGGTATCTGCTGTACCGGTCATACCCGCCAGCTTGTCATACATCCTGAAATAATTCTGGAAAGTAATCGAAGCCAGGGTCTGGTTCTCACGCTCGATCTTCACACCCTCTTTGGCCTCAAGCGCCTGGTGCAGACCGTCTGAGTAGCGGCGGCCTTCCATGGTGCGGCCGGTGAACTCGTCGACGATAACGACCTGTCCGTTATTGACGATGTAATCCACATCCTTCTTGAACAGGGTGTGGGCTTTCAGAGCCTGGTTCAAATGGTGAAGCTGCTCAATATTATTCGGGTCGTAGAGGTTGTCTACCTCCAGCATCTCCTCACCGAGGCCAATACCTTCTTCGGTAAGACTTACCTGACGTGCCTTTTCATCGATAACATAATGCTCATCCGGCTTGAAGCGCGGGATGATACGATTGACATTGCCATACAACTCAGTGGATATATCTGCAGGTCCGGAGATGATGAGAGGTGTTCTCGCCTCATCGATCAGGATGGAGTCAACCTCATCCACGATGGCGTAATTAAAGCCGCGCTGAACGAAATCTTCCAGCTCAAACTTCATATTGTCACGCAGATAATCAAAGCCCAGCTCGTTATTGGTGGCATAGGTAATATCGGCGGCATAGGCCTCTTTTCGAGCCTGGTCATCCATACCATGCACGATCCGTCCTACGCTCATACCAAGGAAGTTGTAAACCTGGCCCATCCATTCGGCATCACGGGCAGCGAGATAATCGTTGACTGTTACCACGTGAACACCCTTACTGCTCAGAGCGTTCAGATATACCGGCAGAGTGGAGGTAAGGGTTTTACCCTCACCGGTTTTCATCTCGGCAATCTTGCCATTATGCAGAATAACACCACCAACCAGCTGCACATCGTAATGCCGCTCACCAAGCACCCTGCGACCAGCCTCGCGAACGACTGCAAATGCCTCCGGCAACAGGGAATCGAGGGACTCACCTTTTTCGAAGCGTTCTCTGAACTCAACAGTTTTTGCCGCAATCTCCGCATCGTCCAGTGGCCGAATCGTGCTCTCCAGCTCGTTCACCCTATTCACAATCGGCTTAATCTGCTTCAGTACCCTGTCGTTTTTACTGCCGAATACCTTGGTTAATAATGTTCCAATCATAATGTGTGGTCACTCTGTGATGTAATAAATTATGTAACTATGGAGTGCATATAACAGCAGGACAACTGGCGGTGCGCACAAACCCTGATTTCTCATGTTCATTGAGGTAATTTTTCAATGCTCACCGGTGTTGCCCAGGAAGGAATGCCCTTGGGACCCACTCCAACTGTTGAGAAATCCGGACTAAGAGCCTATCGGAGAAATACCTTTTTTTCTTCTTATCTTCGCCCCTGAAAGAAACCAATTCCCGCAATATTCGATATATTACTGTGAACCACTTCCCTTCAAGGCCCTGATCTAAGAAAAAATGGCGGCCCTCCGACAGACTCCCTGAAGCTGCTTACCAGAAATTTTCGGGAAACAGCGTTGGCAGCGCGACCCGGTCTGCCTTTCTGCGAGCGCTTAGCAAAGCAGCCCACGAACCCTGTACAATTACATATAATGGTTGAAAGATCAAAGAAAAGCTGCACGCTAACGGGAAAGAAACATTCACTTCTTTCCCGTCCGATAACTTGAAAAATGATCCTGTTTTATTGCCTTGTTCTGATTTTTTTCAGTTCTTCAGCCTGAATATGTCGGGCCGGGTCATTCTTTTCGACCTCTCCCCGGGCAATATGACGTTCATTGACACCCAGTTTCGGTGCAGGCAACAGCAATGACTGTCCTGTCCAGACCCCGAAGAGAAACATCCATAAAAAGATGCAGAAGCAGACTATGCCGACCCCGGCAATACCACTCGGGGTCAACTCGAACTTTATCTTTTTTCCCGCCGGCTTTCGCCTTGGTGCCATATCGTACCCCGTTTACATACGTTCAGGAGCGGTCAGCCCGACAATGGCAAGTGCGTTACTGAACACCTGGCGCAAGGCCTCAATCAGACACAATCGAGCCTGACTCAACTGAACATCTTCTGTAATAACCTTGTGTTTGTTGTAGTAGCTATGGAACTGTGCAGCAAGGTCGAGCAGGTAGAAAATCACTTTATGCGGGGCCAGGTCAAGAGCTGCACCTTCAATGACCGCCGGCAGCTGCGACATGGTCTTCAGGAGCTGCATCTCCTCTTCTTCTTTCAAAAGAGAAGGGTCGATTTGATCAAAGCCTACTTTTTCTACACCTTTACCGGCAGCCTGCTCGAGTATGGAACACATCCTGGCGTGACCGTATTGGACATAGTACACCGGATTTTCCTGGCTCTCCTTGGTGGCGAGATCGAGGTCAAACTCGAGCTGACTGTCCGCCTTGCGCATCATGAAGAAGAAGCGGACAACATCGACACCGACCATATCGATCAGTTCGTCAACCGTGACAAAGTTCGCCTTGCGGGTAGACATTTTCACCTGCTTGCCTTCACGGGTCAAGGTCACAAACTGGTGCAAAACAACAGTCACCTTGGACTCATCATAACCAAGCGCCTGCATACCCGCCAGAACATCGGGGATAGTAGCGATATGGTCTGAACCGAAGATGTCTACCATCCAGTCGAAACCGCGCTTGTATTTCTCGCGGTGATAGGCGATATCCGGCAGTCTGTAGGTTGGCTCGCCGGTATTCTTGATGATTACCCGATCCTGTTCCTGACCGAACTCAGTGGTTTTGAACCAGGTAGCATCGTCTTTCTCGTAGACCAGCCCCTTCTCTCGCAGTTTTGCCACTACATCATCGATATGCCCGTCATCATAGAGAGACTGCTCGTTGAAATAGTTGTCGAAGTTAATGCCCATGCGCTCCAGGGTGCCGGCGATATCCTTGAAGATAACATCCTTGGCCTTCTCTTTGAAGGGAGTCACATCCGGCTCATCTTTCAAGCTATCGCCCTGCTCGTCGATAAGCTCCTGGCTGATATCCATGATGTACTCGCCCTGATAACCATCTTCAGGAAACTCATTCGGCAAACCGAGTTTTTCCAGGTACCTGGCCCTGGTGGACTCACCGAGAACCCGCATCTGGCGACCGGCATCATTGAAATAGTATTCGCGATAGACATCATGACCGGTGGCCTCGAGCAAACGAGCAATAGAGTCACCGAGTACAGCCTGACGACCGTGACCAATGCTGAGCGGCCCGGTAGGATTGGCGCTGACGAACTCGACCATAACCTTACGCTTATCGCCTACTGCGCTCAAGCCGAACTGTGTTCCGTTATCAACGATGGTGGGGATAATACCGCGCCATACGTCCGGCTGAATGAACACATTGACAAACCCTGGACCTGCGATATCGACCTTGGCGATAAGCGCGGTCTCTGCCGCCAGCATATCTGCTACCTGTTGTGCTATCTCACGTGGGTTGCGTTTCTCAACACCTGCGAGAACTAACGCGATATTGGTGGCAAAGTCGCCCTGGCCCTTGCGCTTGGGCAGTTCAACCGCATATTTACCAGCCCCGGCGTCAGACCAGTTGCCATTTTCAACACCTTGCTGGAAACACCTGTCAACTACCTCTTTTACTCGTGCTCTGATCATGAATTATACTCGTCTATTGCTATCATTAAGGGCAACATGACAGGAAGGCCCACTGGCGCTTCACTCCCATTGAATCTGCTGTATTTTTTTCTTACTGCCCTGTCGAATAAGGTACGTTACATTAAATTTCGGAGGAGACTCTCCCGAACTTCAAATAAATTTTCTCTGGTTATTGTTGCCGAGCATACAGAGAACCTCATAACTGATTGTCTCCGCCCAGGCAGCAATATCATCTGCGGTGATCTTCTCGTCACCCTGCTCACCCAGGAGCACAGCCTCGTCGCCAGCCTGCACACCTTCTATGTCTGTAATATCAACCATGCACAGATTCATGCAAACCCTGCCGAGTATCGGCACACGCTTACCGTGAACCAATATTTCTCCACGATTGGAAAGCAGGCGCGAGTACCCATCTTCATACCCCACCGGCAGCACCGCCAGCCGGGTTGGCCGGGTCGTTACATAGCTGTGGCCATAGCTGATGCCCACCCCCGCAGCGACTTCCTTGACCATGGCTATCCTGGTGGTAAAACTCATGGCAGGCTTGAGATATGTATCTCCCACCTTGCCGTGTTGCCATTGTCCACTGGGCGAATAACCATATAGAGCTATACCTGCCCGCCCCATGTCGCACAAGGTCTCGGGAAAATTAAGCACTGCACCGGAATTAGCAATATGCCGGATACCAGAAAATTGTGTTTCTATGCTGCGGCATGCATCTGAATATACACGAAAAGCGTTGATGGTATTCGGCGAGTCAACGTTATCCGCCTCCGGAAAATGGCTCAAGAGACCACCGAGTCGTATTCCGGGCAGATTTTCGATCAGTTCGGCAAAAGTGGCTACCTCACCGGGCATCACACCCAGCCTGCTCATTCCTGTGTCGATCTTCAGATGCAGAGTTATTTCCCGCCCCAGGCGAACTGCTGTCTTTGAAAGCAGCTCAACCGCATCGGCTGAAAAGACGACCGGTGTGAGATTTGAGGTGAAAAAATATTCGACAGCATCGGGCTGAAAACCGACCATTACGAATATTTCGCCCTCAACCCCGGCTTGTCGTAGACAGACTCCCTCGCAAGCTTCGGCCACACCAAAAAGGTGGCAACCGGCTTTGGCAAACGCCCTGGCAGACTCGACCATGCCATGGCCGTAGCCGTCGCCTTTCACCATGGCAAGAAGTTCTACCCCCGAGGGCAGTGAGGAGGAAACAATTCGATAATTATGAGTGAGCGCTGCCGTATCGATTGTGACAATATTGGAGGAACTCGGAGTGGGATTCATCGCGTCTTACACTTGAAGATCATTCTTTAAACCATGCCCGCCAGCTGTTTCGGCTCGACCAGGCAAGACCCCAGCCGACAGTAACATACAACATTCCCAATATCGTTCTGGGAATATGAGACTCCCGTAACAGCACGCCGGCAACCATCATGACTATCACCATCAACCAGGTTCCCTTGGAATAGACAGCGCCAAGACAGGTCCCATCGTTGAATTGAGAGATACGTTCCAGAACTCGCCGGGAAGCTTTGTCCAGGATAAAGCGTGATTTGAGAAAACCAAGCGCTACTGCTGGTATAACCAGAATGAGAAGGTCTGCGACATCCAGCCAGCGCATCCCCCTCCACATCAGCAGGGAACCTACACCGGTCCAGAGAGACGCCGCAAGCAGCAGATGTGTCTTCCTCTGCACGCCCGGCTTGAATCGGGACAGCTTTGATGGCATGGAACTTCTCTAACCTCTACTCTGCTCGAACAGCACAGTGGAAAATCTGATCCCCTTATGACTTTTGCAGTTTCGTGCCAGATGGAGATCGTTGTAACGGGTACAAACAAGACAAGCCCATCTCCAAATCGGAGATGGGCTTGCTGCATTACACTGTGCGATGAGGACTATTACATCTCAGTAACAGTGATAGCACCCTCAGGGCAAACCTCAACACAGGTCTCACAACCAAGACACTCATCCGGCTCAACTACTTCTGCTTTGCCGTCAGCCATCTCAAATACCTGTGCAGGACATGCTGATACACATTCCTCATCGCCAGTACACTTATCTTTATCTACAACTACTTCAAACATATTTCACCTCCATGAATTGGATAATTTAAAGAAGTATTTATATTACACTCTGTATGTAATCGAAATACCTTCACGAACATGTGTTTTCGTGTATTACTCCGTTTAATGTACGGCCAGTCTTTTGTCAAGGAAAAACTCAGCCCGTACTCTATGTATATTTTTTCCGCATTTACAGGAACTTAAATCTTTCCAGACAGACTTTTGCCGATAATACACCCACCTAAGACCATTCGTTTTAATGCCGCCCAAGTCCGTGAAATAGAGTGCTGAATCTCCCGGCCGTTCCCATATACCCCGGCTTCGCATCTTGTAATGGCCGGGAATCCTTATAAAGGGCCATAAGCTGCAGCCAACCCGCCACGACCACAAAGTAGCACCTTATTCCAGGGAGATAAAAAAACACCTGTCTTTCGACTCTTTCTGTATTTCTTTCCCTGCATGTTACAAAATAGTCACGTGGTCGGCAAAATCGCTTCGGCACCAGCAACATGCTATGCCCTCTGACTGTGACGTACCCAAATTCCGCACCACCATTGAGCCATCACTTCTATAGCACTATGCACTGCTGAAACTGACAGGGATGTTTTTGGTATCATGCCCGCCTGAGCTGATGAGAATTCCGGGCTCCCGGTAAAACCTTCGGCGCAATCGCTGTTTAGTAATTTTGCCGCACTGTCAAAAATCGAGATTATAGTTGACCCGAGGACGGCTTTGTAATTATGTTGCTGGTTCTTCACCAACGAGAAAAAAACGATCTGCCGGAACTTAACTTCCGGTGGTTTAAGATAATCCATTGAAACAACAATTATCACATCATGGCAAAAAAGATCTCAGAACGAAACCAGAAAAAGAATGAAATCATGGCAGAGAAGCGTGAACTGGCTATGATCGAAGGAATCCTTGAAGGCAGCCCGGATGGTATCGGGGTTGTTGTCATTCGCCTTGACTGCGGTTGCCGCAAGATGGCTGCGGTTGATAAAAGTGGAGAACCTGCATCAAAAATCATCATGTACCGTGACGATGCCGAAACCATCTGTGCCAAGTGCAAGAAGGATAATGGCGACTTTATGCGGGTAACCGAATCCTTTATTCACTGGGTAGATCCGGCACCTTCGGAAGAGGAGCAGGAAAAAATCTATATCAAGGTTATAGGTTCCAGCCCAACCCATTAGAAGTCTACAGAAAAATCGTTTTTGCCCAGATCAGCGTTATCGATGAAAAAGTCATGCTCGCAGACAAGCGAGCAAAGAGAGACTTCGATATAGATTGTTAGAGGTTCAAGCCCAGCATACTGATCCTGATTGAGTCGATATGGCACGCTATCCGGCGTCGCCATATCGATCAACGTCCAACCTGCAGTTCCGCAGTCGCAGTCGCAGTTACGTCCCCCATTCCAACCCGCAGTTGCCGTTACATCGCAGTCACGTCCAACATCCCCCATCCAACGTCCTACCTGCAGTTGCGGTTACACCCAACCCGCAGTTACAGTTGCAGTTGCAGTTGCTTTTCGCAGTCGCTGTTGCAGTCACGTCCAACCTCCAACATCCAACGCCCAACGCCTTTTACGCTTTTACGCAGTTACGCAATTACGCTTTTTCGCAGTTAGCCTTATACTCCCGACACTTCGCAAGCAAGCCAGGCGCCCATTCAGGTGTACCATCCGCGTGAACGTGGGTGTACAGGGCGAGTACGTTCTTATGGCAGAGCCCGTCACGTGACTCCATGAAACCTTTGCCACGCTCCATCGCCACTGTCATACTCTCCTCATCCCAACCCCAGTCTATCACGGTTGAGTAACGAAACTCATGCCCCTTAACCTTGGTTCCCACAGGGTAGAAAGGATTTTCACGGTCCACGGTAAAGGCCGAGTAGCCATGCGCCTGGGGTTTTACCGACATGCCGAAACGGGCGGGAAAAACTCCTGCGAGCGGAAATTCTTCACCATCGAGCTCAATGGATTCGCCAAGATAAATTAATCCCCCGCACTCAGCGTAGATGGGTAGCCCGTCATTCGCCGCCTTCCTGACTGACTGGCGGAAACTTTTGTTGGCGGCTAGCAAGCGGGCACTGGTCTCAGGAAAACCTCCACCTATATAGAGGCCATCCAGCTCGGGCAGCGCTTCATCTTCCAGGGCATTAATAGGTACCAGCTCTGCGCCACCCTGCTCCAGAGCCTCGAGATTTTCTGAATAATAGAACTGAAATGCCGCATCCTGCAGAATACCAATACGCACATCTTTGGCGACCGGCCCGGCAGCAACTTCAACCGGCAGGTATTTCTGTGCGAGATCAGCGTCCAAAGGTTTCATGATCTCTTCAACCCGTGCCAGGTCAATATTTTCTGAGACCGTTTCAATGAGAAAAGAGAGCGCATCCGTCGAATCGGTATATTCCTGATGGGGTATCATGCCAAGATGACGCATCGGAAAAATATCACGCTTCATACGGGGAATCACCCCCAGAACCGGTACTCCGGTATAGCGTTCAACCGCCTCCGTCACCAGACGTTTCTGGCGCTCTGTGGCAATATGGTTCAACACCACACCCTGAATATTTATGCGTTTGTCCAGTTCCATACAGCCCAGTACCATTGCTGCTACCGTCCTGGTGGTTTTGGTGCAGTTCACCACCAGAATAACGGGCAGATCAAGTGAAATGGCAAGCTCTGCCGTGGAAAACCCGCCCTCGGCATTGACTCCGTCATAGAGCCCCCGGTTGCCCTCGAGCAGGGCGATGTCTGCTCCTGCTGCATGGGTGTAAAACGATTGTTTCAACTTCTGCTCATCGACCAGATACGGATCGAGGTTGTAACATTTATCACCTGAGGCCAACTGCAGCCAACCAGCGTCGATATAATCCGGCCCTTTTTTAAATGGCACAACCTGTTGGCCCCGGGCGGCAAAGGCGGCTGTGAGACCGACCGATACCACACTTTTGCCCGAACCTCCGGCAAGCCCTGCAACCACTATCCCTTTAGTCTGCATAATTTCCGTTTTACTCTTTTCTTTTTTGAAGCCTGTTAAAGTTTAAACCGTAAAATTCTATGATATGCTCAGCAAAGCCTGATGGAGAACTGGTTTTCTGCCACAAGTCAGGTACGCGAGCAATATTTTTTATCTCGATAGCGCCGGGTTGGCCCCAAAGCCTTTCTGCTCTGCTCCGGCCTTCAGTGAACCTTCTTACCGTGTAGAGCCCACATCTCGTGGTAAAGTGCATTGAGCCTCTGCTCCAGCTCCAGCCGGTAGGTCTCCACCGCGTCTCCTTTCACCCCCGGCGGTACCCCAAACGGCTCACCGTAAACAAGATCTACTGTCGAAAATGGTTTGGGAAAGGCGGTCCGATCCCAGGAGCGAATGGTACCATAACGGGAAGCTGCCCAGGCCATGGGTACAATAGGGGTTCCACTCATCGAAGCGATCAGGATCGCTCCGGGCTGAGCCACCCGCTCCGGGCCTTGTGAGCCATCCGTGACCAGCGCGGTATTCTCGCCGTTCCTCGCCGCTTTGACCAGATCTTTTAAAGCCTGCACACCCTTCTTATTGCGGGAGCCACGCACGGTTTTAAAACCGAAATGTTCCAGCATCCTGGAGATATATTCACCATCGGCACTGGAACTCACCATAATTACGGCATTATCCTTACGGCAATGATAAAACATCCCCAGCAGGGAGTAGTGCCAGAAAGAGCCGATAACCGCTTTGCCGCTGCCTATCGTATTGTTGCGATTTTCAGCTCCATGAACCCGTATTTTACAGGTGGCATAGACAAGCCGCACTGCCACGCCGATAAGCACAGGTAGCACATATATCGCCAGTTTTTTCAAATACTTTTTCATCCCAACTCAATTTCCAGTTTGCGCAGAGTTTTTATTTTGTCGCGCAGTGCCGCAGCCTCTTCAAAGGCCAGCTCCTTGGCGGCTTGTTGCATCTCTTTTTCAAGCTTTTTGATTTCTCTCTCAAGCTCACCCACCGAGCTGAAATTCGGCAACTCTTCGGCAGCCTCCAGCAGGGCCTGCTGGCGCTCGTCCATCTTGTATCCGGAATTATGCAGATGCTGTTGCATGGTATCCTTGACCTTTGAAAAAATGGTCTGGGGTACCACACCATGTTCTATATTATGCTCATGCTGCAGGGCTCGGCGACGCTCCGTCTCAGCAATGGTATACTCCATGGAACCGGTAATTTCATCTGCATACATTATTACCCTGCCGTTTACGTTTCGCGCAGCGCGGCCGCAGGTCTGGATAAGTGACCGTTCCGATCGCAGGAAGCCTTCCTTATCCGCATCGAGTATAGCCACCAGCGATACTTCCGGAATGTCGAGTCCCTCGCGCAGCAGGTTGATACCAACCAGAACGTTAAACTCATCATTTCGCAGATCACGGATCAGTTCTATCCTCTCCAGGGTCTTGATGTCAGAGTGCAGATAACGAACCCGGATACCCAACTTGTGATAATAGTCGGTGAGATCTTCCGCCATACGCTTGGTCAGGGTAGTGACCAGCACCGCCTCATCACGCTCTGAACGGACACGGATCTCCTCCAGCAGGTCATCCACCTGGCTGGTCGCCGGACGCACCTCGATCACAGGATCAAGCAAACCGGTGGGTCTGATCACCTGCTCGACAATGCGCCCCTCGGATTTATCGACTTCCCAGTCACCTGGGGTGGCCGAAACATAGATCGCCTGGTGGATTCGTCCTTTGAACTCATCGAAGCGAAGAGGTCTGTTGTCCAGGGCTGAGGGCAGGCGAAAACCGAAATTGACCAGGGTTGTCTTACGGGACCGGTCACCATTGTACATACCATTCAACTGGCCGATTCCGATGTGACTCTCATCTATGAATATCAGGAAATCTTCGGGAAAATAATCGAGCAGGGTCGGCGGTGGAGCGCCTTCCGGTTTCCCGGTTAGATGACGACTGTAGTTCTCGATACCGTTGCAATAGCCCAACTCATGGATCATCTCCAGGTCAAACATGGTCCGCTGTTCCAGCCGTTGCGCTTCCACCAGCCTGTTTTCACTATGGAACTGTTCCAGCCGCCAATTCAGCTCTTCCTTGATTGTCCGGTTGGCGATTTGCAACCTGTCTTTAGAAGTAACATAATGGCTTCCTGGAAAAACCGTATATTCATCGAGCTTCTCGATAACCACGCCGCGAAGAGGATCGATGACATAAATCTCCTCCAGGGTGTCGCCAAAAAATTCCAGACGAATGGCCCGATCTTCCTCATGCACGGGGAAGATGTCGATAACATCGCCGCGAACCCTGAAAGTACCCCGATGAAAAGAGATGTCGTTTCGCTCAAAGAGCATATACACCAGCCTGCGCTGCACATCCTCCATGGGATGTTCTTTATCGCGCTGCAGAAACAGGTGCATATTTTTATATTCTTCAGGGGAACCAAGACCATAGATACATGAGACAGAGGCCACAATCAGTACATCCCGCCGGGTCAGAAGTGATCGGGTGGCGGAGTGGCGCAGTTTATCAATGGCATCATTGATTGAGGAATCCTTTTCAATATAGGTATCCGACTGGGGGATATAGGCCTCTGGCTGGTAGTAGTCGTAATAGGAGACAAAATACTCCACCGCATTCTCCGGAAACAGCTCCTTGAACTCGGTAAAAAGCTGTGCCGCCAGGGTCTTATTGGGAGCAATGACCAGAGTGGGTCGCTGAACCTTTTCAACCACACTTGCCATGGTGAAGGTCTTACCTGAGCCGGTTACACCAAGCAGTACCTGATGCTTTGCTCCATTCTGAATTCCATTGGTCAGCAACTCTATCGCTTCAGGCTGATCTCCGGAGGGTGTGAACTTGGTAACAAGTTTAAAAGGCTTTTCCATAACTATATATTACGCAGTCCTCTCAAATGACGCTGCGCTTGCAATCAGAGAGTTTGAGGTGCAATTGCTTAAGACGGATAATTTACCAGATGAGGAGAAGATTTACTACGGACCAGTGTGAAGACCGGATTTCTGGAATATATACCTGTGAATCCGGTTCGAACAGGCACCAGAATTTCATTTTCCCTAGAGACAATCCGTATATCTCCCAAAGCGATACGTCAAGAAGACCGGCTGAAACAGCCTTATGCTTCCTGCGGAATGATTTCTGTATAAAATTCCCCCGCCAGCTCTTTTGCTTCTGCGTTGTGACACGGCGGAGCTTTCTTATCGATCTGATGAAAGAAGACCGGGTACGACTTGAGAAGTTCAGCCAGCGCCTGCCATTCCTGACGGTTGCTGACCTCCTGCCCTTCTCGGGTATGCCAGTCACGACGCTGCCATTGTCGCAGCCAGTTACCGGCACCATCTTTTAAATAGCCGGAAGTCGTGTAGACATGGACCGGCAGTTTGCGTTTAAGCAGTTTCAGCGCTTCTATGGCAGAGACAATGTGCAGGCCATTGCCGGTTCCCACCTGCCTGGTTCCACCTATCACCCGATGGTGATCGCGAAAGCGCATGATTCCCGCCCAGGCGCCCGAGGAACTTTTCTGCCTCCAGGTAATCGCCAGAAAAATATGCACGCTGTTCTGGTCACCCAACGGCAACACCGGTACTGGTCGCGCACTTCGGGCGAGCTCGTCCACCTCATTATTCAAAGGGTCATCCGCATGGCCCTTAACCCAGTTCCAATCGACCTGATGCCGATTTACCTCAACCAGCAGAGCCCGCCACAGATCCCGGTTTCGCACTGCATCTCCGGTAATGGTCGACCAGTCGCGCTGCTGCCAGTTGGGGAGCCATTCGGTAATACCATCTTTCAGGTAACGGGAATCGGTGAACAGACACACCCGGTGACTGGCAGAAAGTGACTGGAGGGCTTTCAGGGCTGCGGTCAACTCCATACGGTTATTGGTTGTTGCCTCCTCAGTCCCCGTTAGAGTCTCACGCTGGTCCTCATTATCCAGCACTATCGCTGCCCAGCTGCCAGGCCCGGGATTGGGGCTGCATGACCCATCCGTATAAATCCGCACCTCCGGCAAACCGTCTTCTGCCTTCATCTCCTCACTCACCCTTCACTCCTTTCTCCTCCCACCTCACGCCTCTTACCCAGCGGTTCCAGTTGCTGTTCCTTTTGCTTTTACGCCCTACCCGCAGTTGCCGTTGCTGTAGCACTTACGTCCAACGTCCCCCATCCAACGTCCTACCTGCAGTTACAGTTCCGCAATTAAAACCCATTCAACGACCAATCATACTTCAAAAATCGCACCTGCAAATCACTTCCAGCGCCATTTATCGCCCCAAGCATCTCAGGCGCGGCATACTTTTTCACAAATCCACCGATATCATTACCAAAGTCTACCCCAAACCACTTGAATATTTTTGACACATAGAGGGTGTTGCCGGCAACATAATTTGCTTTGGGGTCATTGAGAAACGATACCGTATTTCTTTGCAACTGTTTTTCCACCTCAGCTCCGGTATACGCCTCAGAGATGAGTGGCGGACAGCTTTTGGCAGCGCAGTTTATGGCGAAATGGATTCTTGGCTCATTAAAGCGTGGCCGCAATATTTCATGCTCAACATCATCGAGGCTCATTTTCAGTCCTCCGATATGAACAAAAGAAATTGACCAGGGTGATGAGAAAAGACCGCCGATATCTTTTATCGACTCAACAGGTCTTCCTGAGATAAAATTACGCAGGATGAGTTTTACAGTATAGGCATTGTAGGCATTTATATAGTACGCCAACTGATCGTTACGACTCAACACACCGGGATTCGTTGCATCAAGTCGGGACAGATATACATCAAGTTTCTTCTCATCCTCCTTAAGGGCCGTATAGTTCACCTCCCCCTGGTGGACATGCTTTTTGAGCAACTGATCCCAATCACTATGCAGATCCACTGCTTGAACACTGAGAGGTACAAGAAGTAACAGCAACAGGCAAATCGCTTTTGGCATGGCTCCCTCCATTCTTTGCATAGCATGCGCTATGTTGCTCAACCGCTCACAAATATGTGGTCTGTATCAGACCAGTTACTCTTCTTCCTTCGGCTGTCCGGCCCCAATTACCCGGGGCCGGACAAACTGCATGATTTTTTTAACGGTTAGTGGAAACAACCCCAAAATGACGAACGAAGCGATGAGACTGGGGGAAAGAATCCCCGATAACGAGTCAATTTTAGCTAACTCCTTGCCCGCGTTGACATAGACAATGGTACCGGGCAGCATCCCAAGCTGGGAGACCCAGAAAAAGGTGATCAACCGCATAGTCGTCAAGCCCATGACGAGGTTGATGACAAAGAACGGGAACACCGGAATCAGACGCATGGTGAAGAGATAAAAGCCACCCTCACGGTCAATGCCTTCGTTGATCGTCTGCAATTTCCCGCCAAACCTCTGCTGCACCCAGTCCCGCAGCAGAGTGCGCGCCACCAGGCAGGCCAGGGCGGCTCCGATGGTAGAGGCAAAAGACACCACAACAGTTCCCAGCACCAGGCCGAAAAAGCCGCCACCGGCAAGCGTCATAACCGCCGCTCCCGGAAGCGACAGAGCGGTAACCAGTATATAGATGGCCATATAGGCTGCGATCACCGCCAACTGGTGCTGTTCATAGAGAAGCTGGAATTTTTCCTGGGAGCTCTTGAGATATTCCAGGCTGAGGTATTGCCCAAGGTCGTAGTAAAAGAAGACAGTTACCACACAAATTACCAATGCCCCCAGAATGCTCTTTTTCACTAAATTTTTCTTCATAGGGTGACCCGCATCCTCATCTGCAGTCATACAAATCAACTGCGGTCTTGTTCAGAGTTTCATCCAGACTCGCTCACATTCTCCTCGCACCACAGGCCCAGCCCGCATTTTTTTCAGCTCAGGCAGCCTTCGCTTCAATTATCACCGGAAGTAAATGATAGTAGCCTATTGTAACAGCAAAAAAATGAAGACGATGCGCGGACTGTGCCCCTCCCACCTCTTACTTCGTGAAGTTTTGTTTTAGAGCCGATCATTCATCTATATCTTCCCAATAAATGCAGTCTTTGGGACAATTCTTGATAGCCTCCCAGACGATTTCGGCAGGATATGTTTCCACATCAACAACTTCCATTCTGCCGGTTATTTCATTATAACGAAAAATCTCCGGGGCAACCTCTATGCAGCCACGACAGTCACTGCAGCGCCCGGTATCAATGACCAATATGCGTTTCATTCCTTACCTGTTTCATGCCATACATAATTTTTTAATTCTCAGCCAACCTATAGGCTTGCCCGATTTTTCAATACAATCAAAGCTCACAATCCCCTTGACACTTCCAATAATTATTACTACTTAATCATCTATGTCAACTCTGGCTCCCTCGCACCATCTCTTCTTGTAATCGCCTCATATCTCAAATAAGATCTAAGGATAATGCAGAGATATGACCGAGCCGCAATTGCATGGCAGCTCTTGCCTGTTTCATATTGCAACCGTCGTAGAAGGTGGAGGTTGGCTTTAACT
Organism: Desulfosediminicola sp.; assembly: GCF_048381775.1. Classification (NCBI taxonomy): domain Bacteria; kingdom Pseudomonadati; phylum Thermodesulfobacteriota; class Desulfobulbia; order Desulfobulbales; family Desulfocapsaceae; genus Desulfosediminicola; species Desulfosediminicola sp. The sequence goes on along the minus strand of NZ_JBLXGE010000013.1, from coordinate 49,104 downwards.
CTTATATCGTATTTCTGCAAATGGAGTGATAATGAACCCGACAGAATTAGCCAAAGGTATTTACTGGGTAGGTGCGGTAGACTGGGATGTCCGCGATTTCCACGGTTACTCCACCAACCGTGGCACAACCTACAACGCGTTTCTCATCGTCGACGAAAAAGTAACCCTGTTCGATACTGTAAAGCGCTCTCATCTTGGTGAGTTGCTGCGTCATGTCAGCGCGATTATAGACCCTGCTAAAATCGACTACCTCGTCGTTAATCATGTGGAGATGGATCATTCCGGTTCCCTGCCTGAATTGATGGATATCATCAAACCGGAAAAACTGTTTTGCTCGCCAATGGGCCAGAAGGCCCTGCTCGATCACTTCCACAGGGAAGACTGGCCATACGAGGTGGTAAAGTCCGGCACCGAGGTCAGCCTTGGCAAGCGCACCATTCAATTCCTTGAAACCAGAATGCTGCACTGGCCTGACTCCATGTTCTCCTTCATCAAGGAAGACGGCATCCTCTTTTCAAGCGATGCATTTGGTCAGCACTATGCGACCAGCGAACGTTTTGATGACCAGGTACCACTCTCAGAGGTAATGGAGGAGAGTGCAAAATATTACGCCAATATCCTCTATCTGTTCTCCCCGCTGGTCAAAAAACTGCTCGCCTCAGTGGCAGAGATGAACCTCGACATCAAGATGATCGCTCCGGATCATGGTATTATCTGGCGCACCAACCAGGATAAGATTCTGGCAGCCTACCAGAGGTGGTGTAGCGGCCAGGCAAATGAGAAAGCACTGGTTATTTACGACACCATGTGGCAGTCCACTGCGCAGATGGCGCAATCAATAGCAGGGGGACTTGAAGAGGCCGGGGTTTCTACTGAAATGCTCAACCTGCGTTATAACCACCATAGTGACATTATGACAAAAGTGCTTGAGGCAAAAGCACTGGTGGTGGGTTGCCCAACCCTCAACAACGGGCTTCTGCCGCGAATGGCTGGCTTTCTCACCTACATGAAAGGCCTTAAACCGGTTGGTAAGATCGGTGCCGCTTTTGGCTCCTTTGGCTGGAGTGGTGAATCGGTCAAGCTCCTTAATCAGGCGCTGGAGGAAGCAAAAATAGAACTGGTTGAAGAAGGATTCAGGCATAAATACGTGCCCGGACCGGAAGTTCTCGACGAATGTCTGGAGATGGGCCGCAGAATTGGCGCGACCATCAAGGAGAAGAACGCCGAATAGCTCTTTTGATTCGCGTTAGACAAACCACAATGAGGTGAGCATGGAACGGATTGCGCAACATAAAATTCTGGTTGCGGGCAACTCTTTCGAGCAATGCTGCGACAGAGTCCGGAAATTCTTCGATCTCACCTCGCTGGTAATATACGATTGCATCCAGGTCATTGATGAGCTCTGCCACCACGGTCCGGATGCAGACTTTTTCCCGGAACTCAAAAAAGCTGAGCAGAAGAATCAGCTCACCATCAATTCATTGATCGATGAGCTGGAATCGGCTGGTATCAACAGAATTAGTGACCTGAGAAGCAAAGACCCGGGATACAGCAGTAAAGTCTTTCATATCCTGGCCCACTTGCTCGATGGCTTCATTGGCATTGACTCCTACTTTTACAGCATCGAATCAGACAGTCACAGGCTGTCAGATCAGGCACGCAGCCAACTCCAGTCAGCACCGGACAAATATTGGCTGATTCATCTCGACTGTTACTCAGAATTACCCGAAGAAGCCGGTATTCTGCATATGTAATACTTTCAGAAAACCCATTCTCTGATTAGGGAATCATTTTAATAACGAGGAAATTGTGATGAACTGGTTTTCACTTTTCGCCAAAAACGAGAACATCAGCCCGGATGAAGCCAGAAAATACCTGGACTCCAGCCCACCCGGTTCCCTACAACTGGTGGATGTTCGCCAGCCAGGTGAGTACCAACAGTCGCATATCCCCGGTGCCAAACTCATCCCCCTGGGCGAACTGCCCGATCGCCTGGATGAACTTGACCCGAATAAAGAGACAATCGTCTACTGCCGGAGTGGAGTACGCAGCCGGGCAGGCAGCCAGATCCTCAGCAAAGCGAATTTCTCTCAGGTCTTGAATATGACAGGTGGCATCATCGGTTGGCAGGGTTACCAGGCCAGCGGCGAAGAAGAACTCGGTCTCGAATTTTTTCTCGATGCCGATTTCAGTTCAGCCTCCCAGATGGCTTTTGCCATGGAAGTTGCCCTTAAACAACTTTACATGTTGCTGGCTGAACGAACCGACATTCAGGAAAACAAGCAATTCCTTACCAGGCTTGCAACTTTTGAAGACAGCCATATGGCCAAGCTCCGCGCCCAGTATCCTGCACTCGCCACCAACGCCACCATCGCCAGGCCCGCGCCTGCAGAAGGCGGGATTGAGCCCGAAGCATTTTTGGCTCGTTACAGTGACCAACTCATAGACATTGAGTCGATTATACAGGCGGGAATGATGTTTGAAGCCCAGGCGTACGACATGTACAACCGGCTGGCCGACAAAACAGACGAATCAGAGCTGAAAGACTTCTACCTCAAAATGGCTGCAGAAGAGAAGACACATCTGCAAATCCTCGCTAAGGAGTTGAACAAACAATTGAACTAGCAGTCCGGCCGACTGTTCATGAACCAGATACGACCGGGACAGTCACGTTAAAACCGTATTCATCTTTCAAGGAGAAGAAGGTATGAGTATTTTTTTGTACACTGCTGCAGAGTTGTTCGACTGGCTGACCGCCAGAAAAGAGCTGGTAGTTCTCGATGTTCGAAACTCAACGGATTTCCAAAGATTCCAGATTGAGTCACCCTACCCTTTCGAAATGTTGAACATATCCTACTTTGACTTCATGGAGATCGAAGAGGAATGTGTCGCCCGACTGCCCCGTGATAAACAGATCCTGATAGTCTGCGCCAAGGAAGGCTCAGCCAAATTTGTTGCCGATCTGCTCGAAAAAAATGGTTTTCGCGATATCGGTTACCTGCAGGATGGTATCAAGTCCTGGGGCAACCTGCTTGTGCCCGTATTACTCAATCCTGATGAGCCATATGAACTGTACCAGTTCATCAGACCGGGCAAAGCATCCTGCAGTTATGGGCTCGGTTATAAAGGTGAGTTAATCCTTTTTGACCCCACCCGGGCCACCGACTTCTACCTCAATTTCGCCCAGGAGAGAGGCTATACCATCAGTCTCAGTTGCGAGACACATTTGCAGGCTGATTATATCGCAGGCAGTCGTTTGCTCAGCGAAAAAACAGGATGTCAGGTGCTCGCCAATGCAGGCGATTTTACCGGTGCCCAATTCACCTGGACACCCCTTGAAAATGACCAGATTCTCCCCATAGCCGCCGGTGGCCCTGAGATTCGTGTGTTATTCACGCCTGGCCACACCCCAGGCTCCACCTGTTTCCTGATCGACAACCGATATTTAATCTCCGGAGATACTGTTTTTATAAAGTCTGTCGGTAGACCGGATCTTGGCGGCAAGGTTGATGAGTGGTCCGATTACCTTTTTAGAACCCTGCAGAATATTCAGCAACTCGACCCGGCCGTAATTATTCTACCCGGCCACTTTATCAATTGGCAGGAAGCCACTGAAAAGCTCACTTTCGCCGCCCCTCTCAAACAGGCGATACGTGATAACAAAGCCATTTACGACATCAGCAACGAAACCGATTTCCTGAAATTCATCAAAGCCAACATTCGGGAACAACCACCTGAATATGCCGAAATACGCAAAGTGAACGCAAACCTGCTGCAAGTTGACGCTGACCGGGCAGAGGAACTTGATCTCGGCAAAAATGAATGTGCTGCGGAACAGATGGGGAAGGGTTGAAGGGTTGAACGGCAACTGCAACTGCGACTGCATGTAGGACGTTGGACGTTGGATGTTGGACGGAACTGCAAGGGCAACTGCAGGTTGGAAGTTGGACGGGGGACGTTGGACGGAACTGCAAGGGCAACTGCAACTGCGGAATAGCAACTGCAGGTTGAACGTTGGATGTCGGACGTTGGATGTAACGGCTACTGCAACTGCGGGTGGGATATAATACCAGGATGTTATGTTAATAAAAAAGGTTGAGCGGAAAGAAATTCCGCTCAACCTTTTTTGCTCTCATATGGTTAAAAACCGTTCCCTGGGAGGATATGAGATAGTGGCAGTACTGAATCAAATCCTGGAACACCTCGCCGGCAGGACATCTTCTACCTGCTTAATTTTCCAGTTTTCACCTCTTTCACTCTGGTAAATGAAAGAGTTGGTCAAGCATGAGATCAACCTTTTCCTCCAGATTGCTTACCCATATTTTATTGCACATACAGATAGCATCTCTAAAGAGATAATCTCGTGCCAGCCCCGGTAGAACTGATCAGCGGCATAGTACAACCACTGACCACGAACAGTGGGTCCGGTCTGTTCTTTTCTACAGGTCATATTTACCTGCAATCGCTACCAAACGACATTAGCGATCACCCCAACACCACCTACCCAACAAGCCAGGAGCGCTGAAATCCGAGAATTTACTTAATCATCTAATATCTTGAACAAAAGATATATTTCGATAGCCAGCCAATCACCTTTACCCACGAAAACGTTGTAGATGACCTGATATCCGAGGATTTGCCCGCATCGTAATATCTTTCATATACGATGCGGGCCATTGACGAAGGAGATCAGGTCATATCCAACGTTTTTACTTGAAATAACGGTTTAGGAGGCCTGCAAAAGCCTGCCCATGCCTCGCCTCATCCTTACACATCTCATGTACAGTGTCGTGGATAGCATCGAGATTCAGCTGCTTGGCGCGGGTGGCGAGTTGCTTCTTGCCTTCACATGCGCCGTGCTCTGCTGCTACACGAGCCTCGAGGTTTGCCTTGGTGTCACCAACTACAACTTCGCCCAGCAGTTCTGCAAATTTCGCTGCGTGCTCTGCCTCTTCCCAGGCGATACGCTTGTACGCTTCTGCAACTTCAGGGTATCCTTCACGATCTGCCTGGCGAGCCATGGCGAGATACATACCAACCTCGGTACACTCACCGGTGAAGTTCATTCTAAGTCCCTCAACGATCTCCGGGTCAACGCCTTCGGCAACACCAATGACATGCTCGTCTGCCCATGCCAATGCACCTTCTTCCTGAGCCTTGAACTTTTCTGCCGGAGCGTTACACTGCGGGCATTTCTCTGGTGCGGATCCTTCGGCTACGTAACCACAAACTGTACATACATATTTTTGCATTGGAGAATCTCCTGAATAATTATTATCATTTGTTATTGAGAATCATTACTGACTCGATTGATTGGCATATTACATAGTCCGTAATCGCTTTGCAAGACCTTTTTTCTTTAATTTTAATAATACTGAGCTTATCTTCCATAAAGCCTGTATCTTCTTATCCTCCGGGAGGTTGTGGGATAGTCCGACAGACTCTCAGACCGTCTTTTTTTAGCAAAACTCCATTAGAATTTGTCCACTCATGAAGATTTATTCCGACTACGATCAAGAACCCGAGGATCAGTTCGAACCGCTTTCTCCCGGATTTTATACAGAGATGTATGAACTGGAAATGGGTAGGTTCGACGCTGACCTTTGTTATTACAAGGAATTTTTAGCTGCCAGGTCATCGATTCTTGAGATAGGTTGCGGTACTGGTCGGTTGAGCCGGTTGCTTGCTGAGGAGGGACACCAGGTTACAGGTATTGATCTGTCTGAAGCTATGCTTGCCTGCGCCGGAAAAAAGGGCGGTACCAATATACGTTATATTAATATGGACATGCGTGACCTGCAGCTGTCCGAAAAGTTTGACGCTGTCATCATTCCTTACCATACGCTCAACCTGCTTGCCGACGAGCAGGATATTCTTCGCACCCTCACAGGATGCCACAGCCATTTACGGACAGACGGGCAACTCCTGTTACAGCTGTACATTCCCAATGCTGTAAATGCCGATGACAGAAACGCATCATTTCAATTTCAAATGTTCGATCGCCCGGCTGGCGGGAAAATCGTCAAGGAGATCATTAAAAAAATTAATCCAGAGACTGGCGTGCTCGAGATGACTGAACGTTATAAGATTCGCCCAATGCAGGCCGGACAACCCAACACAAATTTCAGCCATACCATGCAACTGCATTCCGCCCCCCAGGAGCAATGGATGCGCTATATTGAAGCAGCAGGGTTTGATATCCTTTCTTCAACCAACCGCTATTACCCGAGCGCCACCCCTTCCCCCAATATGCTCCTCCTCCATTGCCGCAAAACCGAATAACCACTCGTCGCCCGCCTTTGCAGTAGCTGTTGTAGTTAACGCAATTGCCTTTGCAGTTAACGCAGTTGCCGTCACGTCCAACATCCCCCATCCAACATCCTACAAGTAGTTGCCGTTCCAGCAGCAGTTCCGTCCAACGTCCCACTTCCAACGTCCTACACGCAGTTCCCGTTGCAGTTCCGCACTTGCAGTCCCCCTCCCACCTAACCCCTCTCACCTAACTGTTGTTGCAGTTCCCACCCGCCTTTCCCGTCGTCGTTAACGCAGTCACCCCTCACCACAAACCACCTTTCCAAGAAATTCTAGTTTCTTGACCTGAGTCAAGGTTTTTGCGACACTACTTTTGTACCCTTGAATTATAAAGAGGTTCTCCTGACCTTGAGCCTCTGCCTTATCCGTCGAGAGTTAGTGCAGTTCAAATTAACCTATATCCGCATCGCGGACCATGCCTCCGGAGGTTTTCCTATGTTTTGTAATCAATGTGAACAAACAGCTCAGGGTATCGCCTGTACCAAAGCTGCAGGAGTATGCGGTAAAAAGGCCGAAGTTGCAGCTCTCCAGGACCTGCTGACCTATGCAGTTCAGGGACTCTCAGTCGTTGCTTCAGAGGGTAGAAAAAATGGTGTTGTCGATAATGCCGTCGATCGCTTCGCCGCGGAAGCAATATTTGCCTGCCTGACCAACGTTGATTTTGACCCGGACCGTTTCGCAAACTGGATCAACACTGCGGTCAAGCTTCGTGAAGAGCTCAAAGTGAAAGTGAAAAATGCAGGCGGCAATGTCAATTTTACTGAAGCCCCGGTTTCTTACACTCCCGCACCGACCCTTGCAGAACTCGAAGAACAGGGAGATCAACTTGATCTGATACAAAAACTTGATACCAATGATGACCTTCGCTCACTCAAGCAATTGACCTTGTATGGCATCCGTGGTCTTGCCGCTTATACTGATCATGCAGCTATCCTTGGCCAGGAAGATGACGCAGTTTATGCCTATATCCACGACACCATGGCAGATCTGGCCAGACAAGGACAATCACTTGAGCAGTTGGTTGGTCTCGCCCTCAAATGCGGTGAGGTGAACATCAGAGCTATGGAACTGCTCGATGCCGGCAACACCGGCACCTATGGTCACCCCGTTCCCACCGAGGTACCGCTGGGGCACAAGAAAGGCAAGGCGATCCTGGTTTCAGGCCATGATCTGCGCGATCTTGAGCTACTCCTGAAACAGACTGAAGGTAAAGGTATAAACATATATACTCATGGCGAGATGCTGCCCTGCCACGCCTACCCTGAACTCAAAAAACATGACCATTTCTACGGCCATTTCGGTACCGCCTGGCAGAATCAGAAAAAGGAATTTCCGGAGTTCCCTGGTGCCATCCTGTTCACCACCAACTGCATTCAGAAGCCGGAAGAATCGTTTGAGGCAAATGTATTCACCACCGGACTGGTAGGCTGGCCCGGCCTGGTTCATATCGGAGACAGTAAAGATTTTACCCCGGTGATCGAACGAGCTCTGGAAATGGATGGCTTCACAGACGACCTTGATAAAGGCACTGTGCTGTGCGGCTTCGGCAGAAACACCGTACTCAGTGTTGCTGATAAGGTGATTGATGGTGTGAAGAATAAAGATATCCGTCACTTCTTCCTGGTTGGCGGTTGTGACGGCGCTAAGCCCGGGCGCAACTACTATAGCGATTTCGTTGACCAGGTACCCCAGGACTGTATAGTAATGACCCTGGCCTGCGGCAAATTCCGCTTTTTCGATAAAAAACTTGGCGACATTGGCGGCATCCCCAGATTGCTCGATGTAGGCCAATGTAACGATGCATACTCAGCGGTTCAGATCGCCGTTGCTTTAGCCAACGCATTTGAGTGCGATGTCAATGAACTGCCGCTGTCCATGATACTTTCCTGGTATGAGCAGAAGGCGTGCGTCATCCTGCTGTCACTTCTGCATCTCGGCATTAAAGACATCAGGCTCGGACCCTCCCTGCCGGCCTTTATTACACCTAATGTTCTTGATGTACTGGTACAAAACTTCGATATCAAGCCAATCGCGGCCACTGCCGCTGAAGATCTGCAAACAATCCTGAACTAGTTTTTGTTGCTTATCATCGCTTCATGAGGCAGGATGCACCTTCGCATCCTGCCTTTTTTTTCGCTTTGCAGTGTGACTCGCCCGAGGACACAAAATTTTCATGAAATATCTGGGCTAATAGTTATTGTTAAAAAGTTATGTCTGATAAAACCTTCGTTCGTATTCCCGGCTTTTCCGCCAACACTCTTTCTGTCGCAACCTTAGAGAAAATCATTGCCCTGCTGAAAGATCATCAGGTCATGGAACTCAAGATCACCGGCAGACATCAATTATCCATACCGCCGACAGACCAGCATTCCCTGCAGGTGATTTCCAAAGGATTACAGAATCTTGATCCAGGGCTATCAGCGGCAGCTATCGCCAAGAATCAATCTGGTTTCAGCACCGTCCGAACCTGCCCGGATAGTACTAATTGCAAACATGGAATACGGGACATCACCCCAATAACTGATCTCCTCGACGCCATACGGTTGCCCGGCGAACTGCCGGCAAAGGTGAAAGTCAGTGTTGCCGGTTGCAAGATGTGTTGCACCGCCCCATTTGTCCGTGATATTGGCTTAATCGCCGAACGAAAAGGCTGGAAGCTGATTTTCGGTGGCAACAGTGGCGGCAGACCAAAAATTGGAGATGTAATAGCAGACGGGCTGACCGACGAGCAAGCTGTTGAATTGATTCTGAGATGCCTTATCATCTACCTAGAAAACGCAAAGCCCAAAATGCGCACTGCCCGTTTTATTGAATTTTACGGCGTAGATAGATTTACAAAGGAAGTACTGGGCAACGGGTAATAAAAGCCTCCATCCTTATTGATGGAAAATTATTTCATATAAACCAATAAAAAACGACATCACTTGACCCAGGTCAACGAAACATACCGCCTTTTCAGATACTATGTGGTCATGATCGTAAAGGAGCGCCCATAAGCAGGAAGACCGGCGCAATGATGCAATAAACACGTTACCGATAGATCTTCAGGCGGATTGTACAGTCATTTGATCTGGGAGGAGCAGCATGAAAAATATACGTAAGATTATCAAGATTGATGAAGAACTCTGTAATGGTTGTGGAGTCTGTGTTCCGGATTGTGCTGAAGGTTCACTGAAGATTATAGACGGCAAAGCCAAACTGGTGGCCGATAATCTCTGTGACGGCCTCGGCGCCTGCCTGGGCTCCTGCCCCACCGGTGCATTGCAGATTATCGAGCGCGAAGCCGACGAATTCGACGAAGAAGCTGTTGAGCAATTTCTGGCTGAAGAAAAGCGCAAGCAGGAAAAAGAGCAGCCGGCAACACCTGCAGCAACAATGGATTGCGGGTGTGCATCCAGCCATATCCAGTCCTTTAACCAGCCAATCAAGCCGATGAGTTCCTGCCAGACTGCCAGCCAGCCGCGCGAACTTGCTGTGGCTGCTGCGGACGAGGCCACCTCCAGCCTTCAACACTGGCCCGTGCAGATTCGTCTGGTTCCGCCAACTGCACCGTTCCTGCAGAATGCTCACCTGCTGGTAGCCGCGGATTGTACCGCAGTTGCCGCCCGTAGCTTCCAGGAGAAATACCTGGACGGTAAAGCCGTGATGATGGGTTGTCCGAAATTTGATGACGCTGAACTCTATATTCAGCGTTTCACCGACATCATCCAGACCTGCAACCTGCAGTCAATCACTGTGCTGATTATGGAAGTACCCTGCTGCTCCTCCATGAACGTCATCATCAATAAGGCAATTGAACGTGCTGGTGTTGATGTGCCGATTAAGAGGATTGTTCTCTCTGTGAGGGGAGAGGAAGTAATCAAGTAAGGTATGAGGAGTGAGGTGGGAGGAGAAAATACACCTTACACCTCACTCCTATCTCCTTACGGTGTTACCACCGCAACTCCAACCCTTCCGAAGTTTCTCTCACTTTCGCCCCAAGCTGTTGTAAAAGCTGAAACAGCGGGCGGCCGAAGTAGAACAGTTCCTCGCTCAGTTCGAGCTGATGCTCCTGCACTGCAAAAACGCGGAGTTTGATATCCTCATTCACCAGGTTCTGAAGAGCCTTGCGCTTCGGCTCCGGGATATTCGGGCGTAGGGCGGCAATTTCCTCAAAATCCGGGCAGCGAATCAGATTTTTATGCTCCTCCACCAATGGTCTGATCGGGTTATCCTCGGCAAGGATATCCAGTCGTGAGATGGTGTCTTTCTCGACCATCCCCAGTAGTTCTTCCGGCTGCCAGCACTTCAGCACTTTGCAGGCCTCAGGTCTGTGGCCGTAAATAGTGCAATTCTTTGATGTCGCGTCCAGGTAACAGCAGTCCCAATCTTTTCCTTTACCTTTGATTTTCACCAGCTCAACATTGGCCGGTGCAATCTTACCAGTTATCGGATTGTGAGCCAACTCACCCATTTTAATGGTAATAAGGTTCCTCAGTGGAATTTTACCCTCTCGTACCATCTCCAGATCTTTGGTGTGCAAAGCAGGTCCACCCGCCTTACAGCAACGCCCACACTGCTTACAACTTTCTTGCTTTTCACTCATATTATTTCAACGTCCTTCAACGAATTCATCCAAATTTATATATCTATCGGCAATCACAACAACCGCCCTTGGAACATGCCTTCCAACTTCCAACGCAGTTCCGCAGTTCAGCTTTTCCGCTGTTCCAGCTTTCCCCGCAGTTGCCGTTCCGCAGTTGCTTTTCGCAGTCCCCCCTAACACCTACCCCCTATCTCCTCACGCTTTTCAGCCGTTACCGCCGTTCCTGCCGTTCCTGCCGTTCGTTCCTGCCGTTGCAGTTGCTTTTCGCGGTCACGTCCCCCATCCAACGTCCAACGCCTTTCCGCAGTTCAGTAGCTCCGGAGTTCAGCAGTCCCCCCTAACACCTCACCCCTATCGCCTCACGCCTTCCAGCCGTTCCGCCCTTCTCCCTCAATCATTCCACTTATCAAGAATCGGAATCGCCGAAACAGCATTTTTCGGCGAGCCATCAACAAGCTTGTTGGAATAGGTCAAATAGATAAGGGTATGGCGTTTTTTGTCGTAATACCTTACTACCTGCATCGATTTAAAGAGCACCGAAGTCGATTTTTTAAAAACCTGCTCGCCATCATCCTTGCCGGAACGCACGCTCCCCGGCAATTGAATATTACCGGTCTGACGACAGGCGAGGGAAGCATCGGAGGTATCTTCCGCCAACCCGATAGACCCGCTTATGCCGCCTGTTTTTGCTCTACTTAAGTAGCAGGTAGCTCCAGGAATATCGGGGTCGTCAAAAGCCTCAATTACGATTTTATCATTGGCGCCGAGCATCTTGAACTTGGTGCGAACCTCACCTATCAGCTCTCCGTCCGCCCAGACAGTCGTTGCCGGCACGAGCATCGCAAGTGCCAAAATACAACCCATTATTTTCGTTCTGTTATCAGTATTCACAACGTAACCTCTTCTATTGTGCGATTTCATAATGATCACTACTTTCAAGGTTTCGACCAGACTTCATGCAGACTATCTGGTTAGGAGTCTTTATTCAGCAGAGTGCAGGAAATACCATAATACGACGTTTTTTTCATGGCATGTTTCGTCAACCAGACGATGAAGAAGCAATAGAAAGTGCAGCGTATGGCAAAGTCGGGTTGAAGTCACTATCTTTTTAAGCTACTTTCAGGCACATATTTAACTGAGCACTTAACAGACGTAACTTTAAATTTTAATGTACAAATATGAAAATCACTCTTTATAAGTCAAGTCTTTGCCCTCGCTGTCATTTTACCCGTAGGGTCCTGGAAGAACTCACAGCTGAACGTGATGATATTACCATAGAGCTTGTCGATGTACTCGTCGCCCCCCAGCGCACCATAAAAGATGGCGTGCGGATGATCCCTGCCCTGGTCTGTGGCGATCATCGACTGAGCGGGATATGGCTTGGTAACGATCAAATCAAGCAATATATTGAACAACTCACTTTTTCCGGCTGAGCCCGAAACCCACAGGCAATTGATATTTTGCTTTTTTCCGTCATAATTAAACCAGTTCATACAAGCTGGCTTTTCAGGGACTACAACAGACATATCCAATGAGACAAATACTCTTCGACTCAATCGGCAAACTCGACCTGCTGGTCTGGGTACTCGTAATTCTTTTCTTTTGCGGCAGCGCCCTGCTGTTTGGCGGCAATCTCCAATATTCATTTATCGGCGCAGGCGGGGTAATTCTTGAGATGCTGCTGATCGGCATGGCTATAGAACTCATCATAGAATGCTTGAAAAACACTAAGGGAATTGGCACCCTCACCGGGTTTATCACCAATGGCCCGGAGGCTCTCTGCCTCATCGTCGGTCTTGCTGTGGGTGATATTATCTTCGCTGCGTCAACCCCATTGGGCTCAAACTTCATGAACCCAATTCTGCTTTTTGTCGCCGCATTGGTTTGCGGACAGATTGCGGCTACCGCTAAAACCAGAGCGGGGTATACCCTTACCACCGTACTTGGCACCGCCGCCTTTGCCGGGTCGTTTTTCTTTATGAAACCCGAACAATATCTCTATTGGGTGGTTGGTGCTGTGACTTTCAGTTCTATTATGTTCTTCCTGCGCCCGGATGAAAACCACTCAGAAGAAGAGGAAGATCACCATATCAACCCCAAACTCTGGTTGTTACCGGCGATTATCCTGCTCACTGTGACCGGCTATTTCCTGGACGGTGTTGTAACCTTCGCCGCCACCCACTCCCACGCACCCAAAGGAGTGATTGGCTTCCTGGTTCTGGCCACTCTCACCAGCTGGCCCGAATTCAAGTCGTGCCTGGCTTTGCTTAACCGCAGGAAACACCTCGCTGCGATATTGAATATTACAGTCTCGAATATTACTAATATCTGGCTTGCCGCTGCCGGCGTGGCGACGTATTTGGTTTTGAGGTAGGAACTATTTGGAGTGTGAGGAGTGAGGAGGAACTGCGACAATAGGTAGGTGTGAGGCGTTAGGAGTGAGGAGAAAAGGCAACTGCAACTGCAATTCCCACCTTACCCTTAACTCCCTACCCCTACCCGTTATTCCCGTTGTAGCTCCCTTCTCATACCTAACTCCCGACTCCTACCTTGTTGTTCCTATCGCAGTTCCCTCCTCACACCTAACCCCTCACTCCTCACTGTTAATCCCGTAGTAGTTCTGTCCAACCCACAGTCCCAGTTGAGCCAGCACCCTGGTCATTTCACCGCCAAATGGGCCAATCACGATTTGCAGCAAGGTCAATTACCTGTTATGCTGTTCGAAGCAAGCCTAACAACCAATTGAATCTTTTACCTTGAAGCTTGTTACCGGTCTGTATCTGATTAAAACTCAACGATATGGTGGCTAGGTCGCCTATTCAGCCTGAGAAAATTGCAGGATGAGCATTACCCCGGCTCTACCACAAATATTGGCCCTGTCGCTAAATTATATGTAGCTGATGACGCGGAAGAAGAACGTGCAAAGCTCTGTCTTTTCTTGACGGAGTATAATTCGAAAGTTCCCAGCTTAGCAGGTCTTTCACTCCGAAGAATGAACAGGTGTATTCACATAATAATTCTCGCTTCACTGTTTCTTGGCATCAGCCTCCCGGAAGCTCGGGCCGCTGTAGTCGAAGGGCGGTATGTTACTGTCGAGTATCACAGTGATGGTCAACTGCTCCGTGAATTCAACAGCAACCTGAAGTTGAGCAGAAAACTGAGATATAACCTCAAGAAGTTAGAGTATCACTCTGTCGAGGACGAGGTTGCCGCCAAACTTGATATCCTTGTTGAGAAGGCGGAAATTATTCTGGACATGTTTCCTGCAAACCTCGATATAAAGGTGGTCCTACTTCCCTCAAGATACGACATAGCTGCAGTATACCGCCAGAAATACCAAAAGAAATTCAACCACATCGCTTACTACTCTCTCTCTGAAAACACAATCTACATCTCAGTGGACGATGCAAAACTCAAAGTAGTTGCCCACGAACTCGGCCACGCCGTGGTCGACCACTACTTTCAGGTCCGCCCTCCCTATGATATCCATGAATTGATGGCTGAGTATGTGGAGGAGAGGATTTCGCGATGACGACATCGTGGGATGGGAGAGGGATTATCTGCGCTGGGCAGCTATTTTCTATGGGGGAAAAGTGAGGTGAGAGGAGGGAGGGGAAAGGAGGAACTGCAAAAGCAAAGCAGGGAATAAACAAACTTTTCAGATCCTTTTTCTTACTGCGTTTATGAGACCGTTAAGCAGTGCTTGAGTCTCATTGAGCTTTTTTAATTCTGTATCGATATTCTTTATATAATCAAGCCGGGAGCACAGTAAGAGAAGGGTTTCTAATTCACATAAAGAGCCTCGTGCGATCGTGAGAAAATGAAGAAACTCCTTCTGCCCATTTCTACCAGCGCCCTCTGCAATATTGGCAGGAACAGAGACTGCAGCCCGCCGCAATTGGCTGCTAAGTTCGTACTTCTCGTAATCGGGTAGCCGGCGAGCAACACCATAAATATGTTCAACAAGCTTCATCCCTTCCTGCCAAACAACCAAATCATGATGCAACCGCTTTACTTGCTCCATACTCCCCCCTTGTTTTTGGCCTACCCCCTCACACCTTACGCGTCACCCCTACCCGGTTTTTTGCAGTTGCAGTCCCCCCACACTCCTAACCCCTCCCTCCTAACCGTTTTTTTGCGGTTACAGCCCCTCACCTCACGCCTATCTCCTTTCTTCAAATTATCATACAGTTGCAGTCCCTCACCTCACTCCTCACTCCTCACACCTAACTGGGGGGGGAAGCAGTCCCCCCCTCTCTCCTAACACCTCTCTCCTAACGAGCAGATCAATATGCGTCAAGTAACCCCATCAACCGCAACCCCCGCTTCGCCCCCTTAGAACGAGGATCTAACAAGAGCGCAGTGCGATACTCCTCTTCGGCGCGGTATGTAATGCCCTCAGTGCGATAGTAATCGCCGAGCTGGGTATGGAATGGTGCGTAATTGGGCACAGATTCCACGCCCAGGCGCAGGGTGCGGACCGCCTTGTCACGCTGTTTGGTTGAGTTGTAGAAAGAGATAAGCTGCTGATACCAGTGGGGAGAGATCTCTTCAGTAGAGTCGATGTGGTTCAGGGCGTTGCTGCGATAGTATTCCGCCCCTTCGATGTCACCTGTTTTCTGCAGGTAATCGCCATATATAATCCACACCGAAGGGGTTTTGGGAAGTGCGTAATCAATTTCGTCGCGGGAGAAATCAAACTCTGAGAAAAATGGAGCCACCCTTTTGACCAAGCCATTTTCGAGTTCCAACTTCTCTTGCATAAGTGCAGCCGCGCGCTGGCGTTCGCCTTGCCGCAACAGATACTCCAAATAAGGCATGACCAGATCATTCTTATGCCGGGCGCGTTTATACCCCTCTTCCATCAAGATGGCGGCAGTGTCCGCATTCTCAGTCAGGAGCCCGAGCCATTGCAGATCGACGCCGCTGGTCGGTGATTTCCTCGCTGCCTCAAGATGGAAATCATAAGCTTTTTGATATTCCCCCTGATGCAAATATGCACTCGCCAGGGCAGAACTATACCCCCCAGCAAAAGGATCCAACCGCCTGGCCCGTTCTGTGCCGTCGATAAGATCATGCAGCCGCTCCGGCCTGAGATACTGCGAGAGGTAAATATTTTGCACCTGCCCATAGGCCATGAAACCGGCCAGGGTTCGGTACTGCACGACCAGCATAACAGCAACGCAGCCCAATACCCCAAGACCGCAAAGGGCGTTTCTGCCGAGGCTGTACCTGCCGAGCAGGCTCTGGGCCCCATAAGCAGTAAACCTGCTGTTGCCCGCTGCCACCAGAACGCCGCAGAGAAAGAAAAAGTAGAGCCCCACCGCACCATTATGCATGTTGAAATCGGTAACGGAGTGGATCAGTATGGCAATGATTCCGGTCATGGCACCGATACCCAGCAACACTGAAAATTTGTCCCTGCGCATCCGAATTTTTTTCCAGCCATGGTGGAGAACCGCCAACACAAACCAGCCGGCCAGCCCGATGCCGATCACACCACCATCGGTGAGTAGTTCAAGATAGTCGTTATGGGCATGCACGAAAAACGAACTGCCCAGTATAGTCCGGTATGATGGAAATATATCAACGAAGGTACCAAAACCGGCCCCTAATATTGGAAAAGCCAGGATGAGCTGCCAGCAATCTCGCCAGATGTCAAGCCTGCCATCCTTAATCGCCCCGGTAGACTGGTCAACCCCTTGGTTAAATTCGGCAACGATAATATCCCAGCCAAACCAGGAAACGGAGGTGAGAACGCAGCAGATGACCAGGATTAAGGTCAAACGGCCGTGCTTGGGTCTTTTCAGGTTGTAAAGCAGAAAAAAAATCAAGAGCGAGGCAAAGATGGTGAGAATTCCCCCTCTGCTCAGGCTCACAAACACCGACATGGTGATGACCACTGCGGCAACACCATAAAACATATGCAGACTAGTCCCAGGCATTGTAAAAAAATCCACAATCCGCTGGCGCCATCCCTCATCGGGCGTCACTCTCGGTTTATAGAAAAGAAACAAGGCAATTGCCAGCGGGCTGAGAAGCTCCATGAACCCTGCATATTGGTTATGATATACCCAAGGACCTACAGTATAAGACCCTTCAGGGCCTTTTCGGAACCAGAACAGCGTATCAGGCGAAGTCACCCGGTGAATGAGCGCCAGAAAGGCAATGATCGCAGCAAGCCAGACCACCACGCTGACTGTTCGCTTGAGCGTAGCGTGAGACTGCAGCAACTGGACTGTAACGATATAGAAAAGGGCGTAGCAGCCTATCCGAAACAGCTCCTGTATGGTCGCCTTGAGATTAACCGTCAGCGGGATCCACCACTGCTCTCCTGCGACAGCAAAAAGCGGTTCATAAACGGAGTAATTGGCGGGCGCAATCACCCTCACCAGCTCAGGAGGCAACGGCACCAGCTGCACCACCATAAAGGCCAGCAACAACAAAAGCGGCACTATGCCGGGAATGACGTAGAGCCGCTTTTTCAAAAAACAGAAATAGGTAAACACCCCAACCGCAACCAACCCGGTGAGCATCTCCACCGTCACCATCGACCAGAGTTCGGTAGTGCCGAAGGCTGTTGGAGCGAAGACCAATATTACGAGGTAGAGGGTTGTAATTATTTTCATAGCTTACTGAGCGGATTCAATGGTGAGGGGGGGGGCAATAGAGAGGGGTTAGGAGATAGGAGTGAGGTGGAAAAAACATTCCTAACACCTCACTCCTAATAGCTTTCAACCAACGCTTCTGTCTTTTCTCATGGCATTTTGCTTTTATCTCCTAACACCTAACCCCTTACTCCTCACCTTCGTTTCTCGCATAATAACTCCCATACCCATACGAATAATACCCATTCCCCCTCATCTTCATGCCATTCAACACAAAACCCAGAACCTTGCCATTAACATCACTCAGTTTCTTCAGGCCGCTTTCCAGCATTTCATTAGTGGTCTTGCCTGCGCGGACAACAACAACCACACCGTCAACAAGCTGGCAGAGAGCGAGACTATCGGTGACGCTCTGGACAGGAGGGGAATCGAGGAGGATGAAATCGTATTCCTGCTTCATGCTCTCAATAAGCATCTTCATACGGTCGGAACCGAGCAATTCGGCAGGAGCTGGTGGAATCGGGCCGGAAAGAATAGCGGAAATCCCTTCGTTGGGTGGCTGGACAATAGCTTCACTTCCACCGGAGCCCGTTAAAATCGAGCTAAGCCCAACTTCATTTCTCACGCCGAAAAAAGAACCGAGGCGTGGTTTGCGAAGATCGCAATCAATCACCAGCACTTTTTTATCGTTCTGGGCCAAAATTCGAGCCAGATTAGCGGTAGTGGTAGTTTTGCCTTCCCCCATCCCCATACTAGTTACCAATATCGTTTCAGGCGGTTTACCCGCAGCAGATAGCAGCAGGCTTGAGCGAATAAGACGATAACTCTCCGCAACCGGGCTCAGGGGTTTCGTTACCACCACCGATTCGATCGAGTCAGCATTCTTCTTCAACTCTTCTACAGAACCAAGGATAGAACCACCAAACCGATCTCCAAGATCCTTTTCGTCTTTAACCGTGTTATCGAGATATTCGATAAAAAACGCCAAACCAACACCACCAAACAGGCCAAGAATGAGGCCCAGCATCAGGTTTCGCTTTTTGTTCGGCTTTGATGGGAAAAGCGGCATTTCCGCCTTTTTGGTCACCCAGATATTCACGCTCTGGGATTGCTCGGTAACACTCTCTTTCTTGATACCCGCCTGCAGGGTATCATACATTGCCCTGTTGCTGTCTACCTCACGCTTCATCACCTTATACTGCATGAACTTTTCGTTCGACTCCAGCATCTGCGACTTGGTATCGGCCAGCAGTTCTTTCAGGCTCTCTTCCTTTGAGGCCGCAAGCTCATAAGAGTTGGTTATTGAGCTGAGCACTCGCTCTATCTCATAGCTTTTTTCATCGGTCAGACTGCGCAACTCACTCTGGGCCTGGATCATCTTCGGGTGTTTATGCCCATACTTTTTAGACAACTCCTGAATATCCAGATTCGCCTTATAAATACGCTCACGGATCGATTTCAGCACCTCACTTGAAGCCAGGGTTGGGATTTTCTCAAGTCTATCAAGGTTATTACCCGCTGCACGAATCTGGGCAAGCTGATCGGCTAGTTCTTTCTTTTCGGCTTCAGCCTTAGAGATCTGATTACCAAAACCAGAAAGTTTCTGCGGCAAAACAGTAAGCTTATCCTCCACTGTCACCAGGTCGTTATCCCGCATGAACTGCTGCAGTAGCCGCTCTGAATGCTCGAGTTTTTCACGCTCTTCCCTGGCCTTATCGGTCATCCACTTTACCGAATAGCTGCTGGTGCTCAAACGAATTTCCAGCATCTCATCCATATAGGCCTTAACTACCGCATCTGAAACGATTTTGGCGATACCGGGGTTTTCGTGAGAAAAGGAGATAGTGACAATCTTGGTATTCTTGACAGGCGTTACCGAAAGACCGCCCTGGATTATCGATGCGATAATCTCTTCTTCGGTCATCGGTTCATCATTGAAAGACTCACCGGCAACGCCTGCTTCTACCTCTTCACTGCCCCCGGCCAGGTTACGCAGCCAGTCATAAGCCGGCCCTATCACAGCTTTGATTGACTGCTTTACGGACTGAACAAAAGTAACTTCGGTATCTTCCTCAAAGAAATATGAGCGATAGCGGGTGGTGAGGTTCAACTGCTCCACGACCTTCTGGGCTACATTGGTGCTCTGAATAATCTGCGATTGGGTTTCGAGAAAATCTGGCTCCCAGCGGGAAAACTGGTTCTCCAACCCCTTAGAACCGTAATTCCTCTCGATCAGCACCTGTGAAGAGGCAGTATAGATCGGGGTAGTTGTAAACGTCTTCAACGCAACAACCAGAAAAACAACCGCCAACACCGTGAGAATGAGATATTTGCGCTTGCTGACAATCTGCAGATAATCACGAAGATGAATTTCCTGTTCCTCAAACTCCTCGGGATAGTAATCCCGATACTCTCTCTGATCTCTTCTATCTCTTTCCATTGTGTGGAGCCAAGCCTGAAGTTTCTTTAATAAATTATTTGAATTTGAAACGTTTACATCGGGAGGATTAGGTGAGTTGAGATAGTCTGCTAGTCAAGGAGACTTGCGAATCGCTCTACCTTAGTATGCGATTCGCAAAAGCGACGAAGAATAGCAGTCCATTGTCCCATAACTCTCACTAAGCAACTCCCTGTCAGAGAATTGCAATTTTGGTTTCAGATCAAGGCATCGAAGAAAAATTAAGCGGAGGCATATATTAATATGTCGAGCATTAATTTTTCTTCGATAACGCGGAGATGAGCCAAAAGTGCATTCTCCTACCCCTAGAAAAAGCTTTCCGGAACGACAACAACATCGCTATCCTTTAACTGTGTATACAAATCGATCTTCTTATAGACCTTCTTCTGATTATCGACGATACGAACAAGGTTAATACCGGAGCGTGAAGCTTTGCCGGTAAACCCACCAGCCAGCGCCACGAGTTTGAGGACTGTGGTGTCATCACCACAGGTGTAGGTGCCGGGCTTTTCAACCTGGCCGGTAATAAAGCACATGCCCCCCTTGGAGACAAAAACGGTATCTCCATCCTGAATAGCCATGTTATGGGTGAGATCACCCTTTTCAATCAGGGCCTGAAGGTCAACAATAATAATGGGGTTTTCTTTGCTGCTGTTCTTTCTCTGGATGGTGGCGGTATCCCCTGCGTCCTTCTCAAGACCTCCGGCTTTTGAAACCAGCTCAAGGAAACTTGTCGGGCCACTAAGCTCTACCAGGCCAGGTGAGCGTACACTTCCGAGGATTACCGCTTTTTTGGAGCGAAATTCTTCGACAAAGACATTTACCTGGGGACTTACCAGATAACCATCGGACAGCAAGGCCGTGATTTTATCAGTAATGGCATTTACGGTGAGGCTTTGTACCTCCACCTGACCAATCAGCGGCATGACTATGGTACCTGCAGTGGAAACCCGAACCTTGGTTGCCAGGTCATCATTGTCATACACAGTTATACTGAGTACATCCCCCGGACCGACGTGGTATTCACTTGCCACACCAATCTTCGTTACACACAACGCCAGCAAACAAAAAAGATACAGCACGCTCCTTCTCACAAAAACCACTCTCTCTAACCATTCAGTTAATAATAAACAATCCCCTCACGTAATGAGGGGATTGAGGCAAAACGCAAACTGCGTTTCCCGGCAGTTACATTTGTATTCAGAACATCGCAGAGGCCAACACCGCCCAGACTGGCGTGGCATACTGACTACAACATCTCCAGCCATCACATCGCGAAGTTCAGACTGAGATAAATAGTATTGGTATCATAGTCATAAGCATCATCAGACGAATCCGTTGTCTCAAACGAATACGACAGCTCCGCCATCAACCAGTCGCGTACCAGGAACTGAACCGCAGGGGAGATGTAAAAGGTATCTTCGTCGCGGTCGGCCTGCCCGACAAGCTGCTCGTAATCTGAGTTCTCATACCCCATCCCCAGCTTGGCCGTGATCTTCTCGGTCATCGCCTGACTGTAAACAAAGCGGGCACCCAAAACAAGCTTCTCCGAGGCTCCGGCATTGTCGGATTCCTCGTTTTTCTGGTACAGATCGAGGGTCATGTCGGTCTTGTCGGTCATGCGATAATGGGCCTGAAGATCCAGGGTGAAATTATCGCTGTCCTGATACTCGTCAGTCTCAGCATCAAACGATTTACTCTGCAGACCTGCCTTGAACAACAGGGCCAGCTTGTCGGAGCTAACCCAGCGGACACCACCATAGTAGTAGTCCTGGCTGTTATCCTTGGCCGTATCGTTATCATACTCAACGTCGGTATAACGATACTGCAGGAACAGCGAAGTCTTCTCAGAATATTTGTAATAGCCGTAGAGATCAATAACATTATCGGTACGGTCAAAGAAGAAGGCGTTGTCAGCCTCATCATACTGAAGCAGGAAGTTGGAATAATCCACCTTGAAGCGCAGCTTCTCGGTCAGCTCCCAGTCCGCAGTCAACATGAGCAGGTTGGTATCAAACTCGCGCAGGTCTTCATCAGTTGCTTCGCCCACGCCAAAATCGTCGTGCCCAAGGGTAAAACGGTCCAGTACACGCAGGGAGAGGCCGCTGGCCATATTCCAGCGCGCCATTCCTTCCGCATAGTAATCTTCTGAATTCAAGTCGGAATCATACGAGTACATGTTGATATCCGAGCCAACAAGCGCGTAAAGCTGGTACTTATCCGTACCGACATCGTCATCAAGCTCCAGCTGCAAGCCACCCGCAGAGGTATTATGCGGGGCAATGGTTATGGGAACCACACGCATGCGTGGGAGCGAGAACCACACGCCAGGAGAAATGGTATAGAGCCAGCTGCTGTCGGTATCGTCGTCAACATTGAAGACGTTATCGGTCCAGCCAGTCCGCAGACTGAGATAGGGATGAATATAGCCACCCCGGACTCCGAAGATCTCATCATCAGCAAAGCCACCATTTTCGGCCGGAACCACAACCAGATCATTGACGTCCACGGTGTTTTGCGCAGACGCTGTGAACGGCAGTAAAGCACAGGCCGTTGCCAGCCCGATATATTGTAATTGCTTCATTTTTACTCACCAGATAATAGAACGTTCTTTCAATCAAACCACCTGAAATTCATTACAGTCATTGAGCGGGTTTTCCGTTACACAACTCAAATCAGTTTGGTTCAGGTTGAAAAGGGCTGGCCCCATGACGCGGCCCATGACCATTGCCATTACCATTTGGCGGTGGGTTGAAAAACCGACTGTTGTTGTTGGGGTATGCCTGGGCATCGACTACCTGATCGCCACACTCTGCGACGCTCTGTTTGTGCCCTGCAATCACAATATCTTCAGATATTTTGTATTTCTTGGCTGCCGCATTAATATCAATGCCGTTTACCCCGGCGCAATAGAGAGCTTTAACCAGATTCTGCGGGTTCAGACTCTCTATACCCAAGGCGCTTTCAATGATTTCTGCCGGGGCGGTTCCCTGTTCGAGAGCACCCTCAACCGCAACCTGAATATTCTCTGCCTCATATGCAGTCTGAAAATCTTCCAACCAACCGGCAAGCGCCACTGTAGCAGAAACAACAACAATACTTAGTGCAGCTATAATCTTTTTCATGTCTTCCCTCCTCTGACCGTTATTCTTATCAGATATATAATTTCCCTGTTTCCTATATATATACTCAGCTTTATATAATACTCTTCAGCTTTTACATATTTCCCACATCCAACGCCCTACCCGCAGTTCCCCGCAGTCGCCGTTGCAGTTACTCCTCCCCCCTCACCCCTAACACCTCTCCAGCCTGCGCAGTCACGTCCAACATCCAACGTCCAACCCGCCGTTCCGTCCCACCTGCATTTCCTGTTGCAATCCCCTCCTACCTACCCTTCCCCCCAACCTCAAACGCCCAACCCCGAACACCCATTTTCTCTGCTTCCAACCTCTTCAACTCACTTATATACCTTCCAAGCGTTTCCCTGCTCTCAACGCTCATGCCCTCAAACCGCACACCATAAAACGTTGCATTTCCCTGCTTGCAAGACCACACACTTTCAAACCTGAGTTCCATCCGTTCAGTTATATCGTGCACCTGAACGTCGATCATGCAATTGCTTTTAGTGGGCATGGCTATTTCCGATTTCCACCTGACCAGACTTCCTATTCTGGAAATATTTAAAATTCTTGCGGAAACCGTACCATCATCAGTCGTTACTCTACAATTGAGACGAACAGGGTAGCGTTTCGCCTTGCGATAAACCTGCAGCAAATCAAAGACTCCAAAAAGCAACGATGTCATATTACTTTTCGTT
The DNA here is from genome assembly GCF_048381775.1 of Desulfosediminicola sp. Lineage (NCBI taxonomy): Bacteria > Pseudomonadati > Thermodesulfobacteriota > Desulfobulbia > Desulfobulbales > Desulfocapsaceae > Desulfosediminicola > Desulfosediminicola sp. Next base: position 25,324 of record NZ_JBLXGE010000013.1, on the reverse strand, counting down.
ATCCTCTCGGTATTATGCCGACGAAACCGATATGTGAAACGAAGAAAACTTGTAATATAGAATGAAGCCAGTAAATAGCATGAAAAATAGACCACATAAACAGCAAAAAGAGCAGACTCAGAGGCAGAATAAAGCGGGCTTAATAAAGTCAAACCGCCAAGCCCTGCACTAATCATCAAAATGAGGCGCACCGCCCCCTCCTTGCTCAACCCGTAACGCAGAAAGATATGATGCAAATGATACTTATCGGCAACAAAAGGGTTCTGACGACGCATTAACCGCTTGCCCATTACGACAATTGTATCGGTGACCGGCACCGCAAGTATCAACAGCGCTGAAACTGGCTTAAGTATCGGAGCAATTCCCTGGGAACCTACAATGGCCATAAAGACCAGGGCAAATCCTAAACAGAGACTTCCCGCATCCCCCATAAACATCCTGGCAGGTGTCCAGTTAAAATGCAGAAACCCAAGAACTGCTCCAGCCAGAGCAAGATTGAGTAAAACAAGATTTGTGTTACCGGCAAAAGAGGCATGGGCACTAAAATAGAGAAAGGCAATAAAAGAAATACCACCCGCCAGTCCATCGAGGCCATCAATGAGATTGACGGAGTTTATCACCCCTACCACGCAGAACACCGTCACGAGCCAGGCAACCAGTAAACCACCGGGTACCAGCAGTTCCCCATTACCAAACAGATCTCCGAAAGAAAAGAGAACCGCCTTGCTGAAATAGATCATGAGACAGGCGGCGATGATCTGGGCTGCAAACTTCTGTTTCGGCCCAAGTTCCATAAAATCGTCGAGAAAACCGATAAACAAAAGAACTGCGAGCCCCAGAAAAAAACCACGCAAACCAGCAATGGGGATAAAGAGCATGCTGGCAAAGGTGACTGCAATCATCATCCCTATCCCACCAACCAGTGGTTTAGGCTGAGTGTGCACTTTTCGACTATTTGGCTTATCCATCAAGCCAAGTCGTAAAGCAATGCTGGAAAGCTTCGGCAAGGCAAAGAGAGCGATAAACAGTGAAGTGAGGAATACCAGAATTAAGCGTAACTCTACAGTAAGCATGACATAGTGACCCTATTAACAAAATAATGATTAGAATCAGTTGTATAACACACCATCTACACCATGGATATGGGTACAATTACCTATTTTTCATCGATTTCGGCAAAATTCTTCAGGATATTTTTGCAGCAAAAAACTGACCGACCTCCCTGACCAGGGTTTTCATTTTCAAAAGTTCGCACACTCCGGTAGCTCAACATCTGACTGAGAGATGAAATCCCGCAGACATAACCAGTCAACATTAGTAAAGAGCTGGTCACCCTGCGTACCGCTGATTAATCACTCATTGCCGTTCACTCGCTGTTTTTCTCTTGAACCCAATGAGTGATAAAAAATAGTTAAGGCTGTAAAATAGGCATGATTACCTATTTACCTCCCCGACACCCCCTGTTATACAACGACAACCAGTTTTAATTATGAGGTAAATTCAGTTGCATCAGGAAACTACGCTTCTTTGCTTTTTGGATGGCCGCCAGCTCACACACATTTTCGCACTCTGCGACCCGCCCTCTGAAAACTCTTGAGTAACTCCAACACAAACTGTATCTACCTTTCACACGTATCCCAATAATCACCGGAAACAGCTACTAACAGCACCCTACCCAGAACTTTTATCAACAAATTGAAATTATGAAGAGAGCACTGATAACAGGTATTACAGGACAGGACGGATCGTATCTAGCCGAGTTTCTGCTAGAAAAAGGCTATGAGGTGCATGGAATAAAACGGCGCTCATCATCATTCAACACCGAGCGTATTGATCATATTTACCAGGACCCGCATTCCGAAAATCAGTGTTTTCATCTCCACTACGGGGACCTGACCGACTCATCAAACCTCACTCGTATTCTTCGAGAAGTGCAGCCAAACGAAGTGTACAACCTTGGTGCCCAGTCCCATGTAGCCGTTTCTTTTGAGGCTCCCGAATATACGGCAGATGTTGTCGGCATGGGTACACTCCGCCTGCTTGAGGCTATTCGCTTCCTAGGTCTTGAAAATACAACACGTTTTTACCAGGCATCTACTTCTGAACTGTACGGCCTGGTACAGGAAACCCCACAATCAGAAACCACCCCATTTTATCCGCGCAGCCCGTATGCAGTTGCAAAACTCTACTCATACTGGATTACCGTGAATTACCGTGAGGCCTACGGCATGTACGCCTGCAACGGCATCCTCTTCAACCACGAATCTCCCCGCCGGGGCGAGACCTTTGTTACCCGCAAAATCACCCGCGCCCTGGCCAATATCGCCCAAGGGCTTGAACACTGCCTTTACCTCGGCAATATGGACTCATTACGCGACTGGGGCCACGCCAAGGATTATGTACGTATGCAATGGCTGATGCTGCAGCAGGATAAGCCCGAAGATTTTGTTATAGCAACCGGTAAGCAGATTTCAGTGCGGGATTTCGTGAGGATGACCGCTGCTCAGGTCGGCCTTGAGTTAGAATTTTCTGGTGCAGGTGTTGAAGAGACCGCCACAGTAACAGCAATCTCAGGCGATAAAGCACCTGGAGTACAGGTAGGTGATATCATAGTGCGGGTTTCCCCCCGCTATTTTCGCCCCGCCGAAGTCGAAACTCTTCTCGGTGACCCTACCAACGCCAAAACCAAACTCGGCTGGGTGCCGGAAATCTCTATTGAAGAGATGTGTGCCGAAATGGTTGCCAACGATCTCGAGCAGGCAAAACAGCATGCGCTGTTAAAGGCAAATGGTTTCAATGTATCAGTTACTCAAGAGTAACTCAAAAGTATCCCAAGAGACCACGGCACCAATTCAATTCAGAGCTGTATGAAACACACAACAAACGAACCAGTTATGACCCCAAAAACACGAGTCTTTGTCGCAGGCCATAATGGCATGGTCGGCTCCGCCATAGCGCGGCAACTTAAACAGCGTTCTAATATTGAATTGATACTGCGCTCATCTGCAGAACTAGACCTTACCAATCAACAAGCGGTTCAAGAGTTTTTCGCCAAAGAAAAAATCCACCAGGTCTATTTAGCCGCCGCTAAGGTTGGCGGCATTGTCGCCAACAACACCTACCCGGCGGAGTTCATCTATAAAAACCTGATGATCGAAGCTAACGTCATACATTCAGCCTTCAAGTCAGGGGTAAAAAAACTTCTTTTTCTTGGCTCCTCCTGCATATATCCCAAACATGCAGAGCAACCAATGAAAGAAGAGACCTTACTCACCGGCCTGCTGGAACCGACCAACGAACCCTACGCCATAGCGAAGATAGCGGGCATAAAGCTCTGCGAAAGCTACAATCGCCAGTATGGGGTCGATTACCGTTCCGTGATGCCGACCAACCTCTACGGTCCAAATGACAACTTCCACCCTGAAAACTCACACGTAATACCTGCGCTCATCAGACGGTTCCACGAGGCGAAAGAAAATGGTGAAAAGGAGGTAACCGTCTGGGGTAGCGGCAAACCCATGCGCGAATTTCTCTATGTGGATGATATGGCATCCGCGTCCATTCATGTGATGGAACTGGACAACAACACCTACCAGCAATGCACAGATCCCATGCTCAGCCACATAAACGTCGGCACGGGGATTGACTGCACCATTCGTGAACTGGCAGAGACCGTGGCAAAAGTGACAGGCTTTACGGGAAATGTCGTATTCGATACATCAAAACCTGATGGAACTCCAAGAAAACTCTTGGATGTTTCCCGGCTCTCACGATTAGGCTGGCAGGCTACAACGCCACTTGAAAATGGTTTGGGCAAAGCGTACGAATGGTTCCTGGCAAACCAAACTGCCATCAGGCAATAAGGCATTATAACAGTAACGAAGATTATATTTTATCACGATGTCATGTCCTTACTACCACCCTGATAAACAACATCGGTATCTTCGCCTGCTCCGCTATGCGAGAATACATGATGACCACGAGGATTCTGAAACACAGCTCGCAAACAGCGAGCTGTTGTTCAATGATTTAGAATCACTATCATCAAATTTCCAATCAGAAATTCGCCCATTCCTCCCGCTCATTTACCGTAAGGCTGTCAAGACAGGAGTCTTCAGTCAGCTTTCGCTTGAGGCACAGTCACTTCTGAAAAACAGGGCACTGCAACTCATCGCAACCGATCTTGCGAATAAGCACTGCTTAGCAGGCCAATTTCCCAAATTTGCAAAAGAAAAAATACCCATCATTCTACTGAAAGGTGCAGCGTTTTCGAATAACCTCTATCCGGATAATTTCCCGCGAATTGGTTGCGATATCGACTTCCTGGTCAGGGAAGATGATTTTCAAAAGGCCTGCACCCTCATGGAAGAAACGATGCGGCCTGTCGTTATTGATAGCAAACGTTTAGCAACCCATGAAACACTTTTCGAAAGGGTTTTTACACCTCGCAAGGGATTCGGCCCCCCTGTCGAAATTCATCGTGGGCTGACCAACCCACATATATTCAATATCGACCCGCAATCCATGTGGGAAGCAAGCAGGCGACACCCTGAATACGATTCTGAATTTATACGAATTCTCTCATCAGAAGATACGCTGTTGCATTTGGCAGTCCATGCATTTAGGGATCTCGACTTTTGCAACCATAACCTGCTGGATGCCCATGAAGTCTGGTTGCAGTGGCAGCCAGACCACGATAAACTCATCGCACTCGCAAAAGACTGGGGGGCGCAGAAAGTGCTATATTATCTTTTGTCGAATTGCAAGACCATTATCGGAACACCCTGCCCGGAAGAGTTATTCGACAGCATAGCCCCTGGTCAAAATGTCGATTTGATCAATAAGAGGATCCTGCAATCACAGATACTACGAAACGCAAGGAGTAGTAAGTCTTCCAGCTATAGGGCAATACAGTTACTAGGCCAGATGACATTCCCTGACCGAATCAGACAAGGCATTAAATACCAACTACACTATGTACAGACCAGACTCAAAGATCTATACACTAGTGCATGACAAACTGTGAAAACAATATCTTGAGTTCGAAAATATCCTATTCACCATTTGCTTTAACCTTTGTTAGGTCTCGCTTAGAAGAATTCCCATGAAGGCCTGAGGAACGGACTGGCCCTCGTAAGCAATCAGTGCCCACCACCTTTAGCAACAACAACAACTCCTTTCCAGATCACATACAGATCAGTGGCTAGAAGGCCTAGCGCAGAAGAATTCAAATAGCGATGGACATACTCGTACTCATAAATAGGCTTACCGAATTCAGGAGTTCCTTTACGAACATGGCCATAACCAAGCAAACCGCCCCTCACTAATTTACGAGTAACATTCCCCTGGCCCAAATCCCTCTCATAATGATGCACTGCAAGAGGTCTCGGCCCAACAAATGACATATCCCCTTTGAGAATCAGGTAAAATTGCGGGATCTCATCTAAATAAAACTTCTTTACGAATTTCCCCAGATAGGTATGAGCCTCAGGCATCCACTCATTTTTATAGGCATGCCAGTCACCCTTGGCTTGGAGTTCCTTATCAATATAGGACTCTTTTATTAGCCTGATTTTCCACTTTTTAAACTTCTTGCCATGGCTCACACCATAATAATAAAAGAAAAGAGGTCCTCTGTTCTCAGGTAGGATTACCCCTTCCAACCAATTGGCGATGAATAGAGATACTAACATCGGAGATGTGAGTATAAAGAAAAACAACGCTACCATCTTGTCAAAAATCAACTTTGGCAGTGGCACCTTAAGAGGCCCTTCCATCTCAAATATTTGCTTATATTTTTCCCTAATCTCCTCTGATGGTGGGGTGTAAGGAAAGGCCTCTTTGGGTTCTGTATCTGTATTCATATTTTTAATAATTTAATAAAGTATTATTCAATCAACTATTTCACATTCAATTGCAATTATAGACATCTTATCAGCTGCTCCCTGCCAACCACTAAAACTGACAAAAGCAGAAACACGAAATCCCTATCTGGAAAGATCTATGTTTTTTTGTCCATTCCTTCCATTTTTTATCGCAACCTGAATTAACGCGGATTCACTTTGAGCACCACCAAATACGCTGAAATCCAGCCACCAGTAACCGAAAAGGACGAAATACATAATTCAGGACTTTCAATTGCCTAGGTAAAGGCCAACACCGCCAGTCTCGTTCTGTTGGCCGAAACAACAAAATCCCCCCCCAGCGAATTCTCTGATACAGGTTATCCTGAATGGCGAACTGGAATACTGAGAAACGGTCTGGATGCTCTGATTTCGAAACGACACCAAGTTTATCCTTCAAGAGCGGACTGCCGCAATAGCTAACCATGCCGGCAAAACCTCTTTCTGCTTCTATCTTTTGAGAAACATCCCAAGGAAAGTTTACGTTGAAAAACTCCTTAACCAGATACAACCCAAACAGCACGTTTCGTCGACATCTAAATCTTTTCATTAACAGAAAAACAATGTCCCAGTTCAATGCACCAGAAATATCCAGAAGCTTTTTCACACTCAACAACCACTCCAACCGATCCCAGCTGTGCTTGGCACCATGCACGCACAGGTATACCAGCAAATCCTCATCACCAAAAGCAAGTAGCTCTTTGCCTGCAATATCGATAGCAGCGCAACGCTCTACAACATCAAGATACATATAAGGTCTGGAAAAAACCCTACCGGACAATTCCCAGTGCAACTCGATGACTGATGATAATGAAGCGTTGCTAAAGATAATATTGTCTTCATGTTCACAATACAAATCCAGCTGCTCTTCCGAAATCTCAAGTTGAGGTGTATACCCTGCATCTCTCAATACCGTGATCGCAGAAAAAACATACTCTGGCCTAACAAGGATATCCAGATCCCCAAATGACCTCTTCGCAGGATCTCCATACAACCTTTGCGAAAGTATCGGACCTTTAAAAGGAATTACATCAACACCCTTTCTCTCAAATCTAGTGATGATATTGACTAAAACCCCGGTATAACGGAGAGAGATTACCGTCTTTTTCAGCAGGATGGATTTGATAGCCGACTTCTGGTCTTCAGGGACTAAAGAAGTGAGTTTATCAAGAAGGATCGGGAATACAAACAGCTCCGTCCCTTCGCGAGCTACCACTTCAAGAAAATACTCCCAATCAATAACAGAGCAGCCAAGTGCACCCTTTTCTCCAGACACAGGAAACTCAGCAGATTCAAGAAGACAATTTACGAGCAGCTGATCTTCGTATCTCATGCGGCATGGTATCCGTTTTTAACGTGTACTGCCGAACAGCATGTCGTATGCTAACAACAGTTTGGGAGCCTCATATTTCCATTCCAACTCTTTGATAACACGGTTTCTTCCGAGTTCCCCCATTTTCTCACGTACAACAGGATCTTCCAACAACTGAACGATCTTCTCCGCCATATCGACAATATCATTCTTTTTTGCGTAGAGCGAAGCATCCTGAGCTGAAAATCTGCCCTCCGTCAAATCGAACTGCACGATGGGCTTGCCCAGGGCCATATATTCCATGATCTTATTCATGGTCGACTTGTCGTTCATCTCATTGGCGACATCGGGATTCACGCAGATATCTGCGGTATTGAGCATCTCCAGCAGTTCCTGATCGGGAACCCTGCCTGTGAAAGTAACATACTCAGCAACACCAAGCTCCCGCGCATACTCCTTCATACCATCCAGATCCGTGCCTCCGCCGACAAGTCCAAAATGGATATCATCACGTCCCATCTTTTTGACAATATGCTCAACAGAACGAAGCAGATAATCGATCCCTTCCTGTGCCCCCATCACGCCCACATAGCCAACAAGATATTTCCTGCCCTTCTTCAGCTCAGGAACAGCCGGAATAATCTTCAGCCTGTCAAGCATTGGTCCGCTCCTGACCACATGCACCTTCTCAGGTGCCATCCCGCCACGCTCTATGGCAATCTTTTTGTATGATTCGTTGGTGGCGATGGAAACATCGGCCGTCTTGAAGGTCCAACGTTCCCAGGCAAGCATAACCTTATAAAAGAAATCACGTTTGCCGAATTTGGCCTCGTACAGTTCCGGGTTTATATCGTGATGATCAAAGAGGAATCTTTTCCTGAAAAACAGTTTAAAAAACCCACCCACCAGAAAGATATTGTCGGGCGGGTTGCAGGCATGCATGGCATCAAAACCCGGCCCGAATAACACCTTGAATGATATCAAGAACTGCCAGAACAACGCCGCAGAATACTCCGCAAGATACCCAAGGACCCCAGCCCCCTCGGTGGGGAGTTGATAGCGATAGATCCGTATATCGTCTATAACTTCATAACGCTTCTTATACCCCTTACCTGTGGGGCAAGCAATAGAGACACCATACCCGGCATCTCTTAAGGTCGTTGCCTCCTGCCACACCCTTCTATCAAAGGGCGCAGGCAGGTTCTCGATGATAATGAGGACCCGGCGTTTTTTTTCCTTACCAGCAGATGCCATCGTAGGCCTCCTCGCCTATCGGCTCCTTGCTGATCCGCACCAGATCAACCACATTCTGGTCCCTTCTTACCTTCGACATCACATCACAGAATTCCGGCGAACCGTTGCCGATCACAACCGTCTCTGCATGTTCCAGAATTTCATCCATGCTCTCGACCATGATCTTGGAGATATGATGGATACGGTTTAAGATATAGTCCTTGTTAGCACCAACAAGCTTGGCCAGATTGACATTCCTATCGTAGACCTTGACATCATAGCCCTTGCCAAGAAGCCGCTCAATCACCTCGACCACTGGGCTCTCGCGCAGGTCATCAGTCCCGGCTTTGAAACTGAAACCAAGAATACCGACCTTCCGTTTTTCCTTGCGCAGGATCATATTCAGGCCTCGTTCTACCTGGCGCTCATTGCTAGGCAAAATTGAATTCAAGATCGGCAACTCAAGATCGAGGCTCTTTCCTTTATATGTCAAGGCCCTCAAATCCTTGGGGAGGCACGATCCACCAAAGGCAAAGCCTGGCTTCAAATAATAGGGAGAAAGGTTTAATTTCAGGTCCTGGCAGAAAATATCCATCACCTTGTGGCCGTCGGCCCCGATCTCTTTGCAGATATTGCCCACCTCATTGGCAAAACCAACCTTTACCGCATGCCAGCAGTTGTCGACATACTTGACCATCTCCGCCGTCTCGATTTCGGTACGAATCATCGGCGCATCGAGTTTGCCATAGATATCTGCCAGCACATTACCGGCCTTCGTATCTATCTCACCTATAACCGTTTTGGGAGGATTGTAATAATCGTAGACAGCAGTCCCCTCACGCAGGAACTCAGGGTTATTGCAGATACCGAAACCTTCACCTGCCTGCAGACCTGAATACTCCTCCAAGGTCGGAATCACGACATTGCGCATAGTGCCTGGCAAGATAGTGCTGCGAATGATGACGACATGGTACCTTCTCTTCTCTTTTATGGCACATCCGATCCGCTCACACACCCTTCGTATATATTTAAGATCGAGGTTGCCGTTCAACTGACTGGGCGTTCCCACGCAGACAAAGGAAATATCGGTTGCCAGCACTGCTTCAATACCATCTGTTGTCGCACGAAGTCTGTTTTCCGCAACTGCCTTCTCAATGATCTCGCCGATATCCTTTTCTATAATCGGCGTCTGCCCGCTGTTGATAAGATCGACCTTGGTCTGAACAGGATCGACACCAATAATCTCATGTCCATCATGGGCCAGACATCCCGCAGAAACAGCACCCACATACCCCATGCCAAATATGCTTATCTTCATTTCCCCTCTACCCATTAAAATATTGGTAATCGTGCAATTCTATTTCCAATTTCACGACACGATTTTAATTTTTGAAACTATCCTATTATCACCACTCTGCACTTTCCCATTTGCAACAAGAGTATATGTTTTCTGCAGATGATTGAACGATTTTGAAAACCAGCCTAACAACGGTTCTTCACTCCCTTTATATAGGGAAAGAGATAGAGATTTGTCTATCTCCATTTCTAATTTTACATTACCGTTTGTAATAAAAACCTTGTTCTCTTCACAGGAGACCTCGCAACCAGGATGGAGATGATAAAACCATTCCCCTTCGCAGGATCCGCCAGTTCGAATATTATCTACTACAATAAATTCTCCATCAACTCGTTGCCATGACACCGAACGGCAATGTTTTACCTTCTCCGGCAATCTCATGTATGCATCATGTTCCGACTGCCAGATAACCACTCCGTCCTGCTCCTCAAGACAATGCTTGGTGATTTTATATGGTTTACCATACATAAAATCACCTGGCATTTCAGTAAAATCTGTCTGATTTATCCGCACAGTATTATGGGCGGCAGTACTTCTAAAATATCTTCGCCACTTTCCACCAGAATGATACAGATATGTCCCTGGGTCCACAAAAAACTCTAAACCATCAACAGACAGATAAAAGCTCAAAGCATCGAGATGGCCATGGGCATATAACGGCGGCATGCCAAGAGGGGTTGCATTGCCGACAAAGTGGATGTTTATTTTCTCGACGGTATCGGAAATAACCGCCAACCCACTTTGCTCATATATTTTATGAAACGCTTTTTCTCTTAACGCGTTTTGGGGCAGTAAATCATTTTTAAAATCGACAATTCTTTTTTCTCCCAATAATGCAGTCGTTTTAAAATCTGGGAAATTACTGCTAACAAAGTCCCGTCGATTAAACAAAATTGCACCAGTGTTGAGAATGGATGCAAAGTTTTCATGATTATTAAGACCGAAATTAACAAGAACCGCACTGTCTTGATCACCAATATTGGGTATATTGCCTTTTTCATCTAAAAGATGGGCAATATATTCACATGATCTTTCCAACCTCTCGTTCAGCCTTTTATCATAAGAAATAGCGTGATTATCACAAATCACTTTGAACAACAGGAAAAAGTCAAAGACAAAAGAAAGATAGGTTGTGGAGTATTCATAACTACCTCCATCAGGTAAGACCTGCCGTAGTCCCTCCCGCTCCAGCACGCCTTTCCCAAATTCAAGCCATTTCTTCGCATCAGGAAAAGAGGGGAAGTATACACCGATCAGAAAGAGTCCGAACGCTTCGGCTATGGCATGGTTGTTATTTGAGGAGTATTTTGATTGATAACGATAAAGATGTCGCCCATGATAATGGACAAATTCTCCTAAAGCCTTTTCCTGTTCAGCCGATATTTCATATCCTTTGAGTAAGGAAAGGCACCAAACCACATTCGTTAGCCGAACACTTAGCTCTATGCAACTGGTCCAGTTAACCCCTAATCCGTATGGATTTTTCTCCATCCAATCAACCAACAAATTAAAGATTCTATCTGCGTACTGCCTCTCACCGGTCTTGGCATATGCTAGACCAAGTTGGTTAAGAAAATAAAGCCTGTTTGCTTCCCACACAAACTTTGGCCCACCAATCTTTTTACCATCACGTATATTAACCTTTGCCCAGAAGTCTAAAGGCCACTCTCTCCCTGTTTTGGGGTCTTTATGCCAATCGATTGCACTGGTAAATAGGATCTCTATCCCAAAGACATCAATTGATTTGGGGTATGCAGATATTCTCTGTGGAATAGCGTCCCTCGACAATTTTGTAATCGGTCCATCATTAAAAAGAGAACTAGCGAAATTAGAGTTTATTGTTGGAGTAATATTACACAGCTTCTTCTCATCAAGCTTCTCCCTAAATTTATGATGAAGGCGATGAACGATTTCAGCCGACGGCATCTTTGAAAGCCTTTCTATATACCAACTCATTTTCTTTACCATCTGACTATAGATTTACATATCGTTTTACGAATTGGAATTTCCCTGCCTTTGTCCTATCTATCTTATCTACTTTTTCTATCAACGGATAGATACCTGTATAATTTTGAATTGCATTTATCAATTTGTCGGCATGAAAGGTCTCAAAATCATCTAATGGCACTACCCTGATTATTATTTCTTCCAATTGGTTTTGAATTATTTGTGACTCAAATATAGGCAAATCTTCTCCATAAAAAATATGGGTCAAACCGGCCTCGCTTATTTGCCTATTGTTTTTTCCTATTATATAATTAGTCGGTCTACCAACTATACTCTTTACCTGCCTAAATCTTCTGCCACATTCGCATTCTCGATCTTCTTTATCAGGTAAAAGCTCAACTACATCTCCAGTTCGGTATCGTATTAAAGGCATTTTTTTATTTAAAAAGCCACTTCCAATTAATTCATATTTAGATTCGGTGTTTTCTACTGGATAAAATTCTGCATATCCATAATCCTCTAATAAATGATAATTCCCTTTTTCGCAAGTGGCTATTGGCATTACACGTTCTGCCATATTGTAATAATCAAATATTAAACATCCTAATTGTTCTTTGACCATATTTCGTAGCTCACTGGAAACTGTTTCAGATGAAGTAAATACGGCTTTAACTCTCATTGATTGTAAATCTATTTTTTTTTCTTTAGCATACTTTAATATCGTAAATATTGATTGAGGATAACAATATATAAACTTAGGCTTAAATGAGATTAACGTTTTTATATACCCTTTTATCGTCGAATCACTTATATGGAAGGAGGACATAATCAACTCATTCTGGATTTTGTTGTAAGCCCAAAATACTGGAGGTGAAGTGTTTCTTGATATCAACTCCCCTCTTATCGTTGCAAAGGAATCACCAACCCTATATCCAGCCCAACTCCATTGACGAAAAATAGTTGCATGCTCGAAGTTAACAGAATATATATCCCTATATAAAGTAAGTGGTTTACCTGTTGTGCCACTTGTTTTCGAAGCAGAATAAATTGGGCATTTCCACTTCGGCAACCTTAACTCATCTGAAAATTTATATAAATGCTCCTTTGATAAAAACGGAACATCCTGAAAATAGTCCAAATTAATATTATTATTCCCGTCTAGTATATTTTTATAAATACTCTTTTTATAGTAGGTAATATTTAGCGTTGCATGTTTTACAATTTTTGATAGTTGTTCACACATTAAATCATTCAGTTGTTTTTCGTCAAACCACTGAGTTTTGTTCAAATAATCACAACATTTTTGAAAAGATGCCCCCTCACGAACCAACTTAGAAACAAGACCTTTAAATGAATATTTAAAATCTAACATCATAGCTTCCACCATATGTTTTTAAAGTCACTACTTTTTCATCTAACTTTTCTTCAAGCATGACTCTTAGGTTGTCTATATAGCATATCTGACTCCGTAAAAGCATAAGGATTGTTAACTTACCCACCTCTCGAATATAGACAGCGTGCCAATTCATACGCAGTACTTGCATGTTGCTCTGTAATGTATGGTTTTAAGATATACTAACTGTTCTATATTTATTACTAGGTGTATTATATTCTTCTATAAAAATGAATCTGTTTACCCCTCATCCTCAGCAAACTTTAATTACGTTGAGGTACTGGACCAGCGACTGCAGAATACCTAATAAGGGTGTCCACCATGGTGGCCATGCAAAAAAGGTTATTTAGACGAAAACAGAACACAGCCTAATAACGTGCGAATGTTTTGGAGTCACGGCGTGATGTGTGCCATGTATGGCTTTTTTGACGTTACCGATCATGGTGTTGACCCAGTGGAAGATCTTGTTGTCTGGGTTATCATAGGTCTTGCTTGTGTTGATAACTCAGTGAAAAACAACGTTGTCAGCAACTCTCCGTAACAGAATGAATTTGTCACTGATGACAACACCTTCGTGGTGAATATGCTTCAATAACCATTTGCTGACTTCCAAGGAAGAAAAGCATTTTACTTTGCTCATCCGCATATGAATCGGATGGTCTTTTTCATTCAGTGCTATAGCTGCAAGAATTGGGGTTTTACCTAGTGCTCCGCTTCCACGCTTGTCAACGGATCACTTACCACCCCAATAAGCGCATCTAGTTCAATCAAGCCTTCTAGAGCGAGACTGTCATCGGCGATTTTCATAACGTGCTGTAGTTTATGCTTCATTTTCATAGCAGCGTAGACAGAGATCCCAAGCGATCGCCTAAACTTGAGAGCTGATATCCCCTCTTTGGATTGGGTGATAAATAAAATGCCAAGAAACCAACTAGTAAGTGGGATTTTTGAAGAAGCAAAGATTGTGTCGTTTGTAAGCGAACACTGGTATCGACAGCCACGACATTTATAAAGATTTATTGTCGATACAAGGTAGTATTTGGCATGGCCGCATCGGGGACACATAAAGTTCATTGGCCAGCGGGTTTTGAAGAGTTTATCTCTGCACTGCTCCTCTTTGCCGTATATATCTAGAAAAATCTTCAAACTGAGGCCTTTTTTTGAAATTGAACCTTGTTTCTTGGCATGTCATTTCTCATTGTGAAGGTTATCAAGGGAATTATGACCTGCCATGGGTATCAAGTAGTGACTACCCTTAAGAAAAACTTTGCGTAATGAGTTTTAGGGGTAATCAGATAAAGAAATAAATAACCAAATTGGTTATTCACATAACATCTTCGAGTATATCAAACTAAGCTTTTCAACAATTTTTTTTATATCAAATTCTTCTTCCGCAATTTTTCTGGCTGCGGCCCCCATAGTCAACCTCAAATCATTATCAACAATCAATTGTTTTAAGCGAACTGCCAACATTTCTACGTCATTAGGCTGAATAAGATAGCCATTCAGATTATCAACTATAGCATCGGCTACCCCACCAACATCAGTTGCAACCACAGGCTTGCCATAAGAATTAGCCTCAAGAACAAACATTGGTAATCCCTCGTTGTGTGAAGGCAGAACGCAAATATCAGCGCTCTGGAACATTTTTTCTTTTTCCTTTCCGGCAACCCAACCTAAAAAAGAAACTATCTCATTCAGGCCACGCCGCCTGCTCTCTTCTCTCCATTTATCAACATCACCATCACCTCCAAGCAATAAATGAAATTTTGTATATTCTCGGCTTATTATCTCAACGGCATCAATCAATTCTGGAACACCTTTTCTTTCACCAATTCGCCCCATAAACAGAATAGTAGGCACTGTTATGTTTTCTCTGACTGTAAACTTGGGAAGTGGGACAGCGTTAGGCAGAATTTCAACTGGAAGATCATGACAAATAGTGTGAAGATTCTCCTTCCAACTCATGGAAAGAGCAATTATCACATCAGCCTGACGTAGTACACACCGAATAAGCCATTTCCGCAATGGGTTACACTCATCACGAAAAAAAACCATAAATTCGGCACCGTGCTGATGATAAACAAGAGGTACCCTGAACAATCTTGAAAGAATGACGAACGGTATCTTTCGATAAAAACTGGCACGAGAAGCAGCATGTATATGAATGATATCAGGTCTATCAAAAAACAACCTAGTAATAAAAATCACAAAGCCACAAAACGCAATTTTCACCTTACTACATGGAGAACCGTCACAATGTGTAGAAACATAATTGATTTTATAATTTTCTAACAGAGAGGAATCTAAATACCCTCTCACTACCGTCGATATACCTCCACAAGTACCAGGTGAGGTCCCAACCATTAATATTTTCGCAAAATACTTCAATGTAATATTTCCCTAAATAGATTATATCATAAATCTGACTCGAAATAACATTGATCTTCCAAATGTCGGTCAGCGATTAGGCCTGTTAGTCATGGCCAGTTATACTCCAACAAAACAAAATAGTAATTTTCTTTTTTATAATAAGAAAAGATGACATACTTCTACAATCGCGGCGGTTAGAACCAGTAATTCATTTTTCATTTTGCCTAAACACAACTTTCTCGCTAATGCGCATCCTATTGCCATTAAAAATAAAACCTCTTTCAAGTGGTTGTTGATCTTGAATTTTTTTACGCGCAACACTCAAATCGCAACCAACCCTTTCTTCTACATTTTTCAATATCACCTCTGGATCCTTCAATAACTGCTCAAAAGAGATATATGTATACTTTATCCGATAAGAACTTAAAACCAACATGGCCATTATGTTAACGCCAAAGTAATATGCTAAAAAAGAAAATATATCTTTTTTGTGAGACTGCTCATTTTTGTTAAAAGCCCGATATAGTGCGACAGGGTTTCTTATTAAAAAAAGAGTGTCTATTTTTTTGCGGTATCCGGTTTTGAGAAGGTGTAAAAGATGAATTGGGAACTTTGAACTATCAACGATCTGCACCCCACCGCTCTGATTTAAAATAGCATCATAAAGAGCACAGATTCCTTTTTGATAACACTCTAATTCTCGTTTATTCTTTCTTAAGGAGAAAAATAAAAAAGGAAAGTAATTGTGCTTTCCAACTATTTCATATGCCTTTCTTAAATTCACAAGGCCTTCATCACCAGTTTCTCTTTCTACTTTTGTTAATATTTTGCTCCAGAATTTATAGTTTGCACTGTCCGGAGAAAAACCATTTGGTCTGCCTTTAAACCGCCAAAAGTCCACGACCTCTCCTAGATCAATAAAACCATTTCCGTTACCCAGAACAAAACCGAGCAATGTGCTCCCGCTTCTACCACATCCCAGTATATATAAAATGTTTTTTGCCAACACAGCCCTCTATTTTTTCTATAACCACCGCCTAAACGTTGATCTTTAGTTAATTTTTTGTGATTTGTTCCAGTATTTTTGTTTGTTTTTCAAACCACAAATCGATGTTATAAGATCTGGCAACTTTTTTTCGAGCGTTCTGCCCTATTTCCTGTCTCAGCTTATCCTGTTCTAACAACCCGATTAAATTTGATACAAAAGCAGAAGACTCATTGTCTTTATCAATAAGTAAGCCTTCGAGTCCATTAACAATAAATTCTGGCACTCCTCCACTCTTTGAAGCGACTACTGGTAATTTATTATACATGGCCTCTAGCAAAACCATCCCAAAAGGCTCATTTTCTGAAGGTAGTACTAAAATATCAGAAACGGCGTAAAGTAAATTTACATTTGAAATGTGCCCACTCATTATTACAGAATGTGCTATATCCCGTTCTTTGATCAATTCATGAATTTCTGATCTTGTTTCACCATCACCGGCTAAAAACAGCAAGACATTGTCATATTGACTCAATATCTTAGAAAATATTTCAATCATCAAACGATGTCTTTTTTCTTTTCGGAAGGCTGAAACCATGGTTATTATTTGTTTATTTTTAGGAATACCATACTGCTCTCTAAAACCATTAAGTTCCTCTTCATTTATAAATTCAGAACCACATAAGTTAATTGCATTGTGTAGTAAATATGTATTGCCATAAACCTCAAAGGGCTTCAATACAAATTCAGATACACCAATATAATTATCAATACATATCTTACAAAGTAATTGTTTTATTTTTTGCCCTTTTCTCCATTCAGCTAAATATTCACCATGAACATTTAACACTGTTTTACAACCTGCTATTTTCCCAACTATTTGCGCAAAATACCGTATAGCTCCAAAATGCGTCCAAACTACATCAATTTTATGCGTTCTGAAAATTTTGTACAACGTTAGAAACTTACCAAATAGTCCAGTGCTACAAAAACAAACTTCACCATTGTTTTCTATTAATTTCTGGACAAATATCGGGTTCTTTCCTCCTGGAACCTTTTCAACTACCCAAACCAACTTCATTAACTTCTTGTCTTTGAGATACCGGTCAAGGCCAATATACATTTTCTCAATGCTTGAAAACGTATCATCTTTAAATCCCGGTACTATGGCAATCTTTATCATGTATTACGCCAGGCTTTAACCTCTAATATGAGATTATATAATTTATGGAGTTAATTACTAATCCAGCAATGAGATCACAAGATGGTTCTATATAACTCAATAAGCTCATCACCCATTCTATTTATAGAGAAACGATCTTTTATTACACGCCTTGCCTTTTCTCCCATTTCCTTTCGGCTTTTATCATCATCAAGCAAGCGGAACAAATGAGTTGTTATAATACCAATATCATTTTCAACAATAAAACCAGTCTGACCGTCTTCTATTATTTCCTCCGAACCGCCAATAACATCAGTGGTAATTACAGGCTTTCCCAATGCCATATATTCTATGATTGAATTAGAAATCCCCTCACCATGCTCCTCACAATTAGTAAACAAAACAGTAACATCTGCTGCTGAGATTAGTTTTTCTACATCTTGCCGTTTACCTAAAAATAGCATATTATTGATCTCTTCTGTTTTCACTCGCCCCTTTAACCGTTCCATCTCTACCCCTTCACCTACACCAATAAAGGTTATATCGCCTCGAACATTTTTGACATGCTTCGCCAGATCTAACAGCAAATCATAATCCTTATTAGTATGGGCTCTAGCAACCATCATGACTATATAAGAGGAGCCTACTAATTCCAGTTCTTCTTTCGTTTTCCGAGGATCTGAATAATGATCAAATCTATCTAATCTAACGCCATTATATATTAATCTGGATTTTTTCTTTGGTACCCGGTAGGCCCTCAATCCTGCCTTAGAATTGGCTAAAATCATATCAGTATAGTGACAAGCTGCCATAAATGCCATCTTTCGTAAAGAAAACCTGCCAAGTTTTGGTTTGGCATCGGAAACCAAATTAGAAACCATTGTTTTTTTTGTAATAAGCTTGGTTGGGATGAGCAGGAAAGACGGCTCAATCCCCCACGAATGGATAATATCAGGGTCATATTTTTTAATAATATTATGTAAACGGAAAAACAGTGAAGGATCCTTTTTAATATGATTACGACCCAGTATTTCTATTTTAATATTTAAATCATATAGGTATTCATAATGTATGGCTGATTCGATTAAAACAAGCTGAATATCAAACTGAGTATTAATCCTTAAAAAATAAATCAACTCAGCTAATCGGCGTTCTTTCCCTCCAGGATTAAGACTTGCTATAAAGAATAATATTTTCATTTTTGTCATATATTTTCCTTCGTCAACCGTTTCTTGATGGAGGCACTTTTTTATTTTACTTCCAATTCTTATAAGATTTGTATTTTTCACGCTTATGAAAAACACAAATCTCGTATCGTCTCCAATATTTTTCCCTAAGTAACAGCATATTGATTCGGGTTCAACATTCGTGCTTACAGCTATTGATAGTTGTTATGCATCACCTCTTCTCAAAAAATATTGAAACTTTTCTTCCTATCATTTTATAATCAAAATATTCCGTCGCGACAGCTAGAGCCCTAGCACCCGTATTTACTGAGTTTTTTTCCATGGCATTTCGCAAACATTTTGCAAAGGCTTCCACAGAATAGCGAGGAACTATATAAGCATTCTCTTGTGAGAAATAATTCCGTACCTCCCCCCAATCATTTACAATAACAGGAACTTCAGATGCAGCAAATTCACCTAATTTATGAGGAAAGCGAGCTTCATGTTGCTCTGTTTCGGGTAATGGCAAAATAAGCGCTTTCGCACTTTTATACATTTGAATTAATTTCTCGTATTCTAAATTGCTGTAAACCTTAACCACATCACTTAGCCCTAATCTTTCAATATATTTTACTATGCGTTGGATGTTTTTCTTATCACCTGAAATAATAAGAACCAAATCCTGTTTTATCTGAGATTGTTTGAAACAGTCTATTGTAAATTGAATACTTTCAAGATAAGCAGCAGAGCTGCAATACAACACATATTCATTAGAGAGTGACTTAGTCTTTACTTCTTTAATAAAATCAACATCACAAATTACCGGTATTTTAATTATCGGTTTTTGGGTCCTAGACTTATAATGTTTTTCTAAATATTCACTTATTACAATAAGCTGGTCCACTAAATACAAAACTGATTTCTCAAACAAAAAGTGATTTAGCCGTACACTTATGGGGAGGCCTCTTACCCCTGACAAATGCTCGTTAATGTCAACAACATAAATCATCCCCAACAACCAACTTAAAACTCTATAGTAGCAGGTTCTAATAAATGATGTTCTTGTACTCAACAAAACATTAGTGACACCTTTCTTTTTAAATCGAATTATATATAACGACTCGATAACGAAACCGGCAAACTTATTTAAGTTTCTTACCAAAACACTCTTGTGGCGGTATAAAAGTGGAGAACATGTTATAAATTCAACACCTTCAATAGTCCCTTTTCCTAGCCTGTTTTTTTCGGTGGATGTATTAAATCTGCTTAAAACAATACATTGTACTTCATTAGTAATCAATCCTTTTGCAATTAACGTTTGACGTTGAACTGTTGCTAATCCTTTAGGGAAATTATTTGTCCCAACATAGGTGACGTGATATTCATTATTTGTTTTCATATGGAGGCAACACTTTTTCCTTTGCAATCATAATCTATTGAGAGTATTACATTGATAGATATAAAACAAGCCACTAGCTTTTCCCTGTAGCACGTTTTCAAATTATCTCATTATATATAATGAAGTTAAAATATCATTTTTCCTAAAAAATGACATCTTGTTGCCGATTATCTTTCTAAATATTACTAGCTTTCTCTCCACTGAACAAATACGACCAAACACTCTCTTCACGCACTTTTGTGCAAAGAAATACCTACCCTCAAATGACTCACTGGATATAATCATCATTTATTTTCAACAACCTTATTAAAGGTTTATAATCAATCTATCAATGTTAAACAACTATATATTATTTTCGCAATATTGGCTAATCCACCTAACTTGATTTTCTTTCAGCCTTTGCTTCCACCTCTCATCATATTTTATATTCAAATCTTCCTTTGCAAGACGCATAGGGTTCCCTTGAACAGTATGATATTTGTATGGTGCTATACTTTCAATTGGTTTCAATAAAGTTGGCTCAAGCTTTAAAAAAGCAAAAATATCTGCTCTCACTCCATTATAATCTGAACACAATTTTTCATAATTCACCTCATAAATTTCTTGCTCTGATAACTGCACAAAATATTCTGGCAACTTTTTATAATAAAATTCGACCCAACGTTTTGTCCTCTCTTTTACCATTTCATCTGTCAAACCATAATGACTTGAAGATGCGACCCCTCTTACATCACGCTTCAACACCAAAATTTGCACATCAGAAGGACGATACATTTTTAATAAAAACGCTCTATTTATGTCTTTAGAGGAATCTACTACAAATTGGCAACCTGATTTTGCAGCGACTCTATCATAAAGTTTCCAAACATTTTTAACTCTTTCTCTATATACCCAAAAAATGATATTCTTTAACGGTCGCAGTACTCTAAACCTCATAGACCTGCTAAATAGGGCATTGAGATATCTATGCTGGACATATCGTTTTCCTCTAATTATCCCCCTATTTAAAGAAAAATCACTTTTCTCAGGATTAGCAAATATATCAGATCTTAAATCTTCAGTAAATTCGCGTAAAATGGGGTACCAGAAGTGGCACTTATCAAAATACTGCCCACAAGAACAATAAGATTGAGGATCATTTTTTATCTCCCCTTGTTTAAGTTGCCATGACAAGAAATGTGTTTCACCCATACTAAAAACACCAGGTAAAGTTCCACAAATCAAATCTAAGAGAGTAGAGCCAGAATGACCAGCAGAGACAATATACAAAACCTTAGCTTTAGCAGGCATAATCTTTCAATATATCATTTTTATTGTAAAATAAGGTGAACATCCATAAAGACATATAAATTGGAACCATCCAAAAGGAGTAACTCACAGACAGCACTGAAAAAACAAAAAAGAAACACCAATTCCCTTTATATTTATAATATTTTGAGAAGAAGACTGAACTCTTATACAGTTGAAAATATACTATTGCACCCAACAACAATCCAAATTGCGCAAAGATTCTCAAACTACCTCCTGTAGGCGAAAGGAATGGAGATATTTGAGTTTTAACGAACGAATTTGCACTATCTATTCCATACCCAAGTATTGGAGACTCCTTTATATTCATCCAGTTCAAATACAAACTCACAAAACGCTGTGGAACCACAACTCGATCACCCTGAGTTCTATTTTGAGCAATTTCTGTAAGTCTTGCCAACTCACTTTCAACAGATAATCCTGCTGATATTTTTTCCAACATGAAAGGTGCAACAATAATCACTACAAGTAGAGGAATAAAAACCACATATGATGATAAGATTTTAATGATAGGGTTTTTATATTTTTTTAGAAAATAGACTAACAGAACCACTAATGCAGCATAGCCTGTAGTCGATTGGGTAGTTAGAAGAGCTAAGAACAACACCCAAAAACTGAGGATGTCTTTTGCCTTTCTGCTTTGCTTCATTAAATTGAAATACAAAGCGAAGACAACCATAGCTGCATACCTACCGGGCTCCCAGGAAAAACCTGAATTGCGTGGTAAAAAATATTCATATCCGCCATATTGATGATAACTAGACAATGAGAAAAAGATATTATTGGCTATAATAGTATTATATGATGGAAAATCATGTATACTGGTGGCTTTCATTACTTCAGTAAACGAACCTGGAATAATAACTTGTAAAACCCAGCCAATTATTGCAACAACGCTTAAATGCGTGACAATTTTCTCATATAAAGAGAACATTGTTACACCATAAATTTTGATCAAAATATAAGATATAATAATATTCAATAAAAACAGTATACTACCATCATAAAACTGATCAATTTTAATAGTTTGCAAGAGCACCCAAAACATATAAATCCCAATAACTTTTAAAAGAATAACGTTATCAAATCGGATTCTATGTCTCAATACCATAAATATGGTAGTGCCCCACGGGATGAGATATTCAATTACCCCTCCATTCCAAGGCCGGACCATACTTTTGGTAGCAGGAACAGCCATCGCTGCATAAATTACAACAACAAAGAAATAGAAATAATCTATCCTCTCAAGTGATCTCTTCTTCAAGCCATGGTTTGACATATTCAAGATATTTAGTTAGTTCCAGAAAGATACAAATTCAAAACAAGTAATTAATCCAATTCATGTCTATGCTTATCAACTAAACAAGTGCTCTTTTGCAAAACAGAAATATCATTTTCCAAGAAAGCCCTCCAATTTTTCTGGAACCAATCTTCCGAGTTATTCCACCACTCGCTCTGTAATAAAAATTCAATTTTATCATCTGAAAATCTTTTTCTAATCACTTTCGCTGGAACGCCCCCTACGATCGTATAAGGTGGTACATCTTTCGTAACTAATGCTTTTGTCCCTACAATTGCACCATTACCAACTTTAACACCTCCCATAATAGTGACGCCTTCACCTATCCACACATCATTTTCAATCTCAACTTCCTTATACTCCTCGATATATCCTTTATCGGCAAAACATTTAAATTTCTTAGAATTTGTATAAAACGCAGGATGACTAGATATAAGATTTGTCGGATGTTCTCCTATTGATATTAAAACATTAGCGCCTATAGAGCAAAATTTTCCTACAGAACAGAACTGAATTTTTGTGTTATAATTTACATACGAATGTGAATCAATAAATACATTCTTGAACCGCAGGTTAGGACCTAAACAATTAAACTTACCGATCTTTGTGTTAATAAATTCTGAGTAAAGTCCAAGCTTAAGGGTCGGCTCACCAAATTCTTTATACTGACATCGTCTTTTATATAATGCTTTAATTCTTACAGGGTTTAAATTTCTAACAATTCTACTTATTCCAGACCCCATCTGCCCTCCCACTTATTATCATCATGTACTGAACCGGAGCTATAATCAAAGAGTAGAAATTTGCACAAATTGATGCGACCACAATTCCTTCTATTCCCATATGCAATATCTTTACAAAAAAATACACCAAAGGGATAAATAATAGCGCACCAAGCAAGAGGGATAGAATCTGCACTTTTAATTTACCTACTCCATTAGTAAACAAAATAAATATTCTACCGAAAGACAATACTGCAAAATTGCAAACAAGTGCTATCTTCAATGACCAACCAATATGCAAATTTTCCATCCTATCACTACCAATCCAAATTCGGAAAAATGCATCTGAGAAAATTGTCATTATGCTATATCCGATTATAAAAACAGCAAAAATCTTTAATTTCGAATTGATAGCATTCTTAATCCATTGAATGTCATTTTTTTCCCACGCTTCTGTGTATGCAGACCAATATGGTGCATTCATCATTGTAAAAACCATATTGAGAACGCTAAAATATTTAAAAGCAATATTATATGACACAACTTCTTCTGGTCCAAAAAAATGAATTATTAAAAAGTTAGTGCTTTGAAATAATACCAGTGTAAAGCATTGTAATAAAAAAAATTGTACTCCAAGAGACATCAGTTCTCTGGAATACTTAAAATCAACATACCTGATAGATGGCGCTAGCCTTTTGTATTTCCCACCAAAGAAAAAAATTGAGGCTAGTATCATCACAAATACAGGCATTGCAGACATTAAAAATGATAGAAAAAGTAATGGATTTTGCACATTACCCTTAACCAACAATATAATTAACAGAGCAATGACATTACCAATTGGCCCCAACATATTTGACAACGCTGGTTGTTGATCAGCAACAAGTATTACCCCTATAAGTTTAACGATAAAACGGATTAAGAAAAAAGTGAAAACGATGGTGGTTAAACTACTCAGAACAGATGCATCAAGATCAGAATTTAAGACTGCGTTCCAATTTATTAAAGGAGTAATTAAGTGATAAACAAGAAGTAACGCCCCAAAGATTATCGCTATTAATGCATATGTTGTACTTATATACCTTCTCCCTAAATCGTAATCGCTGTTTGCCAAAGCTATGGCGAGTTTATTACGTAAACCGTTACCTAAACCAATTTCAAAGAACCCAAACCACATTAAAAAGGAGGCAACAGTTAACCAAAGCCCATACTCGGCTGTACCAACAAATTCAATTGTAACGGGGACTAAAATAAATCCTGTTACAATGCTGACACTTTTCACAAGAAAAGAGCCAATTACATTTTTCTTTATACGTTTGGTTCTAACATGTCCAGCATTCATATTACACCAAGAAACTCTTTTTCAGGAAACTCAACACCATTTGCCAGTTCGCCGAGTTTGCGCTGAAGCTGTTCCTTTCCCTTCTCTAAGTCTTTATCTGTTTTTAAGCGCATATCTTTGTCAAATTAATCAGGCACAGACAACGTTTTTTCTTAATTGCTAGGTTTCACATTTCTGTTTCTCTCATACTTTCCGCTTAAAGGCACAGCATTAATAGCCCACCAATTTCTCTCTTATTACTCCGGCAGGTAAGTATCTATAGTCGATTTATGGATATAATAGTCTTCGACTACCATCAGATTGTTTTAGCGTCATTTCAGTCAGAAATTAATTGGGGACAAACCAGAATGGCGCTAGTTTAAGCCTTTTTTTCATATCTGCTCCGATGCTGTATTTCGACCATTTCACTTCTAGGTTTGTTG
>NZ_JBLXGE010000012.1:0-197810 GCF_048381775.1 Desulfosediminicola sp. | reverse complement strand
TGATAAGGACGCTACTACAGTATTTTATCAATCAAGGAAGTAATGGTAGAAATGAATTTCATGCTGGAAGAGGTGGGACAAAAGGGAGGCTGGTTGGTCGGTTTTTCCGCGTAGCGGTTCAGTTCACAGTAGACATCTCATGCATGCACATGATTGACCGATGACGCGATTTATGCTGGCAATCTCAACCGACATTTCATGACTGATTTGAAAGTAGTATTTTCACGCCATGTCTAGGTGGAAAAAGCCACTACGTCATGGTGCGACTAACATGTGGTTGAATCTGTTAAAACATCAGTATTCCAAATACCTATAGACTCCCTCTCCCCTGTCTTGTATTTTAATTTAAGTGATTGACGTGTACTTGGCAGGCTGCTCAATGTACAGAGGTCATGAAAAACCTGAATATGGGGATAGGGAAATGAGAATAAGATTTTTGAACTTGTCGTTTGTTGTTGCTTTTTGCTGTTGTTTTTCGTTTTTGTTCAATTCTACAGTGCAAGCTGGTGAATGGTATGTGAGTGGACATGCAGGGGCAGTTTTTCCAGATGATGCAAAATTTACGACAAGTCTATGGCCTGTTGAATCTTCTATTGAGTTTGATACTGGGCTCGGGATATTTCTAGCGGCTGGTTATGATTTCGGAATATTCAGGGCTGAGGGAGAGCTGGGATATCAAAAAAACAGTTTCGATAGGTTAGATTATGCCCAGGCGTGGACTTCTTCGTTGTCGGGTGATCAAGAAGTGACATCTTTAATGATCAACAGCTATTTTGAATTTGATAACTCAACAAATTTTACCCCATACCTAACTCTAGGCATGGGGGTGGCCTATGTTGAGTGGGATGACCTTGATGTTCACCATGTACCTGATTCAATAATGAATTTTTCTGACACTGTTTTTGCTTATCAATTCGGAATTGGTTTAGAGTACGCAATAAGTACCAACTTTGCTCTTGATTTGCGTTACCGGTACTTCGGAACAAGAGATATTGACATTACGGATTACACTACCTGGTGGGAAGCCGAAACTGATATAGGGAATCAAATGCTGTGCCTTGGACTTCGGTACTCTTTTTAATTTGTAGACATTTTATAAGGGCCCTGACTGGCCGGATTATGCGTGTGGTAATATCTATCATTTAATTAACACTACTTTGATCCGGCCTTATCTGTTTTTGACCAAGCCGGGTGATTATTGATTCTACTCTTCTGGATAAACTGTTAAATATTATGCCCGATACCACGACAGAATCATTCAATGCAGGATTAGAGATTTCAATTGCCAAGCTAGTGGGATTGCAGAAAAGGGCTACTGAAGCTTCTTCCTGAGAATGGCCGGCCTCTTGGCTATGCAAAGTTGCTCCATTATCAAGTACGGGTGGTGAAAGATAGTACTTTCATATCTATCGTCAGTCCATTATTAGACTACCGGGTGAAGCCTCTCGAAACAGCGAGAACAGTCCAGCTTGACCTGTCTACTGTGAAGTCACAGCGTGAAAGGGAGATGCGCAGCGCACTTATTCATTCATGCGCATTTGCGCTTGTCAATGTTGCACAACATTCGGGTAGGTGATGGACTGTGAAATTCGGCTTTACGGTGTTGGAAGGTTTGCCGCCGTGCTGAGGTTTAGGTAGAAGATAGTCACTACTTACCAGTAAATATCGATTCTTGATTACGGGAGAAGGATGATGTTAAAATGTGTTTATGAGCATATGCCCAGTGTTGGGCGGTGGTAAACGTATGAATGTATTTTACTGGCGAGTTTGTGGTATTTTCCCTTCAAAGCAAAAAGAAAAGAACTGCAATAAAACCACAATAATCCAAGGGAGTCATGTTGGTGACATGTTTTGGGTATCAGGAAATTGCAAGGTGATCTAGTCTGAACCGGCCTGGCAGGAGCAGGTTGTCATCTGCTGTATGTGACCTGTTCTGCTGCTCAACTGGAAGGTTTGGCTGAACCCGTAGAGTGCCATATGCCGAAAAAACTGACTCACAGACGGAATATCATAGAGTACCTTGCAAACCCCAAGAACGCGTGGTTGAGCCGTACTGAGATTGCAACGCTCATTTGTGGCTATAAGGAGGCACCTCCCCTTTATCGCCTCTTCACGAAAAAGGAGCTTGGCGAGATCGAAGATGAGGCTCTAGCACAACGTAAACAACGATGTTGCGGACAAAGGGCCATGGTCTATCAAGCACTCTATGAGAAGGCGGTCACGGGCAACGTCCAGGCGGCGAAGGAATGGCTGGACCGGGTTGAAGGCAAGGTGGTCAACAAGGTGGAGAGTAGCCACCAGCTACAGATCGAGTCCATCCAGGTTGAGGTTGTTCGGGCTCGGATTCCCCAAGGGTAGCTGCAACACTGATCAGCGCCCGCCTCGACCTATCCGCCCTCAGACGTATCAGTCAACATTAGAACGGGGTACCCCCGTCTCCCACACCCCCTCCGGAAGCCCCCCCTTCTGGGGAGAGAGCTAACTCCTATAACAGAGAGTCACATGAATGAGGGGTCCCAGTAAGGACTGTGCAAATAACTTGCGGGCCAGATGGCCTTTATCATGCACCGCAACTCGGTAGAGAAGGTGCGGCAGCGTTCTTCCCGTGCAATTAGACTCCCTGGGCAATTCGGAAATTACCATTGATATCAGTAAACAAAGATGAGATCGCCTACATCTGGTCCCTTGCCGACCTCCTGCACGGCGACATCAAACAGAGCCAGTGTGTGGGCGGGTGATCCTGCCGAAAGAGGCTCAGGATAAGCTGCAAGTGCGGGCTAACAGTGGATTATTTTTGGGCACCATTGCACGATCGGCCATTAAATGAAACCAGAATAATTTGAGATAATATTTCTAACCCTCTTTTCCTGGATTTAAGTACCTATTCTCAAACTTTTCAGCAGATTTGCAGGAGAACACCTACTACAATCGAAGTTCACACATGCATGATTTTAAGAGGGAAAAATTAAAATTGCTGTCGAATATGACCCATCTATGTTAACAATTTATAGCAGCAGAAAGGTTGAATACTGAACGGGAAAGAAAAAAAGCCCCCGAATGCGAGGGCTGTGGTCGCCTGAAGGCGTTGCCTACGAAACATCTGTTTCATTGGTATGAAAAGCTGTTGGTAGACTTTGGTCGGTTATACTAAGATACATTATTACTTCGGGTTCTAAAATGTGCAAGAAAATAATTGGGTTGGATCTTGGTACGAACTCTATTGGTTGGGCAGTACTTGGAGCTGATGAAGAGGGGGCTCCCAAAAACATCATTGGCCTTGGCAGCAGAATATTCACCAAGGCCGTTGAGGATAAAACCCCGACCCCAAAAAATGTTCAAAGAAGAAATGCCAGGCTGAACCGCAGGGTGGTTCAACGGCGATCCCGTCGTAAAAAGCGGATGATGAACTATCTGCTGAAGCTTGATCTGCTACCTCAGGAGTTGAGAAATTCGCATCAGCCGGAAGTGATTCTTAACACCCTCGGCGACCCATATCAACTCCGCGCAAAAGCTCTTGACTCCCAGCTTGAAAAGCATGAGTTAGGGCGAGTCCTACTTCACCTCGTTCAGAGGAGGGGCTTTCTCAGTAACAAGAAGACGCTACTGGGAGATATGGTTGATGACCCTGATGTATTGGAAATATTGCAAGAAGCGGAGGCGTCCGGCGATATTGATGCCAATGAAACTGCAGATGAAACTGCCTTCAAGGAAGATATTCGTCTTCTCAAAAGCCGTATAACTTCTTCCGGTGCCCGTACTCTTGGTGAATACCTCTCTGGTTTTCCACGTTCCCTGGTTAAAAGAAACCGTCTTGCCGATGGAGGCCATCTGCGAACAGACCGTCAGATGTATCTTGACGAGTTCAAGCTGATAACCGCAAAACAACAACAATTTTATGCAGCACTGAGCGATGAAGTTATCGAGCAGCTTGAGTCGATAATTTTTTACCAACGCCCCTTAAAACTCAACCCAACCAGAGTGGGGAAATGCTCCCTAGAAAAGAAACTACCACGCACAATGCGAGCAAGACTTGAGGTACAACGATTCCGTTACCTTCAAGACACTAATAACTTAGAGTATTTTGAAAGACATTCTGAGAGGTGGTGCCGTCTCAGCGCTGAGCAACGTCAAAGGCTGATAACTGCGCTTGAGGCAAAACCCTCGATGACATACGCGGCAATACGCAAGCTTCTTAAACTTGAAAAGTCGTGTGAATTCAATCTTGAAGCGAGTAAGAAAAAACTCACCGGGAACATCACTGCTTATAAAATCCGTACTATCCTGAACGAGTGGGATAAGATGAGCAGCGATGAACATCAGGATCTTGTTGAGGACCTGCTTACTATCCGTAAAAAATCGGTGCTAAAAAAACGACTGATAAACCACTGGCAATTTCCCCCCAAACAAGCAGTCGCCTTATGTCTGCTTGAATTTGAAGCAGGGCATGCCAGCCACTCCCTTAAGGCAATCAGGAAACTGCTCCCTTTCCTCAGAAAGGGCCAGATCTATTCAGAGGCTAGGGTCAACGCTGGGTATCGATATCAGTTAAAAGATGTTCCGCCGTTATCGCGCCTTCCACTTCCACCAGACATCCCTAATCCTATTGTACGCAGGGCTCTGCACGAGTTGCGCAGGGTGGTAAACGCCATCATTGCCAAATATGGCAAGCCGGACGCCATTCGTATAGAGATGGCGCGAGATCTGGAAATGAATACCACACGCTATAAAAACTTCATAACGCAGCAAAAAGCTAACGAAAAGATCAATGAGGAAGCTTCGAAGAAATACCGGGAGACATGTTCGCAAAATCCCCATTTAGCTCTTCCAGAGACCCCAAGCCGGGCAGACAAACTGAAATATAGGTTGTGGAAGGAACAGAACGGTTTCTGCGCGTATAGTCTGAGGCCAATCAATATGAGTACGCTGTTCAGCGCAAATATCGAAATTGACCATATCCTGCCATACAGCCTGTCTCTTGATAACTCCTACATCAACAAGGTTGTCTGCTATGCTGAAGAGAACAGATTAAAAGGCCAGCGCACACCAATAGATGCATTCGGTGGCAGTAAACGATGGGAGCAGATAACCCAGGCACTGGGCACTTTGAAAAACGCACCCTCTATTAAAAAAAGCAACTTTTTCAAAACTGAGGTCGATCTGCAAGAACGCGACTTCATTAACAACCAACTCAACGACACCCGCTATATAGCGCGGGAATCACAGGACTATGTTGCCTCTCTCGGCTGTGATGTTTCGGTGAGCAAGGGTGTGACCACAGCGATGTTTCGAAAAATGTGGCAGCTCAACTCTATTTTGAGCACAGGGGATAGCAAGCAACGGGATGATCACCGCCACCATGCCATCGATGCGGCAGTGGTGGCCTGCGTCGACAGAGCACTCTATGTCACCTTAGTTAAACTGATAAAGGATAAAGAAAGAGAGAGAGAAGAGTTCGATGTGAACAGGATTCATCTTGATCCGCCGTGGTTCACACTACGGAACGATCTTTCCCAAAAAGTTCGGCAGATAATTGTCTCATATGCCCCACAGAGAAAGCTCTCTGGTCCACTACATGAAGATACGGGTGCAGGCTTTGTCCCCTCAGTCGGAACAGTTTACCGCAAAAATCTTAATGGTGACTTCAAGGTCAGCAATGCCAATAGCATCGTTGATCCAGAAGTAAGGAAAATCATCCTGACCCATCTCAAATCATACGGAAATAATTCGAAAAATGCTTTTTCTGAAGATATTACCGTCTTTCACAAAGATGGCAAAACACCTATCAAGCGGGTACGGGTGGTTCAGGCAAAAGCGCTGAGAGGCGACCCGCGAAAGGATAAATATGGTGTAAAGGACAAGTCGGGAAGAGTCTTTAAATATATGGCTTACGGCAATTCACATCATGTAGAAATCGTTCAGGAGAGAACTTCTGGGGAATACTCTGGAAAAATAATAACGAATATGGAGGCCCATCATAGGATAAAGGGGATTGCCCAGCCTGTCAGCCCTATAATCAATATAGATCACGGCGAGAAATTTTGCTATGTCGGAAGTCTGCATATAAACGACACGGTCAGCCTCGCTGTTGAGGGCGTGAGATCCTTTTTTGTGGTCCAAAAGCTGGGACAACTTAACCAGGGTAAACAGCCCCGGCCTACCCTGAGGCCGCATACTGCTGCCACTGGATCAAATTATGCCGTAACTGAATCAGTCAAATCACTGATGACCAAATATGAAATGCGATTGCATTCGGTTAATGCCATCGGCGAGATCGTCCGATGATTAAGCGGACCATAGAAATAAGCAGTAAAGCTTTCCTTAAAGTACGGCTTGACCAGCTTATCATAGAATCAGAGGGAGGGGTCTCCGGGAGCATACCAATTGAAGATATAGGGGTGCTACTACTTAACCATCCAGCTATCACCCTTACTCAAGCAGTACTGATCAAAACCCAGAAAAACAATGTCGCCCTTGTTAGTTGTGATGATAAACATATGCCATCCGCTTTGACATTGCCACTTAACAAAGGACACTCCCTGCACCAGAAAGTACTCAGAACGCAGATCAGCGTGAAGAAAACAACCCATAATCGTATCTGGAAGCAGATCGTACAACAGAAAATTGAGCAGCAGGCAAAGACCCTGACCTTGCTCGAAAAAAATGAACAACCGGTTCACTGTCTCATACGGAGAGTTAAGTCGGGTGACAAGGAGAACCATGAGGGGCAGGCGGCACGGATTTACTGGCCGCTGCTCTTTGGTGAACACTTTACCAGGGACCCTGATAAAGAGGGTATCAATACCCTGCTTAACTATGGTTATGCCATAATCAGGGCAGTGGTGTCCCGAGCAATAGTCTCAGCAGGCCTTCACCCAGCAATAGGCATCCATCATTCAAACCAGTACAATCCGTTTTGCTTGGCTGATGATATTATGGAACCATTGCGCCCCTGGGTGGACTTTTCTGTTTACCAGTATGCTCAAAAGATTAATCATCTAGAGGTATGCAGAGATTTTAAGACTGCCATTTTAACAATGCTTGCAGAAAAAGTACACTTCGACGGGAGGGCCGTGCCACTAATGGTGTCCCTGCAATATTTGCTCAAAAGACTCAAAGACATCTATCTCGGAGAAGAGAAATCCCTGTACTACCCTAAGAAAATCAACAAAGGACCATGACATTTGGTGGTTTAAACAGCATGTGGATTGTTGTGATGTTTGACTTGCCAACAACGAGCAAGGAAGAAAGGAGCCAGTACAGCAGGTTCCGGAAAGGTCTTCTGGCGAACGGCTATCTGATGATGCAATACTCAATCTATATACGCCATTGCTCAAGCGACGAGAATGCAACTGTTCACATAAACAGGGTGAAGCATAACCTACCACCAGACGGCGAAGTGAGGATCATTAAAATCACTGACAAGCAGTTTGGGAAAATCGAGGTTTTTTTCGGGAAAAAGCGGAAAAAGGTAGAGTCTGCGCCTAAACAATTGAGTTTTTTTTAAACAGAATCCATCTATTTATACATATAATTCAAAAGCATAAGCGCAGAAGAGTATAACCGACCAAGGTCTACCTGCAATTCACAACTTTTATGAGTCTGTCCGTAGTCAAAAAATAAGTATAACCGACCAAGGTCTACCTGCAATTCACAACTAATTTGGTCCCGGTTGGCGTCGATGGTTTAGTATAACCGACCAAGGTCTACCTGCAATTCACAACCGTGCATGGAAACGTGACCGTGAGGGTAAAAGTATAACCGACCAAGGTCTACCTGCAATTCACAACCAAGACACGCCTTGGCATTTCAGCCCTGGAGTATAACCGACCAAGGTCTACCTGCAATTCACAACTGTCATGTTGTAGTCAAACGGACCAGACGGAGTATAACCGACCAAGGTCTACCTGCAATTCACAACTCCACACCAGAAGCGCTCTGCCGCAACTGCAGTATAACCGACCAAGGTCTACCTGCAATTCACAACCCCTGTCGCTGCCGCACGGCCAGATGATATAAGTATAACCGACCAAGGTCTACCTGCAATTCACAACTACACAATTCATTTGACATCGTTACGATTAAGTATAACCGACCAAGGTCTACCTGCAATTCACAACCAGCAACGTACCGGCCTGGACAGGGTTAAAAGTATAACCGACCAAGGTCTACCTGCAATTCACAACGAGCGGGAGGCGCGGGACACTCACCCTGCAAGTATAACCGACCAAGGTCTACCTGCAATTCACAACTGGAGAAAAAGCCTTTATTAACGAGATAGAAGTATAACCGACCAAGGTCTACCTGCAATTCACAACCATTTTTTACCGGACAAGAAGCCATTTTAGAGTATAACCGACCAAGGTCTACCTGCAATTCACAACGGGTCTCCGGGTCCAACGGGTCCACGGCAAAGTATAACCGACCAAGGTCTACCTGCAATTCACAACACGAGACATTATATCTCTCAATCCCCGAGGAGTATAACCGACCAAGGTCTACCTGCAATTCACAACTTCACGACGGCAGGTACTACATCACTGACAAGTATAACCGACCAAGGTCTACCTGCAATTCACAACCGTTGCCAACACATCACCATCCCTGTCGAAGTATAACCGACCAAGGTCTACCTGCAATTCACAACTACGCAAGATACCGGAGCGGCTGACTTCGCAGTATAACCGACCAAGGTCTACCTGCAATTCACAACACACCAGGATGGACAGCAACGAGCGGCTCAAGTATAACCGACCAAGGTCTACCTGCAATTCAAAACGGTAAAGATAACACTCATAGATTCTCTTTCTCACTACGTGATCGGCACCTCAGCCCCATTCACGTATTCAAACCGGATACTACAGCCTACCTGAAGACTCACGCTCGCATCAGGCTTAACCCAGACAGAAGGGGCATACGGTGCGATACAGTTCAGAGCAGGGGTAATCCGTCAAACAAGAACTTCTTGAGATTCTCTGATATCCGTTGATGCGCTTGGTGCAGGTTACAGATTTGTTAAGACTTGGGTGCTTTGATCTTTCCGACCTGAATCTCTCTAACAATATTTTTTGCTGTGACGAGACTCTGTGACGGCTCCCCCACTTCTATACGATCACCAGAGAATAGGTTGCCTCAGAACAAGGATTGATCGATGAGGTGAAGAGGTGTGATAGGTAATTGATATTTTGAGACATCAGAGACGCCCAGGACATGCTCAACAATTCCAAAGACTTGCCATTCTTGTCACCAGTTTGTCACCAATTCCTAAAAAGCAAAAAAAAGCACCTACGGAAACCCCGTAAGTGCTTGAAATCGATGGTCGGGGCGGTAGGATTCGAACCTACGGCCTCCTGCTCCCAAGGCAGGCGCGCTAACCAGGCTGCGCTACGCCCCGACTCTATCAAAAAAACAGCCCGATCTTAAACAATCAACCGGGCTAGGTATTTGTTGGCTCCCCGGGACGGACTCGAACCGCCGACAGGGTGGTTAACAGCCACCTGCTCTACCAACTGAGCTACCGAGGATTAAACTATCCGCCAGCGACAATTCGTTTTGCCCGTCGCAACCGGATGAGGCGAGAATATAGACGAATGGGGGGGTAGTGTCAACGACTTTTTCACCCTTTTTTTCTACTTTCTCGCCAAATCAGCAAAACTCACGGAATTTCAACGACCGACCTACAAACTCTTTTGCGTTTTTCCTGCTGACGCCCTTTTCTGCCGCGGTCACCGTCAGCATAAACCTTCAATCCGAACCACTGTATCTTCATAGATCGTGCACTAAATATTGTAGCACAGATCAGGCCAAAGTATAGGGCCGAACACCTGGATTTACTAAGCCTCCAGCAATTCCAAGAAGATAGCTTCACTCTGGCTGCGGCTGATCGCCAAACATGCCCTTGAGAAGCTTCATGGCCTCATCCATAGACGGCTGTTCGTCCTCGGGCACATGGTGCATACGACCATCGGCGTGCTGTGTCTGACCAGACTGCATCATTCTCATCTGTGGTGAAGATGAACCGTGTGGATCTTTCAACCAGGCGATGGTCTGCTGGGCCATATGTCTCGCCATCATTTCCGATTCTTTATCGTAGATGGCCTCAATCCCGGCCGGATGTTGAAAATATTTGCCATCCACCCTGCCCTTGTCAAGCGAGGTAGCCACCATGTCCATTTTCATGCCCATCAGATCTGACTCGGTCTTGAGAGGCAATGACGAGCCGTGTATGGAGTATACCGTGACCCCCATGGCGCTAGATTTGTCACAATCATAGCCGAGAATACGCGCCGCGAACTGCTCGACACTGCCGCCCAGACCATTGACGACGCTCATGCCAAACCGCTCTGAGTTCTGCTGCACCGTGTTTTGTTCTGCTCCGCTCAGCTTCTCGTACTCCTCCACCATGAGCCTGATGGGGTTGACACTCTTCACCCCGCTCTCTTCATTCAGATCGTAACTGTAAACCCACTCCGGATCTGTGATTTCAAGGGTCTTGTTCTCGACCTTCATCCCCATCATACTGGTTATGGTTTGGCGATACGTGGCCGTCTGTTCACCGTAGCCGCGAACGTACAGAATCTCTGTGCCCTCTTCCATTCCCGATATTGCGTACTGAATTTTACCGCTTTCAAAAGGCAGGTTCCGGAGAAAGGGGTTCTTGTCTTTAGCGTCTGCAGTCACAGCCAGAGCCAATAATGAAATACATACAACCAGGTGTCTGGGTTTCACATGCGCCTCCTGTTGTGCGTCTGATTTCGTTATCACAAGTAACTTTAACGGATGAATGGCCTGAACCGGACAATGTCATAACAAACTATAACTGTATCACGCGCTCTATTTTCTCTCTACCCTGCAACTCCAATTCTCTATTATATGGAGTCTTCCCTACATTTCGTCCCTCAGCCGACAACGTTTTTGAAAACATGAGCCGCTTTTACAATCTGCGCATCACTCATATAAAAATGAGGTGCCAGGCGCAGAACGCCTGTAGGCCCGGTGAACGTCACCCCCTCGCTCTGCAACTGGGCCATGACGGCCTGCGGGTCTGCTGCAACCTGGATCGGCATGATACCCGATCGATGCTTTTGAGGCGGCATCAGCACATTCGCTTCCCTCCCGGTAACGCCCAGAGACAACAACTCTGCCACAAAAAGGTCCTGCAGGCGAAACACCTCGTCACGCACCTGCTCCATGGAGTTTCTGGCAAAAACATTCTCCATTACTTCCGCCAGCGCCGCCATATGATCAAAGGGCGAGGCTGAGAATTCGAACATCCTGCCATCCTTGTGAGGTTGCCAACTCAGATCAAGATAATCGAGCCCCTGCTCCATCATCGACGGACCACCCATGGTGATACGTAACTTGGCACGAAACTCTGGTGAGGTGTACATCAGGCCCGCGCCAAAAGGGCCCATCAGCCACTTCCAGCCCGAGGTGGCGATGGCAGCGATATTATATTCTTCGGGGTAGACCGGCAGACAGCCAAAACTCTGGGCGCAATCGACCACCAGATCGATATCCCGCTCCTTACAAAACGCTCCCAGCTCAACCAGGTCGGCAGCAAAACCACTGGCAAACTGTACATGGCTGACGGCAATCACCCTGGTTCTGCTGGTCACCAGTTTTTCGAGATCTTCCATCGACCAGCCGAGCAAAGTGCCGTTGTCCCCGGTTTCCCCCACATCCGGCAACAACACCAGTTCCACACCCCGGCTCTGCTGGATCAGCCAGGGGTAATGGTTGCTCGGATATTCGTGGACGTAGCTGATAATTTGATCACCCGGCTCAAATGGGTACCCGCCCGCAATCATGGATAAAGCTGTAGCAGTATTCTGGACAAAGGAGATATTCTCGCCGCCTGTTTTCATCATTGCCCCGGCGCTGTTGTGCAGCCTGGGAATATAATCGAGAAACTGGTGAAGCGCGGTTACGCCACCTGCTGCCATCTCCTTTGCATAACTCTGCATCACGTCCCGTGCTCCTGCAAAGAGCGGGGATATGGCACAGTGCCCCAGAAATACCTTGTCAGTATCACTTGAAAAAAATTCGGTACATTTATCTATCATATGGTTCTGCCCTTCCCCTGATCTCATATTTGAAAAATTTTACCTAAAACCATGACTTTCTCCAGACTCTCTGCCGACACGTGCCACAGGATATCTTATCACAATTGCTAGTCCCACATCCCTGCCCATTTTGTAGGGTTTGTGGTCAGATATTATACAAGAAAACCACACAACCGATAAAAATCCACGCAAACCTTCTCTCGAGGAATGCAATCGTCTGGCTCTAAACGTTTTTTTATCCATTTCTTCCCAGTTGACATATACTGAAAATATACAGCTTGAATCAGGATCATCCGCAGGTGCTTTGCAGTCGACAAGAGATATCTTCACGATCTGAACGCACAAGGAGCACGATGCAATGACACACACTGACCTCATATCTCCCCGGGAAGCCCCCACCCTCTATGATCTGTTCAAAGAGCGCGTGCAGCGCACTCCCCATGGTAAAGCCTACCGCTACTGCAACACAATCAGCGGTCAATGGCACACCCTGAAGTGGCAGGAAGCATACCAGCACGTAACGCAATGGCGCGCAGCCCTGGCCGGTGAACAGTTGGCACCCGGAGAGAGAATCGCTCTGATGCTGCCGAACTGCCCGGAGTGGGTCTATTTCGATATCGCAGCCCAGTCGCTGGGGTTGATCGTGGTTCCGCTCTATGTCAATGATCGACCCGAAAACATCGGCTATATCATGAAAGACACCGGGGCCAGGCTCTTTCTATGTCCGGGATCGACCTGCTGGGATCATCTCTCTCCGGTGTTCAACCAGATTGAGAGCCTGAAACGAATAATTACCATTGATTTCTGTCACCAGGTAAAAGACGACCCTCGTATAGCCTGCATTTCAGACTGGCTACCAGAGAAGGCGGAGGACATCCCCGAGTTATCGGTATCCCCGGAAGATACAGCAACAATTGTCTACACCTCAGGCACCACCGGCCGGCCCAAGGGAGTTATGCTCAGCCATAACAATATCATCAATAACGCCTATACCGGCCTGCAGTGCATCGACTGCTATCCTTCCGACATCTTTCTCTCCTTTCTACCTCTCTCCCATATGCTGGAAAGATGCGCCGGCTATTATATGCCGATGATGTCTGGTTCCAGCGTGGCATTTGCCCGCTCTATCCCAGATCTTGCCGAAGATATACGCCACATAAAACCCACCGTGCTGGTATCCGTGCCCCGGATATTCGAAAAGATCTACAGCAAAATACAGCATGACTTGGAGGCAAAACCATCTGTAATCAAGAAGCTTTTCGACACTGCGGTACGTCTCGGCTGGCATAAATTCGAAATCAGCCAGAACCGGGCCAAGTGGTGTCCGGGCCAGTTACTGCAACCGCTGACCGACCTATTGGTAGCAAAAAAGGTACGCACCAGGCTCGGTGGCAGGCTCAGGGTCATCATAAGTGGCGGTGCGCCTCTTTCAGCCGATATCGCCAAGGTGTTTATCGGTCTCGGCCTGCCCATCTATCAAGGGTACGGCTTAACCGAAACCAGCCCGGTTATCAGCGTCAACACCCCCACCCATAACATTCCCGCCAGCGTCGGCCGCCCAATCCCCGGCTTCGAGGTGAAAATCGGAGAACACGATGAACTGCTGGCCCGCGGACCATCTGTTATGCTCGGTTACTGGAACAGACCGGAGGCTACCGCAGAGACTATTGACACTGAGGGCTGGATTCACACCGGTGACAAGGTGAAAATCATTGATGAACATATCTATATCACCGGGCGATTGAAGGATATCATCGTGCTCAGCAATGGCCTGAAGGTCTCACCCGGCGATGTCGAACAGGCAATCTCCCTTGATCCGCTTTTTGAACAGACAATGATTATCGGTGAAGGCAAACCCTATCTGGTGCTCCTGGCTGTCCTCGCCAAGGATCGGTGGGAAATACTCG
Source organism: Desulfosediminicola sp. (assembly GCF_048381775.1). Classification (NCBI taxonomy): domain Bacteria; kingdom Pseudomonadati; phylum Thermodesulfobacteriota; class Desulfobulbia; order Desulfobulbales; family Desulfocapsaceae; genus Desulfosediminicola; species Desulfosediminicola sp. The sequence goes on along the minus strand of NZ_JBLXGE010000012.1, from coordinate 183,841 downwards.
CTAAAGAGATTGGAGTTGCCCACGACGCCTCGGCCTTGAATCAGGAGATTGTGCAGAAGGTTATCCTTTCGCGGGTTGAGAAATTGCTCCATGGACTGCCGGGCCCCACCTTTATCAAACATGCGGTTCTCTCGCTTGAGCCGTGGACAGTGCAAAGCGGGCTGTTAACTCCCACCATGAAGTTGAAACGCAAAAGCATCACGAACCACCTGCAGGATGAAATCGATACGATCTACGGGGACTGAGGCCGACTGAGCTGATTTATAAAATCACTAATATTCCGGTGCACCAGATCCGCCCCTTCACCGTTGATGATAATATGGCGTTTCAGGTTAAAGACAGTGAACTGCTTATTTTCAACCCGCAACTTTTTATAGACGTTTCTGCCCGCCTTCTTGCTGACCACCGGGTCCTGCTCTGTATGAAGAACGAATGAAGGCACCCGCACCGCCCGCAGGATATCTTCCATCTTGACCAGGAACCTGCCCACTTCCCGTATTCCCGTAAAAGGGTTACGTCGGTACGCGATATGCGGATTATCGGCCACAAATTCAAAATAGGGATCGGTACTGGTGCCTCGGACCCTGGTGACCATTCTGTTCCATACGTCGATCGCGGGCATGAAATTGGTGGAATAATCACTGAGCTTCAAGGGTGGGCAGATTGCCACCACACCGGCTGCCGCCGGCGCCCTGCCTGCGACATCAAGGGCCAGCCCCGCACCAAGTGAGATGCCGCAAAAGACCACTTTTTCACAGATCGTGCTCATCAGTACATAGGCGTCCTCTACTGCCTCTGTCCACTCATCGCAGGAGCGTATCGCCAGATCACGGGACGAGGTTCCATGGCCGGGTAGCCGCACAACATATACCCACAGCCCTTCTCGCCGGAGGTGATTGCCAAGACTTCGCATCTCTTCCGGTGACGACATATAGCTGTGAATCAACACTACTCCGAGCTTACGCCGCCAGCCGCGCCAACTTGGCAGCAGAAACGGCTTACCGAAACTCTTGCGCTCCAGGTCATCCCCGTACCCGTACGCATGGTAATCCTCCTCAAACCTCCGGCGATCACGGGCCAGGAGGTAGCGGGCGATGTTGAAGCGGAGCATCGATGCCGGCTGCAGAGCATGATAATTGAGAGGCCCGCTCAACCACTCAAGCGGCTCCAGTTCGTTGGCCATCACCTCTATGGGGTTGTCTATCCGGCCACGGTGAAAACTGATCGGGGTGGTTAGGCGGGTTCTGTCCTGGTACAGCATCTCCCCATCACGGACCAGAACCCCTTTATCTACGGCCAGCTTCAGAAAATTTTCGTAACTTGAGTACCTGTCATCAGTCAACAGGTGAGACTGGCTGCCCTGCAAAGTACTGTGCAGACATTTTTCGCAGTTCTTCATCTCACCTATCCGGTTGGCCATCAGGAAAACCCGCTGCCTCAGCTCAAGTTCCGGAATTTTTGCCTGGGGATAACGCCTCAGGACTGAAGCGAAAAGATGCTCGTGATTCACCGTCGTCAGTGAATAAATATCCCCCATATATCGCTGCATGATCTTTTCTGAAAGTTCACGCATTCGACTCTTCAGCTCAGGTGAAAGCAGGAACCCGTCGATTTTTTCTTTTGCGAGCTCGCGTTTGATCCTGCCATTACCAAGATATTCAGAAATAGCGATCGCCTTGCCGAAGCGCACATCGATATCCACACCGGACAGCAGCATAGTGCCTTCGGTCATGATCTCTTCTACCGTCCGTTCTGAAATATCACGCACCATCTTGGAGGCCAGACTTGAGAGAAGGTTCTCCCTGGCCCGTATCGGGTAATAGGTGACATTCACCGGTACAATATGGGTGGTTGCCTTACGTACCTGATGAATCGACTCAAGGTTGAAGAAATTCAGCAACTCCATTGAGTCATCTTCTTTATCCTCTGCTTTCTGCCAGAGAAACTGCCGGAACAGTTCACTGCGAAGAGCCAGGGCGGCAGCACCGGTATGCGGCTTACGCACTCCTGTGGCCGAGGTGAGCATGTACTTGCCGCCGTGGGTTATCTGCTTGGTCTTGAGCATGCTGCCTTCGGGGAAAATTATCCAATGTGCTTCTCCGGTAAGGAGGCTGCGAACGATCAACTCGTCGCGCTTGGGATCGTCGGTGGAAACGGCGCCCACCATATCAAGGAAGGTGCGAAGGCCACCTTGAAACAAACCGGAGTGAGCGAGAGACCATACAGGAAGATTGGTGAGCTTATAAATATGATATGGCAGCAGAACGGTCTCAAGCCGGGTGAAATGATTAATCACGAAGATAGTCGGCGCATCGGGAATATTCTCGATATCGTGCAGGGCGACATCAGCCTTGGTCAGGTTGGAGAGTGCTTTAATGGCAAGGCCAGTGGTAAGATACGCGGATCGATTCATACACGAAGCCCCCGCACACTTAAGCCTACAGATATATAAACAATCCACCGGAAAAATTGTGTCATCCCATAACTATATGTCATCTTATTTCTACTGGTCAAGCAGGGTGGCTAAATGGTGGAGTGGTCTTTTGAAATATTTTGTCGACTGGGGAGCCGCCGACTTGCACCACGGGCGATTACCAGGGAAAATGAAGGAAGCAGCGCCGCCAATTGCCGGGCCGGAACAGAACGTTACAGCCCCGGGCCGACCTGTCTTTAACCATGTATTTTTCTATATTTACGAGTATACTCATGGTATTGAACCCAGACGTCCACAGGACGTCGCTCACTGCACTTTCAGCTCACGAGGTGATCAATGGCACTTACTCTCTTCTACAACACCCCCGATTTCAGCCAATCGCATTTCATGGATGCACCTGCAGCCCAGATGCGACCGGCACCCGCAAGCGGCATCGCTCCAGCCAACTACCATGCCACATCCAATTTTCCGGAATATATCAAAATTGAGAGCGGTGAGTGGAAACTTGCTCCTGAAGGGCGGATGGATGCGGTACTGGTCTTCAAAGATGGGGAGTTCGAGGTAGTTGAGGCGAGACGCCTGCAGCATGGAGATATGGTTGTCACAGGCAGAACCGAAAATGGCGAAGAAGGCATCTATGTCCACGACAAGTGCTTCAGCGAGAAAAAAGAGAGCGAAGACAAGTTCACATTCAGATCGCGCGGCACCAGAGAGACCCCATTTTCCCACTCTTACGACAGCCTCTACGAGATATTGAAACATGACCGGGACCATGGCCATATCGTCTGGGTGCTGGGACCGGCTGTCGCCTTCGACAAGGACAGCCGCGACGCCATGCAAGGGCTGATTGAAAACGGTTTCTGCCACGCCCTGTTGGCCGGAAATGCACTTGCCACCCACGACATTGAGGCAGCGCATTTCGGCACCGGTCTCGGCCAGAATATCTACAGCCAGGCGCTGCAACCCCTCGGGCATTACAACCATCTCGATATTCTCAATGATGTTCGCAAGGCCGGGTCCATCAAACAGGCGCTGGAAGATATGGAGATCAAGGATGGTATCATGTACGCATGTGAAAAACAGAACGTACCATACATCCTGGCCGGCTCCATCAGGGATGACGGCCCCATGCCCGAGGTTATCGGCAACGTCTACGACGCCCAGGATAGTATGCGCAAGCACGCCCGCCGCGCCACCACGGTAATCACCATGGCCACCCAGCTGCACTCCATCGCGTTCGGTAATATGACCCCGAGTTACAAGATTCAGGACGATGGCACCATCCGCCCGGTCTACTTTTATATTGTCGACATGTCAGAGTTCAGCGCCGACAAGCTTGCCAACCGCGGTTCTGCCCAGGCCAAGGCAATCTTGACCAATGTACAGGATTTCATTGTCAATCTCTGGAACCATCTTCAGGAATGTTAGTGACAGGAAACCCCAATGAGCCACAGCCAGGGCGATCTGATGGCTATCAGAATTGCAATGAAAAGATCCTTATCTGACTTTGACAGTTAGAAGAAAGAGGAACGAACAGCAAGAAAAAAAACATCTCCTGTGGGGTGAACCGGATGAAAGGCAGAAAGGTTCGTATTATCGGCGTGCCAATGGATCTGGGCCAACGCCAGCGTGGAGTCGATATGGGGCCGAGCGCCATCCGCTATGCGGGGCTGACTCACACCTTGCAGGAACTTGGCCACAGCATAACCGACAGCGGCGACATCGTCATTCCAGGCCACTACAGCCTTAAAACAACCGGGCTGCAGGATCGCATTGAACCGATTCGGATAGCCTGCGAATCAGCCTATAAGCTTGGCAGAGAGGCGGTGCAAAATGGAGAGATCCCAATTTTTCTGGGTGGTGATCATTCTGCCTCCATAGGCACCATAGGCGGTATAACGCATAACGAGGCTGTGGGCATAATCTGGATTGATGCCCACGGTGACTTCCATACACCAGACACCTCTGAAAGCAAGAATGTGCATGGAATGTCTTTAGCTGTGCTCCTTGGTCAAGGCCCGGAACAACTCGTCAACCTGGGACGGCCCGGTGCCAAAATTGCCCCTGAGCATGTGGTGATTATCGGTGTTCGCGATCTCGATCCGCCGGAAAAGAGGCTGATGAAAAAATCGGGCTGCACCATTTTCACCATGCGCGATATTGATGAGCTCGGCATGCACACTATCCTGCTCAAAGCGCTGGACACCCTCTCACATCTGCCTAAAATCCATGTCAGCTTCGACATGGACTCGATGGACCCCATCGAGGTGCCGGGGGTCGGCACTCCTTCCCTTGGCGGCCTTACCTACCGGGAAGGCCAGCTCATTATGGAGACTATCGCCGACTCAAAAAAACTCATTTCCCTGGACATGATGGAGATTAACCCGATTCTCGATATCAGTAACCGCTCCGCCGAGATGGCAGTCTCACTGGTAGCTTCACTCTTTGGCAAATCAATTATCTAGCCGTCTGCCGGAAACAGAAAAGGCGTCTGCTCAACTGTAAGCAGACGCCTTTTCTGTTTTCTCTTTTAATCAGCTATCAAACGTTAAAACCGTAAAAAGCCGGAAAGACAACGATGGAGAGCAACACCATCACCTGAATAATGATAAAGGGTATCACTCCCCTGTAAATATCGGTGGTTCGCACCTCGGGGGGGCAGACCCCCTTCAGGTAAAAGAGTGAAAAACCAAAAGGCGGCGTTAGAAAAGAGGTTTGCAGATTCATGGCGATCAGGATAGCAAACCAGAGTGGATCGAGGCCGATCACAGCTGATATGGGCAACAGAATCGGCACCACGATATAACTGATCTCGATGAAGTCGATGAAAAAACCGAGCAACATAATCGCCAGCATCGACAGAATCAGGAAGGTCCATTTCTGGCCGGGAAGACTGGTCAGCGCATCTTCAACTATATAATCTGCTCCTGAATAGACAAAAACCATGGAAAAGGCTGTCGCGCCAATCAGGATAGCAAACACCATGGCCGTGATCTTGACTGTCTCAAGCGCCGATTGCTCGACAACTTTCAGGGAAAGTTTACGATACAGCGCCGCCAGCGTCATAGCACCTATACTACCCACTGCGGCGGACTCCGTCGGAGTGGCGATACCGGCAAAGATCGAACCGAGCACCATCACTATAAGAGTGAGGGGGGGAACTATGGCCTTCAGCGCCTTACCGATATTGGCCGATCTGGTTCCTTCCCGCGGTGGCAGTGGCGGAGCGACACTCTTGTCCAGAAAAGATATGCAGAGAATATAGATTATGTAACAACCAACCAGAATAAGGCCCGGCTTCACAGCTGCCTGAAACAGATCTCCCACAGGCTGCTGAAAGACGTCGCCAAGAATGATCAGTACAATCGAAGGCGGGATAATCTGCCCTAAGGTTCCTGAAGCACAGATAGTGCCGGTGGCAAGACGCTTGGAATAACCGTACTTGAGCATAACCGGCAGAGAAATAACGCCCATTGCCACGACGGAGGCGCCAACAACACCGGTGGAAGCTGCCAGGAGCGTTCCCACCAGTACGGTGCTCACCGCAACACCACCACGAATTTTACCAAACAGGGTACCCATCGCTTCCAGCAGACGTTCTGCAAGGTCCGACTTCTGCAGGATAATGCCCATGAAGATAAAGAGCGGCACCGCCATCAGGATGGTGTTGTTCATGATGGTATAAATACGAAAGGGCATCATGGAAAACATCTGCAGAAACTCTTCCGCCACATAGATCACGCTCAGATCAGGGACCAGTTCGACAATCGCCGCGAAAATACCGAAAAAAATCGCCACAGAACCAAAGGTAAACGCCACCGGATAGCCGACAACCAGCATCATCAATGCCGCTGCGAACATGACAATACCAACCATTACTTCACCTCCCCAGCTGAACCGGACGCATTCTCCCGAAATACCCGGTAGAGATTGATGTTTTTCACCAAATACCCCACCGAAGAAAAAATCAGATAGCCAAAGGCCATCGGGATCATTCCCTTGATAAGCCATCGATATTTCAACCCGCCCGGATCTTCGGAGATTTCGCCGATCTCCCAGGCATCACGGACGAAGCCGAATGAACCGAAAAAGATCAGCATAGCCAACGGCAAAAGCAGAAAAATAGTGCCATAGATATTGATCAAGGCCCTGGTGGTAGGTTTGAACCTGTCGTAAAGAAAATCCACCCGGACATGTTCCTCTTCCAACAGAGAAACAGAAACACCGAAAAGAATGACGATGGAGAAGAGATGCCACTCCATCTCCTGCATTCCCACAGAACTGTTGTGAAAAAAGTAACGCATGATGACATCGAAAAAGACGTTGACCGTCATCAGCACCAGAACAACCGCCAGTACCCGCCCGGCGACCCGGTTTATCCGCTTGTAAAATTGCTCGACCCTGACCAACATGATGAAGCTCCATTGAGATTGGCGTTTGCCGGTATCCTTCTCGCTCTCCGACATACAACACCATCATAACAAAACCGCCCATCCTCCGGCAGCGGAAGAGGGGCGGCTAAAAGCACTGCAACTACCGGCACTTCAAACCGGAAATGCTGAGTAACCGTATTTCTGATACGGGAATAAAGATTTGCACCTTACTCCTGGATCAGCAAATATCAGATTTACTCTTCAACCATTTCACTTGTCTGGATATAGTAATAATCAGACATTTTAGTCCACTCACGTGCCATTTTCATATAGCCCTGCTGGGAATCATAGACTTCCTTGAAGTCCGCATTGCCAGCGGCATAACCGGTCATAACCTCGTCAGTCGCTTTCTTCATCGCCTTCAGAACTTCCTCTGGGAAAGTCTTTACCTTAATGTTCGGATACTCTGCCTTCATCTGGGCCCAGGCTTTGGCAGAAGCGTTGAAGTTTTCATAGTACATGTCTGCATTGGCTGCCTTGATAGCTGTTATCAGGATCGCCTGATATTCAGGAGGCAGTTTATCGTAGGCACGCTTGTTGATCAGGAACTGCATATCGGAGGCAGGCTCATGCCAGCCAGTATAGTAATACGGGGCGACCTTGTGAAAACCCATCTTGATATCCATACCGGGACCAACCCACTCAAGGGCATCGATGGTGCCACGATCAAGAGAGGTGTAAAGTTCTCCGGGAGCAATGTTGGTTACGTTAACGCCAAGCTTGGCAAAAACTTCACCAGCCAGACCCGGGATACGCATTTTCAGGCCTTTCAGGTCTTCAAGAGAATTGATTTCCTTACGGAACCAGCCACCCATCTGAACACCGGTGTTGCCGCCTGGATACGAGAGCACATCGAATTTATCAAAGGTTTTCTGCTGCAGCTCCATCCCCTTGTCATAGTACAGCCAGGACTGCTGCTCAGCTGCGGTCATACCGAAAGGTACAGTTGTAAAGAAAACGGAAGTGATGTCCTTGCCCTTCCAATAGTACGCTGCAGAGTGGCCGATTTCGTACTGGCCGCCCTTAACCATGTCGAGAATTCCCAGAGGAGCTTTATGTTTTTCTGAACCTTCTACACGGATCTCAAAGTTACCGCCGCTCATTTCCTTGACCATCTCAGCTACTTGTGGAGCAACCGATGCCAAAGGTGTCAGGGTTGATGACCAAGTGGTCGCCAATTTCCAGCGAATCTTCTTTGCTGCCATTGCCGGGGAGGCTGCGAGCAAGCACACTGCAGCCACTACCGCTACTTTTGTAAAGCGTTTCATCTTCTCTCCTGTGCTGTATTACGACGTATCTGTCCCTCCTAGCCTAATCCTATCCCGAATTTCCCACGAACATTGAACCAAACCATGTACAGCAGGTTTCGCTGCAACTTTTGAAGACAAAAGCTGACACGCATGATTTTGAGACAATATTCGCCAAAACTAACAAGAAATTCCGACGAGCCAGTGCGCCTCTGCGCACACGGATTAGTGCTTTTCCCGGCACATATCTAATACACTTCAAACCGGTTTCGCAAGTACAGAAACGCGGTTTACATAAGGAAAGTAATTTTTTCGAGGCAAAACACCCTCACAATTCAGGACATAATTGGATTTGGCCTAATTATATTAAGCTTTGCAGGCTTGAGGGAAATTTTCTTAAGCTGCAGCCTGAGTTGTCAGACAAATCTCAGGCTGCAACATGGAAGGAGAGGATTTCAGCGGGAGCGAAAATATTTTTTCACGTATTGCATGTGTTCACGCATGGCTTCCCCGGCTTTTTCCGGTTCATGAGCCCGGATAGCAGAAATGACTTCCTTGTGATGTTCAAGCACATCATGCAAGGTATCGACATCCTGATACATATGAGCGAGATTCTTCTTGATGCCGATAAACAGGAAATCATAGAAATTCCTCATCAGGTGGATGAGTACCGGATTCTTGCTGGCAAAGGCCACGGCCATATGAAATGCGGCATCGGATTCGGTACTGATCCGGTCTTTGGAATCAAGGGATTCAGTCATTTCCTCCAGAGCCCTCTCCATAGCGAGGACATCATTATCGCTTGCCCTCTGGGCTGCGAGAACCGCTGCGTTGGCCTCCAGACCGAGGCGAACTTCGAGCAGGTCATCCAGCGTTGCATCTTCAGTGGCCATTACCGCGGCAAGGGGGTTGCCTTTGCGGCTGTCCGGGGAACTGACGAAAGTTCCCTGCCCCTGACGATGCTCAAGCAACCCCATGGTGACGAGCTTATTGATTGCATTGCGCACTGAAGTTCGACTGACTGCCATGGAAACAGCCAACTCACGCTCAGGCAGAATCTGTTGGCCCGGTTTAAACTCACCTTTATAGATAAGTTCTCGAATCTGCTCGAATACCTGATCTGATATTCTCTTGGGTTTGATGGGTTTAAGCTTCATGATACCTTCTTCTGTTAGAATATATTTTCAAACAACATCATTTATAGCCGAATGCAACCTTGTTGATTTCCTGCCGCATTCTTCGGACATTGCCTGTTAGAATTCAGTTATTTGTGTCACTTCCCCGTACCTTTTCTGATAATTACACGTCAGAAAAAAACCGGATGAAAGCCGAGTAACCACCGTACAGGTGTGAATTTCTGGGGTCTTGAACCACCAAATCCCGTATTGGTACGACCATTTAGGGTCATAAAAGTACCAATCAACCACATCTAAAACACCTTTTGATAGAGGCATTATTACCGATAGAACAACCGATTGCAACTGACAAGACGTCCAAAAGAAAAGGTCACGAGCAGTTAACCACCATATTGGTATTACCAAACCCACACATTCCCGACCCTGCGTGGTTTTTCACCATACCGCTAGTAGCACATCCTTCACACAAACCAGCTCACGCGAAACCTATTTTTTATGCATTCATCACCGCTACTTACCCTGTCACACTTTTGACATGGAGATTCTTTGAACGAGAATTCTAAATTTGGATTTCCGGTAGGCGAATCACAGGAACTCGAGAAAATGCTCACTCGTATTTCCCGACAGGAGACGGGAAATACGAGTGCTCTGCAAGGAGTGGGATTGGTTTGGCTATTACCAGGCGCGTTCTCAGGCTGCTCGTAGCGCCATGGCAATATTCAGCCAATCAGGACAGGAAGCATTCTGTCAGAGATGGTACACAAGAAACCGCATTGCTGTGTTTGGTGCCGGTGGATACCGGGATGGTCTGTCCATCACAATCAACACTGATGAACGACAATCGATCGCATCAATCAGGCATCGCCGGTACCCTTAATTCACATTACTCAATATTGGCAATCACCGCCCGCGCCCGCTCCACCACCTTCTCCGGCAAAGGGATATACCCCACCTTGGGGGCGATCTTCTGCCCCTCATTTATGCCGAACTCAATCATCTTCCGCAACACCTCTGCTTTGGCTGGATCATCATATTTCTTATAAAACATCATCCAGGTATAGGTGGTGATCGGATATGAAGTATCGCCTTCCGGGTCAGGCAACCAGGCGATCATGTTCTCGGGCAGTTCAACATTGGCAAGCGCAGCCTGACCGCTGGCCAGACTTGGCATTACATACTTGCCTGCCTTGTTCTCAAGAATCGCCATATCCAGATTGGCGATTTTGGCAAAACCATAATCAAGATAACCGATGGAACCAGGAGTACGGTTTAGGGTGGCACCCACTCCAGCGTTGATTGGAGACTTTTTCATATTTAAGTCTTCGGGCCACTGTACTCTTTTGCCACTCCCCACATTCGCGGCAAACGCCGGTGAAATAGCACAGAGGTGGTTGGTAAAAACAAAGGTCGTACCGGAGCTGTCTGCACGGGTAATTGCCGTGACCTCCAAATCGGGTAATTCCAGCCCCGGATTGGCTACAGCTATGAGTGGATCGTTCCAGTTAGTAATTTCGCCCAGAAAAATTTTTGAGTACACCTCACGGGACAGTTTCAGCTGTTTCACTCCCGGAATATTATATACAACCACCACCTGGCCCGCGGTCATCGGCAACAGCTGCACACCTTCCTTGATCTGGGCGATTTCCTTGTCCTTCATGGCCGCATCACTGGCAGCAAAATCAACTTTATGAGCAAGAAAATCTTTAATACCATTTCCCGAACCCTTGGCAACGTAGTCTACATTGACTCCCTTGTGGTCCCTGTTAAACAGCATGAACCACAATGAATATGTCTGATACGGAAAACTTGCGCCTGATCCATTAATATTCAAATCAGCATACGCTGGCCCTGTACCGGAAACCAGCACAGCCAGACCCAGCACAGTAAGACGCAGCAGTGCACGAACTTTCATTTATTCCCCCCCAAAGATATGTGGTAATGAAACACTATAATTGCACAGACACAACCTACATACGGTTGGTACAACGAGCGCCATGCATGCAACCGCAAAAGTCTGTTATTTAAAGATGTTATTATGAGCAATCTGCTTGAACGGCAACCTACCATAAAGGATATAATTGTAAATATACCGGTGGCTGGACCAAAACAGCCCTTTTTACCCAACATACTAATAATACAAATCTTTATCTTAAGGGGCTGAAGAACTACCAACAATATCCTAATACGCTTTTAACTCTTCCCTTACAAAACCGGCTGCGATTTTCCCTTTTCACCATGCAGGTCATCGCACCAGACTCAGCCATCACCGGACCTGCCCCTGCTTCCCCTCTGCACCTCCGTACACTCTCCGGCATGCCAGGTACATGACCACTATTTGCGTCGGCACAAAACCTGTCTGCCAAAGACGAAACTTATAGCAACTACACCCTGCCGACATGAGAAAGTGCATCATACTGGTGAAAAAGCCTGTCCTCATCTGTTTAGAATTATTCTGGCCATGCGATTTAAAAGTTAAACAGTCAGCTGGAAAAAAATTCTCTCGTAGGCATCGAGGTTGAACCAAACGACAATTTCGCCCCCATTAGCCACTGTTAAATCGCTCCATCTATTTGACATCTTGATTTTAAAAGCAGTAGCATCAAATAAGTACGAAACAAGCTGAGCAATTCCGAAGAACTGCAACATCACCCACCCTCCACCAGGCTGCAGCTTCAACCAACTGTTTTAACCAAGAAAGATTCAAGGAGCTAATCAATGGAAATCACCAGACGCACTTTTCTCAAAAGTGCTACCATTTGCGGAGCCTATTGTGCTCTGTCCGGGGCCGTGCCCGGCACCCTCGCGAGCCTCTATGCTGAAACGCCGGAGCTGGTAGCCCAACACATAAATAGTATGTGTGAAATGTGTTCTACCCGCTGTCCCATCACGGCGGAAATCATCAACGGTAAAAATGTCTACCTGGGCGGCAATCCTCTAGCCAAATCTTTTGGTGGCAGCGTCTGCGCGCGGGGAGGTGCCGGTCACAGTCTGCTCTATGACCCTGATCGACTGGTTAAGCCAATCAGGCGGGTTGGAGAACGGGGAGAAGGAAAATGGGAGGAGATCAGTTGGGAAGAAGCATATTCATACATTGCTGAAAAACTCCTTGCCATAAAGTTGCAGCATGGCCCTGAATCTGTTGCATTTTCAACAAAGTCCGGATCTGGCCAGAGTCATCTTTTCCATCTGGCACAAGCGTACGGTTCCCCGAATACCTTTACCCACGCAACCACCTGTCCAGGCGCTTATCAGGTAGCGGGCAGGGCTATGTTTGCCGGAAGTCTGAGCCGGGATATAGGCAACTCCCGCTATATCATAAATTTTGGCCACAACGTCTACGAAGGCATCAACATGCCTGAGACAATCGGCATGATGGAAAATCAGCGGGCAAAAGGGGCAAAACTGGTTGTTTTCGAGCCACGCTTCTCAATTCTGGCCGACAAAGCAGACGAGTGGCACCCAATACGACCCGGTTCCGATATCTGTGTGGCCCTGGCCATGTGCCAGGTGCTGATAGAGGAAGACCTTTACGACAAAGAGTTTGTCGATCGCTATGTCCATGGCTTTGAGGAATTTTCCGAGGCTGTTGCCAATTATACACCCGAATGGGCGGAAGAACTCTCAGATGTCAAAGCGGCCGATATAGTGCGTATAGCCCGCGAAATTGCCTCCCACGCCCCCCATGCCCTGATTGATTATGGCCACCGCACTACCTTTACCACCGAAGAGTTCGATCTGCGCCGCACCCTGTATGCCCTGAATGTGCTGCTTGGCAATATTGAACGTAAAGGCGGCCTCTACTTCTCGAGTAATCCTGCTAAATACAATACCTTTGCCGGGGAAGAAGTCGCGCCGGTACCGGCAGGCCCCTTTGACAAAGTGCCGAAGGTTGAAGCCCAGCGCATCGATCAGGCAGACACCCAATATTATCTGCTCTGGTCGTCAGGCGGGGTCTACCAGTCAATCCTGGACGCCGCGCTTTCTGCCGACCCGTATCAGCTCAAAGCCTGGGTTATTACCCGGTCCAACCCCATGCAGACGATGACCGATCGTGCCAGGGTGGAGGAGGCCCTCAAGGCTCTTGACCTTGTTGTTGCCTGTGATGTGTACATAAGTGAAACTGCGGCTTTTGCCGATATCATATTACCCGAGTCCACCTACCTTGAGCGTGCTGAGGACATCTTCGACCGATCCGGTAAATTTCCTCGGTTCTCAATCAGGCAGCCAGTAGTTAAAACCATCGGGGACACCAAACCCGGCTGGCAGATCTGGCGTGAACTCGGTCTCGCCATGGGATTGGGAGAATACTATAAAAGCTGGAATGACATCGACGATTTTCAACTTGCCCAGTTCAAGGGAGATGCAGCAACGCTCAATAAACTTAAACAAGATGGCTGGATTGAATTTGGCAAAGCACCTTTAATCACCAGAGAAAAGAGTGAAGTTTCGAACTTTGTCAAAGCTTTCCCGAATGCCCGCACCCCGGACTACGATGGCACCTACAGCTCGTCACTCAAATTCAATACCCCCACAGGCAAAATAGAGCTCAGTTCACCCAAAGTTGAAGAGATGGCACCCGGCCGGGGCATCATCCGCTATCGCCCGGTGACCTTGAAGAAAGATGATGAACTCTATTTTATTCAAGGGAAAACAGCTATCCACACCAATGGTGCCACACATAACGTACCAATGCTCTCGAACATGATGTCTGACAACGGCCTCTGGATTCACCCGGTAGTCGCAAAGAAAATGGGGATCGTTACTGGTGATAAAATTCGTATCTACAACGATCTCGGCAGCGAGGAGGGATCTGCCCTTGTCACCCCGGGCATCAGACCGGACACGGTTTTCGCCTATATGGGATTCGGCTCCAAAAACAAAGAACTGAAACGGGCTTATGACCGTGGTATCCACTGCGGTAATCTGCTCCCCCACATCACAGCACCGGTATGCGGTATGAATCTCCACACCAGCGGTGTGAAGATAGAAAAAATATAGGAGAGTTGAATGAAAACGCGTTATGTAATGCTTCACGATGAAAACAGATGCATCGGCTGTCAGGCCTGCAGCGTCGCCTGCCGGAGTGTCAATCAGGTGCCTGAGACAGTTTCCCGTCTCCAGGTTCATATCGAAGGCCCCTTCGGTGCCACCCCAAACCTGCATTTCAAATATCCGAGGATATCCTGTCAACAGTGCGAAAACCCACCATGTGTGACGGTATGTCCCACCGGAGCTTCCTATATTGGCAAAGAAGACGGCATAGTGAGCATCAAACAGAAACTCTGCGTCGGCTGTATGTATTGTCTCGCAGCCTGCCCATATAAGGTTCGTTTCATCAATCCGGTCCACAAAGGTGCCGACAAATGTAATTTCTGCAAGGAAACACGGTTGAAAGAAGGCAAACAGCCCGCCTGCGTGTCAATCTGCCCCACCGGAGCGTTGATGTTTGGTGACGCCAACAACCCCGAAAGCGAGGTGGCTAAAATACTCGACACCATCGCTACCCACCGTAACAAGACCCACCTCGGCACCAGGCCGAAGCTTTATGTCGTACCGACGAAAAAGGGGAGGATTTCATTATGAATAGCGTTTGGGGAAGTGTTGCCCAGTACGACCCTGTTGTCTGGAACTGGGTTATCGCGGTCTATCTGTTTCTTGCAGGCCTTTCAGCCGGTTGCCTGCTTATCGGAATTGGTCTCAAATGGTACAACGGTACCAGTGGCAATTTGCGACCGGATGGCACCATAAGCGAACCACCGGTGCTGAAAGCTGCTGCCTTTATCGCCCCGCTTACGATCACTGTTGGCCTGGCCTGTCTGGTGCTGGACCTGACCAAGCCGCTCAATTTCTGGGTTATACTTGTCAAATACAACCTGTCATCCGTAATGTCCCTCGGTGTGATTGCCCTGCTGATCTATACACCGGTAGCATTTCTCTACGCCATCCTGGTACTGCAGGACAGCCCTGTACCGCGCTATCCACTGCTGGGAAAAATAGCCGTCATCGTCGAAACGATACGGGGGCCCTTTGAAGTATTTCTTTTTCTCATGGCCATCATTGTCGCGGCATACACCGGCTTTCTGCTTTCGGCAATG
Source organism: Desulfosediminicola sp. (assembly GCF_048381775.1). Lineage (NCBI taxonomy): Bacteria > Pseudomonadati > Thermodesulfobacteriota > Desulfobulbia > Desulfobulbales > Desulfocapsaceae > Desulfosediminicola > Desulfosediminicola sp. The sequence continues at coordinate 168,496 of NZ_JBLXGE010000012.1, read as the reverse complement.
AACGCCTACCCAATGCTCAACACCGCAATACTGCCGGCGCTCTTTCTGGTTTCAGCACTGTCGGCCGGAGCCGCTGCCAACAATTTATTGGCGATAACCATGTTCAAGGGGAAAGCTGATGAACGAGAAATACAACAAACACATAGCTTTGAAGGAGTGGTTATCTTCCTTGAAGTGATGTTTCTGTTCATGCTTTTTATGGCACTCTATTTCGCCGGTGGGGCAGCTACCGAGGCCGTTGGCGCGCTGCGTAACGGCTTTTGGGCGAGGACCTTCTGGATCTGCGTGGTGGCGATCGGCTTCGGTATCCCGCTTCTCACCATGACTCTGCCCAAAGCTCTGCAACACTCCAGAGGCATCGCCATAATTGCTGCATGTTCAAGCCTGGTTGGGGTCCTGGCATTGAGACACTTTATCCTCTACACCGGACAAAGTTATATAAGCTGACCCCCAGCCCTGTTCGAAAAGTAGTTCGCTCAGACGAATTCCCCCGGGAACTCTTCGGGCAGGGCATCCTCGGGAACGGACCACTTCTGCTCCTTCACCCAATCACGGTAGAAGTGGTCCGCATCATATTTCCGGGCCTGATTGGTGATGTTGAATCGGCGAACCGGCCGGGAATCTGCACCAACACCAGCAATATACGCCCAGTTTCCCCAGTTCGACGAAACATCATAGTCGGTCAATAAATACTCAAACCACTGCGCCCCCCACCACCAGGGGACATGAAGATCGTGGATAAGATAACTTGCCGCACACTGCCGCCCACGGTTACTCAGTTCACCTGTCGCATACAATTCGAGCATCATGGCATCGATGAACTCCATGCCGTTTGAGGCCAGGGCCCAGGAACGAAAAGCGCCCCACAGCTCCTCGGCCTCTTTTCGGTGAGCCGCAGGGATTTGCATCGCCACATTACTGCCGGTAAAACGCCACTCTATAGAATCGACAAGCCCCGGGCTCCTCTGTTGTTTCATCCCTTGCGGAGTAAAAAGCTGTGCACCAATCTTTTTGTGGAGAAAATGAAAATAGTCCCGCCAGAGTAATTCGAACAGTAGCCAATAGGTTGAGATGTTTTTTTTCCGTTCTTTCTCATACTTCAGAATAGCCGCCCCGATCTCCGCCGCGCTGACGGCCCCCGCAGCAAGCCATTTCCCAAAGCGACTTGAATAATCTCCTGGCCCCAGACCATTTCTGGTGTATTTATAGTTTATTATGTGCTGGTCCTCGAAGATATATTGCTTCACCCGCTGTCTTGCAGGAGAAAACCTGGTTGGCAGGAAATCAGACACCTCTTGCATCCTGCTAAAGCCATATTGATGATACCCCTTTTTCTCCACCTTCTTTCGAAAGCCGCTGAAGGTCCGCGGGATTTTCCCGACCTCCATTGGCAATTCATCCGCTTGCAAAAGCGTATTTGAGGGTAACTGGTGAAATACCACCTTTGCAGGTAGGACGTTCTTCAGTTCCAGCAGGAAATCAACCTCTTCAGTCCCGGGTTGATCCGGCACCCAGACTTCGACCTCATCATAACGATCCGCCAGTTCAATAAAAATTTCCGCAGCCTTCTTTTCCGTTATCTCCAATGGCAGATTTGCCGCAGCATATTGTTTGCCCAACTCCTCAACGCACGCGTCGTAAAAATTCAGGCGATGAGCCGACACTCTTGGTATCCCCAGAAAACTTTTACCATGTTCTGCTGCCGAACACTTTGATTCAGCCGTGATCAACCCCCGTGGCGCCACCGGCATGTTATAATGCTTAATCAGGTGCTGTCGGGGGATATGAAAATCAAAATATTTCAAATGCCAGATAATGAGCAGTCGCAGCATAATTATCCTCGTATTGAACTTGGGTATCCCAGCAGTATCGTTCTCAACCTTGCTACTGAAAGTATATGATAGTTACGATGGCCAGAAAACCGTTAGAGACAAAAATCTGCCCGGTCTGTAATCGCCCCTTCTCCTGGCGAAAGAAGTGGCGGCGCAACTGGCCGGAGATCGTTTATTGCAGTGAACGCTGCAGACGTTCCGGATTCAAGAGGAAAAATGGCGATGAAAACACTTAGGCTCATTCTCGGTGACCAGCTCAACATCAACCACTCATGGTTTAATACAACCGATGATGAGATTCTCTATTGTCTTTTCGAAATGCGTCAGGAAACCGACTATGTCACTCACCACGTTCAGAAGATCATTTTCTTTTTTGCTGCCATGCGCAGCTTTGCCGAAACACTTCGTGGGCGAGGTCACCAAGTGATTTACCTGAAGCTCAATGCCAACAAGAACAAACAGGATCTGACAGAAAACATCTCCCTCCTCATCAGCACGCATAAAATCGAAAAATTCGAGTATCTCATGCCGGATGAGTACCGGCTTGACCTGCAACTCATTAAAATAACGAAATCGCTCAACATTCCTGCAGAAATGTTTGATACCGAGCATTTCCTGACCCAACGTGACGAGCTGGCCGCGTTTTTTGGTGAGAAGAATTACCTTATGGAATCCTATTACCGTGATATACGAAAACGTTTTGACATCCTGATGGATCCGGAAAACACGGGCAAACCTCTCACGGGAAAGTGGAATTACGATGTCGCTAACCGCAAAAAACTCCCTGCTGACCTCCAAATACCAGCCCCCCTTCTCTTTTCAAGAGATGTATCCGATCTGGTGAAGCTACTCGATAAAGCCGGCATAAAAACGATCGGCGAGGTTGACCAGAAAAACTTCATCTGGCCCGTGACACGTGATGAATGTCTTGAATTACTCGAGTATTTCACCGCTGAACTTCTGCCCCACTTTGGCGATTACCAGGACGCCATGAGCGAGGAATACTGGTCGTTATACCACTCGCGAATCTCGGCAGCCATGAACAGCAAACTTCTCTCCCCACTGGAGGTGGTTGAACGGGCAATTAAGGAGTGGAGTAAACGGCAGGATGAAATAGTCATTGCCCAAATTGAAGGTTTTGTGCGGCAAATCATCGGATGGCGTGAATATATGCGGGGTGTCTACTGGGCTCATATGCCGGAATTTACCGACCTCAATTATTTTGAGGCCGACCGCCAGCTCCCCTCCTGGTACTGGACAGGCAAGACCGACATGAACTGCCTGCATCATGCCATATCCCAATCACTCCAGTACGCATATGCGCATCATATCCAGCGCCTGATGATAACAGGTAACTTTGCATTACTTGCAGGCATCGCACCAGAGGAAATAGATGCCTGGTATCTTGGCATTTACATCGATGCCATCCAGTGGGTTGAGATCACCAACACCCGAGGTATGAGCCAATTCGCTGATGGTGGCATCGTCGGCACCAAACCGTACTGTTCATCCGCTAATTATATCAATAAGATGAGTTCTTACTGCACAAACTGCCGGTACCGGCACCAGGAACGCCATGGTACCAAAGCCTGCCCGTTCAACAGTCTTTACTGGCATTTTCACCACCGTCACCGCGAATTACTGGAGAACAATCCCAGGATAGGCATGGTTTACAGAACCTGGAGCAGAAAAAACAAGGATGAACAGAAGGCAATTCTCAGGCAGGCAGAGCAGTACCTTGAAGGGATCGATAAACTTTAAGAAAACAGGACCCTGCCCTTACCAAGATTCCCTGACTGACCGCCTACGCACTTTAGAATCTATTTTCTGGCAGTAAAGTTCAACACCGCTGATGGCTCAAAGACCCTGAAGGTAAAGGACTCGGTAAAATAAAGCCGTACTTTACCCGCTGTATGGCTTTCATAACCGATCGCCAGATCCTGGCCCAGAATGAGTTCGAAATCTCCGCCTCTCTGGCTCATCATAAAAGCCTGATTCTCATGCTCACCGCTTAAATAGGAACTGAGCAGCACCTGCCCGCCCAGCACGGCCTCCGCCTGCATCTTCACCGGATAGCCCTGAATATGAGAGGACATCCTGCTCCACAACTTCGGCCCCACGATAAAGCTGTACGGTCCTTCGATTGAGCGACCGCTGAATTCCGTCACTCCACCAGCAATTCCTTCCAGCAGTTGCTCTGGCTTAGAACCAATAGTTAAGCATTCCTCACCCTGGCAAAGATAGAGCCCGGTTATATTTGCTTCGGGCAAACCATGGTATATGACCTTTTCCTCAAAGAGTGCTACCTCTTTCGCCGCATCTTCCAGTGCCGAAAGATCAACATCCCTCGCACCGCGAACCACGTTATCCAGTTCAGCGATTTCCAGCTCGAAAGGCACACGCACCTCAACGATATGGTGAACCTTGCGAATACCATACTTCAGTCCACCCTTGGCTTGCTTTTTGGGATAATCGAGCCGCCCTTCCGGCACTCCTGGAAAATCGGTACCCATTGGACCGGTAACATCGAGCACCCTTCTGCCCGAGAGCATCGCGGTAAGGCTTCTGGTTGCCTGTTCATCAATCTCCGCCCACGCCTCCATGGGAATCGGGGCCAGTTCTCGTCTTAGAAAATCCATCTTGTGATCCTCGGTTATGAGTTATGGCTCGTATAACGCGGTATCCTCATCCATTGTTCGATCAGAGCTTGCCGATGCCCAAGCCTCTTGCGGTGGCTGTCATCAATGAACCACCGCCCACCGTTCTGACGCCGGCCACTTGAGGCTCTGCAAATTTACCGGCCAGTGCTTTGGGGATCTCCGGCAGGGAGACTCCCAGCAATTGCTCTTTGGCCTCTTCAAACAGGGCACCGAGGGTGGTCATTTCTTCCAGGGAAAAGAGCCTGCTTGCAAGGGGGAAGATTTCCAGCTCCTCCTCTTCCAGATGGTGCACCGTATACTCGCCCAATCCTTCTATTTTCACAGGGAATCCGGAATGATCTCGTGGAAACCCCTGGGCATCCTTGATTATCAGTTCAATTATGTGATGCTCATTGACCGCCTCGAGAGAGTCGTGTTCCGCCTCTTCAAACTGCTTGAGGAGATCATAAAAATATTTCTCTTCCATGGTGTGGTGCACAATCAGGTGATGGACGAACGTCTCAAATAGTGCAGGATCATTCTCCGCCTGCCCATACAGCGAACGCAGTGTATCGTGATGGTCAGTCAACGCTTCAACGATGTTCATACTGCCTCCTACACATGAATTTCAGGTAACTACATAATTCTGGCCCGTTATGTCTCAGGTTTCAGGTCATCTTAAAAATCTCTTATCAAAAGCTTATCTTCTTCTTTGGTCAAACTCAAATTTTACAAGCATTGCTATTGGCTTCCAAACATTGCAAGTGCAAAGGTTTTTTTCCAATAATTAAAATCTTCCAGGTAACGCCCTGAAATTGCTATTTCAAGAAAATTAATTCAGCAATGATTTTGAAGATCAATAAGAAAAATTTCTGGAATATAAGCATCCATTTTTCAACCTGTTATCAGTTCCGGAGGAACTTCAGGATATATTGGAACGCAACTCCAGTTCTTTCACTATTCGGATGACTTTTCTTGACAGGCATTCCTAAGAACCTACACTTGAGATAACCAAATGAAACGTCTCTACAGGAGTGATGTAACTCATGCTGCGCTTCTAATGGGCGGTATGCTGAGGCTCTTTTAGGTATTTGTCTATTCTGCATACCATACTCCTAACATCAGATAATTTATGGAGAATCATATGAAAAAAATCATCATCTCGACTCTTATTTTTGCACTCCTCTCTGCGGTATCTTCGTTTGCAGCACATCATGGAGACAAGAAAGATGACTCCATGAAAGATTCCATGGACATCGTGGCACTCGCTGATCACACCGGGCAGTTTACAACCCTGCTGGCAGCGGTTGAAGCAGCGGGATTGACCCCGGTACTCAAAGGTGACGGACCGTTTACCCTGATGGCTCCCACCGATGAGGCATTTGCCAAACTCCCGGCAGGGACTGTTGAGGACCTTTTAAAACCAGAAAACAAAGAAAAACTTACGGCAATATTGACGTACCATGTGGTTCCAGGCAAAGCGATGGCAGCGGATGTAGTCCAGATGAGTTCGGCCAAGACTGTTAACGGCAAGGAGTTTTCTATTAAAGTAGAAGAGGATATGGTCTACGTGGACAATGCCATGGTTACCAAGACTGACATTCCTGCTTCCAACGGGGTCATCCACATCATCGACAGCGTGCTGATTCCCGAGTAATGGTAATTAATTTGAACAGGTTTACTTCATTTTAAATTGTGGAAAGGTTACCCAAGGTAATCTTTCCACACCCTTCAGCACTTTACACCTGGCCAGTCACCAACCTCTTAAGCAGTTTATATTTCTGGACATAGCATGCAGTTCCTGTTTTAAATGCATTATGGCAAAGGGTTTAAATCACTGGTTATCCTAAGACTGTCATCTCTGCATATTCACCTACTGCAACTATGCTTACACATTTCTTTTTTCCACAAAAAATAGCCCTGCTCGGCGCCTCCAGAACCCCTGGCAAGGTCGGCCATGATATTCTCGCCAACCTGATTGCCGGCGAATTCGCCGGAGAGATCTTCCCGGTGAACCCGGCCGGCGGCGACAATCTGTTTGATTTGCCGGTCTACACCAATGTCAAGGAGATCCCCGGCAGCATAGATATGGCCATAATTGCCGTGCCCTTAGAACATCTCATCGGGGCCGCCGAACGCTCTTTGAAAAAAGGGGCACGATCCATTGTGGTCATTACCGCAGGGTTCAAGGAAACCGGCAGGGATGGCGCCATCCGGGAAGAGGAACTGGCCTTGCTGTGTAAGCGCAGCGGGGCACGGTTGCTCGGCCCCAACTGTCTGGGGCTGCTCAACACCAGTCATAAACTGAACGCAAGTTTTGCCGGTACCATGCCGATAAGCGGCAGGATAGGCATATTTTCCCAGTCCGGCGCCCTCTGCTCCTCTATTCTCGATGTAGCTGCAGACAGGCTGCTTGGCGTCTCAAAGCTTGTCAGCATCGGCAACAAAGCAGATCTCACAGAAGATGACATGCTGGATTACTTCGGCAATGACCCGGAGACAGATGTGGTAGTGGGCTATCTGGAAAATATCGTCTCAGGTGACAGCTTTATAAAAATAGCCACCCAGGCCGCTGAGAAGAAGCCGATCATCATTCTGAAGTCAGGTACCAGTGAAGTTGGCCGAAAAGCCGCTGCCAGCCATACCGGGGTGATGACCGGGGAAGACACCGCCTACGCCGCCGCCTTCAAACGCTCGGGCATCGTGCGGGCCGATACCTTTGAGGCTCTTTTCGATTTCGCCGCAGCTTTTTCCATGCAGCCGCTGCCCCGTGGCAACAGGGTGCTCATCATCAGCAACGCCGGTGGCCCCGGTACCATGGCCGCAGATGCCGTTGAACATGCCGGAATGAGGGTGGCCGAGCTGGCAAGCAACAGTGCCGCCTCCCTTAGAGGAAGGCTGCCTGTGGCCGCCAGCGTCAACAATCCCATCGACGTATTAGGTGACGCGCCACCCGAGAGGTATGCTGCCGCGCTTGAAACCGCCCTGACTGACGGCCAGGTAGACGCAGTGATTGTCGTGCTCACCCCGCAGGCCATGACCGACGCCGAGGAAACTGCCAAGACCATTGCCAGGGTCAGCGACGGTTCGAAACCGATTCTGATCACCTTCATGGGCGGAGAAGGTGTGGTGGTTGGCCGTAGCGAGCTGGCCAAAGCGAAACTCCCCAACTTCCCATCCCCTGAGCGGGCAGTGGCGGCCCTGAAGGCAATGTATGAATATGCAACCTGGCGGGCCAGACCAGCGCGGGTAGTCACCAGATTCAGGGTCAACCGACGCAGGGTCGCCCATATCATCAAGCGAAGTCGGGCCAACGCCATCTTCACCCTCAGCGAAGTGAAAACCAAAAAAATACTCGAAGCATACGGCTTCGCTATCCCCAAGGGGGCTCTGGTCAGTACCGTTGAAGAGGCACTGGAGAATGCCGATCGTATCCGCTTTCCCCTGGCCATGAAAATCGTTTCACCGGACATTCTGCACAAAGCGAGCATTGGCGGGGTACGGTTGAATATCACCACCCTGCAACAGGTGCGGGACAGCTACGACCTGATGATGCTCCGCATCTCGCAAAATGCCCCCCGGGCGCGCATTAAGGGTATCTATCTGGAGCATATGGCCGACCACGGCATTGAAGTTATCCTGGGTATGAACCGTGACCCGCAGTTCGGCCCCATGTTGACCTTTGGTCTTGGCGGCGTATTCATCGAAGTGATGAAAGATGTCACTTTTCACCTGGCACCGATCACCCACGATGAAGCCTTGCAGATGCTGACGTCTACTAAATCGTTTGCGGTGCTCGAGAAAAAACGCGGCAAAAAAGGGGTCGATATCGATATTATCGCCACCGCCCTGCAACGAATCAGCCAACTCACCACCGACTTCCCTGAAATTGTTGAACTGGAGATCAATCCCTTCTTTGTCGGCCAGTTCGGGACAGACCCCGTGGTGGCCGATGCCCGAATTCAACTGGCTCCCATATCAAAGCGCTCACGGATAACCGAGTTTAGGCAGAGGTACGTATGAACTTCGATCATAACTGGCAGGATAGCTTTCGGGCCATGGTAAAGAGCCCCAAAAAAGCGCTTCGTAATGTTCGATCCGGACAACGGGTCTTTATCGGTACCGGCTGCGCTGAACCGACTGTGCTGGTGGACGCTCTGGTGGCACGGGCTGACGATCTGGCCGATGTGGAAATTATCCAGCTCTTCACCAAAGGCGATGCCCCGTATGCACGTGACGAGTTCAGTGACACGTTTCGTATCAACTCATTTTTCATCGGCCAGAATGTCCGAAGCCTGATCCAGGAAGGCATGGGCGATTACACACCGATGCTGCTCTCCGATATTCCGCAGTTGTTCAATTCGGGAAGGTTGCCGATCGATGTGGCGCTTATCCAGGTTAGCCCGCCGAACCAGCAAGGGATGGTAAGCCTCGGCATCTCCGTCGATATAGTCAAAAGCGCTATAGAAAATGCCTCGCTGGTCATAGCACAGGTCAATCCACGGATGCCATGCAGCCTTGGCGACTCCCAGGTCGATGTCGATGATCTGGATATTCTGGTCCCGGTGGATGTGCCGATACTCGAACGGGAAGTAGAGCCGGTGCACCCGATCAGCCGGGAAATTGGCCGAAGGGTGGCTGAACTGATACCTGACGGTGCCACCATTGAGTTCGGCTTTGGCCGACTGGATGATTACGGCCGCGTCCCCCACGCCACCATTGAGTTTCTCCACCACAAGAAGGATCTCGGTGTCCACAGCGAAATGATCACCGATACGATCCTCGAGCTGGTGAAATCAGGCGCAGTGACAGGTAGCCGCAAGAGCAGCGACAGGGGCCGAATCGTCACCAGTTTCTGTCTCGGCACCCGTAAACTCTACGATGCCATCGACAACAACGAAACCTTCAGTTTCAGGCCGACGGAGTATGTCAACGATAGCAGGATCATCAGTCAGCAGAAAAAGATGATCGCCATCAATCCTGCCCGGGAAATAGATCTTACCGGCCAGATCGCCGCCGACTCCCAGCAGGGTCAACTCTACTCCGGCATCGGTGGATTGATCGACTTTAACCGTGGCGCCTCCCGCTGCCGCGATGGTAAATCTATCATCACCCTGCCCTCCACCGACCCCCAGGTAACCAGATCCAACATCGTGCCCCATTTGAGTGAGGGGTCTGGCGTGGTGGTGACGAGGGGCGATGTCCACTATGTGGTTACCGAATATGGTGTCGCCTACCTCCATGGCAAGTCAATCCAGGAACGGGTTATGGCACTGATCTCCATAGCCCATCCTGATTTCAGGGAAAAGCTGTTTCAGCAGGCCATCGAAGCCCACTTTCTGCGCCCGGAATTCTCGGAGATTGGCCACGCCTTTTTCATCCCAACCGACAAGAATCTGCGGACTACCAGACTGCTCCCGGACGGCAGCCAGATCGACCTGCGCCCTGTTGAGCCTACGGATGAATCCGGTATGCGCGATCTGCTCTACAACCTCTCAGAACAGACAGTCTATCACCGCTTCATGAGCAGGCAGGCCAACTTCTCCCTGCAGCAGATCCACCAGTTTGTCTACGTCAACCATCGTCACGAAACCACCGTGGTCGCATCCATTCCCGAGGCGTATGGCGAGCACCTCATAGGCGTTGGCAAATATCTGCTGCCCGAGAAAGGCAGCAGGGCCGAGATCACCCTTGTGGTCCGCGACACATGGCAAAACAAGGGTGTCGGCACCATGCTCTACGAGTATCTGGCCGAGCTGGCTATCGCCAATGGCATAATAGGCTTTACAGCCAAAGTGCTGCGTGAAAATCAGCGAATGCAGATCATATTCAACCATTCCGGCCACAAGGTTACCAGCAGTTTCAATCAGGGCATGTATGACTTTGTCATAGATTTCTAACCCGAATTTATAATGAGCATTTGGATGTTTTTTCAGTGATGCTGGCACTGCAAACCGCTCAAGGTAATGGCACGATGAGCAAACCACTATAATGGTTCCGGGCTATATCCTGAAGAGTATACATTCAGACACCGTTGGCTCTCCATGACTCGCTGCAATCCCCCCGGACAAAGCGAATCAGATGCACACCTCTATGCCCGTGCCAATTTGCCCGGCTTTCCGGACTTTTTCCGCAAGAGCGTAGCAGGATTGCTGATGAGGACAGGTTAATGGCTTGCATTTTCGCTTTTTTTCTATATCATGAGCGGTTCCAGTAGAAAATCAGTTATAATCCTACCGAACTCCTTCGGAATACCCACCAATCATCAAACGAGGAACTTTGCAGATGGGGAGATCAATAGAAATTTACGATACCACCCTTCGTGACGGCACCCAGGCGGAAAACTTCAATCTTTCGGTTGAGGACAAGATTCGAATTACCCAGGCGCTCGATAAACTCGGTATCGATTTCATTGAAGGCGGCTGGCCCGGTTCCAACCCGGTTTCCGCCGAGTATTTCGCCCAAATGCGTAAGATCAAGCTGAACCACGCCAAACTGGCTGCGTTCGGCTCAACCCGCCACTTCAAGAATGCCCCTGAAGATGATCCGAACCTGCAGGCTCTCCTCGATGCCAAGCCGCAGGCGATCACCATTTTCGGTAAAAGCTGGGACATCCACGTCACCGAGGCGCTGAAGATCGAACTGGCGGATAATCTGCAGATCATCAAGGACACCCTGGCCTACCTGCACCCCCAGGTTGAACACCTTATCTACGATGCCGAGCACTTTTTCGACGGCTATAAAAATAATGAAGAGTATGCACTCGCCACCCTGGTCAAGGCGGCTGAAGGAGGCGCTGAAACATTGGTACTCTGCGACACCAATGGCGGCACCCTTCCCCAGGAGGTCGGCCCGATCGTTCAGCATGTCAAAAAACATATTGAAGATCATGGCCACAGGGTAAAAATCGGCATCCACTCCCATAACGATTCGGAATCAGCCGTGGCCAACGCCCTTCTCGCCCTTGATTGCGGGGCTGACCATGTACAGGGCACCATTAACGGTTTTGGCGAGCGCTGCGGTAACGCCAACCTCACCTCGATCATCCCGGCCATAATTTTCAAAATGGGCCTCGATTGCGGGGTGCAGCGTAATATCGACCAACTCTACTCAACCTCAAGACTGGTGAACGAGTTGGCCAATCTCCCCCACAACCGGTACCAGCCATATGTAGGTGAGTCGGCCTTTGCTCATAAGGGCGGTATCCATGTCAGCGCGGTCAAACGCAATCCGACAACCTATGAGCATATTGCCCCTGATAAAGTCGGAAATATCCGCCGCATCCTGATCTCTGATCAGGCCGGCCGCTCCAACATCCTGCATAAGGCCAATCTCTGGGGGCTGAAAATTGCGCCCAACGATCCCGTTCTGAACGCCATCATCAGCGAGCTGAAAGACCTTGAAAACAAAGGATTTTCCTTTGAGGGCGCTGAAGCGAGTTTCGAAATTCTGATGCGCAGGGCCATGGGCCTGCAACGCAACTACTTCAAGTTCGAAACCTTCAGGGTTATGAACCACAAGTACCGCATGGATAAACCGCCGCTCACCGAGGCGACCATCCGCCTTTTCGTGGGAGGTGACGAGGTCCACACCGCCGCCATGGGCGATGGCCCGGTTAACGCGCTTGATAATGCAATCCGCAAGGCGCTGGTGCGCTTTTATCCCTGCCTGGAGGAGATGCAACTCGCCGACTACAAGGTCCGTGTTCTCACCGGCGAGCATGGCACCGAAGCCAAGGTTCGCGTTCTGGTGGAAAGTACCGATGGGCATTGCAGTTGGTCAACTGTCGGTGTCTCTGTTAATATAATAGAAGCAAGCTGGCAGGCTCTGGTTGACAGTATCAACTATAAGCTGATGAAAGAGGATAACCGCAAGTAGTTTTCCTGCCCTCCGGGTTGTCTTCTCTCACTTCACTGGGGTGATGGAGACCATTATGGAAGACAAGATTCGCCTGGGAGTAAGTTCATGCCTGTTGGGTAATCTGGTACGCTTTGATGGCGGCCACCAACATGATCGCTATATAACCGGAACTCTTGGCAACTATGTGGACTTTGTGCCGGTATGTCCGGAAGTGGAATGCGGTATGTCTATCCCAAGGGAGGCGATGCGGCTGGTCGGTGAGGCTGAAAGTCCCCGCCTGGTCACCTCCCGCTCCAATGTTGACATGACAGACCAGATGCTGAGCTGGATCCCCCAGGAGCTGGAAAAACTCGAAGCTGAAGATCTGGATGGCTTTATCTTCAAGAACCGCTCACCGAGCAGCGGCATGGAGAGGGTCAAAGTCTACCCTGCCAGTGGCAAAGGTATGGCCGAAAAGAAAGGAGTGGGCATCTTTGCCCGCGCCTTCATGGAGCATTTCCCCAACCTGCCGGTGGAAGAGGATGGGCGATTGCACGACCTCATCCTGCGTGAAAATTTCATCGAGAGAATCTTCGTTCATCGAAGATGGCGAAGGCTGCTCGCCGAAAAGAAGACTGTCGGCGGCCTGGTGGAATTCCACACCAGGCACAAGTTACTTATCATGGCCCATGGCGAGAAGATTTACAGGGAAATGGGGCCGCTGGTGGCCAAGGCTAAGCAGATTCCCGCCGATGAACTCTACCAGAGATACGAGCAACTGTTGATGAGCGCACTCAAACTGCGCTGCACCCTGAAAAACCACAGTAATGTACTGATGCATCTGCTAGGGTATTTCAAAAAGAATCTGAGCGCGGATGAAAAGCAGGAAGTGCTGGAAATCATCGACCAGTACAGGGCTGGCCTGGTACCCCTCATTGTGCCGATAACCCTGATAAACCACTATGTCCGCAAATACAATCAGGAGTATCTGGCCGAGCAATATTACCTGAACCCACACCCCATTGAGCTGAAACTCCGTAATCACGCCTGAAAAATCCGCGTCATTACCGCTACGACACACGACCTGTTTTTTCTTTTTCCCCCTGAAGTTCCGCTTCACGTGGCTAAGAGAAGGAGCCAGGGGGGAATCTGATTATTTTTCCGGGCTATCTGTGTCCCTGTCGACAATCACCAGCCCCAGATAGCCGTCCACCGTGACCATATCACCTGTACGTATATAACGCAGAACAGCTGACACACCGGTAACGCACGGGATTCCATACTCCCTTGCGATGATGGCTCCGTGGATAAGCATCCCTCCCCGTCGCTCCACGATCCCCAGGGCCAGCGGTGCCAGAAACGTCATATTGGGATCAATGCTGTCCACGACCAGCACCTCGCCAACCTTGAATTCCGGCATCTGCTCCGGTCGCTCTATGACTCTGGCTCTACCACGGCAAAAGCCGCGTGACGCAGGCTGGCCTTGCAGTTGCCTGGCCCGGATCAAAGGCCCCGTCTCTTTTGCCAATCTAATTTTGCTGCTTTCTTCTGCTTTTTCAGGCTTTTTCCCAGCCGGCCTGATCAACTCCACCTGTTCACCGGCAAGGAGGGCGGCAATTTCTTCCGGAGTTGCCAGGATCTCTGCCATTCCTCTGGTGGCAAGTCGACTGCGGCCTTCTGCTACTGCCAGGGAAAGTTGCTGCTCAATCTTGCCCATATAGATATTGTCGTCATCGCGCATCCGGTAACTTGCCCTGGCCAGCGAGAGCAGTTGCTCACCATCAATGTTCAAGGTCGTCTCCCCGATTTTTGAGAGAAATTGATTCTCAAGGTTCCTCCGGGTTGATGCGCGATCATCAATTTTATCGTTTTCAAGCGTGGCATATTGCAAAATAACTTTCACCAGATTGTCCCGCGAGTCTCTGCTGCCGATGTTTTGCTGAATAAAAAAATTACCGAAGATGCTTTCCACCTTTTCAAGTTCGCTGCAAAAGCGTTCGTCTTCTATCCCTGCAAATCCTCCAGTATTGAACTGGCTCTGAATCTGCGGATGGGCACGAACCATACTTGCCAGCTTTTTCAGCATGGCATTTCTTTTGGTACTGAGCATCTCCTCGCCACTCAGCAGGGAGACAAACAGATATGGGTCTGCCGGCGCCATCACCTCGTTGAATATTTCCCCAAAAAGGCGAATTCCGTGAGCAAAGGGAATGCAGTCATCCCAATAGCGTTTACTCCAATAGGATACCCGCTCAAACCTGTGCCTGATTATCCCGGCAAGTTCATTATCAGAGCTGCCAGGCAGGTTAACAGCAGCCATTTCTCTCCAATCATCTTCCATTTGAGGCAACATCTGTTTTTCAATTACCTGCCATAGCCCCTGGAGATTCTGAAAACTCCTGTGAAGGCTCAGATACCACGCCCTTCGATCGGTTCTGTCGTCAGAAATAGCCGTAATGGGCCTTGCCTGGAGAATATACAACTGGCCTTCTACCCGGCACCACTCTATGTCCAAAGGTGTTTCGAACGTTTTTTCAAGCCGATCCATGGCCTGAACCAGGATCTCTAATCCCTCAATGTCCAGTGGTTTTTGCTCAGCCAACTCCGGCGGCAACACCGCAATTTCAACTCCTTCCCTCTCGCTCTGGTCAGCTATGACATATTTTTCCCTCTTCTCAGGGGGAATATGGGCAACGAGGCTATAATCCTCCCGGTTGACCTGGAACCTGTCCGGCGGTACCTCACCATCGACCAGTCCCTGGTTCAGACCATGGACCGCCTCGATTACCATACGGTTGCTATCCATCGGATCATGGGTAAAGCCCACGCCCGCACATGAACTTGGCAATAACTCCTGAATGACAATGGCCATGGCGCTGGAGCCCACAGCCAACTGCAACTCCTGGCGGTAGAGTAAAGCCTTATCAGACCAGAGAGAGGCCCACACTTTTCGTATAGCCCGCTCTAACTGGTCCTGGGAGCGTATATTCAGATACGATTCATGAAGGCCTGCAAATGATGCTGTGCTGCCATCTTCCTCCGTGGCCGAAGAGCGCACGGCCAGTGGAACCTCTCCAAACTCAGTTCGAACGAAATCGTGTATAGTTGAAGCAAGTGTACGCGGCAAACTGGTGGCCAGGAAAAATTGACGGATACGCAACGAAATGTCCCAGATCTCCTCCCAGCGCATGTCACTGAACTCCTTGGTGTTCAGCTCCATCTGTATTTTTTCGCTTAAACGATTAATCTCCAGAAACTCCTTATATGCTGCCGTGGTAAGACAGGCAGTTTTCGGCAACAGCTCTCCGGCATTAAGCAGCTTTGCCAGCGCCAGAGCTTTGCCGCCCACATCTTTTGCGAATAACTGATCTTTGGTATCAAGCAAAAATATCTGTTTCATCACTTAAGTGCAGCTCCATAACATTCTGAAATCGATTGACTATCAGATAATGACGAACTTTTATCAACAACATCGTGGTACTTGGAGCTTCTACAAACCGTTCCAGATATGGGTGGTGACGGAGATAGAGGCTTTGATAGGTCTGCTGCTCCTCCTCAGACAATTTTACCACCTCACCAATTACCGTTACCGCAGCCGCTGCATGAAAATCCTTTTCAGTATTCGACCGGGTATCGATAAGTAAAGAGACCCGGGACTGCTCAAGCAGATTGGTGTGTTTTCTGGTCGCACGTCCTGTCGCCACCACTATCCTGGTCAGGTCCGGAGTATGGGCAAAGGCCATGAGGCTTGTATAAGGCTGCCCGTTGCGCTGGGTGGCCAGCACTCCCAGCTGCTGACTCTCCAGAACCTGAATTATTCTCTCACGTACATCCGTTTCTCCTGATTGCATCCGCTCTCCCCCTTGAAAAGATGTCAGCCCTGATCATTTCAATTGTACAAAGAACTCCACAGAAGGGACAGATATTTGTCAGGCATCTTTGGTGGCGGTTGGTCATAAGTCGTGCAATGACAGCTCCACCGGTGATCGCTGCTCCCCCCACCTACCCTCATGCTCTTGTTATGCCACTGGAGGAATCAACTATGACTAAACCTGAAAAGATAAATGCATGGATGGCAGCCAGATCATTGGCACTAAAAGATGGTCATTGTTCAGGGCCCCGTCTTCGAAAACCGGCTCGCAGTTGTAAGGTCTAATCGGTGCAGGCAACTTTATCGTTAAGAGATGTACAGATAAAGTTATCCTACGCCTGGTAACCAAATTGCAATTTTGCTTAGAGGGATGATGTTGGCAAAGGCGGCTTCGATCATGGGAGTTACTATAACAACAGGTGATTCGATGCTTGTGGGGCGGAGACTCTTCAACCACCCGCATTTTTCGAACGACGTGTTACAGTTGACCGTTGGGCTGGCGAAGTTCGTACCCAGGTATTTTCTACCTGGGTGCTCATCTCCCCCAGTGGATTCCCTCTCTACCTTTCCCTAAGCCGCTTACTCTATGGTGTAGAAGGGGCAAACGAACGCGGGATCGGGATCCACGGCGCACCTGTAGTATTGCCTGAAAGCTTCAACCGGCTCGGCAAAACCACCCGTGATATTGATCATAATATCACCTTCTGAATAGTAGTCCCTCTGATAATACGCCTGACTTTCTTTGGGGCGGAATTTGATGATCGACATGCCTTTAGCAGTATAGGGCACTCCGTTGAAATAACCGGTCATCGTCCAGGCAGCCGTGTATGTGTCATCAATGCAAATCTCGTCTTCAACCGTAGTGACTAGATTGGGGGAACTCGTAAACAATCTCGAGAGGAATTCCGTCATCTCATCGATGCCCTGGATTGTTACAATCGGATCATGGTATTCAATGTCATTGGTGTAATAGGGCACTACGGTTGACCAATTCACGGAATCCACTTCGACGAGCGCACGTCCATTTTCCAGTCGCATACGATTGAGTTGACTCGAATTACTTTCCGCACTGGCCATCATAGGCAAAAGCATGATGCAAGCGAGCACTGCGGACGTTCTGATGAAAGTCTTCATTTTTTGCCTCCCACTTCTTGTGGTGATGAATTTTAAGTAATTGTGTTCTTCTAGGCACCATAAAAAAATGGCATCTTCAAGCAAGAGCTACCTCGTGTTGAAAAGTACCCCTGCTCCCTGTTAAGACCCATGGAGTTCATTAACCTACCTTGCAACAGGTTTGGCTTTATCAAAATTGGAAAACCTTAATTGTAGTTGAATTCATGGTACCTCTGGGCTCTGAACCATGTCAATGAGACACGGTGGTACACCATAAGGCTGGCGATAGAAGTCCATTACCAATAGTTACGCTTTTAAGTAAAACTGCTAATTGACACTTTTCCCGTAAATCTCAGGTTTCCTTTTATCGACACTACGGTAGGTTCGATCTAACCTCCCTGGATGTTAATATCAGATCGAATCATGGAGAAACCACTTGCCAAGCCGCCACGCCGCGCGCCGCTCGCCTCACCAGTTACGCTCCATCTTCTCTTCAGAAATTTTCAGAAACATGTTATGAATTGAGTCTGATTCCTTAACCTTAATACTCCTAACCATTCAACCTTGCCAACATCATGACAGAGAGTAAAGACCAGGAAGAACCCACCCCAATTGTATCCTCAGAGCATCTCGCCTCCCCTGACAGCTGGCAGCTCAGTGAGTTTGAATATGGCATGATCATCTCATATAACGCCTTCGCCCGCTGGATGATGCGCTGCATGAGCGCCGCCGGATATGTGGATTTCAGTCCGTTGGATATCCTGGTGCTCCACAACGTCAATCACCGTAAACGCGAAAAGCGATTGATAGATATTTGCTTCGTGCTCCATGTCGAGGATCATCACACGGTGAATTACTCGCTCAAAAAACTGGTTAAGGCAGGTCTGGTAGGCCGGGAGAAACGAGGGAAGGAGATTTTTTATTTTGCCACTGAAGAAGGCGATGCCGCGTGCGCGCAGTATAGAAAAATTCGGGAGAAATGTCTCACCTCGACGTACCGGGCAATGGATCAGGAAAATGATGAGATGAGTCAGGCCGCAGCGCTGCTACGCCTGATGTCCGGCATTTACGATCAGGCTTCCAGGGCTGCTTCTTCATTGTAAAGATCAGCAGGTCAGCACTATCCCCCACTCCTGTATCAGCCTGGTATACCAGTGATCTCCTAATGATCGAAGATACCGAAAAGCTGAGTCAAAAATGCCTGCGACTTGTTACTTCCGAAAAGGAAACTGCCAGTTTTCTTGGAGGAAGACCACTGGTACGTTCGTCAATCAATTGGCCTCGCAAAAACAATAAGCCTCTCGGATTTATAGCTCAATTGGATCTTGGCGAACTGAACCGTGAAAAAGTTGTTGATTGGCTGCCGGACAGCGGTCGATTATTGTTTTTCTATGAGCTTGACCAGTGGCCCTGGGGATTCGACCCCTATGATCGAGGCGGCTGGGCTATATTGTATGAGAATGGTGCTCAAGACCTTCATCATCAGGAATTGCCAAATGACCTGAATGACGACCAGAGCGCACCATCTATTAAATACCTCATGTCAGAAATTCTTGTCAGTTACCCACATGGCCAGAGAGTTGACTTTGCAGAAGCAGGTCTGTCTGAGGATGACGATGACGACTACTTTGAATTCATTGAAGAGCACTACGGAGATAAACCTCGTCATCAAATCGGTGGCTATCCATCACCTATCCAGGATGACAACATGGAAGAAGAATGCCAACTCGTAAGCGGTGGCGTAGATTGCGGTTCACCCGAGGGATACACTTCCCAAAAGGCTATGCATCTACTTGGACAGGAAAATGACTGGCGACTGATTTTTCAGTTTGACTCCGATGATGATATAGGAGTTATGTGGGGTGACCTGGGAATGCTCTACTTCTGGGTCAGAGAGCGAGAAGCGAGGGCGTGCAATTTCTCTAATACCTGGATGATCTTGCAATGCAGCTAACCGGAAAAATTTAATTTCCCGGTTAAATCCAGGTTTGCACCCCACCCACTCCAGAGCCATTCTCCTCAGCGCCCCATCATATCAGGCAGGATCGTGACAATCTCCGGGACAACCACAATTATGCCCAACGCCAGCAGAAGCAGCAGGAAAAACGGTAAGGCTGCAACCGCAACCCGTAGGATATTCATCCCGGTCTGCCCCTGAATCACGAACAGGTTGAAACCGACGGGAGGGGTAATCTGGGACATTTCCACCACGATCACCACAAAAATACCGAACCAGAGCGGATCGATTCCAGCCTGCTCCACCATGGGCATAATCACCGATGTGGTTAACACCACCACCGAGATGCCATCCAGAAAACAGCCAAGGACGATGAAAAAGATAGTCAGCGCTCCCAGCAGGGCATAGGGCGACAGGCCCATGGTACCGATCCAGCTTGCCAGCATTTTCGGTATACCCGTAAAACCCATGGCAACCGTAAGAAAGGCAGCACCCGCCAGAATAAAAGCGATCATGCATGAAGTTCTGGTGGCACCGAGCAAGCCATCAAAAAACGTCTGTTTACTCAAGGTTCCCGAGTGCCACGAGAGAACCAGCGCCAGCACCACCCCGACCGCAGCAGCATCAGTTGGCGAGGCAATGCCGGAGTAGATGGAGCCGATGACCCCGCCAATCAGCAGCACCACTGGGATCAAGCCTTTCGACCGTCTGAACTTCTCTGCCAACGGCAGGTCTGCTTCACACTCTCCGACCGGGATGGCCTGACGGTTGAGCAGCGACCAGGTAGCCACATAACCAATAAAAAGTGCCACCAGCATCAAACCGGGCAGGAGCCCTGCAATAAAAAGTCGGGCTATGGACTGTTCCGTCGCGACCCCGTACACAATCAGGATAATGGATGGTGGGATCAACAGGCCAAGGGTTGCTGAACCTGCCAGGGTGCCGATAATCATCTTCTCGGGATAGCCGCGCCTTGAAAGCTCCGGGATAGACATCTTGCCGATGGTGGCGGCAGTAGCGGCGGATGACCCGGAGACTGCTGCAAAGATTCCACAGCCGAGAATATTGACATGAAGCAATCTGCCCGGAAGTTTTGACAACCAGGGGGACAGGCCACTAAACATATCCTCTGACAATCTGGAACGAAAAAGAATCTCACCCATCCAGATAAAAAGCGGTAATGCGGCCAGTGCCCAGCTGTTCGACGCACCCCAGACCGTTGTGGCCAGCACCTCACCGACGGGTGCCTCCGTGAATATTGCCATGCCGGTCATACCGACCGCCAGCAGCGAGAAAGCAACCCAGATGCCGCTGCCCAGAAGCGCAAAAAGTACCAGCAGCAACAACACAATCATCGATAATTCCGACATAACGACCTCTCAGCTCCCTTCCTTTTGCAAACAGGTTTTCGAGTCGACAGGGGTACTCTCCCCATGCTCTGAAACTTCTTCACCCTTCTGCGGCCCTTTTTTCTTCGAATAGCTTGGTGCCCTCCCCATGAGCACTTCGATAAACTCATCGATAACCGCGATGGTCAGCACCAGCAAACCAATCAGCATCCCACACTGGGGAATCCAGATTGGAACCGCGACGAGGCCAGCTGAAAGATCGTTGTAACTCCAGGATTCCCAGGTAAGAAGTGCCATGTAGTAACTGAAATAGATAGAGATGCCGGCAGCAACGCCAAGACACCAGAACTCAGCGATTCGCCTGATTTTTCCCGGCAGGTTACTTATCAGCAGCGTTACCCTGATATGATCCCCCTCACGCAGGGTATGGGCCAGCGCCAGAAACGAAGCCGCAGCCAGAAAAAAACCGGTGAAGTCGGCATAGGAGGGAATGGTGAGACCAATGGCTGAGCCAGTCATCACTGTACAGATACGATCGATGAGATTGAGCATCACCTGTGCCACGACCAATAGACATATCGCGGCGACAAAGAAGGCCGCCAGCCAGCCGCTTGTCGTGTAAAGCCGGTTCAACCAGTTACGTACCATCTCCCTTACCTCACTGGAAAATCTTAGTCAGAGCATTTACCTCGCCGGTCAATCCAACGTTTTCGTTTTATAGTTGAAATGCTCGCCAAATGTGCCCGATACGGACAGCCATGGGGAACAACCCATGCGATAAACTCTGCACTGATAAAAAATACAAATTAACCCGGCAACATTTTATAAAACAGGGATGCAGCCGGGTTTTCAAAAAAACTTCTTCTACTTTACCGAAAAAGTTACTGCCGATAATGACTCAGCACAGCCTCACCCTCTGCACCGGCGTCCTGCTTCCAGTCAACCAGCATTTCTTTGCCGACCTCTTTCAGACCAGCCATCAGTTCCGGGCTCGGAGCAACGATGATGACCCCGTTATCCTTCAGGATCTTTATTTTCTCTTCGGTCTCTTTCTTGCTCATGGCAAGACCGCGCAACTCTGCTTCTGCCGCTGCGGCCAGGACAGCTTCCTGGGTAGGTTTATCGAGCTTGCGAAAAGCTTTTTTACTGACCACGACAATATTCTTCGGTACCCAGGCCTGAATATCGGTGAAATGGGAAATAAAATCCCAGGCCTTGGAGTTGGCACCAGTTGATGGTGAAGTGATCATCGCCTCAACCCGGCCCGTGGCAAATGCCTGTGGGATATCAGGGACTTCGACCTGGGTCGGTGCCGCACCAACTTTATTGGCGAAACTCTCAAGCATCGCGTTATATGCTCTGAACTTAATACCCTTGAGGTCATCTACAGTCTTGATCTCTTTATTGGTGTACAGCCCCTGTGGTGGCCAGGGTACAGAGAACAGCGGCATCAGGCCCTGTTTGTCCAACAGCTTGGCAACTTCAGGGCGCTGGCTGTTCCAGAGTTTTGCCGCCTCATCGTAGTTTGTCGCCAGAAAAGGCTGGGAATCTGCCCCGAATACCGCATGCTCGTTGGAGAGCAGGGAAAGAAAAAATTCGCCGATGGGTACCTGTCCGCCACGTACAGCGTTCTTGATCTCCGGATGTTTAAAGAGCGACCCTGCAGAATGAATTTTGATTTTCAGCTCCCCACCCGTTGCCGCCTCCACATCTTTGGAAAACTGCAAAATATTCTGGGTATGGAAGGTCTTATCCGGATATGGCGTCGGCATATCCCAGGTTGTTGCCTGTGCAGTCGCAACCAGTCCCGTCATGCCCACAGCTACCGCCATTCCAGACAGGGCGGACATCAGTGTCTTACGCATCTTCATCGTTCTCTCCTCCTGAATTGATTTTCACCCCGAACGGAGTGGTGGCCCCTGCGAGGAATCCGCAGGAGTTACAATATTGCAAGATTTACATTGACTTTTCAATACGATATTGACATCATTCCATAACGTTGACATTTTGTCGATAAAAAATATATTTATATAACGAATTTGTAATCGAATTAACCATATTAGT
The DNA here is from genome assembly GCF_048381775.1 of Desulfosediminicola sp. Classification (NCBI taxonomy): domain Bacteria; kingdom Pseudomonadati; phylum Thermodesulfobacteriota; class Desulfobulbia; order Desulfobulbales; family Desulfocapsaceae; genus Desulfosediminicola; species Desulfosediminicola sp. The sequence continues at coordinate 145,832 of NZ_JBLXGE010000012.1, read as the reverse complement.
CGATATATTAATTTTTTAGATCAAACCCAAACAGGAGCGGAACCATGCCACAATGGCAAATCTGGATCGATCGAGGTGGCACCTTCACCGACATCGTTGCGAAACGTCCGGACGGCACCCTGGTAAGCCACAAACTGCTCTCCGAAAACCCGGAGAACTATAAAGATGCAGCAATTCAGGGCATACGGGATCTCATGCAGATACCCACAGACGCCCCGCTGCCGTCCAAGTCTATTGAACATGTCAAAATGGGCACCACAGTTGCCACCAATGCTCTTCTGGAACGTAAAGGTGAGCGCACCCTGCTGGCTATTACCCGGGGCTTTGGCGACGCTCTTCGCATCGGCTACCAGAGCAGGCCGGACCTCTTCGCACGCCACATCGTCTTGCCGGAAATGCTCTATGAAAAAAGTGTTGAGATTGTCGAGCGCATCGGGGCAGACGGTCTGTGCCTGATCGAACTGGACCGGCAACAGGCCAGAGAGGACTTTCAGGCAGCGTATGATGAAGGAATCCGTTCTGTCGCAATTGTCCTCATGCACGGCTATCGCTACCCGGAGCATGAACAGCTCCTTTCGAAAATAGCCGGCGAGATCGGCTTTGAGCAGATCTCTGTCAGCCATGAAGTCAGCCCGTTGATCAAGCTGGTCTCCCGAGGCGACACCACAGTCGTCGACGCGTACCTTTCGCCCATTCTGCGCCGATATGTCAACCAGGTGGCAAACCAGCTTAACATAAACGACGGAAATGGCCCCCGCCTGATGTTCATGCAGTCAAACGGAGGCCTTACCGACGCCAATTATTTCCAGGGCAAAGACGCCATTCTCTCCGGCCCTGCCGGTGGCGTGGTGGGAATGACACGTACCGCCGCCATGAGCGGGCTGACCCGCCTCATCGGCTTCGACATGGGTGGCACCTCCACCGACGTGGCCCACTACGACGGCGAATACGAGCGCAGCTTCGAAACTATGGTGGCCGGCATTCGAATGCGTGCGCCGATGATGCACATCCATACCGTTGCCGCCGGCGGTGGTTCAATACTCCATTTCGACGGCTCAAGATATCGGGTTGGGCCGGAATCCGCAGGGGCCAATCCAGGCCCGGCCTGTTACCGGCGTGGTGGCCCATTGACAGTGACCGACTGCAACGTCATGCTTGGCAAGATTCAGCCCGCACACTTCCCCAAAGTCTTCGGCCTCACAGCCGACCAGCCCCTGGACCGGGAGGCAGTCGTCGAAGGTTTCAGCCGCCTGGCGGAATCAATCGCCGCGGCCACCGGGGCAGCCCTCCACACACCGGAGCAGGTTGCAGAGGGGTTCCTGCGCATTGCTGTCGAAAACATGGCCAATGCCATCAAGAAAATCTCGGTTCAGCGAGGCTATGACATAACCCACTACACCCTCAACTGTTTTGGCGGAGCCGGTGGCCAGCACGCCTGCCTGGTGGCCGATGCCCTGGGGATGCAACAGGTATTTCTCCATCCATATGCGGGGGTACTTTCCGCCTACGGCATGGGATTGGCCGACATCAGATCCATGCGGGAAAAACAGGTGGAGCAGCCATTTGATGCCAATGCTGAATCCATAGCCAGAGAAGCCGCCAGACCGCTGATCGAAGAGGCGCGCACAGAAGTTATCAGCCAGGGTGTCGATGCGGCCAATATCTCCATTGTACTGAAAACCCACCTTCGCTATGAAGGCACAGACACTGCCCTGCTCGTGGATTGCGGCACCATCAAGCAGATGCAGGACGCCTTTGAACGCGCCCATAAAAAGCGTTTCGGTTTCATTGCCGAAAACCGCGGACTGGTGATTGAAGCCATTTCCGTTGAAGCAATAGGCATCAATGAGCCGACCCTTGACCCTGAAACAACCAGTAAAGCCACGGAAGACCTTGTGGCAACAGACGAGGTGGAAATCTTCAGTGACGGCAAAGCTCACCGGACCCCACTTTACGAGCGGGACCGGATGCTGCCCGGGCATGTGATCAATGGCCCTGCCATTATTGCAGAATCAACCGGCACCGTGGTGGTAGAAGAAGGCTGGCAGGCCACGCTCAACACCCGTCAGCACCTTATTCTCAAGCGGTATATCGCGCGCAGGAAAGTCGAGGCAATCGGCACCACCGTTGATCCGGTAATGCTTGAGGTATTTAACAACCTCTTTATGTCCATCGCTGAGCAGATGGGAGCGACCCTGGCCAACACTTCCTACTCCGTCAACATCAAGGAGCGGCTTGACTTCTCCTGCGCCCTATTCGATGCAGACGGCAACCTGGTGGCCAATGCCCCGCATGTCCCCGTGCACCTCGGTTCAATGGGCGAGTCCGTCAAGACGGTCATCAGGGAAAACAGCGGCACCATGCAAACAGGCGACGTCTACATGCTGAACGCCCCATACAATGGCGGCACCCACCTTCCCGACGTCACCGTGATAACCCCCGTTTTCAATGACACTGGCGACAAAGTGCTCTTTTATGTGGGCTCCAGGGGACACCACGCGGATATCGGTGGCCGGACCCCCGGCTCCTCCCCTCCGGATTCTCAGCATATTGAAGAAGAAGGCGTGCTTATCGACAACTTTCTCCTGGTACGGTCAGGGAAATTGCAAGACGAAGAGACCAGAAAACTGCTTTCTTCAGGTCGCTATCCCTGTCGAAACATTGAACAGAATATGGCGGACCTGGCTGCCCAGATCGCCGCCAACGCCACAGGAGAAAGGGAGCTGCGCCGAATGGTTGACACCTTTTCTCTTGACGTGGTGCATGCCTACATGCGCCATGTACAGGATAATGCCGAGGAGTCCGTCCGCAGAGTGCTCGACGTATTACAAGACGGGGCATTCAGCTACCCCATGGATGACGGGGCCAGAATAGAAGTGAAGGTTACAGTGAATCGCGCCAACCGGGAGGCCACAATCGATTTCACCGGCACCTCACCGCAGTCTGCAGGCAACTACAACGCCCCGACCGCCGTGTGCAAAGCCGCTGTACTCTATGTGTTCAGAACTCTGGTTGAAGATAATATCCCGTTAAATGAAGGGTGTCTGAAACCGCTGAAGATCATAATCCCCGACGGCACCATGATCAGCCCGAGCTACCCCGCGGCCGTCATCTCCGGCAACACCGAGGTGAGCCAGGCGATCACCGATGCTCTTTTCAGCGCGCTGGGTGTTCTCGCCTCTTCCCAGGGTACCATGAACAACTTTGTCTATGGCAATGAGAAGGTGCAGAATTATGAAACAATTTGCGGCGGCACCGGCGCAGGGCCCGATCACCACGGCACCAGTGCGGTACACAGTCATATGACCAACACCCGCATGACAGACCCCGAAGTGGTTGAGTGGCGCTTTCCGGTACGTATTGACGAGTTTTCAATCCGCAGAAATTCAGGTGGCACTGGCAGGTATTGTGGCGGCGATGGCGTGGTCCGGAAAATTCGTTTTCTTGAGCAGATGACTGCTACCATTCTCTCTTCGCACCGACGGGAACATCCTTACGGATTGGCCGGAGGGTGTGATGGAGCCACCGGGTGTAACAGCGTTATCCGTAAAAATGGTTCCACCGAAAAACTTGACGGCAATGCTGAGACAGGCATGGAGCCAGGTGATGTATTCGTCATAAAAACTCCGGGAGGCGGGGGCTTCGGAGCCTCCTGATCAATTATCCTTAGTAACGCCATTCATATTTTTCCTGAATGAATCCCGGTTCATTCTGGATTCTTACAGGACATTGTGTTATCGTGCTGGCGCATTACTGTAAACTTGGTTACCGCCTGACCGCTATAACGAGTGCGACAACCGGCGTAATGAACCAGAACCCGCCTTGCCGCTCAGGCGCTATTATGTGAATTTTTCACGTAACACTTTCCATCCCACGGAGGTAATGATGAAAACACCTGTACGCGTAGCAATTACCGGTGCAGCAGGCCAGATCAGTTATTCCATCATTTTTCGTATCGCAGCAGGCGACATGCTTGGCAAAGATCAGCCTGTAATTCTCCAGCTTCTTGAAATCCCACCCGCAATGGATGCCCTCCAGGGTGTGGTCATGGAGCTGAAAGACTGTGCTTTCCCACTGGTTGCAGGCGTCGTCGCAACTGACGATCCAAACGTTGCCTTCAAGGACACTGACTACGCAGTCCTGGTTGGCGCGCGTCCTCGTGGACCTGGAATGGAGCGCGGCGATCTGCTGATGGCCAATGCCCAGATCTTCTCAGTACAGGGCAAGGCGTTGAACGATAACGCCAGCCGCAACGTCAAAGTGCTGGTAGTCGGCAACCCGGCCAACACCAACGCTCTTATCACCCTGAAAAACGCACCTGATCTGGATCCGAAGAACATCACCGCCATGATGCGCCTCGATCACAACCGCTCACTCTCCCAGATCGGCGATAAACTCGACTGTGCCACCACCGACATCGAGCAGATGGTTGTTTGGGGTAACCACTCCGCGACCCAGTATCCCGACATCAGCTACGCCACCGCAAAAGGCAAGGCAGTTAAAGAGCAGGTCGACAACGACTGGTATGTAGAAAATTTCATCCCGACCGTTCAGCAGCGTGGTGCGGCGATCATCAAGGCTCGCGGCGCTTCCAGTGCAGCTTCTGCAGCTTCTGCAGCTGTCGATCATATGCGCGACTGGGCCCTCGGCTCAAACGGCAGCTGGGTAAGCATGGGCGTTTACTCTAAAGGCAACAGTTACGGTATTGATGAGGATATCGTCTACTCCCGTCCTATCGTCACGGAAAATGGCGAGTGGAAAGAAGTTACCGGCCTTGAGATCAGCGACTTCAGCCGCGAGATGATGAAGAAAACCGAGGACGAACTGGTATCTGAGCGCGAAGCAATCAAAGAAATGCTCTAGGATCTCCGTTCTTCTTTGCAGGCAGAAAAAAGGCGCGGCCCGCACGGGCTGCGCCTTTTTTGCTTCTGTCCTTTGTCCCACATCCAACGTCCCACGTCCAACGTCCAACCCCAGCTTTTCACTCCTTCACAACAAACCCATCAACCAGCTCCACAATCCGCCTGCCGTATTCAGTCTTCACCTGATCCAGATACGCCCCATCCACAGGCCCCTTCCAGGTGGTAACAGAGTAGAACCGCTTCGGTACCGAGAAGTTCTCAGGCTTAAAACCGGTGTCACTACGCACCTTCCAGCGAAGCCCTCGAATATACTCGGACGTTTCAGCTATTGTCCCGGCCAGTGCACCGTAGCCAACACTGGCCAGACACTCCTGCAACTGTTCATCAGTATAGATTGATCTGGCAAAGAGGCAGGAGACCATTGAAGTAAGGAAAGCCCTGCCCGGCTCATCGTTCATCAGGAAATCCACCGACTTCTGCAGATCTTTATCCGTGTTTTTCTGCTCGTAGCTATAGGCACCGGTGTCGAGGTGTGAATGGCGAAACCCCAGGGTCTGGGCGGCAAAATAGAGCTCACCGGTGGCATAGCCCGCCATCTCCTGACCAAGTACACAGCCAAACTCCTCACCACCATATTCTTTTCCCGCCTTCAATGTCCCCTGGCCGAGCAGGCGGTAAAATTCATTGGTGCCGCGACCAAGATGCATAGCCGCCTGCTGATATCCCGACACATCTCCAAAAGCCAGGGGAACCAGGGTCTCCTTCTCGCTCACCAGGCCACGTTCTGTAGCCTCAGTCGCCCAGGCCAGGGCCACCCCTGCCGACATGGCATCGAGACTCACCTTCTCAATCTCATCGAGAATCCGCAGCACCCCAAAGGTATCGGTAACTCCGAGCATGGTGCCTGCCGCAAAGATCGGCTCATAATCATAGGCGACCTGATGATAATGATAGCGGTTGTCCACCTTGGCTTTTTGCCGGATATACCCTATGTGGATGCAGCCTACCGGGCAGCCGGCACAGGCACCGTTACGCAGCAGAGTGTCATCTGCGAATTTTGCGCCCGTCACCTTGTCGATTTCGGAGTGGCTTGTTCGCTGGAGGTTGTGCCACGGCAATGCTTCGATATCATTCAACGTCTGCAGATTGGCCGCAGTTCCCAGGTTATGATATTTTCGCAACATATCGGTTGAGGTTACCTTGGAGTACACCTCTTGAAAAACTTTCCGGTACTCCTTACCCGCTGTCAGTTCCAGCTCACCTTCTCCGCTGACGATAATACCCTTGAGGTTCTTAACCCCCATTGAAGCCCCGCCACCCATGCGACCGAAGTGCCGATAGGTCTCGACGTTGATACAGGCCATGCCGGAACCAATCTCCCCGGACGGACCGATACGGAGTATGGAGCGATGTCCCGAAGACCTGCCATGCATGCGCCGCAGCAATTTGCCGGTATTTTCAGCATTCATCCCCCGCATGAACTCCACATCTTTCAGCTCCAGCTCCCTTGCGCCCACGGTGAGACATGACAGCCGCTTCGCCTTGCCGACGATCACCAGTCCATCCAGATTGCAGAACTGCAGGGCCAGCGCCATGCGGCCACCACCATGACTTTCGGTATACTCGTTGTGATAGGAGGAACGAAAGGAGCAGACTGTCTTTGACATCAACGGGAACAAACCGGTCAGAGGCCCGATGGCGAAGATCAGCGGCTGTCCCTCATGATGCCACGGTTTATCGGGATGACCATATTTCATATAGAGCAGCGCCGCCAGGCCGCTGCCACCCGCCACCTGGTCACGCCCATCCAGCTCCACAAACTGACCACTGCCTGACGAAAGATCGTAGACGAGCACCCTGAATTGTTCGCGCATCATAGCAGCACCTCCTCGATCTCACTGGCTTCACGCATCTCCAGACAGCTCTGGGGGCAAAACTCCACACATTTCCCGCAGTGGATGCAGACAAACACCTCCCCCAGGTCGTTTTCATAAATGGCATTCACCGGGCAGGCCGGTACACATTTTCCGCATCGGATACAGAGCTTCTTCCTGACCACCACCCCACCGCCTTTTCGCTGACTAAAGGCGCCTGTTGGACAGACTTCGACACAAGGCGCCGGGTCACAGGCAAGGCAGCGGATTGCCAGGAAACCGGTTGAAAGACCGCCTGAGGACTTTATTCGTATTCCCGCAGTTGACCATGAAAGCCGACGATGTACCAGCCGTGCACAGGCCAATGAGCAGGAATGACATCCAATACACTGATCGAGTCTCGGTGTGGTTAACAGTTTCATAAGCAACTCATCTGTATTGAGGATTGTTCTGTAGGGACGTAAGCGTAAACCAATCTCTGCTATTGTTCTTCACCACCATATTTGGCGATATAGTCATCCACCGCAAATTTTCGACGACAACCCGCCTCATTCATATATCGAATTTTACCGAAAACCGGGCGCTCTTTCCAGGCCCGGTCATGTACCCCACCGATTGCCCAGCTCACCCCGGCATAGCCGTTCGGGTCCCTGCCGTCGAAGGCGAAGGTGTCGTTCAGCAGGTTGCCGATTCGTAAGGCCTCTTCCGGGATAGCGCTCCACTCGAGAATTTTTTTCGCCCAATACATCCGCAGATAACCATGCAATCTGCCTGTCTCCCGTAGCGCATTCTGGCAGCTGTTCCAAAGCGGTTCATGGGTTTTTCCGAAGATGAACTCCTCTTCCGTGTACACATACTTCCGCTGATCATGACGATGCTCGTCCAGTGTCCTGATGGCCCAGGCGGGAAACCCGTCAACACTGTCGTAGTCATCGCAATAATAGCAAAAATTGTCGCTCAACTCCCTGCGAACAATGAGTTCTTCCAGAAAGGCGTCCTTGTCCTCATCCGGTATCCCGGCCGCAGCCTGAACAGCCAGGGCCACCCGTTGTGGAGAGACTTGACCAAAGTGAAGGTACGGGGACAGTCGTGAAGTCCACTCGGCAAGGGGGTCGTTCCTCTTTCGGTCATAACCATTGAGACGTTTTGCTATAAACTCCTTCAACGCCTCTTTCGCCTGTACAGATCCCGGCCGCGGATAACTCTCTCTGGAGTCCGTATCCGGATATCGCGCATATAATTCAGGCCAGTCTGGCGGGGCCAGAGCTTGATCCAGGTTTTCAACCCGGTATGGATGTTTTTTCACTTCAGGGAAGTCGTTAAGAAAAATAGGCAGTAGCCTGGCCACCTTCGGCCTGAAAGTGTAGGCAGCATATTCCTGCTTGTCCGAAGCGTACCAACAGGGAATGATATTATGCGCATCTACCTCATACACCGGCACACGCACCTGGGTTCCCATCTCAAACAACCAGCGTTTGCGTATTTTAAGCGGATTAAAATCGGTAACCACCGCATAGGCATCGAGACTGTTCGCACAATTCGCGATGGCTTTCACCGAAGAACCATAGAGAATACGCATGTCGATATTGAGTCGTGCCAGCTGGGCCACTATCTCCTCAAGCCCGACTATGGTAAACCAGAAGTTCCTCGCGCTGGCGCTCAGATACCTGTCCGGCAGGCAGAATACCACCAGCAGCGGACGACCTACGCTCAAGGCCAGATCCTGACTCTGCAGGAGTGCCCAGTTGTCCTCAACCCGCTGGTCCCTGTTCATCCAGTAGAGTACAGGGCCTTCACCCCGGTGCCCCTTACGAACCCGCTTTACCCTGCGCTGATCAACCCGAAAACGTTCTACCATCCCTGGCCACCTGTTCTTTCATATCACCTCCTGCCCACTAGCACTCCACAGGCTCCTCAACCGCTCCACCATTATCAACAACCACCCCGTCCGATTCCGAAGTGCCAACAGTTTTGGGTTCCCTGAAACGTATAGGTAATTGTACCAGTACAATACACCCCCCATCAGCTCTCTGCACCAGTTTCAAATCACCTCCGTGATCCAGAATAATCTGCCGGCACAACGAAAGGCCCAGCCCCATCCGGCCTGACTTGGTGGTGGTGAAGGGTTGAACCGCCTTCAGCGGAGAAAGCGCACAAAACTCTTCGGCTGAATCTGACAACTGAATATCAATCTCATCCCAGCATATCTGCACAGTAACATAGATGCCACCACCCTTTTCACCAATGGCGTCGAGACTGTTTTCCAGAATATGCCAGAGCGCCTGCCTGATGAGAATTGGATCGATGTACATACACGGTAAATCATCTTCTATTGACGCTTCAAGATTCGCTCCGATGTACCGTGCTTCAGTCCTGACGGTGGTACACCATTTTTCAAAAAAGTCATTCATATCGGTGAGTACATAATGGGGGCTCATGGGCCGGACCACATCACAAATATCAGAGAGCACCGTATCCATGTGCAGTACGTGATTGGCGAGATGCTTGAACCGTTTACGTACGCCATGGGGCAAATCCGGCCTGGTCATCATCCTGCGGACCAGCCCCCCGACAATGAGTAGCGGATTTCGCAGTTCATGGGTAAGGCGAAAGGCGATCTCTCCGAGCGCCGCCATTGTATCGAGAGAAGATACTTTTGCTTCCAGTTGCAGCTTCTGCTCCTGGATATCAATAATCTCCCAGAGAAACAGTGCGGAAAGATGATCAAGCACCTTCACTGCCGGCAGTTTCTCTGCAACTATCTTCGCCAGCACTCTTTCATCACCGGTAAGCTCAATGATCAGATCAATCCGCTCATCCTTTACGTACTTCTCCCAGGTGGTAACTGTATCGATGCCAAGCTGGCGGGCATATTTACTTCCCATGGCATTGAGGTTCGGATCTATCACCGCCACCACGTTGGGCTGAATGCGTACCGGGGTATATGAATCGAGCAGTCTCAGGATTTCATAACAGCCGCGGCCGCCACCAATAAACAGCACATTGACCCGCTGCAATTCCTGCCTTGGGCAAACGTTATTCCCCCGCTTGGAGGCTGATTTTCCATTTACGCTGTACACTGCCATATCACAAGACATCTCCTTCAATCGCGTGGTTTAGCTGCACAGCTGGCTGGCTGCCGTATAACGGCTATTGAACAATCAGTACAAAACATTCAAAATCGAAAGAGATTCTCAATATTGACCGAAGCCGTCTATTATCAGACTAACGTAGAAACAGGGTGCCATTCAAGGAAACTACTGAAAAAATTTGCGGTATTAGGTATATCCTCAATTATATACAGTACGATGCAAACTCCACGTTGATCCCTGGCGGCTCTGAGTCAATAATGGCTCCTTCAGGTTTTGACCTGGAGATTTTCCCCATTTATACAGCCCAGCTTGGAGACAGTGAATGAGCAGTGTCACCTCATTGACCGGCGCGGAAGCGATTAACGTTTACCTGCAATCTGAAAATAATGAAGTCCGTAAGGCCATGGCCAACCTGACCTCCATGGTTCACGCCGCAGCCAACCAGTCTGTGCAAAATATCCAGAAGAGCAGAGAACGAATATCTGACGCAACAGATCATCTCGATGGAATACTTTCAAAAGAACTGGGCCTGTCGCAGGCGGAGGAAATCAAGGAGATTGCCTTAATCGCTCACGAGCTCGACCGATATTTTGACGAGGCAATCTGCAAAAAAGCGCTCAGCGGTCTTTTTAAGGAAGTGGAGTCTCGCGTCACCAGACTGGAGGAGCGCGAAGCCCATCTCGAACAAATTATTCGCCAGCGCGTCGCCGATGCTGAGAGAAAAGCAAAAATTGAAAGCACCAGCAGCAAGGGATTATTCGAAAGCGCACTATCAAAGGCCGAAAAGGTTGTTGACCAGAACAAGATAACCCGTTTTGTCTGTTCAACTGTTGCCCGCTTCCAGGACGAATTTGAGCTGATCCAGTCGGCAACGGACGTTGAACACCTCACTCGTATCTTTCAGGAGACCATTGAGCCGTTCCAGACCACCAAGCTGGTAGCCGGCAGAGATGGCAAGCTGGTGAAGGTGAGCGCCAGCTCTTTTCCCGAAGACTGTTACCAGGACCTTTTTCTATTCTTTTACAAATACTACAACGAGCTGATGGACATCTACGACGCCAACAAATCGCTCCCTTCCACCGCTGATGAAATAGGCCGGATATTCAAGAAGAAGAAAAAAGGTGTCGAACAGATTATCTCAGAAATGCACAATTGGAAATAATCTGATTTCCAATTAGAAACCAGATTATTTCCAGGGAAACTCCAATTTCTTCCCTTCGCTATCCGCTCCACTATCTTGTTGGTGTTTATTCGTGATATTTTGCCAGTTTTTACAGTATGTGCAATTTTAGGCCCTTATCTATGGCAAAACCGCCCTCGGGTCATTGGTAATACCAATCCGTTTTTTCGGACACCCCTGTCAAACCCGTATCCCCCCGAAACTCCGATCACCTAATAGCACTGGCAATTGCAACCTATCAGGAATTCCTCTCAACTCAATTATTCTTGACATCGCTATTGGTATCTCCTAGTATTGGTCTGACCTTTTGAGGGCATTCTACGGAAACCACGTACCACATCCTGAAATCGGGTTTCCAAAACGGATGATACATACCTGTCATCCCTGCTTCAGAAATTTCCCCTCATATAAATAATTAAAACGGCAGTTAGTGAGTTACCCACCGTATCCCTGACTATTTCATCGAATGGAGTTATGACAACCATGAAGAAGAGTATTATCGACGAGTTGGTCTCAATTTTTGGCCAGGAAAACGTTCTCACCGAGCGTGAGGACATGATTGCCTACAGCTATGACGCTGCGCCTGTAGAAATAGAGCCTGAAGCGGTTGTCTTTCCGACTACCACCGAGCAGGTCAGTCAACTTATGAAGCTGGCATATCGCGAAGAGATTCCAGTGACACCCCGCGGTCAGGGAAGCGGTCTTTCCGGCGGTTCAATTCCGCTCAAGCAGGGTATCGTTCTTTCCATGGACAGAATGAAGAACCTCATCGAGTTCGACCCTGCCAACAGACTCATTACTGTTGAAGCTGGTTTTACCACTGCTGATATCGATCCTATCATCGGTGAAGCAAACCTTTTCTACCCACCGGATCCTGGCTCTGTAGCGTTTTCCACCATCGGCGGTAACGTTGCCGAAAACGCAGGCGGACTGCGCGGCCTGAAATACGGTGTAACCAAAGATTATGTCAAGATGCTCAAGGTGGTTATGCCACAGGGCGACATCGTCACCCTCGGCTCTAAATGCGTAAAGCACGTTGCCGGTTTCAACTCCGAGCTGATGTTTGTTGGTAGCGAGGGTCTGCTTGGTGTGATCACCGAGGTAACTCTTGCCCTGCTGCCTATCCCGCAGCACCGTGAGTCTGCCCTGGCGATCTTCGACACCCTTGATGACGCTGCCCAGACCGTATCTGACATTATTGCCGCCGGTGTTACCCCTTCCACCATGGAATTCATGGATAACGCCACCATCAACGCCATTCAGAATTTCAAGGATTGCGGCCTGCCACGCGACGCCCAGGCGGTACTCTTGATCGAGACCGATGGTGAGGAGAACTCTGCCAAGGCCGAGATTGCCACTGTAGAAGAGCAGGTTGGCAAGAATAACGCCCGGGAGTTTGCCCGCGCCAAGACCAGCGAAGATCGCGACAAGCTTTTCGCCGGACGCCGTGTTGCCCTGAACGCACTTGCTTCTGTTAAACCAAACCTGATTCTCGAAGATGCCACCGTAAAGCGCAGCGATCTGCCTGCCATGGTTCGCGGCATCATTGAGATCGCCCAGAGATATGACATCCAGGTAGGTATCTTCGGCCACGCCGGAGACGGCAACCTGCACCCTACTTTTTTGATCGACCAGAGCGATAAGGAAGAGATGGCCCGCTGCCACAAGGCTGTAGATGAGTTGTTCCAGCTGGCAATCGATCTTGACGGCACCATCTCCGGTGAGCACGGCATCGGCCTTGAGAAGAAACCATACCTTGAGGCCCAGATCGGCGCAGCCGGCATCAAGATGCTCCAGGATCTCAAGCGCATGTTCGATCCGAAAAACCTTCTCAACCCAGGCAAGATGTTCGATATGCCGGGTGAAGCAGCTTAAGCAGGGGTGACCTACTGATGAACGCACATATTTCACAAAAACAACTCGCGGAAGACCATCTCCTCGAAGCTGCCAAAGAATTCCAGAAGTGTATGCAATGTGGTAAATGCCGCAGTGTATGCCCTGTCTTCAAGGAATTCGGCAATGAGCTCTTCGTGGCGAGGGGCAAAAACAAACTGGCCGAGAAAATCGTCTCCGGTGATATTCAGATCACCAAAAGGGTTGAACAGGCCATCAATGAATGTTTGAACTGCAAGACCTGCTCTGCCAACTGCCCGGCTGGTGTAAGCCCCGAGCACGTGGTGCTGCGCCTCAGGTGGTATATCACCACCCAGAAAGGTCTCCATTTCTTCAAGGCACTTATTTTCCGTCAGCTGCTCTGGAGAAAATGGCCGATCACCATCGGCTGTGCCCTTGGCGGTATCGCCCAGAAGATGCTCTTTGGCATCGGCCCGAAGAACCCGGTTCGTCACCTCTATCCGCTGCTCGGTTTCTCCAAACGCAGAAACTTCCCGCAGTTGGCAATCAAGAGCGCCCAGCGCCAGTTGCCCGAGGTGAATCCACCGAAGAGGGGTGCCAAGAGGGGCCGCATCGGTTACTTCACCGGCTGTGCCGGCAACCTGATTTACACCAACGTCGCCAAGTCCGTTGTGGATATTCTCACCGGCTACGGCTACGAGGTTGTCATCCCCAAAGCCCAGAAATGTAACGGCACCCCGGTTCTCGCCAATGGTGATTACGAGGGCGCCAGGCGGCTTATGGAGCACAACTTCGAACTGTTCCAGAAAGAGAAGTTTGACGCCATCGTTGTTGCCTGTTCCTCTTGCGGCATGTCGCTGAAGAAAGAGATCAAGGTATTCGTCGACGACAGCCCCGAGCTGCGTGAGTTTACCGGTAAGGTATTTGACATCAACGAGTTCATCGAAAAGAACATCGAGTTCAAGCAGGAAGAACTGGGACGTCTGCCCTACAAAGTGACCTACCACGATCCATGTCACATGGTTCGCGGCCAGGGCATTAAAGATCAGCCGAGAAATCTGCTGAAAATGATCCCGGGTGTAGAGTTCACCGAGATGAAGAATGCCGACACCTGCTGTGGCTCTGCGGGTAGTTACTGCATCACTCACTACGACACCTCGATCAAGATCAACAACCACAAGATCAAGGATATTCAGGATGCCAAGGTCGATATGGTCGCCACCGGCTGCCCGACCTGCGTAATGCACATCTCCGACAATCTCTCCCAGCACGAAAGCGACGAGAACGTCCGCTTCGTGGTTGAGATTCTCGCAGATTCACTGCGCGCCGCCAAGACTATCTAACGCCTGAAAGATAGTTCATGGTGTAACAACCTGAAGCCTGTACAACCTCTGCTGTACCCAAAGCCCGGACGCCATCTTATGATGGGGTCCGGGCTTTTTTTTTGTTATACATGCCGGCTGAAGAGCTATGTGATTGCAAACACAAACTGATATGCTGCCCGCACAGGCTACTTTAAATATTTGCCAGGGTAATAAGCGCTGCAATCAGAAGACATAACCAATCTGCAGCCCCATACTATCCAAGCCGTAATTCGGGGTAGCCAGACTCGCATTGGAAATATGGTTCCAGTAAAATGAAGCATTCCACTTTTCGCTAAAATGATATCCTACATTCATTGCCAGCCTGAACAGGACTCTTGAGCCCAGACGTTGTTCACCCGGATCGTCGCTATCCAATTCACCAGAATGAACTGCTCCACCAAGCCCAAAAGTAAGTAGAATATTATCTGTTGTCCTGAAGTCCCAGGCAAGGCCCCCATAAACCTGGCTGGTCTGCCCATCTGAGTGGATACAAGTCCCCATCATTGGTCTGGGAGAACTGAATTTACGGAAGAATGACTTGTCTGGCGATTTGAAGAAGATATCAAAATTTATGTCTACTCCATTCTCAAAACTTTGCGCAAAAACACCTACATCATGACTCAGCAGACCAAACCGTATCTCTGAAACGATAGTAGAATCACCTTTCCCCTCACTTGCAATTCCTTCACCGAAAATAGAAGAGAAAATCACCAATACGGTTAAAACGATAAGCAGACGTTCTTTCACCAAAGCCTCCAGATCGATTGTGATTAAAGCTATTTCAGGGAAATCCTCCTAAATAGCCTATCGCACGTAATCGTCTTTTTGCAAACTCTGGTAAGGCACTGACTTACTATCTGTTTAAGCGATAAAGAAATTTACACATGGTTCAACCACCGCGAAAAGGCATTGTATTTGCAGTACCTCTAGCCGCTGCGATAAAGGATTAAACACAAATTTTCATCCAAATCAACGATGCAGACATTCCACTTATTTCTTAAATAGGATTCAGATAAGCTAGTTGCGTGATGTTGCTTTTCGCCAAAAAAAATGAGGGAAGCCAGTAAAACCGGCCTCCCTCACCCACACAGGCGCTGTCTGCTCACATGCCCGTGCCTGCAATTTTTGTCCAATTTTGCAGGGCAGAACCTTCGTTGTCAAAACCTCGAAGTATGTTTAATACGTCTTCGGGTTTGACGCCTCGGTCTTGCCTCTGCAAATTGAATAAAAACCTTCTAATGTTCTGAAAAGGTCATTCTCTTCGTTGTAGAGAGTTCGACGTAGAACAACTACGCCTTCACTCTCTACGCCTCGACTATGACCTTTTCAGATTCACCTCTGTTATTTTTTACTCGAGGTTATAATCGATTATCCAGGCATCGCGGCAAGATTACTGCGGCTTCACCTTGGAGGCCTCGTCTATGAACAATGCAATTTCACCTCTGGCTATTGTTTTTGAATGTAAGACTTGTATTGAGCCACCTCGGCTGACGTGACCGCACCACATACCGAAGCCGACCCATTTACTTCCACGTCCAACATCCAACGTCCAATGTTTTTTACAGAAGCACAGCCCAAGCAGGAACCGTGCTTCCGGGGTTTAGTTACAATTACCGGTTCAATCAACCCTGAACCATCTTGCGGATCTCTTCCACGATCTCCGGATTAGCGAGAGTCATAACGTTGCCAACATCGCCTTTATTAGAGATGGCGCCAAGGACACGTCGCATCAGCTTACCGGAACGTGTCTTCGGCATATCGGGCACGATCCAGACGTTCTTACATTTGGCAATTTTACCAATCTGGAAGGTGATGGCATCTGCGACCTTCTGCTGCAACTCCGGAGTTGCATCATAACCAGGCTTGAGAGATACATACAGCTCCGGCTCCTTGCCTTTGATCTCATGGGCCACAGGTACAACCGCAGCCTCGGCAACCTCAGGCACGGTCAGTGCTGCAGACTCGATCTCCTTGGTACCAAGACGGTGACCGGAGACGTTGATAACGTCATCTATCCTGCCGAGAACACGTACATAACCGTCACCCGCCAGCACCGCGGCATCACCGGTCATATATGGCCAGTCGCGCCAATCTTTGGAGTTACGGTCTTTGTTGTACATACCGAAGTAGCTCTCGATAAAGCGCTCACGATCGCCCCAGACGGTCTGCATCATGCCCGGCCATGGGTTCTGGATGCAGATGTTACCAGCCTTACCGCAGCCAGGCTCAAGTACATCACCAGACTCGTCAAAGACGATTGGGTGAATACCCGGAACACCAGGACCGGCGCTACCAGCCTTCATCGGCTGCATTCCCGGAACTGTTGAGCAGAGGAAACCACCGGTCTCTGTCTGCCAGTAGGTATCGACAATTGCTGCCTCACCACGACCGACAACGTTGTAATACCAGCGCCATACCTCAGGCTCGATGGGCTCACCAACGGTGGTCATATGCTTGAACTTATAATTGTACTTGGCTGGCTCATCCGGCCCGACTTTTCTCAGGGCGCGGATTGCCGTCGGAGCAGTGTGGAAGATATTGACATCCAGCTCCTGAGCGATACGCCATGAGCGACCAGCGTCCGGATAGGTCGGTACCCCCTCATAAATTACGGAAGAAGCACAGAGTGCCAACGGTCCGTAAACGATGAAGGAATGTCCCGTGATCCAGCCAATATCCGCCATACACCAGTAAACATCTTCAGGATGAATGTCCTGGATGTACTTGGACATTGCGGTTACATAACTCAAGTAGCCGCCGGTACCATGCTGACAACCTTTCGGCTTGCCGGTGGTTCCGGAGGTGTACATCAGGAACAGGGGCTCCTCAGAGAGCATTTCTTCCGGCTCGACGATAGCGCCGTAATACTTTTTCAGCTCCTGATTGACGATTATGTCACGACCCTCAACAATAGGAGTTTCGCTCGACATCTTGCCAGGATAGCGCTGCCATACCAACAGAGTATCAACTTTCTGACCGCCGTCTGCCGCCAGCTTGCATGCCTCATCATCCACCGCTTTATGATCCAGCAGATTACCAGCGCGGTAATAGGCATCCATGGTGATAAGTACCCGGCTGTTGGAATCGATAACACGATCGGCACAGGCGCTGGCAGAGAAACCACCAAACACCACCGAGTGAATGACACCAAGACGGGCACAGGCCAGCATGGTGATCGGCAGCTCGGCCGACATAGGCATATGAATGGTTACACGATCACCGCGCTTCAGTTTAGCTGTATCGCGCAACAATGCTGCGAATTCGTTGACGCGGGTGTAGAGCTCCTGATAGGTGATGTGACTTACACGCTCGTCTTCCGGCTCTGCGACGAAGTGAATTGCGGTCTTGTTCTTGTTTTTGGCGAGATGGCGATCGATACAGTTGTAACTTGCATTCAGTTTGCCGCCTTTAAACCATTTAAAGCTTGGAGCATCGCTGGTGTCGAGAACCTCATCCCACTTTTTGTACCAGGTCAGCATGTCTGCAAACTCGGTGTAATAGTCAGGAAAGTTATCGAGTGAAAAGCGCTCGAAAATAGATTTATCGGTCAGATTAGCCTGGGCGATAAATTCCTCTGATGGATTGATATACTCTTCCTCTTTCCAGTGAACAGCAATTTGCGCCTCAGAAGTTTCAACAATTTGTTTTTCCTCGCTCATTCAATCACTCCTTTAGTGAATATTGAAAAGTTAATGCCCAGGACGGTTTTCTCCCGTCCCCTACGATTTCCTAAATCTTTAATTCAGCTTTTTGCTCAAAGTGTGTCACTCTAGACCTGCACCCGCTCCACATCCTCACCCTTGAATTTCGCGTAGTCAGGCTTTCTTACGGAGATTGCCAGAATCACACCAAGTACCAGCAAGGCCCCGGAGAGATAGAAGGCATAGTTCAGACTACCGGTAACATCCTGAATCCAGCCACCAAGGCGAGCAACAAAAACACCACAACCCCAGCCCAGGAAAACGATTCCGTAGTTTGCGCCAAGGTTTTTCGGGCCAAAAAAGTCTGCGGTAAACGATGGCATCAACGCCAGACCGCCGCCATACTGCCAGTAAGCAATACCGACTACCAAAAAGAGCAGCGCCACATTTTTACTGGCGATAACCATCGGCAGCGAGAAAAGGCAGAGTGCCGAAATCGAGCAGTTCAGAGCATAGGCATTGGTCCTGCCGATCTTATCGGAATAGTAACCGGTACCGACACGCCCTGATGCATTGACAAAGCCGCCGAATGAAACGAGAAGCCAGGCATTCGCCAGAAAGAATGGGATGTCCTTGGCAGTTGAGGAAAGTATACCTTTGGCACTACTGATGATAAGAAGACCGGATTGAGTGGTAAGGATGAACATGAAAATCAGTGCATAACACTGCCATGTTTTGGCCATTTCACTGGTAGTCCAGTTTGCCAGGGCATTTCTCTGGGCAGCGGTCTGATCCTTGAGCGCTGTTGTGTCGACTCCCGGAGGCACGTAGCCTTCCTCAGGAGTTTTCAGAAGCTGACCGGCGATGATGACGACTACCGCAAAGAAGGTTCCCAAACCTATGAAACTGCCGGTAACACCATATTTATCGATGAGGTACTGGCCAAGATAGCCGATGTAGAGAGCGGCTCCACCGTAACCACCGACAACAAGTCCTGCGATAAGGCCACGTTTTTTCGGGCCAAACCATTTCAGGGCAGCCGGGGTCGGTGCTGCGTAACCGATACCCATGCCCATTCCGCCGAAGAGTCCAAAACCAATAAGAAGACCGGTATAAGACTTCATCAGTCCGGCGATGATACAGCCGACAGCCAGCAAAAGGCCACCCAGTGTGGCACCAAATTTAGGGCTGATCCTATCTTGGATTTTGCCGCCGGGAATCATGAAAATAGCAAAAATGATTACACACATGGTGAAAGGGGTAGCCGCCTGGGCATTCGTAAGATATGTCCACCCCGCGTTCATGCTGTCGGCCGGGAACTGCTGGCCTGCCAGATCCACATTCACCAATGCAGATTTCCAAATACTCCATGCGTAGAGGATACCGAGACATAGATTGATCGATGTTCCGGCAAATGTTGTGATCCACGCTTGGATTGGTACTTTTTGATCCTGTTGCATCATTTGCCTCTCCTTGATTGTATTTTATGGTTGAGTAGCCACCATTCTTAGCCGACCAGGATAGTGATTAAAAATGATTCACCAGGAGCTTCGTCGACCTTCTCCATTCGATACATCCGTTTGCTACCTGAACGTTTTCACCTCCGAATTTTCTGGCGACCCTATCTTGGCCGCACATTTAATTGATTTATATCTGAACAGCGGTATCAACCGGCCCCTTTTCGCCCATGTAAGCGATGAACACCCTATTCAGACAAGCCAAACCTTGTGTCAGTAGTACATCTTGCAACAATACGAAACGTCTATGATTACCATACTGACCGGGCTCATCGATTCTTATTTGAAACCTGGTTTCTAATAAGAATCGATTTGTGATTGTCGATCATCCCTCTAACCGTATTTTCAGTCCTACTGAAAACTCATCACAGCAGATTTTCGAAGAATATCACGCCCGATAAAGCACATTATGGTACTAAATGAAAAGAGAACTTGAACCGTTCGAGTTATAAAACCCGGCCCCTGTATTCCGGCAATCATCTTATTATACAGCTACTTTTTACTACCTTGCTGTTATCTTGCCGGTACCCGATCTCTATGCACTGCCCAGGCATTTAAGATCGGTCGATGACAATAGCCCGTTAAACAACTTTTGTCATCTATCAATTTTATTTATCAAACACTTCACAGTAACTCAAGGATAAAATCAACTATTCTGGTTTTTTTCCTTGGTGATAATGATAATAAATCACATTAATACAAATACATAACAAATAGAAACCTGGTTTCTATTTGTTATGTCGATACGTTACGGCACAAACCCGGAGTCTGGCATAGCTGTTTTAAGCCCCTGGTGATGCTCATAAAAAATTTGCAATAAAATAATCTGATTACCCCTAGAGCTCGGCTGCATGAATCGAATCGTGAGGAGGGATGAGTCAACGGTGCGCGGATTAATAAGCAACGTACCGGATTAGAGCATTAACCCCAGAGATCGAGACGTGGGTTTTCGGCAGAACTTCTGAGAATATCACCTCTGGTCACAATTCCGACAAGATATCCTGCTTTACAGGTAACAGGCATGGAGTCTATATGATGCAGGGCAAGGACACGGGCCACCCTGCTGTATAATATGATGCTACCCCCCCTGATCTGCGTGACTTGTCCTGGTTATACGGATATCGAGCGTTCTCAAGACATCCCCTTTCAGAAACGAACACCCTGAACCTCATTGAGCGGCGAGGTCACCACCAGCTGCCAAACAGAGTATTCCGCCAGTTTTTGCCATGCGCTATCTACAGGAAAGCCTGCATCTGTAGTGAAAACCGGACGGGTCATGATCTGACTGATGCGGAGAACCGGTTCCAACACATTTTCGGGTTGAGCAAGTTTCTGGTAACTGGCAACCTCATGGCTGACCCCAGGGATTTCGTTTGACAAAGAGTCTCCGTACTTTTCAGACCGGACATGCTGAGCCTGACGAGGCTTACCCTGGCCCTGAATTTTTTCTTCCTCATCAGGGACTCCGTTGACCCCTCATAACGCAACCCGTCAACATCATAGACGTAAAACATATTCTCCCCCGGCAGCACAATCTGATGGTGACATATGATTAAAACCAGATTTTCAGCCAAACTGTGGCTAGCCCGTATCTCTTAGATCAAGCCGGGATATAGTCTCGATTCTTTAATCTTGTCAGGGGATGATCTAGTTAACAAGCCTGGGGCAGGCGGTTGGAAATAAATGAGCGGGCTCTTCTTTCTTATGAACATGGCGGAATGGCAAAATCGAAATCCATTGCCACAATGTCCATAAGAAATCCGGGCTATACTTTCATATACTCAGGCCAGCCATCATTTGAGGAATTGCTGCTACCTTCTCTTCATCTTCACGAGAAAAGCAGTCAACAATTGCGCCGTTGTACATCACGGCAATACGATCCGAAAGGGCCAGGGCCTCGGGCAGATCTCCCGTCACCAGCATAATACCTGCCTGTTCACGGGCCTTCAGCAGGAGATTCCAGACATCTTCTGCGGCAGCAATATCTAGCCCCTGGGTCGGTTGTTCGGCAACAATCAGTCGCGGTTTGCGGTAAAATTCACGGGCCAGAACCATCTTCTGCAGATTGCCACCGGAAAGCTGCCAGGCAAGAGATTCCAGATTCGGAGGGCGAATATCAAATTCCTTCATCAGGTGCTCAGCCTTCTCCCGCGCTTTATCCTTTTGCAGCCATGGACCTTTTACAAAGCCTCCACGTGTGGTGAGCAAAAAATTGTCGAGCAGATCGAGCCCCTGGCAGGTCGCCAACCCCTGACGATCTTCAGGAATATAGCTGAGCGCATGATCCCAGCTTCTTGAGCTGAAAAATTCAGCCCAATCTTTACCAAGAATACGCACAGAGCCCTGTTTCGGCCTGCGCAGACCGCAGATTGCCTCAACCAACGGTTTCTGACCGTTCCCGGCAACGCCCACGATACCGAGAATTTCGCCCTTACGAAGCTCGAGACTCACCGACTTCAGGCGGTCCTCTGCAAGGTTTTCAACCTTGAGTACGATCTGCCGGGGTGCCATTGGCTCACGATTCACCTCAAGCAGAACCTCACGACCAACCATTCTCTCGGCCAGCTCCACAGTCGAAGAGACATCCAGGGTCGCTACACGGTCGACTATTTCTCCCCTCCGCAATATGGCGATATAATCGGCAACAGCCATAACCTCTTCCAGCTTATGGCTGATAAAGACAATAGCTTTGCCCTCCTGCACCATAACCCGCATGGTTGTAAAAAGAGTCTCAGCTTCCGCAGGTGTAAGCACCGCAGTGGGCTCGTCAAAGATGAGGATATTCGATTTCCTGTGCAGCAGTTTCAATATCTCCACCTGCTGCTTTTCCCCCATTGAGAGATCACATACCAGAGCCGCAGGGTCAATCTTCATGCCGTACAGATCAGCCAGCTTCTGCACTTCCTTACGCATGGTGCGGGAGCGCATCCAGAACCCTGAACGCTGTCCCAGGAAAATATTTTCCGCAACCGTCATGGCCTCCACCAGCTTAAAGTGCTGATAGACCATACCGATGCCCGCCTCAATGGCCTTTTCTGTCGAGGAAAAAGCCACTGCTTCATCGTCCAGATAAATGGTACCTGAGGTGGGTTGCAGCTGACCGGCCAGAATGGACATCAGGGTAGATTTGCCTGCCCCGTTCTCACCGAGCAGGGCCAATACTTTGCCCGGAACGATCTCAAGATTCACATCTTTGTTTGCCTGGACATCTCCGAAAGATTTGGAGATGTTCTCAAGGCGTATATGCGGCAAAGCTGACTGCGCCATTATTACTCTCGCTCCCTGCCAACGAGGGGTGTTGAAAATTGAGATTCGGTATCCCAGGGAAAGAGAATCCAGGTATCCTGGCTCACTTCGGTAACATAGGTGTCCACCAGCGGGCGACCGGCAGGCTTGGCGTAGATCGTGGCAAAATGAGCCTTGGGTACCATTTCCCTTACAACCTTGGCGGTACGTCCGGTATCGACGAGGTCATCCACCAGCAGCCAGCCCTCACCATCTCCTTCAAAACGCTTGAGCATCTCTGCATCACCCTTTTTGTCTTTCCAGTCATAGCTTGAGATGCAAATGGTATCCACCAGATGAATGTCAAGTTCACGGGCAATAATCGCCGCAGGAACCATACCGCCACGGGTAATTGCTATGATGCCCTTGAAATAATCACGATCGAGAAGCCGCCAGGCCAATGCCTTGGAATCACGATGCAATTGCTCCCAACTAATCGGATAAGTTTTCTTATACTGATCATTCGATGCCATTTTTCCCTCGTCGTTCATTGCCGCCGGGTTCCGCCAGAACCCCGGCAGACAGCTTATTGGTTATTCCTTTGTCCTTTATTAGACAACACAAATACAATTGAGCATGTATCGCAGATAATTGATAAATATCAGGCGTCCGTTGATCAACCTTTTTCTTGTCAATAGCTGTTACTAAAACAGCTCCATGTGCAATTTACATCAATCCGCAGGTTCCACATTGGTTCCCAGTGCGGCAGGTGCATCAGATACCCCGCGCCGCCAGGAAGAAAAAACCAGCACCAGAATTGTCAACGCATATGGCAACATAAGCAGCAGCGATGATGGCACCGCCGTCCCCTGGGCCTGCATACGCAATTGCAGAGCCATAATACCACCAAACAGATACGCACCAAAGACTGCTCTTCCCGGTCGCCAGAATGCAAAAATCACCAGCGCCACGGCAATCCAGCCCCGCCCTCCCGTAAGATTGTTGGTCCAGAGATGCGTATAGGCCAGAGAGAGATAGGCACCGCCAAGTCCCATGAAAAAGCCGCCCACCAGGATACCAACCCACCGGTACCCCTGGACATTAAGACCCGCTGCAGTGGCCGCCGCCGGATATTCTCCAGCAGCACGGAGACCGAGACCAAACCGGGTAAAGTTGAGAAACAGCCACATACAGGGGGGTATCAGATAGGTGAGATACACTAGCGGGTCATGGGTGAAAAAGATGGGGCCGATAGCCGGAATATCTGAAAGCAGTGGAATGGGCATTTTCGAGAAACCCGGCGCCGACTGACCGACGAGCGAAGTTCCAAGATAATTGGCAAAGCCCACACCAAGAATAGTCAACGCCAGTCCGGAGACGACCTGATTACCACGAAACCAGAGACAGACAATACCGTGAATGGCCACAGCAGCAGTCCCGGCAAGGCCGGCCAGCAGAAATGCCAGAGCAGGGTTGCCGGTGGCCTGGGCCGCAACAAAACCTGCAAGCGCTCCGATTATCATCACGCCTTCGACCCCCAGGTTCAACACACCAGACTTCTCGTTAAAAATCGCGCCGAGAGTGGCATAAAGAATGGGGGTACCCGACTGTACCGTAGCCGCCAGAAGTGGGATGAGCATTTCAACTGTCATGTTTCTTCTCCCATTTCAAACGATAGTTGGTAAACAGCCCGCCAGCGAGCACGCTCAAGAGAATCAGGCCTTCCATGATCCCACCAAAATCGGCAGGGACCTGCAGGTCGAGCTGCATGCTTTCAACTCCTACCCTCAGACCGGCAAGAAGGAAAGCGGCAATGCCGATGGAAAGCGGATTCAGCCGCGCCAGCCAGGCGACGACAATGGCAGTATAACCATAGCCGACCATAATGCTTGGCTGCAGGCGATGGATGGTGGCTGAAGACTCGAGAAAACCGGCCCAACCTGCCAGCGCACCGCTCATGGCCATCACCAGCACGACCAGCCAGTTGTAGGGTAAACCTGCATAACGTGCGGCCCGCACAGAATCACCACTCGCTTTGAGTTCAAAACCGGTTTTGGTGAATCTGAAAAAAGCCCAAACCAGCACGCCAAGGATCACACAATGCACCAAGCCCCAGTGAATACTTGTAGAAGCGATTTTGCCTACAATGGCAGCGTCAGAAAATGTCGGTGTCATGGGAAAGCCAAAAGAGGTTGGATCTTTCCAGACACCAAAGACCAGATAATCGAGCAGCAGTATGGCTATGTAATTCATCATCAGGGTGACGATGATCTCGTTGGTTTGCAGCTTTTGCCGCAGCACCGCCGGCACCACGCCCCACATGCCGCCGAAAATCATCGCCATTATGATCATGAGCGGCAGTATCACCCAAGCCGGTTGCTCTGGAAAACTGAGTGCCATCCAGGTCGCACCAATCGCGCCCAGGGCAAACTGACCTTCAGCACCGATATTCCAGATCTGCAATCTGAAGGCAATCGCAACCCCCAGAGAACATAAAAAGATCGGTATCGCTTTGAGCAGACTGTCCTCAATGGCCCAACGGGAGCCAAAACCACCACTGAAAAGGGAGACAATGCCCTCAATGGGTGGTGTCCCCCTGAGCCAGAGCAGAATACCGCTCAAAAAAAGCGATAAGGCAATGGCTGAAAATAAAACAAGACAGGAGCGCCAGCCGAGGGGCTCCTGTCTTTTAATTATCCGCAGACGGATCATATGGTTCTATGCTATCCGGCATTACACCGGATGCTCCGTTTACTTGGTGGTACCGATTACGCCTTCAACGAACCAGGTCATGCCAAGCAGTTCTTCGTCTGTGGCAGTAACACCTTCAGCAATCTTGACATTACCCTGCTGGTCTTTGATGGGACCGGTAAAGATGGTCTTGCTGCCGGCAACGATTTCATCTTTGACAGCGTTAACCTTGTCCTGCAGATCCTGTGGCACCATCGGGCCGAAAGGTGCGAGATCTACCAACCCCTCTTCCATGCCGGGCCAGACAGACTCGGATTTCCAGGTACCGTCCTGCACAGCCTTGACAACTCCTTTGTAGTACGGTCCCCAGTTCCACACTGGTGCGGTCAGATGCGCCTTGGGAGCAAATGCGGACATATCGGTATTGTAGCCGATTGAATACGCACCACTTTCCTGAGCCGCTTCCTGCGGACCGGGGGAGTCCTGATGCTGGGCAATCACATCTGCACCAAAATCGAGGAGGGACTTGGCAGCCTCTTTCTCAGTGGCGGGATCATACCAGGTTTTGGACCACACCACGCGTACGGTGGCATCGGGATTCACTGACTGCACACCGAGGGCGAAGGCGTTGATACCACGGATAACCTCCGGGATCGGGAAGGCGGCAACATAGCCAATGGTGTTGGATTTGGTCATACTGCCGGCAACGATGCCGGAGAGATAACGGGCCTGGTACATGCGACCGAAATAGTTGCCCATGTTATCAGCGGATTTAAAACCGGAACAGTGCATAAAGGTGGTGTCAGGAAACTGCCGGGCAACTTTCAGCATCGGGTCCATATAGCCGAAAGAGGTGGCAAAAATCAGGTCATACCCTCTGCGGGCCATATTCAGGATAACACGTTCTGAATCTGGTCCCTCGGCAACAGACTCGACATACGAGGTCTTCACGCCATCCATCTTGTCGATTTCCTGGCGGCCGACATCATGGGCGTACGACCAGCCCGCATCACCAATGGGGGAAACATATACAAAACCAACCTGCAAATCCTTGGCTGAAGCAGTAGCAGCAAACATGCCGATACCTGCAGCAAGGGCGAAAAGAGATTTCACCAGATCCATTTGTAACTCCAGTATGTTGTAGGGATAAATTATTTTAGCGATAACCCGCACATCATGTAAAGGGTCAGAAATGGGGAATCAACGACTCCGCAGCGGAGCCAGAATCCACACTCCAGACACTTCATCGGAAACTACAGGATATGATATTACATGGTAAGACATTTAAAAAGGTGAGGGGTGAAAAGTATAGAGTATGGAGAAACCTCTCTCCCCACTCTCCACTTCTCACCCCTCAATGCGTTGCTACAGTACCTGCTTCAAAAAGAGTTTTGCTCTCTCCTCACGCGGGTCGGTAAAGAAATGCTCAGGAGTTCCGACTTCTACCACCTTGCCTTCATCCATAAAGATGACACGATCGGCAACCTCACGGGCAAAACCCATCTCATGGGTTACCACAACCATGGTCATACCTTCACGGGCAAGCTGTTTCATGACATCGAGCACCTCACCGACCATTTCAGGATCAAGCGCCGAAGTAGGCTCATCGAAGAGCATAATCTTCGGGTCCATGGCCAGGGCGCGAGCGATGGCAACACGCTGCTGCTGACCACCGGAGAGACGTGATGGATACTCCGAAGCTTTTTCGGCGATACCCACCTTTTTAAGCAGGCTTCTCGCCTTTTCCTCAGCCTCGGCTCTGGAGCGTTTTCGCACCCGCATCTGAGCGAGTGTTACGTTTTCCAACACGCTCTTGTGGGGAAAGAGGTTGAATTGCTGGAACACCATACCAACTTCAGCTCTGATGTGGTTGATGTTGGTCTTTTTGTCGGCAAGGTCAACCCCGTCAATGATGATATGACCGCTATCAAACTTTTCCAGCCCGTTTATACAGCGCAGAAAGGTGGACTTACCAGACCCAGACGGCCCGATGACGACAACCACCTCGCCAGAGCCCACATCGGCCGTGACATCATCCACCGCCCGGACTTCTACACCGCGGCCGGTAAATACTTTCAAAACGTTCTGAGCTTTAATCACTGACTGCGAGCCTCCGTTCCATATAGAAGACCAGCTGCGACAGCACCGAAGTGATAATCAGGTACATGGCCGCAACAACCAACCAGACCTCAAAGGGCGCAAACGTACTGGTAATGATTTCCCGACCGGATTTGGTCAGATCGGTAATGGCAATGACGGAGACCAGAGACGAATCCTTGATCAGGCTGATGAACTGGCCGGACAGCGGCGGCAGAATTCGCTTGAACGCCTGCGGCAGAATAATGTCCATCATGGCCTGTGGAGTGGTCATACCCAGCGATCTGGCAGCCTCCATCTGGCCTTTGGGAATAGATTGAATTCCCGCACGGACAATTTCGGCCACATAGGCTCCGGCAAACAGGGACAATGCTCCGATACCGGCGACGTTTCTGCTCAAGTCAAAGACAGTGGCTATGAAAAAATAGGCAATAAATATCTGAACCAGTAGCGGAGTGCCACGAATGATTTCGACATAGATGGCCGCCAGCATGCTAACAACATAATTTTTCGCTACCCTGGCAAGCCCGGTAAACAACCCGATAAAAAGCGCAATAACACTTGAAACCGCCGACAGCCAGATGGTGGTCCACAGTCCTTTCATCAACGGGCCGAGATACCAGTCTGAAGTATAGCCTACTGTATCTCCTTCAAAGAGATCCTCCCCTGCAGAAACCCGGATACTATCACTGTCGACCACAACACTCTCAACATCCCCGGACTCGGAGGTCATAACAATCGTTGAGCTTTTTTTCTGTTGGGTAATCTCTGTGATAACACCGTCAAAGGGTATTTTGTGAGCGTCAGTTCCCTGATAGACAAAATACTGGGGGATCCGGTTCCACCGCCATTCGTAATCAATCTTTTTTACGGACCCATAAATTGATGCGGCCATCCCAATCAGGATGACCGCAAGCAAGATTTTCCAGGGCCACGTTTTATCTGTGGCATTCACTAGTCTGGATATCCTCTTTTACTGAATTTCTTTCAGCCAGGCATCACTCTGGAACCACTTGCCATAAATCTTGTCATATACGCCGTCATTCTTGATCTGGTACATGAAGTTGTTCAGCCAGTTCAGGAAATCAGGATCACCTTTACGGATACCCCATGCAAGCGGCTCGAAGGTGAAGGCTTTATCAAGATGGGTGACTTTACCCTGGCCACGCTGGCTCACTGCAACGGCGTTGTATGGCATGTCATAGATAAACGCATCGATCTTACCGTTTACAACATCGAGTACACCTTCCTGCTCGGTCTCAAAGCTTACGTATTTGGCTTTACCGATCATACGCTTGGTAGCCTGCTCACCGGTGGTGCCAAGCTTGGAAGCAACAGTGTACTTTGGATCATTGAGATCTTTGTAAGATTTGATCTCACCGGCAATTTTGTTAGATACGATGATGGACTGACCGATCTCGATGTATGGAGAAGCGAAGTTGATGCTCATGTTACGAGCCTGGGTCAGGGTCATACCTGACATAATGATATCGAACTTGTCGGTCAGAAGGGCAGGGATAATTCCATCCCAGGCGGTGGAAACGATTTCCAGCTCGACGTCCATGGCTTTAGCCATACGCTTCGCCATATCAACATCAAAACCGATGATCTCACCTTTCTGGTTGGTCAGCTCAAAAGGCATGTAGCCTGGCTCCATACCAACACGAAGTTTGCCGCGCTTCTGGATATCGTCCAGAGTTCCGGCCATTGCAACACCAGCGGTAAGCACCATTGCCACCAACAGGGCACACAATACAGATAATTTTCTCATTTCATCTCCTCTTGTTGCGTCATTTACGAATAAAAAAAGGGTCCACCACGACCCTTCACACCAACTGACGAAACCATCAATAGGACTTGCCTTCATCCAGCAGTTCCTCAATCACCATTTTTGTGCCCTCGCACTCAGGGTTGGAACAGGGAGGCAAATCTTCGATGGGCAGGTAAACTATCTTTGTTTCCCTGCACTTTGGACACACAAGCAAAACAGGTTCGTTCTCACCACGCATGATTCTCACCTCATACAGGTTTTTCGCTACCGTAAAATGCCAGTTTCCCAAATGGTCTTATTAACACAGACAGGCACGCAGGACAACTTTGTTTTGGCTGGGCGAAACACAAACCATACCGGAAATACGACAGTTAAAAAGCTTGTGGGTGTAAGATCCTTTGGTTCCGCTCAGTTCCTGCACCATTCTCATGACATTACAACAATTTATTTAATCTCGATTGCTTAAAAACCAGATTGTCATAAAACAATCCGATTTTTTTAAAAACCGCCGAAAAAACTCTTCCCTTCAGCCGCTTATGCTCATGCCAAGATGATTACTGGACAAAATCAACAAATCGGCGTAATTTCGACCGTTGACGATTCAACCTGCTCGGGCACCTGCTGCAGCCCGCCCGCCCTTCGCCCGACGCCCGGAGTTCGCTGTATCCTCAGGCCACTTTCGCTGTTGCACCCTGAACTCGTGCTGCGAATGATAAAACACTACCCCAAATGCCAATAGATTGAATATGAAACGTATTCCCCACCAGTCCTGTCCGGCCCTTTTCACATATCTGGCCCTTGCTCTCGCCATGATCTTCTGGGGTTTTTCCTTTATTGCCACCAAAGTTGCACTCGCCAGCTTCACTCCGTTCTGCCTTATCTTTTTCCGTTTTGCCGTGGCCGCCATCTTCTTTGTCTGGCTGCTCAACCGTACAGGCTTCCCTGAACTGAACCGGCCAAACCTGAAAATGTTGGCGCTGCTAGCCATTTTTCAACCCGGTCTCTATTTCACCTTCGAAACCATTGGCCTGCAGTACACCACAGCAACCAAAACCTCACTGATCATCGCCACCATTCCTATCGTGGTGCTGCTGCTGTCAGTTCTTTTTCTCAAAGAGCGATTGCGACGGGTAAACACCATAGGCATCTGCATCTCCATGATTGGAGTCTGCCTGCTGGTTTTCGGTGAGACAACTGGCGGCACATCAGGCGGTGCGCTGATCGGTGACCTTATGATTTGCGGTGCAGTACTTTCCGCCGCAGTATATATGATCATCACCCGCCATCTCGGCCAGTCTGTCACTCCGGTTCAGATTACCGGTATGCAGATTATCTTCGGTGCTATCATCTTTTTCCCTGCCTTTCTCTACGACCTGCCAAAGGTGAGCTGGGGGGAAATTCGTTATGAAGGTATAATCGCCTTGGCGGCACTTACTGTATTTGCCACTATTGGCGCGTTTCTCTGCTATAATTATGCTTTGAGCAGGATACCTGCTGCCCGGGCAGCGGTCTGCATAAACGGTATACCGGTGGTCACGGCCTTCGGTGCCTGGATCCTGCTTGGTGAATCACTGGCACCGCTGCAACTGGCAGGTGGCGGGATAGTACTGGCCGCCGTATATCTGGCAAACTATTCCAACCAGAACCACGAACCAGAAGCTTTGCAGGATGTCCTGCAGGAAAGTTAAAAACTCCAAAATCATATGACCAACATGCTCGACACATTCAGAAAAATAGCACGAACCATACGTTTACTGCAGTACCCTGCCCTCTTGCTGGGTATCGGCGGCATGCTGCTGCTCTGCATCATTATAGTTTTCGAGGGACTGATCTCAGGTGAGAACCTGATAATTCCATCGATTGTCTGCGCCCTGTGGGGTTTTTGCGGCTACTTCTTCATCGCCACCTTCAAAAACGTGCCGGGGCCGCTTATCACCAAGCCCGGTTTCTTCGCCGGAATCCGCTACAAATTAAACAGGTCCTGGTACTGGCTGGTCTGTATTCTATTCGTTGCGACCTCAATCGCTGCGCTCATCACTTCAGTGAGGGTTTTGTTAATATTTTTCAGGAATGCCGGATAGGTTGCAATTCATCTGACCAGTTCCGGTTACCTCAGATTCAGAGTGCCGGATAAGAATAGAGAGTCTGTAAAAAAAACCACGACCCTGCTCCCCAGGTATGGGTTGGGTGGCGTAGGAGCAAGGTCGCGGGGAGGCGCAAAGCAATTACGGTCTCACTTGCCCGGGCATAAAAAAACCCGGACCATCATGCAATGTGTTCTGCATGGTGCGCCGGGGATGCCCTGTTGTCCACTCGGATAGGTTCAGGAATAGCTGGTCCACGAGATTCCTAATTATGTCTTCAGGTAGGTCTTCTGACTTTCCCCCGTTTCCAACAGCCTTCCCACTCGTTTGAATATGATCTGAGCAGTGACTCTTCCAGCCAGAAACGTTCCCCGGCGCATGGTACAAATGCCGGGACAGGATTACAGCGGCGGGCCCGTTCCGGATTTTCACCGGATTCCCTTTTTCATCCACTAAAGTGGAGCCTGATATGTATCTGAAGTTTTACTCCAGGCCTTTGATTCCTGTCAATATAATTCCCCAAATCGTCGTTTTTTCCGTGCGTGGTTATCCCTTCTACTCTTCCTGATTGTATTTTTAAAAAATTTAGTGGAAAAGTGGACAGATAACTTCTAATCCAATATTGTATTGCCCATCCGGCAAAGAGCATGCTCAATGCCATTGATTTACCCGGAAAGAAAAGTGGGCTCCTTTCTTTTCCCTTTTTCAAAGCTGAACCCAGGATTATCCAAAATGAGTGTACACGATGAATTGCTTGCCCGTTGCGAGGCACAATGCGAATTATGCAGATCTGACAAAAACCTTTCTGCTTACGAAGTACCACCAAGTTCAGACGGTGGCGCAGATCAGAGCGTCATGATCTGTAAAGTCTGCCTTGGCCAGATAGAAACACCGGAGTCAATGGACGCCAACCACTGGCGCTGCCTGAACGACACCATGTGGAGCCAGATACCGGCGGTGCAGGTGATGGTCTGGCGCATACTGCAAAACCTCCGGGCCGAGGGCTGGCCACAGGATCTGCTCGACATGCTGTACCTCGAAGAAGAGACCCTTGCCTGGGCGAGAGAGGGCCAGGACGAAGGAGAAGAGGGTGGGGTTGAACATAGAGACAGCAACGGCGCCCTGCTTGCTGCCGGAGACAGTGTAACCCTTGTCAAGGACCTCAACGTCAAGGGTGGAGGTTTCACTGCAAAACGCGGCACCACCGTCCGCAACATCAGCCTTGTTGCCGACAACCCCGGACAGATCGAGGGCCGGGTCAGTGGACAGCAGATCGTTATCCTCACCCAATTTGTGAAAAAAGCGTAATAACCGAAATTCTGACCAATGAATATCTCTGTCATCCTCGCCCATCCCGATTCAAACAGCTTCAACCATGCCATCGCAACACGGGTTGTGACCGCACTGGAACACAGTGGCCATGTGGTCCGCTTTCACGACCTCTACGCCGAGGATTTCCCTCCGAACCTGCCGTCCGCGGAAATCGCAAGAACCG
Organism: Desulfosediminicola sp.; assembly: GCF_048381775.1. NCBI lineage: Bacteria > Pseudomonadati > Thermodesulfobacteriota > Desulfobulbia > Desulfobulbales > Desulfocapsaceae > Desulfosediminicola > Desulfosediminicola sp. The sequence continues at coordinate 113,085 of NZ_JBLXGE010000012.1, read as the reverse complement.
CTGATCTGCCGGAAGTCATCGCGAACCACTGCCGTGAAATAGGCGAGGCTGATGGAGTTATCATTATTCACCCCAACTGGTGGGGAATGCCGCCGGCGATATTAAAAGGCTGGGTTGACAGAGTCATCCGCCCCGGTGTCGCCTATGAATTCATCGAACAGGATCAGGGGGAAGGAGTTCCGCTAGGTCTGCTCAAGGCCGATACCGCTCTGGTCTTCAACACCTCCAACACCGAAAGTGAACGGGAGCAGCAGGTCTTCGGCGACCCTCTTGAGACCATCTGGAGAAATTGTATCTTCGACCTTTGCGGCTGCCGTGACTTTCACCGGCGCATGTTTAACATAGTGGTGACCAGCAGTGAGGAGCAGCGCCGGCAGTGGCTTGATGAAGTACAAACACTGGTAACAGAGAAGTTCCCACGTAACGTGACATGAACCGATAACATCAGGTCAAAAACAGGACCCTGACTCATCGTATCAATTATCACAGGTATATACGCCATGAAAACTTTGTTACTCCCCGGGGTGAATCCCGCAACTATAGAATGGCTCGATCTTGTTTTTCACAAGCTTGAGCTGAGTTCCAAGCAACCTTTTCCTTTTGAATATTCCTTCTGGTCCGACAAGGACGACAAGCCGAGCCTTAAGAAAGAAATCGGCAGACTCCCGGCTCAAAAGTTCGATCTTATTATTGCCAAGTCATTCGGCACCCTCGTCCTGCTCCAGGCACTGCTCGAGGGCCGTTTAAGCTGTGACAGCGCCATCCTGTTCGGCATCCCTATCAAGATCGCCACCGATGTAAAAGGGTTTCAGGCAGAAGAAGCCTTCAAGCAGCTCGCCGATTCTTCGTTTTTACTCATCCAGCAGCAGGAGGATAAACTCGGTCACGCAAAACTCTTGTCAGAATTGCACCCGGCAAACCTGCTCACCATTCCCGGAAACGACCACCAGTATAACGAACTGGATCATTACATAGAAAAAAGTAAAAGCTGGCTGATGAAAAAATCGAGTGGGGAGTTGATAGGATAGTCATCATAGACCAGGTAGCGTATGCCCGGTTGCCAAGTGACTAATTATACCAGATCATTGCAGGCCCAGGGAGGGAGAGCATGGACAGTGACAAAGCGAGTCGTTCAGCAGCGATAATAGCAGCGCACAGGGCCTATGAATATTCTCGAACGGACTCCAATCGGATCTGTAGCGACCAATATGCCAAATCATTTCTGCCGGAAAACTTCTCCGTTATCGGGGAATCAGAGCTCCCTAGTGAGGAGACAATTGCCATCTTCAGGGATCTCGTTCCCGGTTTTCACGAATTTTTTCTGGCCCGCACCAGATATATCGACGATTATCTCGCGGGGCAACTCACTGTCGGCCTGGAACAGCTGGTCATCCTCGGGGCGGGCTTCGACACTCGCGCCCACCGCTTCGAGGAATTAGGCGCGATTCGGGTTTTTGAAGTGGATCACCCTGCAACCCAGGCAATCAAAAAAGCCAAAGTTGAGGAGTTGTTTTCCACTTTGCCCGATCATGTCAGCTACGTCCCGATCGATTTTCACCGTGAAAACCTGGAGCTATTGTCTGACTACGGTTACGACCACAGCAAAAAAAGTCTCTTTATCATGGAAGGCGTCATCATGTACCTCGACCTTGAGGCCATTGACGAAACGTTACTGTTCATCTCCAGAAACAGCGCAGAAGGTAGTCGCCTCATTTTTGACTATACCTATCCCGGTGTTCTGGAAAACACGATAGATAGAAAAGAAGCCAAAGCGTGGCTTGAGATAACCAGAAAATCAGATGAACCACTCCTGTTTGGTATCGAAGACGACGCAGTCGACGATTTTCTGAGCCGCAGGGGCTTCACCGACATCACCACGGTTAGCAGTGACTTTTTTAATAAAATTTATTTCCTGGACGATGAAGAGCGGCAGGCAACGCCGATACTTGCCATAGCCCATGCCCGAGTCCCCTAGCCCGAATGTCTCGTGAGCATTGTATGATGCAAAAGTATGAATCACTGACAGCCTCGAAATCCCTTGATTGACTTACATGAAATTTGACTCTCGCAATGCTCAAGACCCATGAAATCATCCTGGCCCAAAGTAGCCCCAACCAACACTTATTTTAAAGACTCTTCCCACATTCAATAATGATTATCCGGCCCTTCACCTTAGCAGACACAGAACAGACCATAGCACTCTGGCGAGCGTGTGAACTCATTGCCAGTCACAACGATCCGTTAAAAGATATCGAACGAAAGATGAAGGTGGACCCGGATCTGTTTCTGGTCGGTGATAAGGATGGACAGGTGGTCGCCACAGTCATGGCAGGCTATGAAGGTCATCGGGGTTGGATTTATTATCTGGCTGTCAGCCCGCAACATCAGGGCCAGGGGATAGGCAAAGTGATAGTACTTGAGGCTGAGAAACTGCTGCTTGCCAAAGGTGCGCCGAAGATCGATCTGATGGTACGAAGTACCAATGATAAAGTTATCGGTTTTTACCAGTCTCTCGGATATGCTGCAGAAGCTGTAACGGTGATGGGAAAGAGGCTGATCAACGATCGTTAATGACTGAACAAACTTCATTCAGGGATAGGGAATTATGTCTGAGCTTATTGACAGGGGGCATTATCGGAATCTGGCCGGGTTGGATGCCGGCGAAGTCAGCGCCAGAGTACCGGCTGTCTCTGTTGACCAGGAACAGAACTACGCGCTTGATATTCTCGACAGCCGGTGCCTGATCTCGCCGAAGGAATGCAACGTCAGACCCCAGGATGGTTTCCCGCCGCTCCACGAATACTTCAACCTGTTCGCCGTTCATTATCTGCTGACCGGCCAGAATGTTGCGCCGAAAAAGGAATGGATTTCCGAAAAGGATCTGCCTGGCGGTGCGACCTTCTTCCGTGGTCCCCATGAAATTCCCACCCGGCTGATTACCGACAATGTTGCCGATTCCCTTGAAACGTTTCGTATACTCTGCCGGAAACGGGGAGGTTCCTCCCTCGACATGGCAGATGCTGCCTATTCATTTCAGGTAACCGAGAAAATACCTGTGGCGATACTCTACTGGCTTGGCGACGAGGACTTCCCTTCTGAGGCAAAGCTGCTCTTTGACCGTTCGATCAACAGCCATTTTGCCCTGGATATTATTTATGCCCTGGCGGTTGGCATGTGCATGGAACTGGGGAATACCCGGATAGAGTAAAGGACCATGAAGAAAGAGCATATCGTCGTTTTTACCGGAGCAGGGATGAGCGCCCCCAGTGGTCTTGCCACTTTTCGGGACCCTGATGGCATCTGGAGCAGATACCGGGTCGAAGAAGTTGCCACACCTGAAGCCTGGGCCACCAACCAGGAAAAGGTGTTGGAGTTTTATAACCTTCGCCGTGCACAGCTGGCCAAGGTCGAACCCAATGAAGGCCACCGGGCCATCGCCGAACTCGAACAGCAGTACAAGGTAACCGTCGTCACCCAGAATGTGGACAACCTCCACGAACGTGGCGGCTCAACTTCCGTGCTGCACATCCATGGTGAATTGACCAAAGCCCGCTCCACCATTGATCCGGATCTGGTCTACGATATTGGCCCAGGTCTCCTGAACCCGGGCGATCTCTGTGAGAAAGGCAGCCAGCTCCGCCCCCATGTGGTCTGGTTCGGCGAACAGATTTTTCATACAGAACAGGCATGTGCAGCAATTGCCGACTGTGATATCGTAATTGTTGCCGGCACTTCTCTGCAGGTCTATCCAGCGGCAGGCATGATCCTCCATGCGCCGCCCGCAGCCAGACGATATCTTGTTGATCCCGGCAGCCCAAATGCTCCCGAGGGTTTTCAGCACCTGTGCGGGTCTGTGGATATTCTGCTGCCAAAGCTCACAAAAGAATTACTTGCAAAATAACTCTCACCTCTCAGGCTGCGCCTACCTGGTAATAACCTCATTATCCTTAGAAGTTAGAGAGGATAACCAGTTCATCGCCCGGACGTAGCATTCGCCCCTTCCCTTCAAGCACAGCAGGCCACTCGCTTTAAAGCGTATTTACCACAACATCAATTTGGTTCGACCTAAAAATGCCCGCTTCCATCCATCCCCATGACCATATGAATAAGGGGATGGCTGGAAGCGGGCTGTCTCACACCTGCCCAACTTGATACCTCGAATGGTTACATGATCTCTATGCTGCAATAATCACGCATAGAACTGCTCAGGCGAACACCGGATTTCTGCTGGGTCGGGAAAGTATTGTAGGCGTACATCAGAAAAGGCGTGGGGTTCTCCCAAGGGCCATCATCACCTATCTGGCTTGGATTAATGTAACGACAGAGCACCCTCATACCAGCTTCAAAGCTGTTGTATATGAAAGAATTCCGGAATCTACTCACCGTCTGCAGTCCCCCCGGTATATGGCGTGCGGACCTGGCTTTCCGTATCCGGCTTATCCTCAGCGTAGTCATTGTCTTGAGCTGACTCTTTGTCTTTTAACTCTTTCGCACCCGGCGTACCTGGCGGTGCCTTTTGCTTCAGGACCATATCCGCAATCTCTTCAACGGTCTGTTGTGCTTCTTTCAGCACCCCCTGCTTCCCCAGCCCCTTCTTTCTGGCCATGATGATCAATACCTCCATGTCATGTGCTTCGCTGCACCATCGGCACAGATCATGACAACGTCGTGCCGCCAAGTAAGCTACCCTCACCGCACTTCCGAGACGAATCCTGTTGTTAAATTGTATGCTTTGCTTCTTACAATTTTATCTTCAGCGACATCCCGGGCATGCTTGCCAATCAACTCGAGCTATTCGGCTCCTGCCCTCACACTCATTTCTGAATCACATTCTCTAGCTTCTCTTTCTTAAAAAAACCTGCGAGGCTCTCGAAGGTGCTGAGCGCTTTTTTGACCGGTGCAATAGGGCTTCGCCCCTGCTTGGCAAAAATCACATCGATGGAGGTGAAGGGGTCGTTGTCTGGGTTGCTGATATAGTAACGAATCGCTTCCAGCTTGCGAATAATCTCTGCCTCTGCCTGCTGCCTGAGAGTTGCCCGATAGCGGATGATCTTTTCCTTTGCAGCATCATCACGCTCATTCTTCTGGTATTTTTTGAGCTTGTACTGTATCCGCAGTTCAATCAACTCGAGCAGCATCTTTTCATACTCGTCTCCAAGCCAGATTGTCTCCGGCACCAGTTCGCCAAAGTAACTGACTGCCAGGATATCCTTGTTCTGGCTCCAGTAGCCAATCAGGAAATCAAGCTCAAGACTTTTGTAATTCTGACGAGGCATATACATCCTGCGAAGATATTGCAGAACCTTCTCAGCCTTTTTCTTCTGGCCACCTATGATCACCGAGCCACCAACTGTATCCTTGGTCACACCCTTGGTCCAGGGCGCGCCGGTGATACCGAAATCGGGATAGATCGGGATATGCAAAATCGCCGATAAGGTATTCAGCGCAAGGGCATAACCGGCCGACGGGCCACCGACATTATAGGAAGCAGAGAGCAACTGGTGATGGATGGTATACTTAACCAGAAATTCACCAAGGAGTTTCACCATGCTTATGTCAGGATGAAGAGCCTGGAAGTAGTTCTTCACCAGGGTCAGCGCCTCCTGGGCCGACTGCTGGGTCATCTGCACCGCCATCTCCATCTGCGCGGCCTCGCCCCCTGAGGACGAGACTGCTCCTGTCACCAGCACTTTTTCCGGCGAGAGGCTATAGGTGAGGCTGGTGGCGATGGGCAACAACACGCCTTCCGTATCGTTTGCGCCAACTCCCACAATAAAACCCTTCTGTGGTTCCTTGCTCAGTTCGGTCTCCAGATAATCATCCAGTTCTAACTTGCCCTTTCTGGTAGGGCTTTGAGAAAGTTCGAATCGGGCGTTCTTCAAATGGGACTCACAGAGCGGATAATCCGCGTCTGCACCGATGGTCTCAAACTTTTTCATTACCTCATCATATCTTTCTAAAAAACTTGTCGGCGAATCCTTCAAAGCCTGCTGAAGACCTGTATCTTCGCCTATTGCCTGCAGAATTCCGCTCAAGGTCTTGATGTTGAATTTTAAAAAATTCTGCTGCTGGTCCTCAGGCAGAGAAGGTAGCATTCTGAACTTCTTCAACACTGTCAATTCCGTTGAGCGAAGGGCCAGTGATTTCTCCACAAATGCGGAATAATCCGCAGGAGTATGGCAAATGCCTTTAGCGGCCTCTATCACGTTCTCAGCAGAAAAACCCTGCGCCACAGGAATCTCATGCAGTGCTGCCTCAATTATGCCGCTGATATCGCGCATGCCGAGTTGCCCGGAGACCTCCATCACTTTCAACCTCTTGGAACGAATCAATGCAGGGTCCAGCAGATCGAGGCGGTTCGTGGTGAGCACGGTCAGCACTTTGGAAAGTGGCGTCTCCCCATCGATGATTGACAGGAATTTGTTGGTCAAACGATCCGAAGGGCTGCCGCCTGTTGCCGAGCGCCGAGGTGCCAGGGCATCCCCCTCATCAAAGAAGACCACCGCAGGGGCGATCATCTTGGCAATGTCATAGACCTTGGTCAGATTAGTCACCGTACCGTCTATGGGGTTTGCCGGGTTGTGCAGGGTTGAAGGGCTGGCACTGATATCATGAATAGACTCATTTTCGCTGAGCCAGCTACGCACCAGAAAGGTTTTACCACTGCCGGGAGGACCGTTTAATACCACGCCCTTTTCTTCATTTACATTGTAGAGCAGGCAATTGTTGGCCATCTCGGAGAAGGTATTTTTGATGTCTCCGACATAGTCATCCCAGATTGCCGTCCGGTCGATCCGGTTGACCACCTTCTTGAACAGGTCACCGAAGGCATTACGCGCCACCATCTCGAACGCGTTCCGCACCAACAACCCGTCATCCATATACTCTGCGCGAAAATCACCCTTGAGATTAACCATAAACCCGACCAGTTTCCGCACATAGGCCGGCGTCACCTGCAGCGATCTTTCGGCAAAGACGCGATACACCTTGCCCACCGCAACCATCAGGCTGTCCGGCGAAATCCATTTAATGGTATCGTGCTCAAACTGCTCCAGCTTATGCGCCACCCGGATATTGTGCCGCATAAGCTCAATGCGGATTATTTCCTTGAGATTGCGTTTATTCTGCCAGTATTCGGAAACATCTTTCACTATCCCTTTTTCGGCAAAACGCCGGTAGATCGCTGAATCGAATACTTCCGGCTGATCCGACGTGGCAACCAGCACACAGTCGCGGCTACCGCTGATAATCTCATCGATTATGATATTCGAGGTATCGACCAGCGTGCCCTGCTGTCGTTCCACCCCGCCTCCACCGGCACCGGTGCTTTCTTTTCGGGCAAAAGCGCTGTGCGCCTCTTCGAGGTGGCGAACAGATGTCCGGAGAGGATTGCCAAAAGCTTTCTTCAGATAGTTGCCAGGCTCACCGGCAAGCGAAGTCTGAAAATCATTGGGGGTTATTTTCGCATAATCGACGACCAGACTTTGTTCTTCGAGATCACTGAGGTTTCTGCCAATCTGTCTCTTGAACAGGAAACGCACTATTGGCATGCGGGAGTAGCGCTGATAGCGTCGCAACCGCTGTCTGCGGCGAATCTCGTCAGCCAGCTCCGGCTCTACATCATCGAGAGTTTTCCAGAACGGCACCTTGGCAAGAATTCTGGCCTTCTTGCGCTCCAGATCGACTTCCGGACGCACCTGATTGACAAAAAACACCTGCTCAATCGCCTTGACCGCAGTAGCCGATTTGCCACTGCCACTACCGCCGATCAGCAGTATAAGCGGAGATTGCGGCGTTTCAGGATCTGTCACATATTCTTTCAGGATATGAGCCCGGTAAACTTTTTCAAAAAGCCGGGCCAACTCTTCCGGCAGGTGAACATCGGCAAGCTCCTGGTCAAGCAGCGAGAGCAGAAATGCGCGATCCTTGCTGCTCACTTCACGCTCCAGTAAGGCGTTCCATGCCTTTCGCGGAGAAGCCTGGCCCGACATTTCAAACCGCTTTTGCCAATCTGTGATAATTTCCGGATCACGGAGAATGGTAAAATTGTCTTTTCTCCGTTCGTTTTCTTCACCACCGGAAAACGGCACCACCCACTTACCAATCAACTTCAGACGCCACAACACACCAGATGGTGGTCGATACTGGTTGAGCCGCGCCCGCATGAACTCCTTGGTTTCAAAAGGCCAGGCCGCGACGATCTCCTCCATCTCACGAATGCGCTTTTCCGGTAGCCGGATGTACTCTATTTTTTTGGTCAGTCTGCGGGGCATAATTACCAGCCAGGTTGCTCCTTACGCGAGTGCATTACTACTTTGGGACAGTCGGCGCAAGAATGGTTGATGGCGTTGAACTCACGGCGTTCAGCTGCTGATTTTTCCCACCACCATCCTTCTCTCCTGGGTGTTCACCCAAAAGCGGCAGGGTAATTGACGGGCCATCGCTGCTGGTATTCTGAATAACCACCGTATTCTGACCGGTCTGATTCTTCTCATAGGCAGAGGCCCATTTCTGCTGCACCAGGAATCTCAATAGCGCCATATCGGTTGAGCCATCCGGTCGTCCCACAGCCTTCTGCAGAGTCGAGATACCATCCAGGTAGGCAGCATAGAGTTTTCGTATCCTGCTCGCCTCCTGATCCGCTGCGTAGTTCTCCGCCTCAGCGATCAGCTCCCTTCGTTTCTTCTCTTCCGATGCCGCCACCAGCTGGTCGCCAAATCGTGTCTCCTTCAACACAAAACTGATAACCTCTATGCCGTACTTCTCCTCAAGGGTCGGGCCGCCTTCATTTATCGGCCTGGACTTCAAAGCCTTGAAGATATCCTCTTTGACCTGATGCCGTTCGCTGATGAGATGGACCACGGTCTCTGCCTGCATCAGGTCTTTCACTATGCCATCATAATCTCCCTGCAAAAGCGTCATTGGCTGCAGGTTCTCAATGGCCCATATCTTTAAATCCCGAATCCGGTAGGTGAGTAGTGCAGAAGTCCAGAGCGCGACATTATCCCTGGTAATAATCCGCATGGGATCATTGGAGCCACCCAGAAAAAGTGTCTGGTTCATCAATGTCACTTCCTGCTCAATCCTGGTGAATAATGGCAGGCGGACATGCCAGCCGACGTCAGTTACCGCCTCCCTTGCTCCCCCCAGCTTTTCGAGAACCACCGCATAATTCTTCTTTACTTTGAAGATGGTTTTACTGGCATATACTGTAGCGATACAGCCGTACACCAGCACCACAAGAAGCGTTGACAAAACCACCAGTCGCCCAATCCGTAATGCAAACCCACGCTGAAAGATATTCCACACCGGCTTTTTCGACATAAAGTCTCCTGCACCAATGAGTTACCGGACTATCGGGGCCATGGAGCTTTGCAACTGACATTCATGCCCGGTCCCAACTGATGATTATTAGAAATATTTTTCATTAACATTGTCGTGATTTGCCAACCATTACCGACCGGCTCATAAACGCTACGACACGCGCACAGCTGTAACTGACACAATGTTCATGAAAAAATGAGGGTTAAACGATTTAACAGAAGAGTATTCTAACAAAAGCTTATCGGATATTGTTGTACACTGTCAAATAACCGCCAAGGCACAGAAGACAGGTAGAAAACACAAAAAACTCATACAAACTGATCTATTGCAACCACCTGCATGCACCACATCTCACGGCAGGGAAGGTAAAGTAAAAACAAAAATCGACAGAGATTGATAATACTAGTATATCCTGTCAGGCCTTTTGTAATTATTTTATTTATTAATATTGAGAAAAATCGATAAACCGTCACCAGCCAGCAATGAACCAGCCAATCATACGAACCTTCAGCCACCACTATCGGCAAAAGTATGGGGTACCAGTAGGGAAAATCCCCATAGACACCGGTATGATCTGCCCCAACAGGGAAAAAGGTGGCTGTATCTTCTGCAGCCCGGCAAGCTTTACTCCGGGGTATCTCGACGGCACCGATGACTACCTGACACAGATTGAGCGTGGCAAAAACACTATACTGAAAGGCCGATTCAGTAAATACTTCGCTTATTTCCAGCAGGAAACCTGCACGGCCGTACCCGTCGACTCCTTCCTGCCGGCACTTTCTGTGATCCTGGAAGATCCAGACTGTATGGGGCTCATCCTCTCCACCAGGCCTGATTACGTAAACGATGATTTGCTGGGGCCCCTGGCTTCACTGATTTTTGAAAAGAAGAAAGAATGTCTGTTTGAACTGGGGTTACAAACTGTTCATGACAAAAGTCTTCAACTTCTTAACCGAAATCACAGCTATCAGGACTTTACCAACTGTGTTCACCGCATAAAAGGTTACGGAAAATTTGAGATCGGCGTACACCTCATTTTCGGTATCCCAAAAGAGAATGAAGAAGAAATGCTCGTATCGGTGGATAAGGTCTGCAAACTCGGCATAAATGCTTTGAAACTGCATCATCTGCAGGTTATCCGGGGTACTGAACTAGAGAAGATGTATCAGCACAACAAATTCTCCCCTTTCACCTTAGACGGCTATCTTGAATTCCTTCAGAAAGTACTGGTCCGCATCCCTTCCGATATCACAATTCACCGCCTGTGGGCTACTTCTCACCCTGAACTGCTCGTTGCTCCCAGATGGGATATACTCGCCACCCATTTGAGTCAAAGATTGCAAAAAGATTTGCAGAATAACGGCCTCTTTCAGGGCTCTGCAATTTTGCGGTAATTATCAATACAGGCCTTATAATCTTACCCTGATCAATGATCATTGACACCTTGCCTACCTTCTGACAGGATGACATGCGAAAGCATATCATTTTCGTCTTAAATTTTGGGAGTCTGTTGTGATCGAAGTAGATGTTCACCTTCTTGCAAGTTTAGAAATCGACCGTTTCAACAATCGCCTTATCCAGCTTGAGGAACCGGCAACAATTCACTCGCTCTTGGAGAAAATCGAGCTGACACCATGGCACATCGGGGCGGTATACGTTAACAGCAAAGCTTCCAACTTCGAACATCCTCTTGATGACGGTGACAGGGTAACCTTGATGTCAGACATAGTTGGAGGATGATCCCAAACTCTCCGACGAATATTGGCGCAACCTGCACCATTTCGATCTACGCTTGACAAGCGACCTACCTTCTGGCAGGTTGTCAGCTATGAGTGATACACGAACCAAAATATTAGATGTGGCCGAGGATCTTGTTCAGACCGTTGGTGTCAACGCGATGAGCTACAAGCATATAAGCGAAGCCGTCGGCATTAGAAAAGCCAGCATTCACCATCATTTTCCCAAGAAGGAAGACCTGGTGGATGAATTGCTTAAGCGTTGCCAAACAACATACGGTGAAAACTATCGCGCAATAGTGAACGAAGACGGGACCGCTCCGGAAAAGCTCAGAAAGCTCGCCGGAGTCTTTGAACAGGGCTTGTTGCAGAACAAACTTTGTCTGGTGGGATCGATAAGCACCGATAAAAACACCCTGCCAGCACATTCCTGCGACATCCTGAAGGATTCCATAAAAATGACTGTTTCGATTTTCGCCACCGTTTTTTCCCAGGGAAGAGAGGATAATTCATTACGTATTAGCGGAACAGATGAAGAGGCCGCCTACACCTTTCTCTCTTTTCTGGTTGGAACCCAGATTGTTGCACGATCTCACGGCGGAGATGACATGTTTAACAAAGCTGCGGAAATAATGATCAAGGCCCTTGAGTGTTGACAGGGATTTTTTTTACGGACATTGTGCCTACCTACCGGTAGGTGCAATGTCCGTGAATCTGTATTGAGGTTTCGAAATACAATGAAAAAAGTAGAAGAATATAAAGGTTTCGAACAGGGGCCAATTCGCCCACCCAGTGAAGCGGAAAGCTTACTTATCCGCATTAGCCGTAACTGTCCGTGGAACCGATGCACCTTCTGCCCAGTCTATAAAGGCACGACATTCAGCTTGCGTCCTGTTGAACATGTACTACGGGACATAGATACAGTGAAGTGGTATGTAGACGCCATTCTTGACGCTCGGAGAACTGGCAGTTCATTGGAAAACATTGCCCCTCCAGGCCAGCAACAGGACAACTATGCCATAAACGGAGCATACAACTTCATCTCCGGTGGCATGAAATCGATCTTTCTGCAGGATGGGAACAGTCTCATCATAAAGCCGGATGACCTTATCCGTATCCTGCGCCACCTCCGTCAGGCGTTTCCCAATGTAGAGCGAGTTACCTCCTATGCCCGCAGCCATACCATTGCCAGAATCAGTGACGATCATCTGGCTCAAATGGCAGAAGCCGGCCTCAACCGGATTCATATCGGCATGGAATCAGGATCCGATGAAGTCCTTAAAATGGTGAAAAAGGGTACCGACAAAGCTACCCAGATACACGCCGGGAAAAAGATTAAAAGAGCCGGCATGCAACTTTCTGAGTACTACATGCCTGGCCTGGGCGGCAAGAGTCTCTGGCAGGAAAATGCCGAAGAGACTGCAGACGCCCTGAATCAGATCAATCCGGACTTTATCAGGCTGAGAACCCTTGCCATGCCGACCGCCGCGCCGCTGACCCAACAGTTCAGGAATAATGAGTTCGACAAAATGGGTGAGGTAGACACCTCCCGCGAGCTGCTGCTCTTCCTTGAGTCGCTTGATGGCATCACCAGTGCGGTCAGGAGCGACCATGTGCTCAACCTTTTCCCGGAAGTTGATGGAGTATTGCCCGGTGATAAAGAACAGATGATGAGGCCTGTCCGGGAATTCCTTGAACTGGAACCTGAAGAACAGCTCCTGTTCTGCATAGGACGCCGTACCCACCGCATCTCCAGCATAGGAGATTTGAAAAACCCTGTTACCCGCGACTATGCCCAGCAGATGTGCGACCAGTTCGGGGCCCGGGTCGATAATATGGACCAGGTGATCGACAGGATCATGCAGCGATATATATAACGTCAGGAGCCTGTCGGGCTATTACAATTTTTCGCCAAATCAGGTAAGCGCGCAGAATAAGACTCCGAGGCATCTAAAGAAGAGTTGGCAGGTAAACGAGCTTTACGGGACTCCGCAGAAAGGGCTTAGTGCGACAGCTGGCTGCAAGTAATGAAGGCAAAAGTCCTGCCAACAACAGCTTCCAGAGGTGTGAGCCCTCCCAGGACTTTTCCTGCTTGTCACAAAAATAGAGGAGATCTCTTCAGACAAAAGTTCTCCTGAACATTTCAAAGTGACATTCTGTAATACATCCATCCTCTTCCCCCTGCCAATTCGTTCCTCAAAACTCATAAGCTGTGGATCTGCTCAATGCACTTTCAGAATCCAGACGATCCAGCATCAAAGGTGCCGCTGCCTAAGAGTATCATCTCAATCTCCTCTGTGATCTCCTCCTGACGCAACGATCTTGCCTTGGTGCACAGTGTCTGCAGCCGCTCGTCGAGCCTGTGCACTGCTCCCCCCAAGTGTTCGACCCGATAACGATTTTCAACCATTAGTGAGACGGTGAATAGCCGGATAACGCTGAGGTACAGGTAATGTGAGAGGAACTCACGAAAAAAAACAGCCTGTTCCAGGTAGAGATGTGGCGGAATCAGCTTCTCCCTCTCCTTTTGAACCGGCTTGGGAGGCAGCAGGTGACTGACTGCCACCACCCCTTCCTCATCACCATGACTGAGAACCAGAAGCTTAGTGCATTTTTGTTCACCCATCTGACGCTGCACAGTTGTGACTATCCGAGGCAATACAGTAGCTATCTCTTCACTGGTTCCGGCCCCTGCCAATGGTATGTATCCCGGTAGCCGGTCATCAAGGTGGCTACAGAGTTTTCTGCCTATTGCCAGCACCCGCCACGGTTTTTCCTTCACACTCGCCTGACCTGTCAGGAGCGCTTCCCCAAGCAGTTCATTGAAGGGGCCGCAAAATCCCCGTTCAGAACCAATAACCATAACCAAATCATCACCTGCAATCGGGTGCGGCTGGGGGAAATTCACCATATAATCATCAACCATTTCCTGCAGGACCCCTGCGATCTCCCGATAATGCTCTGCCCGGCCGGTCAGTTTCCGCAATTCCAGCTGGGAGAGCGTTTTCATTGAGGTAATGATCGATTGCAACTCCCGCAGCTGTTGAATGTGGTATTCGACCTTTCTGAACTTGCTCATATCATATTCTGTCGTGGAAAGTTCTTGAGCCAGAAATTCACTTTCTCCAGCCAGCTTTCCCTGCTCGCCTCAAGACTGAGCGGCTCATCATGGAGTTTTCCTGCAAGGTATTCAAGTACTTTCGGCACCTCAGATTGTTCAAGTTTATCAAATAGACCGGTGTTATAGGCAATGAGCCAGGCCAGCTGAAACTCAGCCGAAAGGGGGTTGCGCTGCTCCTGCTTAAGTATTTCCCGCAAAATTCGCCCCCGGCGAATGGCATGTTCCATCGAGGCTTCCAGCTTGGCACCAAACCGTGTAAACATTTCAAGTTCCAGAAACTGCAGATAGTCGAGCTTCATTCTTCCCGCTTCTTTCTTGATCTTCGAATGCTGTGCCTGGCCGCCAATTCTTGAAACCGATCTGGCAACATCAATAGCCGGACGATAGCCTGCAGAAAACAGATTCAGATCGAGATAAATCTGGCCGTCGGTAATGGAAATAAGGTTGGTAGGGATATAACCGGCAATATCCCCCTGCTCTGTCTCAACAATCGGCAGGGCAGTCATTGAACCGCTACCGGTCTCTGCAGAAAGGGTGGTGCTGCGTTCAAGCAGACCGGCATGTATTGAAAAGATGTCACCCGGATATGCTTCCCGGCCGGGATGTCGACGCAAAAGAAGCGACAGTTCCCGGTAAATCTTCGCATGCGTGCTGAGGTCATCGTAGATTATGAGAGTGTCATGCCCTGTATGCATCCATGATTCCGCCATGGTGCAGCCTGAAAATGGAGCAAGAAATTGCATCCCGGGCAAGGTGCTGGCCTCGGCTACAACAATTGTCGTATACTCCATCGCCTCAAATTTACGCAGAGTATTAATGGTGCTGATTACCGAAGAGCGTTTCTGCCCCACCAGTACATAGACGCATAACACCTTGAGACCGCGCTGATTGATAACGGCATCAATGGCGAGAGAGCTGCGCCCCAGCCCCTCATCGCCGATGATCAACTGACGCTGCCCCTTGCCGATCGGGATGAGGGTGTCAATCACCTTAATACCGGTATAGAGCGGGTTATTTACGAAATCCCTGTGAATTATCGGTGGTGATTTCTGCTCAATTGGACGCAGAACCCAATCACCAAGCTCACCCTCGTCGTCGAGCGGCCGCCCCAATGGGTCCACAACCCTTCCGATCAGCCCGTTTCCGGTCGGTACACTGAGCCGCTCATTAGTGAGATAAACCGGCATGCCCGAGGTGAGTTCCTGGCTGTCATCAAGCAGCACCACCCCCACACGGTCAACGGAAAGGTCAAAGACCATAGCCCGGCTTTCATCGGCAAACATGACGAGTCCGTTCATTCTTGCGGATGGCAGCCCGCTGATCCAGGCAATACCGTCACCAACTGAAACCAGCTGCCCCTGCTCGGTGAACCTTGGCCGAAAGCGATAATCGGCAACCCAGGACTCGAGGCGCTGCAGAAGGCTGGCGCCGGTTCCGGAAACAGGCATGTTGTCTGGCATAATGCCCTCTTCATCTGAAAAGTAGTTATGAAAAATCGGGATTAGGAGCCTGTGGGCCATCCCGCATTTCCCATGAACATGTTGTCGAATTTCACCTTTGCTTGTGGTCATTGCAATAGTTGCAAGTAAAAATATTTTTCCTGTTTTTAGACAAAATGTTTACCCGAAATTCGGGCCATGTCAGCAAAGGTCTTCAACTCATCTTTAAGATTGGCACGGATCACCCACGGCCCGATAGTCATACGCAAGCCGGCAATCAGCTCATCATCTTCTGAAAAGCTTAGTGCCAACGGGGCAGACAGCAATTTTTGCAGGCACTCTTCAAGTTTCTGTTGCTGAATACGGTTCAGAGGATATGCACTGACAATATGGACTTCCTGCTGACGCCCCTGCTCACTCACGGTGGCCAGACCGTTCAGTTTCTCCCCCGAAATCTCCCCTAGTTGCCGCAGCAACAGGTCAATAATTCGTGCCTCCAACTGTTCCGCCCTTAGTTCTTTCAAAACAGACGCTGCAAAACGGGCCCCTAGCTCCAACGCACGGATTTCAGCCTTTTCCAGCTGCTCCTTTACCTGACGCTCAGTGAGAACCTCTTGCTTTTTTCGTTCAGCCTCCAGTTCATCCTGCAGCTTGTCAAACAGTCTCCGACTCTCTTTAGCCAGTTCGTTTTCCAGGTTGGAACGTGCCGCCTGCCGCTCACTTTCCCACTCCTCCAGGCGGTATTCATATTGATTTTGGAGATTTTCCGCCCTTTCCTGGATCTTTCGGGAATTTTCAAACTGTTGTTCAATGCTCTTACGGCGCTTTTCAATCATCTCCTGCACCGGCCTATAAAAAAGACGCTTTAATAGCCAGACAAGAACCAGAAAATTCAGTATTTCAAGAATAAAAGTCGTCCAGTTCAGTTCCACGGTACTCCTCATTAAGGATGAAGCAGATATTCCAGCAATGGATTACGAAATAGGATGATCAGGACGATAACCAACACGTATATGGCGAGAGATTCAATCATCGCCAAGCCGATGAACAGGGTCCGCATAATGGCTTTTTCAGCTTCAGGTTGTCGGGCCAGTGCTTCCAGAGCACTGGTTATTGCCTTCCCCATGGCAAGCGCCGGCAGTTGTACCCCAATGGCAAGCCCTATAACAGCCGCGAGAGTTGAAATCTGTACAATCATATTCATTTCTGCCATATCTTCCTCCTCTTCTGCCAGGCATTCACACTACCTGGAGGAATTCGAACGTTCTTCATGGGATTGGATGCCTCCGACAACATAGATAAGAGCCAACATCCCGAATATATACGCCTGAACCAACGCCTCCACGATATGGAGCATCAGGATCGGGATTGGCACCAGGAAGCCGGCGACCATCAGCACAAGAAAGGCCGCCAACTCCAGGCTCATCATGTTCCCGAACAGCCGTACCGCAAGTGCCACCGTGCGAGTAATTTCACTGATGATATGAAATGGTAGCATAATGGGATTCGGACTGAGGTAATGCCTGAAATAGTTGCCCCATCCCTGCGTCGTGATACCAAACCAATGAACTGAAAGGAAAACAGTAACCGCCAAAGCAGCTGTCACCGACAGATCGCGCGTTGGAGAGTCCATTCCCGGTACGAGTCCCAACAGATTCCCGCAGATCAGAAATACCCACAGGGTCGAAATAAAGGGCATAATGCGCTCTGCATGCACACCTGCGACCTGCCTTACCGCGTCTTCCAAACCGGACACAATCGCCTCTGTAACCGCCTGCCGCCGAGTCGGCTTTCCCCCCATACGGCGGACCATCAACCAGGCCGCCAAACTCACCACGGCCGTCAGTAGCAGACTTGTTCCCAGACTGGTGCTGATGGCAAATGGTCCTACAAAAAAGAGAGTATCCACCCCTATTGTAACATCACCCATTCAACGCCCCCGAATCAACAAGTAGACATTGACTGCACCTACAACCAGCCCGATAATCAGAAGACTGAGAGTCCAGCGAATCGAATATCCTTCCAGCATACTGTCGAGCCAACGGCCAAGGTATGCTCCTGCAATGAGCGGCAGTACAAGCACCAGCCCCAGCGTGGTGAGGTAAATGGTCTGGCCGAGAATGGTGTGGTGCTCTTTTTCGGCTTTTTTCATCCGTTCAACCTTACGATCCACATCCCTGCTCAGCTGTTTTCTCTCTTTCATGTCAGGCTTACCCCTTGCCTCCGCATTTCCCATATCTGTTTCAGCAAGGCCTCTTCCATGTTTTTGAGGCTTTGGCGAACGTTCTTCAATTCTTCCTCTTCAACTCTCAACTCCTCGGCAAGTCGCTTCGAGATCCGTGAATATTCCGTATCCACAAGATAATGACTTGTAACAAGATAGAGGACATTCTCTCGGAAGTAGAGTGCTGCCCCGGGCAAGGCAAT
Organism: Desulfosediminicola sp.; assembly: GCF_048381775.1. Lineage (NCBI taxonomy): Bacteria > Pseudomonadati > Thermodesulfobacteriota > Desulfobulbia > Desulfobulbales > Desulfocapsaceae > Desulfosediminicola > Desulfosediminicola sp. Next base: position 95,038 of record NZ_JBLXGE010000012.1, on the reverse strand, counting down.
GTACTCCCAGGACCCGCCTTCACAGCAAAAACGGGCTAACCCGAAGATCAGCACGGTCATCATCCGGGCATGGCCCGGCTGAATTCCAAAGCTGCCACTGCTATCCTCGCCAACAAAAGAGATCACCCCGTCTCTCGTCTGGCTCTTCTGGTTATCAAGAATTTTCAGGGTCATGGTGCTCACTGCAAGGCCTCCTGCATACTGCCCTGGAAATAGCATCGCTCTTCCGGAATATCATCATACTTGCCCAACAGAAACGCCTCGCAATCGGCCAGGGTAGCCGCGAGGGGAACTGATTTCCCCGCCATCCCGGTATAGGCTGCAGTCGCCCAGAACGGTTGGGTAAAATATCTTTGCAGCTTTCTTGCCCGCAGGACTGTCATCCTGTCCTGCTTTGACAGTTCTTCTATGCCCAGCATGGTTATGATGTCTTCCAACTCCGCATATTTCGCCATGGCCTCACGGACTCCTTCTGCAACGGCATAATGGGTGTTGCCCAATGAATATCGATCCATCAGCTTGCTGGTGGAGATGAGGGGATCAATTGCCGGGTAGATTCCTTTGGACGCTTGCTGGCGCGAGAGGATAACTGTTGTATCAAGATGCTTAAGGATAACGTTGACCGCAGGATCACTCATGTCATCAGCCGGGACATAGACTGCCTGGACCGAGGTGATAGAGCCGTTGTCTGTGGAAAGTATTCGGTCCTGCAGTTCAGCAACCTCGGTATGCAGAGTCGGCTGGTAACCAACAGTCGCTGGCATTCTCCCGAGCAGGCTGGAAATCTCACTGCCGGCCTGAACAAATCGAAATACGTTATCCATCACGAAAAGCACTTCCTTTTTCATGGTATCCCGAAGAAATTCGGCATAACTCAGCGCAGAAAGTCCAACTCGAAACCGTACCCCGGGAGACTCATCCATCTGCCCGAAAACCATCAGGGTATTGCGCATCACATCCGCCTTGCGCATCTCGGTCCACAGTTCATGCCCTTCCCTCAGCCTTTCACCCACTCCTGCAAACACAGACACACCATGATGAATTGCGGCAATCGCATGCATGAACTCCATTACCAATACCGTCTTTCCCACCCCGGCGCCTCCGAACAGTCCGGTTTTTCCTCCGGCAACAAAGGGGCAAAGCAGGTCAATAACCTTGATGCCGGTCTCGAGAATTCCACGATTCTCAAGAGTGGCAGCAAGAGGAGGAGGCCCAGTATGTATATTGCGAAATTCTTCGGCTGCCAGCGGTTCTCCGCCGTCCAGCGGCTCTCCGAAAACATTGAGCAGTCTCCCCAAACAATCCCCAGTAACGGGTACATGCAAAGATGCTCCGCTGTCATACACCGGCATGCCGCGGTACAGACCACCTGTTTCATGAAGTGTTATGGCGCGGATATGGTGTTGATCTAGATGCTGATGCACCTCAAACATAAAAGTTTCGGCATCCACCTGGGTAATGAGTGCCCGCCGCAATGGCGGCAGCATGCGACAGTTGACTTCCACCACAGGTCCGTGAACTGCGGCAATGAAGCCAATAGCATCAGCCTGCCAGGAATTTTCATGTAGAAAATCAGCGGTCATCGTATTGAATCAGAAATGGGATAATTCTTATTAGCCCGGATTTTTAACAAGTTCTGGCGGCACGGGTTTCAACGCCTTTAGCAAAAAAACCATAGAGAACTGCGAAGCCTGCGCTAACCTTTTTATGGCTGAAATACTGAAGAAAATGGTGCCGCATGGAACCACCTGCGATGAGCATTTTGCAGATATCAAAAACGACAATAATGGTATCAATGCGCTTGAATTGAATCGTTTTTTTCTCATCCTTGACAAAATACTCATGAGAAATTCGGTTTAGATCAAGTGGCACTGACCAAGCCCAAAGGTTACCACTCGCTACAGAGCATGTGTTTCAGCACCAACCTGACCGACGGTCTCCACTCAAATGTCTGTCGGTGTATAGTAATTTTCTCTCAATAAGGCAGATTTGGAGAGAAAAGAACGTGGTTCGGCAGGCTTCAGAAAATAGCATAGCTTAATTGTATGGCTATACCGCAGAGATTGGTAGGGCAGTACAGACTGCATACCCTGAAATTTTGGAGTTTATAAGGCGTTGACAGTCTGGCCTTGCAAGGTTTATGCTAGCCAAACCGAACAACCGCTCGGATATTATGTTTGGCGCTTCAAAAAAGTTATAGCCCTGTCTCAATTTCATAAAAAGGAGAGCCCATGAGCTACGAAAATCTTGTTGTTGAAGTTGACACACACCATGTTGCTATCATCTCACTCAATCGACCTGATGCACTGAATACATTCACCAGCAACATGGCGGATGAACTCTACAGGGCCCTCACTGACCTCGACCGGAATAATGATGTTCGGGTCATTATGATCCAGGGTGCAGGCAAGGCGTTCTGCGCAGGCATCGATATCAACGAACTCAAGGGCAAAACAGCGCTGGAATACAAGGCCTGGATAGAGCATATGGAACGGCCCCTGGTCGCTATTGCTCAAATTGCCAAACCGGTTATAGCCAAGGTGCAGGGCGTGGCTGCCGCCAACGGTATGGGGCTGGCCGTCTCGGCCGACCTGACTATTGCTGCAGAGAATGCCAAGATGGGGCTGACCGCCATCAATGTCGGCCTGAACTGTGTTGGCCCGGTTATTCCCGTGGCCCGGGTTGTCGGCAGGAAAAAGGCATTGGAACTGCTGCTCTACGGCGACCTCATCAAGGCACCTGAGCTCCTTAAGTTTGGCCTTATCAACCGTATGGTCCCCAAAGAAGAACTGGATGATGCGGCATACAAATGGGCTGTGGAGCTGGCCAGGAAAAGCCCGGTAGCGGTACAGATTGCCAAAAAAGGCTTCTACGGCTCCGAAGACCTGGGCTACCTCAACCAGTTCGACTATATGAATGACGCTTTTGCCCGGCTGTGCACCACCCACGACGCCCATGAAGGGGTGAGCGCTTTTCTGGAAAAAAGAAAGCCCGAATGGCAGGGACGCTGATAAGCTCCTGCTGAAAAACAAAGCCGCACATTGGGCAACTTTACCCTTTCTAAAAATTGAAGTTGCCAGTTGCCCAATATCCCTCAAGATATCAGAAGTAACGTTAAAGATAGAAAAATAAAAACACACTGCCTACCTACTGATTGGTTGACAGGCTGTCTCAAGTTAGCTACCCTTAACGTCGCTGAACTGATTTTCAGTGGTGAATACACTTACCAAGCCAACCTACCTTTCAGTAGGTTGGCGGGTTGTGAAAATGCTGAAAGGCATTGTTGAGACAACCCGCTACCGGTCAACGATACAACACACAGGAGAAATTCTATGAAAAACGTACTGATTATCAACACCCACGAACCATATCCTTTCTCAGAGGGAAAACTCAACCGAACTCTGGTTGAAATGGCAGCAGAGAACCTGCAGACAAGGGGATATACTATTCAACACAGTTCCATGAGCCAATATGAGGTTGAACAGGAGATCGAAAAACATCAATGGGCCGATGTCATCATCCTGCAGACTCCGGTAAACTGGATGGGTGTGCCCTGGACTTTTAAAAAATATATGGATGAAGTGTACACCGCCGGCATGGATGGCAGACTCTGCGATGGCGACGGCCGTACCAGAAAAGACCCGGCAAAGCAGTATGGCAGCGGCGGCACGCTGGCGGGAAAGAAGTATTTGATCTCTCTTACCTACAACGCTCCGGCCATTGCTTTTGACAACCCTGAACAGACCTTTTTTGAAGGCAAAGGGCATGATGAGCTGTTCTGGCCGACCCACCTGAACTTCAGGTTTTTCGGCATGGAACCACTGAAAACCTTCGCCTGCTACGATGTCCTCAAGAACCCGGATGTTGAGAATGATTTCAAACGATTTACCGACCACATCAACGATCAGTTTCCACCCGTCGGTTAACAAACGAGCAGGACACCTTACCTTTATGAAATTACAGTCAGCGATTGGAATAGATTATGAGTCAACAACTGCAATCATTTGATCCCGGCAATGGTGAATTGCTCGGGGCGGTTGAGGTGGCAACGGAGAACCAGATAGAGCAAGTGGTTCTCCAGGCCAGAACAGCCTCCGCCCAGCGGAGTGATCTCGGTACAGCACAACGCACCGGCCTGGTTGAGAAGGCATGGGCCGCCGCCGAGCCGGAACTTCACCGGCTGGCGGAGCTTCTCGGCCGGGAGATGGGGAAGGATATCCGTCGCGCCACCGGTGAAGTAAGCGGCACCATCTACGGCGGCCCCTACATTGCTCAGGCGGTAGCGAACGCCCTGCAGCCTTCCTCTATTGGGCGAACAACAATTGAATACAAACCCTTCGGGATCGTGGCAGTGATCTCCCCCTGGAATTATCCACTGGCAATGGCTAACAACCTGCTGATTCCTGCCCTGGTTGCAGGCAACACTGTCATCTGGAAACCATCGGAAGAAACGCCGCTCATCGCCCAGGCATTCTTCGACCTGGTGGCAGGAAAACTACCTGAACATGTGCTGCAGATCGTCCACGGCGACGGAGAACAGGGCAAAATGCTGGTAGAGAGCGATGTGAACATGATCGCGTTTACCGGCTCCCGTGCCGCAGGTAAAGATATCATGCAAAGAGCCGCCACAAGTCTTAAACGCCTGGTAATGGAGTTGGGCGGCAATGACCCGATGCTCGTCATGGCCGATGCCGACCTCGCCGCCGCCGCTCGTTTTGCCGTTGCCAGCAGTTTCGAGAACGCTGGCCAGATGTGTACCTCCACCGAGCGAATCTACGTGGATGAAACTGTGGCCGCCGAATTCAATGAGTTGGTGGTAGGTTACGCCCGTCAGTACAGGGTTGGCCCATGGAACATGGACAACGTCAACATCGGCCCCATTGTCAATCACCGCCAGCACCGCACAGTTCTGGCCCACATAAAGGATGCTGTTGAAAAGGGCGCAAAGCTGCTGTTGGGCTCTGACGACCAGCAACCACCCTATATCCAGCCCACCGTAATAGCAGGCATGACACCAGACATGCGGGTCGAGCAGGAAGAGACCTTTGGGCCACTGATCTGTATCAGCACCTATAGCGATATTGAAGATGCCATAACACGAGCCAATCACAGTGACTATGGCCTGGGAGCGGTGGTCTTTGGCGGTTCCGGCGCAAACACAATTGCCGGTCGGCTCGAAGCTGGAATGATCGGTATCAACCAGGGTGTGGGCGGTGAAGGAGACTCCCCCTGGGTTGGAGCAAAACAGAGCGGGCTTGGTTTTCACGGTTCAGCCGAAGGCCATAGACAGTTTGCACAGGTGAGGGTTGTAAATCGTTAATTCTCTTCAACTGAGTTCAGTTTGATCTGATCAGTCAGTCAATGACCAAGGAGGTCACAATGAATCTACAGGATAAACTCGATAATCTGCGCGACCAACTAGAAGCCGGTATTCCAGCGGATACCCTTGCAATCATGCACAACTCAACGGCGGAGCTGGTGAGTTCAGGTATCATGGATGACGTATTGAACGTTGGAGCGTCAGCCCCGGCCTTTACCCTCTGTGACCAGAATGGCAATGATATCAGCTCAGCAGATTTACTCTCCCAGGGTCCGCTGGTGCTTACCTTCTATCGAGGAGTCTGGTGACCGTACTGCAATGCAGAGCTGGAAGCTTTGCAGGAAGTCGCTCACGATATCCGTGCTGCTGGCGCGAGCCTCGTTGCCATCTCGCCGCAACTGCCGAAATACTCCAAGCAGGTAATCAAAAAGCATGGGCTCGATTACCCTGTCCTGGCAGATCCCGGCAACAATGTGGCCAGTCTCTATGGTCTGGTCTTCAGCCTGCCCGAAGATCTGAGAACCATCTACACCAGTTTCGGCATCGAACTGGACCGGTTTAACGGTGATGATCTCTGGCGACTGCCGCTGCCGGGTCGTTTCATTATCGGCACAGATGGGGTTATAAAAAACGTGGAAGTCCACCCGGATTACACAAGGCGCCCAGACCCGACCAGGATAGTCGAACTACTGAAAACCATCTGAAAATAGAGTATATAAATATTCAAAAGGATTACCTGCTCGAAAACCACTACCCCTTACCAGCCGGATACCGTATCCGCCCTTCAGCAGACAGTGCGGAAGGGCGGATATGCTCCCTACCGACAGTTGCAACCCGTTATCCGAAAACGAATAAAACCTCTATTCAAGCTCATGATATACTCTGATACAATCAGCAAAACTTACAGGCTGTCATGAGAAATCGGCGTTAAACACTACTCAATCACCATGAAAAAAATACTCATAGTATTTGCACACCCGGCTTTTAATCGCTCCTGTATCAACTCCGCTTTGCGTAAAGCCGTCGAGAATCTTGAGAATATCACCTTCCACGATCTCTACTCCAGTTACCCCAACTTTTTAATCGATGTGGATCATGAGCAGAGACTCTGTGAAGCTCATGATGTGATTATCTTCCAGCACCCGTTCTACTGGTATTCAACGCCGGCCATCATGAAGGAATGGCTCGATCTGGTACTACAGCACGGCTGGGCCTATGGTTCCAAGGGCAACGCCTTAAGCGGCAAACTATTTTTGAATGTACTCAGCGCCGGAGATCAGGCAACCTACCTGAAGAAAGGAGACAATCCATTCTCCCTTAAACATCTGCTCTCCCCTTTCTGTGCCACTGCCAAACTCTGCAAGATGACCTGGCTGCCACCATTTGCCGTGCTTGCCGCCCACAGTGGCATGCCGCAGCAGGAAATCAACAGTCATGCCGAGGATTACAGGCGTTTCATCATTGCCCTACGTGATGATCGCATCAATCTTGGCAAAGCGGTTAAATCTTCACACATCAACAGCGACCTCAACGGGGTACTCAAGGGATAGCCATGGAATTGTTTCTGCTACAACTCTTTATCTTTCTGGCTGCTGCAGCCGTCGCCGTGCCGATTGCCAAGAAATTCGGGCTGGGCTCCGTACTGGGTTACCTGATAGCCGGCATTTTGATCGGCCCCTTCGGATTATCGCTGATCGCTGATATTGAGCAGGTCATGCATTTCACCGAATTCGGCGTGGTCATGATGCTCTTTCTGGTCGGCCTGGAACTCAAGCCCTCCCTGCTCTGGCAAATGCGCACGCCCATCCTTGGTATGGGAGGATTTCAGGTTATAGCCACCAGCTCTGCCATTGCCGGAATCGCCGCCTTTTTCCTGCCCTGGCAGCAGGCACTGGCCATCGGCATGACCCTTTCGCTCTCCTCCACCGCCATTGTTCTGCAAACCCTCAGGGAGAAAGGGCTGATGAACACCTCCGCCGGGCGTTCGGTTTTTTCCGTGCTGCTCTTTCAGGATCTGGCGGTCATCCCGATGCTGGCAGCTTTCCCACTGCTGGCGACCGTCGTTGCCCATGGAGCAGACCACCATGGCCCTGCGCTGTTTGATATTGCCGCCCTGCCCGGCTATCTTCGCATACTGGTTACGCTTGGAGCTATTTTTTCTATCTTCTTTCTCGGTAAGTTCGCCGCCCGCCCGATTTTCCGCACCATCGCCGCCACCAGGGTGCGCGAAATTTTCGTTGCTGCGGCCCTTGCCATCGTGGTGGGCATTTCGCTACTGATGATCGCAGTTGGTCTGTCTCCCGCACTTGGTGCTTTTCTGGCCGGTGTGGTGCTGGCCGACAGCGAATACCGCCACGAGCTTGAGAGCGACATCGAGCCATTTAAGGGGCTGCTGCTCGGTATCTTCTTTATCTCGATCGGTGCCAGCCTGAACTTCACCATGATCCTGGAAAAAATAACTTTGATCGCCGCCCTGGTGGTGGGTCTGATCGCGATTAAATGGCTTATACTGATAGCCACAGGGTTGATCTTCAAAATAGGTGGCAAACAACGCTCACTCTTTGCTGTAGCTTTAGCCCAGGGAGGTGAATTTGCCTTTGTGCTTTTTCAGTTTTCCAAGGCCAACGGAGTACTCACCGCTGAAACTATCGATCCGCTGATTTCCGCAGTTGCCATCTCCATGTTTCTGGCACCACTGCTCTTTATCGCCTATGAAAAGATCTCCGAAAAATCGACACCAGCTCCCGAAACGGCAGAAGCCGATCATATAGAACGAGGTGGACACAAGGTTATCATGGCCGGCTTCGGCCGAATGGGGACAGATCTTGGACGTCTGCTTATCTCGGCAGGTATCCGGCCGGTTATCCTCGACCATGACGCGGCAAATGTTGAAGTGCTGAGAAAATTCGGGTTCGAAGTCTACTACGGCGATATCACCCGACTCGATCTGCTGGAGTCTGCCGGTGCAGCCGAAGCAGAGGTTCTGGTCATCACCATCGGTGATATTGAAAAGACCCGGGAGCTGATAGAACTGGTTCGAAAACATTACCCCCACCTGAAGATTGCTGCCAATGCCCTGGACCGCGGTTCGGTTTATGAATTGATGGATCTCGGGATTACCACCATACGGCGTGAAACCTTCGGCAGTGCACTCTCACTTGGCGAGGACACGCTCAGGCTACTCGGTGTGCACCCCTACGAGGCATATAAACTAAAACGACTTTTCAGAAAGAAAGATGAAGAGACCATGCCCGAGCTGTACAAGATTCACCGTAAGGACGAAGAGCAGTACATCAGCATGTACCAGAAGCACAACGCCGACCTGGAAAAATTAATGGCTCTGGACATGCAAGCCGATATGGAAGAACTGAACAAGGCCTGGCTCAGCATCAGCCCTGAAGAATAGAACTTCCCAATTTCATACCATGATAGCCTGGGCCTCCTTGCTCACTGGTGCAAGAGGCTCCAGGCTGTATTCCTGAACTCGTGAGATATACTGTTTGGTCGTCTTCAGGACTCTTTTTTAACAATTTCTCTCTACTAAATTCCCCTTAATGTCCTTCGCTTACGGGCATCGGCTTAAGCACCGATCCCTCCCCCTCGCCCCGATGCACTTAATTGATGCTGCAAAAACATATACTTAAACAACCCTCTCCTGGTGGTGAATTATTCATGCCCTATTTGACAAAGCGGGCTATTTAACGTTGACTATTAAATAGTAATCATTACTACTGGATTATTATGATGAAAATTACTGAACAGGAAGTCGAACAGCGAATCAGCCACTTTAAGGGCGTCTGCAGGGATAAAGGTCTTAAGCTTACACACCAGCGAATCGAGATCTACAGGGAAGTCGCTCAAACCGGAGAACATCCTGATGCTGACTCCGTTTATAGGCGGGTAAGGAAGCGTATCCCCACAGTCTCGCTTGACACTGTCTACCGGACGCTGTGGTGGCTGAATGATCTCGGTCTGGTGGAAACCCTGGGATTAAGCCATGAGCGTACCCGTTTCGACGCCAACCTGGCACCTCATCATCATTTCGTCTGCAAAAAATGCGGTATTACCCGTGACTTTTACAGCACGGATCTTGATAGCATCAAGCTCCCCGACTCGGTAAACGCATTCGGTGAGATTGAAGCAACACATGTCGAAGTGGAAGGTATTTGCACGACATGTTTTAAAAAAGAGGGCTAAAGATCATCCAACAACCTTACAAGTAAGCGGAGGATGCAACATGAGCAGTGAGAGTAAGTGTCCTGTGACTGGACAAGGTTTCAAAAGGCTGGCAGAAGCAACAACAAACAGGGACTGGTGGCCAAACCAGCTGCGGCTGGATATTTTGCGTCAGCATTCCTCCAAATCCGATCCGATGGGCGAGGACTTCAACTACCCTGAAGTGTTCAACACTCTTGACCTTGCAGCGGTAAAGAAAGATCTGGAAAAATTGATGACAGATTCCCAGCAGTGGTGGCCGGCAGATTACGGTCACTATGGGCCACTGTTCATCCGCATGGCCTGGCACAGTGCAGGCACCTATCGAACCGCTGACGGACGTGGCGGCGGAGGAACCGGCAACCAGCGTTTTGCCCCGATCAACAGCTGGCCAGACAACGTCAACCTCGACAAAGCCCGCAGGCTGCTCTGGCCTATCAAACAAAAATATGGCAAAAAAATCTCCTGGGCCGACCTTATCATTTTGACCGGTAATGTGGCTATGGAGTCTATGGGATTCAAGACCTTTGGTTTTGGTGGCGGCCGGGTAGATATCTGGGAGCCGGAAAAAGATATCTACTGGGGCTCAGAAACAACCTGGCTGGGAGACGAGCGGTATTCTGGCGATCGTGATCTGGAGAACCCGCTTGCAGCCGTCCAGATGGGTCTGATCTACGTCAATCCAGAGGGACCAAACGGCAAGCCAGACCCGATAGCATCAGGCCGGGATGTACGTGAAACATTTGCCCGTATGGCCATGAACGATGAAGAAACTGTAGCGCTGACCGCCGGCGGCCATACCTTTGGTAAATGCCATGGCGCCGGTGATGCCGCCCACGTAGGCCCGGAACCAGAAGCTGCAGGTATCGAACAGCAGGGTTTCGGCTGGATAAGCAGCTTTGGTAGCGGCAAGGGTGGGGATCAGATAGGCAGTGGCCTGGAAGGTGCCTGGAACCCGACTCCGACCCAATGGGACATGGGCTATTTCGATATGCTCTTTGGCAATGAGTGGGAGCTGACCAAGAGTCCTGCCGGAGCCTGGCAATGGACACCGAAAAACCCAACCGACAAAAATATGGCCCCTGCAGCGGATGATCCCACCAGGAAGGTGCCGATCATCATGACCACCGCAGATATGTCAATGCGGATGGACCCGATCTACGAAAAGATCTCCCGCCGTTTTCATGAAAACCCCGAGGAATTTGCAGACGCCTTCGCCCGTGCCTGGTTCAAGCTGACCCACCGTGATATGGGGCCGCGGACGCGCTATCTCGGCCCTGAAGTTCCTGCAGAAGAGCTTATCTGGCAAGATCCGATTCCGGCCGTGGACCATGAACTGATAACCGACAAGGATGCTGCAACCTTGAGAGACCAGATCCTCGCCACAGATCTTTCCGTTTCTGAACTCGTTTCAACCGCCTGGGCATCCGCCTCGACGTTTCGTGGCTCAGACATGCGCGGTGGTGCTAATGGCGCCCGTGTTCGCCTGGAGCCTCAAAAAGACTGGGAAGTAAATCAACCAGCTCAGCTTTCAAAGGTCCTGAAAACACTGGAGAGCATCAAAAACGGTTTTGGCAAAAAAATCTCCATGGCAGACCTAATCGTGCTCGCCGGTTGCGCAGGGGTCGAACAAGCCGCGAAGAATGCTGGTCACAACGTAAGGATTCCATTCTCTCCCGGGCGCATGGATGCCTTGCAGGAACAGACAGATGTTCTCTCTTTCACTGTAATGGAGCCTGAAGCAGACGGTTTTCGCAACTACCTGAAAACCAAGTACACAGTTCCAGCCGAGGAAATGCTGGTCGATAAGGCACAACTCCTTACCCTGACTGCTCCGGAGATGACCGTTCTGGTGGGTGGTATGCGTACCATGGCCACAAACTATGGCGGAACCAAGCATGGCGTTTTTACAGACCGCCCAGAAACGCTGAGCAATGACTTCTTCGTCAATCTGCTCGATATGTCCACTGCCTGGACCCCGGTTTCAGAAGATCGGGATGAGTTTGAAGGCCGCGATCGTACCACCGGAGAACTCAAATGGACCGGTACCCGTGTCGATCTGATCTTCGGTTCAAATTCAGAATTACGAGCTTTGGCAGAAGTTTACGCCTGTGCTGACGCCGAAGAAAAGTTTATTAAGGATTTCGTGGCAGCATGGGAAAAGGTGATGAATCTGGATCGTTTTGACCTCAGATAAGTGATAAGAAACCCGAAGATTTCACCGGTTACTATTCCTCCACCACAGCCTTTCAGCAACCCTTGAAAGGCTGTGGTGTACTAACTTGCCAATTTCATGAAAATAGTCCGTCTCACTCTCTTCCTTTTCAAAGAACAAAACTCACGCAGTGAGGTGTGGCAAACAGGGGGCAGGGGCAATCAGAAGCCCTGTTGAGTATCTTTATTAAAAGGTTCATCCGGCAAACGAGTACCTTGACCTGTGAAGGTGGTATAATCGTAATTTGAAATACTCCATATCCCGCAAACCGTATGCCTGTCGTTTCAGCGTTTGTTCTTGTTATTTGTGTCCTCCACCACTGCGTTTGTTATCGGATGTTCAAGTAGTTAAGAATCATGTCTTTGTACGTGTTCAGGGTCAGGCCAAGCCTGAAGAGTATCACTTACTTTCCCCATGAAAATTGTCCCATCATTCAGCGCCGAACCTTACCAGACGACAAGCACCACCTCCAATCCTGAGGTTTTTTACAACCCTGAAACAATGGAGGTCGCTTATACCCATCCTTTTGACAACGTGATACAAGATGACTGGTTCAGGTTCAGAGAGGGTGTGGAGTATGAATGGTGGCAGAAAATCTTCACAGTGGAGGGAAGATTGGGCTCTGGCCTGGCCGGGCTCCGTTTATTATTATTACAGTGTTTTCGACTGGGAAAACGAACTGTTTGACAACATCGAAGGGAAGTTTACTTTTGCAACGGAACCGGTTCCAGAGCCTGCTCCCATGGTGCTGTTCGGCTCTGGCCTGGCCGGGTTCATCGGAGTTCAATTACGCCAGACACGCAGGCGAAACAAGATCGTGAACAGATAACATCACCCGACCCTTCCACGCATGACATCCTCATGCTGTCAGGGCCGGATGCAACAGTTTTAGGACAATAACTGCAGATCACTACAATCCTATGGTTATGTTTGGATACAATCCCTCCATTTCCCCGAATTGAAAGGGTTGAATCGTGTTCAGTGAGAGATTCTGATTTCTTTGGGCATGACCCATATTTTTTTCACCATCGAAAAACGCCCCATTCACATCAAGGATGTGGTGTATACGATCTTTGAAGGCTTTTACAAAAAGTCCACCATCACCTTCAAAGTTGAGTCGCCCTTTGCTGAATCCAGACTTCCTTTCCTGAAGTTCAGCTATTGAAATACTGTTCTCCTTTAAATCCTGCTCATTGCGGATAAGCCCCCAGACAAGGTGTTCCTCAGGGATCTGCAATGGTGAATTAATATCGATAATTGTGTGGGGCATAACGATGCAACCCTTTCCGATCTTGATGCGGCTCTCGGGCTTGCCGAATAGAAAGCTGTTGAACCCGACGAATATGTCTCGTTCAAGCTCCGACTCGATAATCTTTGCCCCATGGGCCGTCACATTGAACCCTGCGAGATTTGAATTAATTATATAGCAGTTTTCCTGTGCGTTAGAGCCTTTTCCCAGTGAGGAGTTGCTGAGATATGCCCTCTGCGACACAAGAACGTTGTCAGCTATCTTTGTTTTGGGGAGGACAACAGCGTAGCGATCAAGTGATGCTGTTTTGGGTATCGACTCTATCGCCTCAAGGTTTACCGTATCAAAAACCCGTTGAAAAGCTGCTTCGTGCTTGCCTATAAAATCGATGATATAGCCATGTGGAAGATCTCCGGGGATCACACTTGCATAGCTGCTGAGTAAGGCCTGGTCATAGCTGTAATAAAAGTTGAAGTTGCCTGGGCTGTTAACCCAGACGGTACCAGGCGGGATAGTCATATGACTGATCTCACCAGCCTGTATATATGAGTATGTTCCGATCACGCAGTCCCTGACGGTCGTGAGGTCAACGGTTGCAAACGGCCCAAGGAATGCTCCCTCAGTGGGAGCGCCGTGGATGTTCGCATAATCCATAGCCAGCGTATCCCTGATAAAGAATTCCTCGGGAGTCTCGGGGTCATGCGAAAAGTTATGAACAAGTGTCTTCACAAGGGCACTGTGAGCGATATTTACACATTCGTCTTGCGTGATGGTTATGTCAAATCCCTGACAAGCAAACATACTCCCCTTTCGCTTCAGTTCATCACCACGGATGTCGGTTTTATACAGCAGGGAGTTCGAGACACGGCACTTCCCCAAGAAATAACTGCCGGCAAGACCCGAGTGCCTGATTTCCAGGCTCAACGGGTGGTCAGTCGAGATCCCGTAGAAAGCATAGAATTTGTTCATCTGTTCCGGAACAATGAGACCTGAGGAGTATGGTTCAGCATCAAAATTCAATTCCCGCAGATTTATGTTCAGCCTCTGAATGATTCTGTCGTAGAGCTTCTCTAACTCGTTCATCTTCCCTCTTCACTATTTATGTTTGGTCAAGATAGATTGTTCCAAGTTATCCATATTATTTTTGGGCAGGAATAGAGGTAGAGCCATTCGGATCTACTCCATGGCCGCCTCTCTCATTTCATGGGATACTGCTGCAAAGACATCGGCCATTTTGAGTACTCCGACGATCTCCTCCTCCCTTGTTACCAGAAGTGAGAGGTGCGTACCGGCGACAAGTCTGTGAATGGCAATGTCCAGTGAGCAATCTTCAGAGACGAACTCTCCGGGAGTTGGTTGCTGCATAAACTCCTCTACAGGCCTTTCAGCCGCCGCTTTTAGAGATTCTTTATTCAAGATTGGCCCTTTGAGCCGGTAGATCTCCCTGCTTCTGTTGAGGTATTTTTCACTGAAACCGAATTTCCCCAAATCATCAAGTTCCTCATTCAGGTCGTATCGTGTTTCGACTGCCTTGAGCACCCTCAACTGTCCGATTTTACCGACGACTTTATTTTTCTCGTCCATGACAAGAATTGCACGGTGCTGATACTTACTGTCGGTATATGCTTCTTGCGCCTTTTCCAAAGCCAGGATAGCCCCCAGCAAAGATGTACCGATCTTAACAGTCGCATACTCTTCAATGGGTACCATCAAATCCTTCACTGTCTTCTTTTCCATAAACAATTCCTGAGTAGAATTTTTCTGTTGAATCGATTTCAGCAAAGTCAACCGCCTCGATATATCTACGAAATCAGAGATCTTAATAAATTATGTTATTGCAGTGTTATACATAACGCCATCCCATTAGGCAACCAATGTGATTTAAACACCCTCTATGGGCTAGGGAAAATATCTCATGGCGGCAATCTACTCAGCGTGGTATGGTTTCCGCACCAATGATCCTCAATGCTTTACAAACACTGACTTTTTTCTTGGTTTTCCCTGAAATATGACTTAGCAAAGGGTACTTAACAATGGCTATCTATATTGGTATGACTCAGGACCTGGTCTGCGCAAGAGAGTATTTACTGACAATACATGCAGGGATGGCTCCTGATATTGAAATGGGTCCGTTTAAGAAGAAGGAGGAGGCCATCGGTTATATACACTTCATGAAAAATAGATTTCCCAACGCTATCGAAATACAGCTGCCGCTTTTCCCTGTCAGGCAGGAGGACTCACACAAGTGGTTTGTTTTTTCATTGGAGCACCAGGGTATAGTCCACTAATCCCTGGTTATTTTCCGTCCTGAAGCAAAGCTTCTGCCCAATCTCATCGCTTCGGCTTAAAATGTTGTCCTTCGATAACCGAGGTACCAGAATCCGAGCCTTCTACTCAATCTTCTATGTATTCCCAGGCCAGATGGAGAGCATCGTTATAGTCGGTGTGAATACCATCAACTCCCAATAGATCACCATAGCCCATATCAAACATCTGCCGCCGGATACCTTCCCCCTCATTGACCACGATGATCGGTTTGATATTTTCTCTTTTCAACCTGTCAATCATCTCACTTAAAGCGAAATATCCGGACAAATCCATGAACGGCACGTCAAGGAGGTTGATAATGACGACCTTGGTGCCGATCAATTTACTGACATGTTCCTGCATTTTCGATGTTGTCCCGAAAAAGAATGCCCCCATGACGGATATGGTCCGGATGCGGTACCCTGTCTCCTCTTCCAGACTCTTTTCGAGATCCCTGTGCCATTCCTGATGCTGCACGCCCCTCACATCAATTTTTGATTGTGAGGCTATTCGATATGTAATCAACAGGGACGCCAGGGTAATACCTATTCCAACGGCCATGATAAGATCGACGAAAACCGTGATTACAAAAACACTGAGCATAACAACCAGATCTGGTTTGGGGATACGATTAATCATGCGTAACAGCCGGTAATCAAGAATGTCTATCCCCACCTTCATCAGGATACCTGCCAATACAGGCAATGGAATGACTGATGCATATGGTCCGGCTCCCAGTAAAATTGCCAACAGGAACAAGGAGTGCGTTATACCCGAAACCTTTGTTGTACCTCCCGCTTTAATATTGACGACGGTACGCATCGTCGCACCGGCTCCGGGCAAACCACCAATGAACGAGGCGGCAATGTTGCCAATACCCTGACCCACCAGTTCCCTGTTTGAGTTGTGCCTGGTCTTGGTCATGGAATCTGCGACCACCGATGTGAGAAGAGAGTCGATTGTCCCCAATGCGGCGAGAGCAAGAGCCATTGGGACGATCTTCGGCAAGAGATCGAGAGGGAATAAAGACAGCCTGAATTCGGGGATACCCGATGGGATCTCTCCGATAATCTCGACCGGCAGATCAAAAATTACAGCCAGCAAGGTGCCACTGACAAGAGCCAGCAATGGTGATGGAAATCTGCTGCTTATTTTTGCCGGGGTAAGAAAAACTACAGCCATGGTAAACATTGCAATGAGCAGACTGTAAATATTAATATTCCCCATTGCAGACGGGAGTTCTATCACAGCTTCGAGAGGTGATTTTACTCCGGGCGCACCGAGCATCGGATGAAGTTGAATGAGGATAATGATAACGCCTATGCCGCTCATGAAGCCTGAAATGACCGGATAGGGGATATATCTGACAAATCCGCCTACTTTCATATACCCCAGCAGAATTTGAAATATGCCTGCCAGAAAGACGACTGCTGTGATTGCCGGAATATTATCAGGGAAGGCAACTATCGTAGCTGCGAAAATAACAGTCATTGGCCCTGTGGGCCCTGAAACCTGGGTGGATGTGCCTCCCAGGAGAGCTGCAAAAAAACCCACGGCAATGGCTCCGTAAAGGCCGGCAGCTGCGCCGAACCCGCTGGAAACGCCAAAGGCAAGAGCGAGGGGAAGGGCAACTATACCGGCCGTCAACCCTCCCAAAAAGTCACCTTTCAGCACCGAAAGATTGTATCCCGATTTCATTCTGCATCACCTTCCGCATGAAATAGATTAACAGGCAGACTGCAGCCAAGTTCTTTCAGTGCAGTGCATGCCAGAGGTATAATGAGAAGCTTGATGATAGGTAAAATAGATTGTTTTAGTATTAAATTAAATTAAGATACAAGTCAACGTTCAATGCACGTTATCGGGGGCAGCCTAGGATCGATCAGGCATGACGAATAATCAATCGTGGGATCGCCCCGATTGATGCGCAAACCCGCGCGGGTGGTTGCCAGGTCTTCGACCGGTGACGAGGTGAAATTGCGGGCAGAGGGGAGCCTCAGCTCTCGAAACGCCACCCTCTTTCCGGCTATGCGATCTTCGCAGCCAGCTCCCTGCCATAATCGTGGGCAACTTTAATCCCACCTCCAACCGCGCCGGTCTTCAACATCAGCGGAGTACTCACCATGTCCATACCGTAGATGTTTTTCATGGTATCGTAAATACGCTCTGCAGCTTCACCACTCCAGCCAAACGAACCGAATGAACCACCAGGCTTGCCATGTAACTCTGCTCTTTCAGCAAGAAAAAGAAAGGTCTTCATCCTATCCATCATCGCGCCATGGTAGGTCGAGGAACCGAAGACATAGAGGTCATAATCTGCAAGTTCATCCTCCCGCTTAATCTCGGTTACATCCTTTATGGCAACATCAATGGCTGAAAGTCGTAATCCTTCCGCTATGAGTTCAGCAATATTTTTGGTCTGACCTGTACGACTTGAGTAAACGATGAGTGCTTTAGACATTACGAATTCTCCCTGGTATCTGGTTTGATGATGCAAATTCCAAGTCACATCGATTCAGCAATAATAATCATTACTATTTTGAGTATCATACCAGATTATCCGAAACCGTAAAGTACTGATTACCGGTCATTTCAATTTTCTTTCACCCGGTAAGGGAGATACCTACTCAAAGCGCTACAATCACAAAGTGAGGAATTTTTAGTCATGACAAAATTGGAGATTATAGATAATGAGTCTCCAGATCGTAAAGACTCATAGAGTTGGTTCAGAAAATCCACACCGGTTAGCTTTAAAGATAGAGTTCATTTTAGATGGACTATCCTGAATGTAATATTGGATCCTCTGATATCCTTATAGAAAGAGGACCGGCCATTTACCATATAGATAAAATCATCTTTTCCCGTTCGGTTCCTGAACGTTCGTTTTTGACAATCTCCAACAACACGGGGGGCGCCATCCAATGGAATCCCGCTATAGGAGTTATTCCAGCAATCCTCTACCCATTCACCATGCATCCCCAACCTTGGGTATAGACCAAAATTATTGACATAGGACTTTCTGGTCATTTGCATTCCCTTGCCACTATTGATGACAAACCATGAGTCAGGCAGAGGCTCTGGTCCCTTAATGGCATACTCCCACTCTGATTCAGAGGGAAGGCGAAAATTTTTCCCGGTACTATTATTTAACCAGGATATATAGGTTTGAGTTCCTTCCCAACTCACCAGTGCCGCATCATGACCCCGATTTTGCCCATCCAATGGTTCGCAAATCTTATTTTTTACACATTCATCCCAATCAGTTACCGTTATAGGCTCTTTGCTTATAAAGTAGTCATAGCCGATTGTGATTTTCTGTATTGGTCTTGGCCCATTCGCCCAAGGCCAATTCCCACCCTCGCCAATATTAAAACTGCCTGCCTGTACTTCAGCCATCGGCGGTACGTTGATGCCGGTGAAATAGCCATGTTGCCTGGTTACACATGCTGATATCAGTAAGATCAATGCTGTTGAAAGCATTCCTGTTAATTTTTTCATAGTAGAGCCAACGATTGCGCGCAAAGGGTTTGTTATGAATGAGTTATATTCACCTTTGGATTACGATGATAAAAGATCTTAATTAAACCTGCCGAAGTGATCATTTACGATACCAGAATAAACGTGCTCATTGATTGTTTATCTTCACTCTCTAAATAGCGACTATGAGGCGAGCACCCTAAACACTCCAACCCCAAAAAACCGACTATATCTGTAAAACATACTGAAACGTTACAGCTATTCTACTAATCCATCTACTCTACTAAACAAACTTCCTCCTTGCCGCACTTCACACCTCCGATTACAATCATCCTCGTGGTCAGGCTCCGAATTCATAACCTCTACCTAAAAGGACATAAAAATGACAAAGAGAATACTAGTCCCTGTAGCGGACGGAATTGAAATGGTCGAGGCCCTTGCCATCGTGGATGTTTTCAGAAGAGCAGGTGCAGATGTCGATATCGCTTCAGTCCATGACCTGGTTATAACCTCTTCTCATGGTGTGAAGATTCATGCAGATAAACGTATCAGTGACTGCATGGATGAAGAATATGATCTGGTAGTGGTTCCTGGTGGTATTCCCGGTGCTGAACATCTAAGAGACTCCAAACCACTTATCGATATCCTTAAAAAACAGAACAAGGCCAACAAGCTCTACGGCGCTATTTGCGCATCACCCGCGCTGGTTCTTGGTGAGAATGGTCTTCTCGAAGGTAAATCCGCCACCTGCCATCCCGGCTTTATCGGTGGCCTGAAGAGTGGCAAAACATCTGAGAAAAACGTAGTAATGGACCAAAACTGCGTAACCAGTCGCGGTGCTGGTACTGCTGTGGAGTTTTCCCTTGAGCTGCTGGGTATTCTAATGGGTGATGAGAAGAAGCAGGAGGTAGCCGCGGGAATGGTGGTTGAGGTTTAACAGTCCTGCTACGCTGAGAAACATGTTACCTCAATCTATTTCACTATCATTTTCTGGAAACGGGAAGTCACGGGTGAAGAGACAGGAGTGGGGTGTGTTTTGATAATTCTGGCTATTTTGCTTATTCAGAGTAAAAGCTCTATTGAAGATCAGAACAGACTTTTAATTTTCTCGTGGCCGGAATAAAGCATTACCCTTTCAGGAGTTGAAACGACCTGCTAACCGGGGACATTTGGGATTCACTCTTTTTTCAGTATGTGAATCAAAACGCGGCAATAAATAGCGGGTCGTATCTGCTCAGACTACATTATGTGCCGGTGAATGTGGCCAGAACCTCCCCATTCTGGTCAAGAATTGTCATCGTTTCTTCCTCAATCGTAAAAAGCTCGGCATTATCGAGAGTCTCCAGAAAAAGGCTCTCCAGCTCATTCCCCTCAAAGCAGGCCAATCTGGTCTGAATCATCCTTTTAAAGAGCAATACATCACCACGCACCAGATATGTGCCGGAGATATCATTACAACCGGCAAACCCCTGAAGAGTGTTGTCCCTGCGCAAGATCAGGTAGGGAGCAGACCTGTATTCATAACCGGCCATACCCCCTGTTTCCGATTGTCTCCAACGTCCAGACTGAGTCGGTAAGACTTTTACTTTGCTGCTCTCCCAGGCAATTTCCATTAAGATACAGACGGTTAAAATCATTTATCGTGATGCTGTCACCAAAACTTTCGCCTGTACCATGGATTGTCCCCGTAAATGATAGCAGTAAAGGTTCGCTCTGGTTATGCGGCATTCGCAGATACTCTTTTGCCATCCTTTCAAAATCACCAGATCTTGAAACACTGAACACTTCACCGCTGGAACACTCAATAATTGTCCCGCCGCTTTCGCTTAAACTGAACATTCCCAGCATCTTCACACTGTCGCCGAAGGGATCGTATCCAGGTGACCGGGTAAGCGTATAGGTGATAGGATCTTTACCCCGCTCGCTTTCCAGTTCCAGAAAAACCAGGGTATTATCATCAGCAACCACATAGGTTTTGAGCATGCCTTTCTGCTTGCCGAGAATTATCATTCTGCCGTCGCTGGAATATCGCCAGTTACGCATCTGCGATTCCACCTTCTTCACTCGCTGACCACTGGAAATGTAGGTTTTACGAAGCTGATAGAGCTGATCCGGGCGCAAATTCAGTACGATATCAACTCGAACGCAATCCTCGCAGGGAATAGAGCCGACAAAAGTGGCCGGCAGACTCAGCCTGGTGTATTGCACATCCTGCGAAGATGGCTCCTGTAACTGCTCCTCTGCTGCTTCCTCAGCAACCGGAGAACACCCCCAGAGCATCATCAGGAATATTGACACCCATAATGTAACTCCCCTGCTTGCTCTTCTCCCACCAGGATTCATCTTCCACCCCTTGTATTATTTATACCGGCCTTGTATTTTGTTCTCTGTATTAGTTTCTAATTCCATCGTAGTTTCAGAATAGCTCTTTTTCCAGAAGCTTCCCCACCCTTTTCTGTCTATCCTACCAGGATTGGCTGGTCTTGCCCGCTTCTTCTACTGTTATTAATCTTGACATCCCCGGCAATTATTGCTATTGGTTGGGCCAATATGACCCCTTGAGGAGGCTCCATGACCCAGAAAAGACACGACGAAATTGTCAGCCTGATCGAAGATCTCATCAGGACCGGAGAACTGGCCGCAGGTGACCGGATTCCCTCCGAGAGATACTTGGCTGAAAAATATCAGGTATCCCGCAATACGGTGCGCGAAGCGATAAAGGCACTGGCGGAAAAAGCTGTGGTTGTCAGCAGACGCGGTGCCGGTACCTTTGTTGCCGAAGGCGCCCTGAGCTGCATGATAGACGGTGTCACCAGAAAAAAACGTCGCATCAACGAGATTATCGAATTGCGTTCCATGCTCGAACCGCAGATAGCCGCGCTCGCCGCCAACCGCATAGACGACCAGACCCTGAAAGAGCTTGAAGAAATTTTAAACGTGCAGGCTGAGGCCGTGGCCAGCGGCCGGGACAGGGCTTCGTACGACGAACAGTTTCACAGGCTTCTTGTTCGCGCCACAGGCAATGGGGTACTGCTTGATATTTATGACACCGTTCATGACGTGTTGGCTGAGAGTCGCGTCAATGAGCTTCAGAGCCAGGAAAGAAGCGTGATGTCTCTGGGCTATCACCAACAGATATTCGATGCCCTGCAACGAAAATCTTCCGCCGATGCAGCCCGCCACATGCAGGAGCATATGGTACAGGTCGAACAGAACCTCGCCCATCTGACAGAAGAGCGGCCGCAGGATAAGTTCACAGCTATCAAGAAAACCCGATAACACTTCAACGCACCTTACACATAGAATTTAGACGTTTTTACTGCACCCCACCACCTTCGCAGGCAAACCCGTTAAATTGATAAAGGAGAATCAACGTGAAAGAGTATTACGATGTCGCCAGAGAGAAAATGAAAGGCTTTTGCCGTGTTTGTCCGCAGTGCAACGGCAAGGCCTGTGTAGGCCAGGTTCCAGGCATGGGGGGGCTTGGCACCGGTTCCTCCTTCGCCGCAAATGTTGAGGCGCTCGCGCGTTACAAATTCAACATGCGGCTGATTCATGATGTCACCGCACCGGATACCAGCATCGATTTTCTTGGCCAGAAACTCTCTATGCCTGTACTTGCTGCGCCGATCGGTGGCGTGAGCTTCAACATGGGCGGAGGTATCAGCGAAGAAGAATATATAGATTCAGTAATCGGTGGTTGCCTCGCCGCCGGCACTCTCGGCTGTACCGGTGACGGTGTACCTGAATGGCTGCACAGCGCCGGATTTTCCGCCATCGAGAAAAACGATGGTAAGGGTATTCCTTTTATCAAGCCCTGGGAAAATGAAGAGCTCGACCAGAAAATTGAAAAGGCTGTCAAATCCGGCACCAAAATCTTTGGCATGGACATAGACGCAGCCGGTCTCGTTACCCTGCGCCAGATGGGCCGTCCTGTTTCCCCGAAAACCCCCGAGGCTCTCAAAAAGATCATCGACTCCACCTCCATGAAGTTCATCCTGAAAGGTGTAATGACCGTGGATGAAGCGAAGATGGCAGCCGAGATTGGTGTGGATGCAATCGTTGTCTCCAACCATGGTGGCCGCGTGCTCGACTTTGCCCCAGGCGCCGCCGATGTACTTGCATCTATCGCCGATGCCGTGAAAGGCAAGGTCACCATCATAGCCGATGGCGGTGTGAGAAGCGGTGGAGATGTGCTCAAGCTTCTGGCCCTCGGCGCAGACGCTGTCATGATAGGGCGCCCGGTCTCTGTTGCCGCAGTAGGCGGACTGCAGGATGGAGTTCAGGCATATCTTGAAAAGATTCGCGGTGAGTTGATCCAGACCATGGTTCTTACCGGCACAGCCAGCGCCGGCAACGTGAGCCGCGAAATCCTGGTTTAGCCAGTATTTTTTTACAGGAGTATGTAAGTATGATGTTTTTTGCAATGTATCTCGGTGCCGGTGCAATTGCCGGGCTCATGGCCGGGCTTCTCGGTATCGGTGGAGGCATGGTCATAGTACCCATGCTTACATACACCTTTATTGCCCACGGCGTGCCCCATGAGTATGTACTGCATATGGCGCTTGGTACCTCGCTGGCCAGTATTGTCTTCACCTCACTTTCCAGTGTGCGGGCTCACCATAAGAGAGGGGCAGTGAACTGGCAGGCTGTAACCCGGATCACCCCGGGCATTCTCGCCGGAACCTTTTTCGGTGCCTGGATCGCAGCTCAGCTCTCTACCAATTTCCTGAAGATCTTTTTTGCGCTCTTTCTCATATTTGTTGCAACCCAGATGCTCATTGGTTTCAAGCCCAAACCCAACAGGACCTTGCCCGGCAGCGTCGGTATGTTTGGCGCTGGAGGTACCATCGGCATCTTCTCCAGCCTGGTGGGTATTGGCGGCGGCACCCTCTCGGTACCTTTTTTAAGTTGGTGCAATACCGAGATACGCAAGGCTATTGCCACTTCATCCGCAATCGGCTTCCCCATCGCCATCGCCGGAACAGCTGGCTATGTCGTTAACGGTATGGGGATCGACATCGCAGCTCCCCACCTTGGGTATATCCACCTGACGGGTCTGTTCGGTATCGTCCTGGCCAGTGTCTGCACCGCCCCAATCGGCGCCAGGCTGACCCATACCCTTCCGGTGGACAGATTGAAGAAGATTTTCTCTATTCTGCTTTACGTGGTAGGCACCAAGATGCTGATCGGTGGCCTGTAGAGCTTGAGCCGCCCCCCTTTCCTCGCCTGACAAAACGGCCTGCTCTGCCGGATCAGTTTTGTCAGGCTTTTCATTTGTGCAAATCTAGCAATTTCGCACTCTCCAGTCCATTTACCTTGCCTTGCCCTCTTTTTTTGCGCTATCCTTTAGGAGCATGAGAGGCACCTGTATTTTTGCCCTCTCTATGCAATTTTGCAACGCTCTTGATGTGGACTGAATCAGATATCACGCCATAACCTCGGTGATATTGGAGAAAGTAATGGGATCATTGCCTGTCAAACGCATACATCACATTGAATTGCTCGTGGGAAACAGCCTCCAGTCCGCCTTTTTCTACCGGAAAGCGTTAGGGTTCAACCAGGTTGCCTACCTCGGACCGGAGACCGGCTTTCCAGATAGAGCATCGTATGTTCTGCAACAGGGCAGGGTGACTTTCGTACTCACCACCCCTTTAAACTATGCCGATTCCCGCAATATCTTCCTCACCCTGCACGGAGACAGTGTCGCAGACATTTGTTTTGAGGTGGACTCTGTAGATGGTGTTTTCCATGAGACAGTGGCACGCGGTGCCGAACCGTCCACCTTTCCCCATGACGTTGAAGATGGTAACGGCCGTATCCGCAGAGCCGCTATTCACACCTATGGTGACGTGGTGCACAGCTTTGTCTCTGTGAATAATTACAACGGGCCTTTTCTGCCCGGCTATCAGGCGGCGGAGCTTGCCGGGGAATCTGTCGGGATCAGCCGGATCGACCATGTCGTCGCCAATGCCGAACAGCGCCAGATGGACAGGTGGTGTGACTTTTATAAAGAGGTGTTCGGCTTCCATCAGTTTGTCTCTTATGACGACAAAGACATCTCCACAGAATTCTCTGCCCTGCGTTCCAAGGTCATGGCCAACGATTCGCGCAATATCAAACTGCCGATCAATGAACCTGCCAGGGCTAAGCGGAAAAGTCAGATCCAGGAGTATATAGATTTTCACTATTCGGCAGGTGTTCAGCATATCGCTCTCTACTCCGCCGACATTGTAACAACTGTCAGAAAACTCAGGGGAAATGGCCTGCATTTCCTCTCGATACCAGATACGTACTATGACACTGTCTGGGACCGGGTAGGGACTATCAAGGAAGACAGAAAGGAAATCAGGGAAAACAACATCCTTATCGATCGCGACAAAAACGGCTACCTGCTGCAGATATTCACCAAACCCCTGCAGGACCGCCCTACACTTTTTTTCGAGGTTATCCAACGGGCGGGTTGTGAGAGTTTTGGCAAAGGCAACTTCAAGGCATTGTTCGAATCCATGGAAATGGAACAGAGGAGGCGGGGTAACCTGTAAGTACCTGGTAATAATTTTCTGGCCCGCGAGCCAGGGTAATTTTTCTTGGGGGACTCATGGTTTTTTATCACAAGCTTGGCAAGATTCCACATAAGCGACATACCGTTTTTCGCAAACCGGACGGTTCGCTCCACCACGAACACCTTATGGGCACACTCGGTTTTGCAGGCATCAAGTCGTTGCTCTATACCCTGCGTCCGCCCACCCCCGTCAAGCGGGTTGAATTTGTAAAAGAACTGAAATGGGAAGTTGACCCGAACCTGATGCTGAAATTGCGTCTCTTTCATACCCACCGGCTCCCCACCGCCGGCCCAAGCCCTACTCTCGACCGCATCCCCCTGCTCTTTAATGATGATGTGGCGATTTCGTTTGCCCGGCCTGCCATGGACGATCCCTTCTTCTACCGTAACGGTGAGGGAGACGAAATAGTCTTTGTCACCCAGGGGGAAGGGGTTCTCGAGTCGCAAATGGGTGAGCTGGATTTCCGGCGAGGTGATTTTCTGGTGGTGCCTAAAGGTATCACCCACAGATACCGGTTCACCAATACCAAGAATATTTTTCTCATTATCGAAAGCCGCGGTTATATCCGGACACCTGAACGATACCGAAATTCCCATGGACAACTCCACGAGCATGCCCCTTTCTGCGAACGCGATATTCGTCCCCCCACCCTGCTCTATACCCATGATGAACGTGGGGAGTTCCCGATAATCGTCAAAGCGCAAAACGCATTACACCGGACCGTGCTCGACCATCACCCGATAGATACTGTGGGCTGGGACGGTTATTACTACCCCTGGGCCTTCAACATCTCCGATTTCGAGCCGATTACCGGCAGTATCCACCAGCCCCCGCCGGTACACCAAACCTTTGAGAGCGATGGTTTTGTAGTTTTTTCCTTTGTACCGAGATTATTCGACTATCACCCCGAGGCCATCCCCGCGCCCTACAATCATTCCAACATCGGCTCTGACGAAATGCTCTACTACTGCAGTGACACATTCATGAGCAGAAAAGGTATAGAATTCGGCTCTATCACCCTTCATCCCGACGGTTTCCCCCATGGCCCGCATCCGGGAAAAGTTGAAGATTCTATCGGCAAAAAAGCGACTAAAGAGGAGGCAGTAATGATAGATACGTTCGAGCCCCTGCACGTGGCCAAAGGGCTACTCCCCTGCGAGGAGAGCGATTACCACCTTTCCTGGGTTGAAGAAGAACTATGAATGCAACTTTTCGATCATTCATGACTTCGCTTATCGACTATGC
This sequence comes from Desulfosediminicola sp., assembly GCF_048381775.1. NCBI lineage: Bacteria > Pseudomonadati > Thermodesulfobacteriota > Desulfobulbia > Desulfobulbales > Desulfocapsaceae > Desulfosediminicola > Desulfosediminicola sp. The sequence goes on along the minus strand of NZ_JBLXGE010000012.1, from coordinate 68,444 downwards.
AGGTCTTTTCCCGCCTGCCGCACTCGATATCAGCCATGCCGAAAAAGAGTACAGAAGCGCCCGGCAAAGCCCCCACGGATGGATGCTCGGCAGATTTATCATCTCTGCCGCCCGGCTGCAGGAATCAGGAATCGACAACTCGTTTCCCTTAAGTGTTCTGATCCCTCCGGACGGTGATTCCGCCGACTATGCCTTCTTAAAACGTTTTGGCGAGGTCATCAACGCAGTCGAGACCACCATCCCCGGCAATTGCCTCTCCCGGGATCGTTGCCTGGAACGTATTGTACGGCTGCACAACTTCCTGAAGTTAGCCGGGATAGGTGATGTGAAATTATTCTTTGAGAGTTCTGACCTCGAGACAGCAACAGATGCGTTGGCGATCTTTAACGGCAGTAACCGAGCGACATCCTCTTCCGCCCAGGCCGGTTTCAAACTGAGATGCGGTGGGGTTATGGCGAGCGCGTTCCCGTCTGTGAAAAAAGTTGCCACCGCAATCACCCTTTGTAAGAAAAAGGATGTTCCCATCAAGTTTACTGCCGGACTGCACCATCCCTTACGCAATGTATCCTCAACTTTTGATATAATGCAGCACGGTTTTCTCAACATCTTTTTCGCCACTCTGCTTTACCAGGGAGAGGCCATTGAACAGCATGATATCTCCGCCTGTCTGACCGATGAAAACGACGGGAATTTCACCTTCGCCCCCGATGGCATTCATTGGCGTAACCACTTTCTGCCGCTGGCGGAACTGAAAAGATTCCGCACAACCAGAGTAATAAGCTTTGGCAGTTGTTCTTTTGCTGAGCCCCTTGAGGGGCTCAAAAATCTCGGTCTGCTTACTGATAACGTGAAGGCGTAACCCGAATATTTCGAATTGAACCAGATAGATTTTCTCATTACGTCATCATATACGAGGTAGTTGTGATCAAATGACAGCATCCACCGACCCGACATTGCGTTCCTTCGTTGATTATGACCAGCACAGTCATTTCCCAATCCAGAACTTGCCGTACGGGGTGTTTTCCCACGATGGCACGGCACGTATTGGAGCCCGCATCGGGGAGTTGGTATTGGATCTGGCCCTGCTTGAAACCGAGGGTTTCTTCGTTCCTCTCCCAAGACTGTTCAACAGGAACTCGCTCAACCTCTTTTTCGCTGCAGGCCCCTCTGCCTGGAGCCAGGTTCGCACAATTATTTCACGGTTATTGAATGAGCAGGAACCAACGCTGCGCGATAATCATCAACTCCGTTCAAGCGCGTTGCTGCCTGTAAAGGATGTGACAATGCACCTCCCGGCAATTATCGGCGACTACACCGACTTCTATTCATCCAGGGAACATGCCACCAACGTCGGCACCATGTTCAGGGGACCGGAGAACGCCCTCATGCCCAACTGGCTGCACCTGCCTGTAGCCTACCATGGCCGTTCAAGTTCTGTGGTGGTCAGTGACACCCCGATTCATCGGCCGATGGGCCAGGTCAAGGCGGATGACAGCCCGATACCTGAATTTGCCGCCACCCGATCACTGGATTTTGAGCTTGAGATGGGTTTCTTTATCGGCCCTGGTTCCGCGCTTGGCAGGCCGGTCACCATGCAGCAGGCCATGGATCATGTATTTGGCATGGTGCTGGTAAATGACTGGTCGGCACGGGATATCCAGAAATGGGAATACCAGCCACTCGGCCCGTTCACGGCAAAGAACTTCGCCACATCCATCTCGCCATGGGTGGTTCCCATAGAAGCTCTTTCCCCATTCAGAAGGGACGCCCCGGTACAATCTCCCGAGGTTCTCCCGTATCTGCAAAGCCGGGAACGCTGCACCTACGATATCAACCTTGAAGTGTATATTGGCAATAATCGTGTCTGCCGAAGTAACTTCAGGCATTTGTACTGGACCATGAGTCAGCAGCTTGCCCACCATACCGCCACCGGCTGCAATATCCTGCCGGGAGACCTGATGGCCTCCGGTACAATCAGTGGCCCCGAACCGGGAAGCTTCGGCAGTATGCTTGAACTCTCCTGGAAGGGGACTCAACCAGTTGCCATAGGCCAGGGAAAAACACGCACCTTTTTACAGGATGGCGACACTGTCACCATGACCGGCTGGTGCCAGGGTGACGGGTATCGCGTCGGGTTTGGCGAAGTTCGGGGGACAATTCTCCCACCATATTAACCACTCCTAACTCCTCTCACCTACCTCCTTCAAACAGTCATGGGCCAGAACACTGGAATAACAATCATCAACAGCGCCAATATCACTAAGGTCAACGGCAAACCCAACTTGACATAATCCATAAATGAATAGCCGCCCGGTCCCATCACCAGCACATTTGCCGGATGTGAAATCGGTGAGGTGAAGCTCGAGGATGCCGCCATGGCGATCCCCATCATCAGCGGGTATGGCGAGATGCCAAGCCCCGCCGAGGTCTGCAGGGCTATGGGCACCATGAGCACCACAAGCGCAGCAGTGGGAATAATGCTGGTTGCCGCAAAAGTGATCGACAGGAGCCCGAAGAGTACGCCATAAGGGCCGAAGGGACCCATAATTGTGATCACATTCTCTGCGACCATGGCCGCTGCTCCAGTTTTATCCAGAGCCACCCCCAGAGGCAACATCCCGGCAATAAGAAAGACAGCCTTCCATTCAATATAACGATACGCCTCATCCATGGTCAGGCATTTCGTGAGTACCATACACGCCGCACCGATCACCACGGCGATATATATCGGCACCCAGCCAAAAATCACCGGCAACAGCACGGCAGCCATAATGGCCAAAGCTGTTTTGGCTTTTTCCTCACGGGCCGGCTCCTGCATTGTCTCTGTCAGCACCACAAAGTCCGGTTCGCGTCCCAGGACTGCCAGTTTTTTCCAGGAACCAAAGAGCAGGAGAGCGTCACCGAACTGCAGTTGCAGATCACGGAGACCCGTTCGAATAACTCTGCCCTTTCGCCACACTGCCAGCACATTGAGGCCGAACTTTTCACGAAAGTTTATCTCATCCAGAGTCTGGTCGTTGAGGTTGGAGTGGGGCGAAACAATCACCTCGAGCACACCGACCTTATCATCTTCGAGCAGGGAAATATCGTTTACTCCGTCCGTCCCCTTCTCAAACACCGCTTCCAGACCCTGCATCAACAGCACTGCAATCAGGTCTGACATGCCGGAAACAACCAGCATATCGCCTGCTTCGAAAATAGTGTCCGAAGCGGGAATGATGGCTTCACCACTCTCCCTGATGATTGAGAGGACCTGGACATCCAGGGCATCACCCAGCCTGCTCTCAGAAACAGACATGCCGAGCAGCCGGGAGCGATTGGGAACACGGAGGATTCGCACCTTCCTGCCCAGCGCATAATCCTCATGAATATCCGACAATCCCAGCACTACTGGCGCCATGATACCTTCGACTTGCCCCAGTTCGCTGATTTTATCTGCCGGGCCATGGACAACTATCACATCACCCGCCCTGAGCTGCTGGGATTTTACATTGTATTCTATCCTCCGTTCAAACCTTCTCAACTCGAGAACATTGAGACCGAACATGTTTCTAAAGTTGAGCCCGGACAGGGTCTTGCCTATCCACGGGCTACCTGCCGCCAGCTGAATTTCTGCGACCTTCATGCCATGTTCTATCAGAATGTTTTCCCTGCTCAGATCGCTGAGGGTGAGCAGTTGTCCCCAGTTATTCATCTCCTGGATACGATCCAGCCTTCCCTCTACGATCAGTTCATCATCCCCCATGATCTCATCGCTCGCTGCAGGGGCTAAAAAACTGCGTCTGCCCCGATTGATACCGACCACGTTCAGACCAAGTCTAGAACCAAGATGACTTGAAGCAAGGGTATGTCCCACCAGTGGAGAGTCTTTAGGAATATGAATGCGGAACAGACGTTCTTCCAGGTGGTACTGCTCGAGCATCAGATTCACGTCTCCAGTACCAGTTGCCTCACCATCTGCCATGGCCGATTTCTCTGGCAACAATCGAATACCGACAAAGGTGATAAAGAGCATACCGCTCACCATCACGATGATACCCACCGGAGTAAAATCAAAGAGACCAAAAGGCGTGAGATCGTTGGCCCGAAGCGCTTCGGATACCAATATATTAGGCGGGGTACCGATCATGGTTGTCAACCCGCCCAACAGTGATCCGTAGGCCAGAGGCATGAGCATCCTTGAAGGCGGATGACCGGTCTTTCTACAGATATCCATCACCACCGGCAGCATCAGGGCCGCAACTGCCACATTATTCATAAAGGCTGAAAGCCCACCAGCCACAAACATAACGAGCAGAATCAGGCGACTTTCACCCTCACCGGCAACCTTTAACAAATTCCTGCCGAGAATATTAGCGATTCCGGTGCGAGTAAGCCCGCCACTCAGGATAAACACTGCCCAGATAGTCACCACTGCCGGATTGCTGAAACCGGCAAGGGCTTCGGTGGGGCTCACCAAACCTGTCACCGCCAATACACCAAGCACCAGCATAGCCAGCACTTCAAGCGGCATCACCTCTGTTACCAGCACCCCTATTACAACTATCAGGATTCCAAAAACTAATAGAATTTCAGCTGACATTTTTTGCTACTCTCCAGATTATATTTTGCCACCGGTTTTATAACTTCTTCACTTGCGAGCCAGGCATTCAGCTGTTTGCTGATTTCGGCAATCAGGACAGCAACCAAACAGTCGCAAGCATTTATAACCAGAAATATGAGATCAACAGGCGTGCCCGGGCTGCAAGCAACGGGGCCAACCTATCATCCTGAAAAGAATGACCACAGGGGTACATACAGTGCTGATATATGATATACCCGGAAAGAGCTGAAAGTTATTATAAAATATTCGTGATGGCCTGATACGCAGGTATATCATTGATCCTTTATTGTCAAAAACAATTGCCTATGAAAGTGTACAAGTGTAAGTTCATGGGTTGTAATGAAAGACCGCACAGACTGCAGGACTCTCGATGCAGCCCCCCAGGTCATCGACACTCCATCGGACGCATGTAGATTCTGTTCAGCCCTGTTTTTTCACCCCGCGTCCAATTTATTCCTGAGGTTTTAAATGAATTCACGTTGTAAAAAATCTATCATATTTTTCACACTATTACAGTTTTTCCTGGTATCAGGTTCCCTTCCCGGCGCCAAGGCTGCACTTATCTCCACTCACACTATGATCGAGTCCGAGAAAGCACAGAGTACAGAAGCCACCAGGGAACAGATTCGCGAGATTTTGACCCACGACGATGTAACACAAGAACTGGTTCGCCTTGGCGTTGATCCGGCCAAGGCAGAAGAGCGTATTGCTGCGCTTTCTCCAGCCGAGCTGGAACAATTGCAATCAAGAATCGGAGAGCTGCCAGCAGGTGCCGGTGTAATTGAGGTTCTCGGTATCACCTTCCTGGTACTCCTTGTTCTCGATCTACTCGGCGTAACGAATGTGTTTAGTAAAATTTAAATGCTCAGACACTTATGCCTGATGGGTATAGCCGGCCTGATCGTGTTTCTGGCCGGCTGCAGCCATCACCCCAAACTGGTCACCGACTTCAACCAGCCCCAAACAATAGAACTTACGACCACCCCGTTCTTTCCCCAGGAAGAATATCAGTGCGGTCCAGCCGCCCTGGCAACGTTGCTGGTCAGTTCTGATGTTATCACCCTACCTGACCTTCTTGTCGATGAAGTGTATATTCCCGGCCGCCAGGGCTCCCTGCAGCTGGAAATAATTGCCACCACGCGCCGACATGGCCGCATTCCCTATGTCATCGAACCGACGCTTGAGGCAATCGCCGACGAAATAGCTGCGGGCCGTACCGTTTTGGTGCTGCAAAACCTCGGTTTGAAAACGCTTCCTGCCTATCACTACGCTGTAGTAATAGGCATTTCCGACCAGGATGAATTCATACTCCGGTCCGGTACCACTGAAAGACTCATGATCAGCAAAAAGAAATTCTGGAGGAGCTGGCAGAGGGCTGAAAGCTGGGGCATTGTAGCGCTCAAGCCTGGGGAGATGCCGGCTGACGGCAATGTGGAGAAGTATATGAGTGCGGTATCTCAAGCTGAAGAGTCAGGCAATATGCGACTTGCCGAGAAAAGCTATATCGCCTTCCTGCAAAGCCATCCGGACAATCGTACAGCGCTCTTTGGTCTTGCCAACACCATGTATGGCAAAGAGCAGTACCGGGCTGCGGCAAGATTCTATAAACAGCTACTCGACCAGGAGCCGGAAAACCCGGCGGTGATCAATAATCTCGCCGAGTCACTCGCTGCCATGCAATGCTACGGGCAGGCTCTGGAGCTTATCGATATCTTTCTCTGTTCAGGGTTTGAACGAAAGCACCCGCACTCCAGGATGACTGAACATCTCCGGAACACCAGGGCGGAGATCAGCATTAAACACGAATCCCGAAAAAGTAAAAACTGCAGTGAGATAATTTCCATTGAGGAGATGTAACTCACAAACTATTTCAGCAGTATCATTTCGAGGTGTGCCGGAACATCACTCCTCGAAATGATACAACCTGGACAATCAGCCTTTCCGGCCAAATTTTTCCTTGTGGCAAAATTCAGACAACTCGCGACGCTTTGGAGGTGAAGGTGCGTGATCAGGATAGCCCATAGGCAACAGAGCAACCACTTCGTACTCATCAGGTATCTCTAATAGAGCGTTAACCTTGTCATGATCGAATGAACCGACGATAACCGAGCCCAACCCCTCTTCATGGGCAGCCAGGCAAATGGTCTGGGTAAGCAGACCGAGATCGAACATCAGCCAGTCACCAAATTTGGTCGACTTTGTTCCCTTGTAATAACCTGATTTTTCCTTCTCTCCACAGATTGCCAGGGTCAGTGGCCCCTTTGCGATCGCCAGAGTTGCCGGGTTTTTGGGTGACAGTTCTGCACCGAGTTTCTCCAATGTCTCTGGAGATTCAACAGCAACAATTTCCCAACACTGGGTATTCGCCCACGAGGGACTCCAGCGCGCTGCCTCCAGGATTCTGGCCAGCTTGTCCTCTTCTATCGGCCTGGATTCAAAGCGTCTGATACTTCTTCGTGCCATTGCTGTTTCCATGAAGCTCTGCATGCATCTCCTCCTTGCTGTTGTCTTTCATATTCCCTGCATCACACAGCCAGGGCACCTTTACTCCAGGAGCCATCAGCTCCGTCATCCGTCTTTGCAACCTATCTGCCGGGTCTGGCCAGTCTCCCCCTTGACCAGGAGAAGTATACACCTAGGATACAGAGGAAACCGGAGATCACAAAAATTATCTCAATACTTGCCAGGAAACGATCGTAGTTTTCCGGTGCGATCGCCTCACGCCCAACCAGTAGAGCCAAAACCACTGTGGCAAGAGCCATGGAACACATCTGTCCCAACAGCCTCATGGTTGCCACCAGCCCCGAAGCCAACCCATAATGACGCTTTTCCACCGCACCCATCATGGCGCTCATATTGGGCGAACTAAACAGGGCGAAGCCAGTACCCAGAAAAATAAGATTGGCAATAATCAGGCCAACGGGGGTTGTCTCGTCCAACCTGCTGAATAACAGGACGCCAATAGCGGTAATAGTCATTCCTGCAGTGGCAAGTATCCTCGGTTCGATACGATCGGAGAATCTGCCAGCCAAAGGTGAGAGCAGGGCCATCATTACCGGCTGTGCCATCAGCACGCTCCCGGCCGCCTGGGGGGACATGCCCTTGATGAACTGCAGATACAGGCTAACCATAAATGTTATGCCGAATGTAGCCGAATAATTCAACAACGCGGCGTAGCTTGAATAGGCAAATACCTTGTTGATTGAAAAAAGCTCTATATGAAAAAGCGGCATGCTTGAGCGTTTTTGCTGCCAGATGAAAAAGACTAACCCCAAAAGCCCCGAAATTGAAAGAATAATCCCGGTCAATTCAGGCAACTTTGTTGCGCCGTAGACAAAAGCGATGATGGAGAAACCGTAGTAAAAGGAACCCGGCACATCAAGTTTTTCTCCTTTTGCGCCGTACCACTCCCCCTTCAAATGCCTGAGTGTCATATAAAGCGAGAAGGCGCCAAACGGTGCCATCAGCAAAAATATAGCCCGCCAACCGAGATAGTGCGTGATGTAGCCGCCGGCAAAAGGTCCCATTGATAAACCGACATAGACTGCCGAAACATAGATACCAATGACCCGCCCGCGCTTTTGCGGCGGAAAAATTGAGGTAAGGATCGCCATGCCCGTGGTCACGAACAATGCCCCGCCAATCCCCTGAATCACCCGCATGGAAATCAGCATGGCAGCTGAATTGGCAAAGGCTGCCAAAGTGGCGCCGACCGTATAAATAGCCAGGCCCACGGCAAAGATACGCTTTCTGCCATGGATATCGGCAAGTTTTCCCGCAGGCAGCAGGAATACGGCTATGGCGAGCAGATAGGATGTAGCAATCCAGCTCAACTCCACCGCGTCCATCCTGAGTTCCTGCTGAATCACGGGCAGGGCAACATTGACCGAGGATATCATAAACGGCCCGATAAACGAGGTCAGCGTTGCTACCAGAAGCGCCGAGCGCTCCCGGGTCGTCTGTACAACCGCACTCTTATCGTCTTTACCCATCGTTTCCTCGCATGATCTTTTGTTACACCAAATCACCACACCCAGGCAACAAGCACGTACCTAACAACTGGAAATTATACTCTAACACAAATGCTCACAAGCTTTTTCTCTCGCTATGCTTAACAGTTAGCCGGATATCTCATTTGTAATGCAGACGTCACACGCTTCGATATTTTTCCTGCCAAACACTCCTGACTCCTGCTACTGCGAAAGGAGTAAAGCAGATGTGCTCCCCGACAGATCTCCCGTTGCCATCATTGTGAAAGAGCAGAGACCCAATGAAAAGCCACTACCTGAAATCAAACGAGTTGTCTTTCTCTCGACAAAGTATTTATGAGAATTCGGGTGACCTCAGCTATTGTCCAAGCTGGTGAGAGCTTTGTAAAGGGGGCACCCCTCCTCCACAGGCAGGCCTGATCTGTAACGGGACAATAGCCGCCATGAACGCTCTGCCAGCATCCTCCTAACCTCCCGTCTCTTACCCTTTATACGGGCAATGGACATGTTGTCATAACTGGTCGTCTGGTGACGCATCCAGGCAATTACAGCCGCCTGCACTCTCTCTGCCAACGATATACGCTCGGTTCTGGCAACAGTACCTGAACCTACAGGGGTTGCATGGGCCGCTACAGCCCTGGCCAGATTTTCAGCATGCTGCCGATAATCAGGATGAAAGTTGAGAAACTGCAAGGTAGCAGCATAAAATTCGTCGACATATTGATTATGCTTCCGCTCTTTTCGCTTTAAATCCGTAGTACGCTTTCTGGCATATTCAGGTGTGGAACGCTTTGCTTCAAGCTCCTCCCTTGCGGTATCGATATTTGCAGCGGGTGCCCAGATACCTTTGGATATCTTGCGACGCCCTCTTTGCACCTGCACCTGCCAACTGGGCCCCATTTTCTTCACATTACGGGTGAGCGGGGCATCCCCCGCCCCGAGAAACTTCCAGTCTGCCGGGGGGGTAAGTACATTATCTTCTTCTGAGATTACTGTGCCTTTTTTAAAGCCGGGTTGTACTATTCTATTCTGATGAGGCATGGGTAGAGTATTTGTCTCCAATACAAGAAAGAGATTTTCTGCGTCACTTGTTACTGACGGTGAAAATGTGTGGACTGATACAGTTAACGTTCAGACATTACCAGCTTGATAGCCAACGCTCCGAAAATCGTTCCGGCAGTTCGGTTGAGTATCCTGCTGGCCCGTTCCGATTGAGCGAGCCATTCGCCAAATGATCCCGCCAAAAGAGCAACTGCCCCGAAAATAAGGATGGTTGAAACAATAAATAGTGCTCCAAGCATCAGCATCTGCGGAATAATCGGCCCATGAGCGGGGCTGGCGAATTGCGGCAGAAATGCCAGAAAGAAGATCGAAACTTTCGGGTTGGTGATATTCATAATCACTCCCCGTCCATAGAGACGTCGGTACTGGAGTTTTTCCACCCTGCCCGGACCACCTGCGGCACCGCTCGCCCTAAAGGACATCACCGCCAGATAAATCAAATACGCCGCACCGATATATTTCAGAATATTGAAAGCCAACTGCGAAGTCTGGAAGATTGCTGCAACCCCCATGCTCACCGCCGCGGTATGCACCAGTACACCGGTGCAAAGGCCAAAGGTCACAACAATGCCGGCCTTTTTACCGTGCTGCGCCGACTGCGCCAAAACAAAAAGATTATCCGGCCCTGGGGCCATGGCCAGCAGAATTGACGAAGTAAAAAACAGCAAGATAACATCGAACGGTAACATGAACGTCTCCTGGGAATCCTGTATCAACAAAAAGGGCGGAAAGGGTTTCCCCAATCCGCCCAACCATTTCACATTGAATTGGTAAGAATATTCTGCTTTTTCAAAATCTGTCCAGGGGACGCCATATTCGAAGTTTTTACCGATGGACTACAGCATTACTCTGTCCATTGGTGAAATACTAAAGGAGATGCGTTCCCTGGCTGATTTATACTTAGATGAGGCTGCGAACCTTAGCCTTAATATCATCCGCGCCCATACCCTGATGCGGAATCTGCTCGCTCAGGCCACCATGGCCGATCTTGCAGCTACCCATGGTGCCCAACTTAGGCGCCAGACCGCGCTCGAGCAGCCAGGTACCGAAACGGGAACCAAGGCCGGTCTTGGCATTCTGGGTCTCGACGGTGACAACAAAGCCGGACTTACCGATCTTCGCCATCATTTCCTCATCGACAACGTTGAGGGTCGGCTTGTTGATCAGGCCGACATCGATGCCTTCAGCTTTAAGTTGCTCGACCACGTCGAGGCAACGGTACAGCATCTCACCATAGCTGACGATATATCCGGCAGAACCTTCACGGACAACCTCGTCTTTGCCGGGCACGAAGGTGTACCCCTCATCGTAGAGTTTGCTGCCCTCTTCATTTAAGATCCAGGGAGTAGCGGAGCGGGTGGTGTAAACAAAGCGCAGACCCGGATCATTGAATACCGCGTTCAGCATGGATTTCAGCTGCAGGGTATCGGCCGGGAAATAGAGACGGGTGGTATCACCTTCGGCCAGAGCGTTGTCTGCATAGAAATTGTTGATACCGAAATGGCAGGTATTATCCGCCATATCGTCAACGCCGGAGTGAGAAAAGTGTGCCAGCACATTAGCCTTGTTCAGGCGCGCCATGGTGATCTCGGAGATGACCATTTCCTGGAATGCGGCGAAGGTGCCGAAGATTCCCTGACGCCCGGCCTCGGAGCCGAAACCGGCCGCAACAGAGTAATTGTTGCGCTCCATGATACCACCGGTCACGTACACTTCCGGATAGTTTTTACGGATATGATGCAGGCCGCAGGAGCCTTCCAGATCGGAGTCTACCACCAGAACTTTCTGGCTGATATCTTCCATACCACCAAGGATCTCGCAAACCACTTTACCGAAGTCGTCACGGCATTTGCCCATTTCGGGAGTGGAACCGATATAGGTCTGCTTGGTCTTGTCCACCTTGAAGGTCTCAAGCACCTCCACAGCCTCATCGTAATTACGCTCTTTGAGATAATCGATAGCCAGGTTGACCGGAATAACGTCGTGACCTTTCGGCAGTCCCTCGATTCCGGGAACGCCAACAGCCATGAGGCGGCGGTTTACCAGGGCAACCGGGCCGTCCGCTACCATTGCCTGCTGTATGCGACCGAAGAGTGCATCCAGATCTTCACCGTCACCGGCGTTCACCTCAAGGCCATGGCCTTCAAGGGTTTTCACCAGATCATAGCCCTTCATGTACTGGGTCGGATGACCGGCGATGGTGACATCGTTATCATCGAGCATCAGCTTCACGTTCAGATCGCGCATCACCGCATAACGGGCGGCCTCGGAATCGTCACCTTCCATCTGGGAGCCGTCGGAGCCGAACATTACCACGATCTTTTCCTTGTCAGCCTCGGCAACACCGTTCACATAGCTCCACATATGGCCAAGACGACCGGAAGAAAAGAACACCCCTTCCTCATCCTCACGCTCAGGATGACCGTAATATCCTTTGTCATATTCGCGGTAATGAAGCAGAGATTCCACTTCGCGATGACCGTTCAATACAGCCATCATGTACTGGATAGCCACCCGGTGACCAGCCTCATCGAAATATACAGGGTGAACCTTATCGGAACCCTTCATGAATCCGTCGATAATCAGCAACTCCGGCACGATATCGTATGCACCGCCAGTATGTCCGCCAAGACCTTTGACATTTGCAAGAGCGGTAAAAAATATCAGACTGTCACGAACGATGCGGATGTTTTCCTGTAAGGTCGCACGCTGTTCGCCTGTCAGTTCTGTCTGGTTCAGATCCAACCGTAGCGGAGTGTAGCCACTTAAATCAATCGGGAATTTCATTTCTTTCCTCCAGGGAAGTTCAACTCAAAAAGGGGTATTCGAGGTTTATTCGTTATAGGAATGTCGCAGCAAATTATTTAGCCTGCTGTCCAAAAGCTCACCGCAGCTTCAGCAAAAGCCGTGCCGATGAAATGAACTATGGGTATGTGCAGAAAAAGTGAGCACATACCCATAAAACAGTGCAGGACAAAAAACTCTTTATTGTGCGAAATGATTTTTTATGTCTAATTTCGTCAAAAATGTCCTAACGTTCGTTAGCTTTCCAAAGATACAGGAGAACCAAGTCGTCGTGATAACTCCCGTGCGGTTTCTATAACTTTATTGGTGATACCCAGCATCTGCTCGTAGCTGTCGAGGTCAGTCAACGTAGAAACACTGAGTGCAGCACAGACTTTCCCTGCATTGTCGCGTACCGGAGCCGACACGCAACGAACCATCTTCCAGTTCTCTTCGTCATCCGTCGCCCAGCCGCGTTTCCGAACCTCCTGCAGACCTGACTTCACCTCTTCCGCATTAACTCTGGTGTTGGGGGTGAGCTTGACCAGGTCAACACCTTTCAGGATCCGGTCAATCTCTTTTTCTGTCTTCCAGGCGAGGAGCACTTTACCCATGGCAGTAGAGTGGACACCTACCCGTTTTCCGGCCCAGGTATCGATGGAAATGGAACCGTGAACGTTCTCTTTTAACAGGTAGATTACTTCGGTACCATCGAGGATACCAAGATGGACAGTCCGCTCGGTATCATTTGAGAGCATTTTCACCAAAGGTCTGGCCTCTGTGGTCATATCCACATGAGCCGCCGCCTTGGCACCGAGTTCTATCAGTCTGAGTCCCAGGGTATACCTGGCGCTTTCTCCAACCTCCCTGATAAAACCCAGCGATTCGAGAGTGCTGATAGTCTTGTATGTGCTGCTCTTGGGATGTCCAAGGGTAGTGTGAATTTCTGTGAACGAGGCTTCCCCTTTCTGTAGGAGAAACTCTAGAATTTCATTGGCTTTGATGAGTGCCGAAACGGCATATACTTTTTTTGGCATGGTGTGAAACAATACTGTTAAAAAACAGCCGAATCCAGTCGGCTGAGAAAGAGTTGGCTATCCGGGGCTACGCACCCAGTGAAATTACAACCCCTATTTCGGGCAGACCACATATATACAGTGCTCCACATTGGAGTTTCAGTCAAGAAACCCCCCAGGAAAATGATCAATATTCCGTCATATGTCAACAAAAACCCGACCCCAACGCGACGAAAATCGTCGCGCTGGACAACCTTTAGTATCTTTTCAGGGCTTTGCTACGTGACAGGCCGTAAGACTCTCCCCGACCTGACGAGGCATCGGCACCTCTTTAGGGCAGATATCGATCATTTTCGGACAACGTGGGTGAAAGGTACAGCCACTCGGTGGGTTCATCGGCGAAGGCAACTCACCAGTCAGTACGATACGCTTCTTCTCTTTAAACGGGTCGGCAACCGGGGTCGCTGAAAGGAGGGCTTCGGTGTACGGATGCTTTGGATTGTTAAAAATGGTTTCCCTGTTACCGGACTCGACCGGAACACCGAGATACATCACCATCACCTCATCGGCGATATGGTGTACAACCGAGAGATCATGGCTGATAAAGAGATAGGCCAGGTTCATCCGTTCCTGCAGCTCAGCCAGCAGATTAAGGATCTGGGCCTGAATAGAGACATCCAGCGCTGAGACGGGCTCATCGAGAACCAAAATTTCCGGTTCAAGCATAAGCGCTCTGGCAACCGCGATACGCTGTCGCTGACCACCGGAAAACATGTGTGGATAACGATCATAGTGCTCAGGGCGCAATCCCACAAGATCAAGCATCTCCCGAGCCAATCGTTCCCTTTCAACCTTCGGTGTGTCGGTATTGACCAGCAGCGGTTCTTCCAGGGCATGACCGATCTTCTGACGTGGATTCAACGAGCCATACGGATCCTGGAAAACGATCTGCACCTTGGCGTGATACTTCCGGCGCTCGGCAGCGCTTAAAGACGCGAGATCGACACCATCAATTTTCATGACACCTGAGGTCGGCTCCTCGATAAGGGTCACCAGCCTGGCCAATGTAGATTTACCACAGCCGGACTCACCAACCACGGCAAGGGTCTTACCACGCTCCAGGTTAAAGGAGGCACCATCAAGGGCTTTCACAACCGCAGGGGCCTTAAAGGCGCCCCGCCGAACCTCATAGTGCTTTTTCAGATTTTCCGCTTCAAGAACTATATTGCCATTCATGCCGCACCCTCCCCTTTCTCAGGATGTCCTGTGGGTCTACCACCAACCAGTGGATAATGGCACAAGGCCCTTCCAAGCTCCATTGACGACTCTTTTGGGGCGGTTGTCCTGCACAGCTCCGTCGCGTAGGAACAACGGGGAGAAAAAAGGCAACCAGCAGGCCGGTCAAACTGGCCCGGCACAACGCCCGGGATGGATGGCAGTATCTTGGCATTGCTCCTCTCAGGCAATGAAGCCAGAAGCGCTGCGGCATAGGGATGGTGCGGATCACTAAAGAGACCTTTCACATCCTGCTTCTCAACCTGCTGACCAGCGTACTGCACCACGACACGATCCGCTGTTTCAGCAACAACACCCATATCATGGGTGATAAGAATGAGCGCCATATCCTTCTCTTTCTGCAATTTTAAAAGCAGATCGAGAATCTGGGCCTGAATGGTCACATCGAGTGCGGTAGTCGGCTCGTCGGCAATGAGCAGGCGGGGGTTACAGCTGATCGCCATGGCGATCATCACCCTCTGGCTCATACCACCAGACAGCTGATGTGGGAAGGCGTTGAGGCGACGCTTCGGTTCTGGAATACCAACCAGTTCCAGCAACTCGATAGCACGCTCCCGGCACTGCTTACGATCCATTCCCTTGTGTACCTTGAGCGATTCCGTAAGCTGAAAGCCCACGGTAAAGCAGGGGTTAAGGCTGGTCATGGGCTCCTGGAAGATCATGGTCATCTCGGAACCGATAATAGCACGACGCTCCTTGCGGCCCAGGGTAAGCATATCCCTGCCGTCAAAACAGAGCCTGTCTGCCGTGACGGTGGCGGTCCAGGGCAGAAGCCCCATCAGCGCCAGCATCGCGACCGATTTGCCCGACCCGGACTCGCCTACCACTGAAACGACGTCACCGGGATTGACATTTAAAGTTACACCGTCAACCGCCTTGAACTGCCCGCCGGCAGTCAGGAAGGAGACGGATAAATTTTCTATTTCAAGTAATGACATCTCTTCTATGACCGTTTGAGTTTCGGATCGAGTGCATCTCTAAGACCATCACCCATGAGGTTGATAGCAAGCACCGTCAACAGAATGGCTAGTCCCGGAAAGGTGACAACCCACCATGCCCGCAAAATAAATTCCCTCGCCTCCGCCAGCATGGTGCCCCACTCCGGAGTCGGAGGCTGAGCACCCATTCCAAGAAAGCCGAGTGCTGCGGCATCAAGGATCGCGGTGGAAAAGGAAAGCGCAGCCTGAACGATAAGTGGTGCCATGCAGTTGGGCAGGATAGTCACGAACATCAGGCGCATTCTGCTGACACCTATCACTCGTGCGGCAGTCACATAGTCTTTGGTCATACAGCCTATCACCGCAGCACGGGTCAGACGCACGTAATGTGGTTGCTGCACGATGGCGATCGCTATCATGGCATTAATGAGGCTTGGCCCGAGCAGCGCCACCAGAACCAGCGCAAGCAAAAGGCTTGGAAAGGCCAGCACGATGTCCATGATGCGCATGATGAAGGTATCGACCCTGCCCCGGAAAAATCCGGCGCACAGACCGAGAACTATACCGGCGAAGAGCGATACGGAAACAACAACGCAGCCAATAAAAAGAGAGAATCTCGAACCGTAAATAAGTCGTGACAACAGGTCACGGCCAACCGCATCGGTGCCCAGCGGGAAACGCAGGCTTCCGCCATCCAGCCAGAAAGGTGGCTGCAGGAAGGCGTCACGATACTGCTGATTAGGTGCATGGGGAGCGACAAAATCGGCAAAAATGGCGATCAGCACAATACAGACAAAAAAGATCAGCCCGATTACCGCACCACGATTCTCGCTAAAATATGACCAAAACTCCTTCAAAAGGGCCATACGGCCCCCCTGGCGGGTATCGATCACTGTGTCCTGAAGTGAAGAAGCATCTGACATAATTAATCTGTGTGTCGAATTTGTGGATTGATCAGGCCGTAGAGTATGTCTACTATCAGGTTGACCGTCATAACAATGGCCGCAATCATAAGCAGACCACCCTGTACTGATGGGTAGTCCCTTCTGAAAATAGAATCAACCATCCATTTGCCGATACCGGGCCATGAGAAGATAGTCTCGGTGAGAATCGCACCGGCAAAGAGTACGCCAACCTGTAGACCGATTACAGTAATTACCGGGATCATCGCGTTTCTAAGCGCATGCAGACCAATGACCCGACCAGGTCCAAGTCCTTTCGCTCTGGCTGTTCTCACATAATCCTCACCCAGGACCTCCAGCATGGCTGACCGGGTCTGACGGGCAATCACTGCCATCGGGATTGTGGCCAGAACAACAGAGGGTAGAATCAGATGTGAGATAGCGGACGCAAATGCACCTTTCTGGCCGGAGAGCAGACTGTCAATCAACATCAGCCCGGTCACCGGTTCAAAATAGTACATCAGCGAAATTCTACCGGAAACAGGAGTCCACCCGAGAATACCTGAGAAGAAAATTATAAGCAGCAGACCCCACCAGAAGATCGGCATTGAATACCCGGTGAGGGCGCCCGCCATCACCGTGTGGTCAAACACCGACCCTCGCCGGGTCGCGGCTAGCATTCCCGCTGGCAAACCAATAAAGACCGCGATGATAATCGCACACAGGGAAAGTTCCATCGTCGCCGGGAAAAGCGTAAAAAACTCCTCCGCAACCGGCTTCTTGGTAATAATCGAATTACCGAGGTCACCCTGTGCAAGATCACCAACATAGGAGAGATACTGTTCCCAGATGGGGCGATCGAATCCGAACTGTTTCATCATCTGGGCATGCCGTTCTTCAGACATGCCGCGCTCGCCCGCCATCAGCATAACGGGGTCGCCCGGCAGCATACGGATAAAGACAAACGCCACCAGAGTAACCCCGAAAAAAGTAGGCAGTATTACGCCCAGTTTCCTTAATAGAAATGTAAACATCAGAAATTACTTCTTATGATTATTCAGGATATCAGCCCATTGATTTGGGTCGGATACCGTTTAAGGTACCCGACCCAGATGTGACTGGACTATTTCAGATCAACACCGTAGAAGATGTGACCCCCAAAAGGATCGATCTTGTAGTTCTGAACCTCTGTACGGATCGGCTCATACACTACTGAGTGAGCGATGGTAGCCCAAGGAGCCTGCTCCTTGAATACAACCTGCGCCTCTTCATAGAGTTTGGTACGCTCGGCAGGGTCGGAAACAACCTTCGCCTTCTGGATCAGGTCCTCGAAAGGCTGGTGACACCACTGGGCACGGTTTGCGCTTCCAACACCATCACAACCGAGGAGAACTGCCAGGAAGTTGTCTGGATCTCCATTATCACCGGTCCAGCCCAACAGTACTGCACCATCACGATCCATATCCTTGGAGCGCTTGAGGTACTCACCCCACTCGTAGGAAACGATCTCTGCGTTTACACCAACCTTGGCCCAGTCAGCCTGAATGATCTCTGCCATACGGCGGGCATTCGGGTTGTATGGACGCTGTACAGGCATTGCCCAGATCTTGGTATCAATGCTGGTGATACCGGCATCAGCAAGCATCGTTTTAGCAGCCTCTGGATCATAACTGTCATCCTGAACCGCGTCGTTGTACGACCAGATGGTCGGCGGAATCGGGTTCTTGGCTATTTTACCAGCACCCTGGAATACCGCGTCGAGGATAGCCTGCTTATTGATAGCCTTGTTCAGCGCCTTACGGACAACCGGGTTATCAAAAGGAGCCATCTGGGAGTTGTACGCAAGATAACCCACGTTCAGTCCCTCTTTCTCCATCAGGTTGATGTCCTTATCTTCAGCCATCGCCTTCAGATCTGCAGGATTCGGGTAAGGCATTACATGACACTCGCCGGCTTTCAGCTTCTGGTACCGTACGGATGCGTCAGGAGTAATGGCAAATACCAGGTTATCGATAGCTGCTTTGCCCGCCCAGTAGTCAGGATTGGCCTTGTAACGGATAACAGCGTCTTTCTGGTACGCAACCAGCTGGAAAGGACCGGTTCCTACTGGATTCTGGTCAATAGCTTCCGGGATACCTGCAGCCACCAGATTATCGGCATATTCTGCGGAGAAGATTGAGGCGAAATCCATAGCCAGGTTGGCCATCATCGGAGCTTCAGGCTTGTTGAGAACAAACTTGACGGTATAGTCATCAACTTTTTCGATAGACTTGATGATATCAGGCATGGACATACTCTCAAAATACTCGTAAGAGCCACCTGATATTTTATGGAATGGATGTTCTTTGTCAAGCTGACGCATGAAACTGAAAACAACGTCATCGGCATTGAAATCACGGGTCGGGGTGAAATCCTTGGTAGTATGGAACTTTACGCCTTTTCTCAGATTGAAGGTGTAAACCAGACCATCTTCAGAAACCTCCCAGCTCTCTGCCAGGCCGGGAACAATCTTGGTCTCTCCACGCTCGAACTCCACCAGCTTGTTGAAAATCTGGCGGGAAGTGGCGTCAAAGGTGGTTCCTGCGGTATACAAGGACGGGTTCCAACCCTCTGGACTACCTTCAGAGCAGTATACCAGTGTCTTTGCCTGGGCACCGAGTGCTCCCATGGTCAACAATGATACACCACAAAAAGCGGCCAACAAATTTGACTTTTTCATGTTCTTTCTCTCCTCTTTGTGTTGTTTCTTACAGATGACTTCGCGATATGTGACATATTCATCATGTAACATGTTCAAACCGCGACAGTTTTTCGACCATACTTTCGCGGTTTAAGCATTCAATACAGGGGGAAAATACGGATTCCGCAACAAAATCCTTATAATTCCCAAAGGATGAAATTAGTCCAATTCCAAAATCTTTGCAAAACATTCCAGCTGAGCACAGGAAAAAGCACCTCGATAGCACTCCATCGGAAGCCCAGGCCAAATTCTTCAGGAGCAATGCATCGACATGTAAAAGCATTTGATTTTCAACGATTACACAACACGAGTCCTCGGCTTTTCCGACAAAATGCTCACCGCAGTTGCCCTGCAAGAGATACGCATGGACTTCGAAGCCTTTAGGCCACGGTCCATGCGACCTCGTCATCTCAACTATTTAGGTGTGATCATGGGTTTCGATGGCTTACTACCAAAACTTCGAACCTGACACTACCTGAGCCGATGAGAAGTACGGGTTAGGATTCCTTTCGCTCCTGTGGCAGGATCAGATTGAGAAGAAGACCCAGAATCGCTGCAAGACCAATCTTTTCAATGGCAAAATTCCCTGCAGTGAACTTCATACCACCAATACCGCAGACCAGAATAACAGCAACGATGATCAGGTTGCGCGGGGTAGTCAGATCTTTGCCGGATCTAACCAAAGTGTTGATACCGACCACGGTGATCATACCGAACAACAGAATCATGATACCGCCCATAACCGGCACAGGAATGGTCGCCAGAAGCGCACCGACCTTGCCGACCAATGAGAGAAGGATAGCACAGATCGCAGCCCAAGTCATAATCGCAGGATTATAAGCCTTGGTCAGCGCAACGGCCCCACTCACCTCAGAATAGGTGGTATTTGGCGGCCCACCGAGCAGTGAAGCAACAGAAGTTGCAATACCGTCGCCGAGCATAGTGTTCTCGATCCCAGGATCCTTGACATAGTCCTTGCCGGTAATGGAACCCACCGCCAGTACGTCACCGAAATGCTCAATAGCCGGGGCAATGGCAACCGGAACAATAAAGAGGATAGCCGCCCAGCTCCACTCAGGAAAAACAAAGGAAGGCATTGCGAACCATGCCTTATCGCCGACAGGCGCCATGGAGATAAGCGCAGGTGCGGTATAATTTGCCAGATCACCAGGCGCAAACGATGCCTGAACACTGGCTGTAAAGCCGGTCACATCAAGGGCCAGGGAAGTTACATACCCTGCTATGATACCGCAGAGAATAGGAATAAGCTTAATCCAGCCACGGCCAAGCAGGGAGACCAGTGCGGTCACGGTCAGAGAAACACCGGCAACAATCGCAGCAGTTTTCCCCGGCACCAGCCAGGCAGAACCATCTCCGGTAAGGCCCATGGCCATATTCACTGCAACGGGGGCCAGCACCAGACCGATAACCATGATGATGGGACCGGTAACGATGGGAGGCAGCAGCCTGTGCAGCATTTGTGAACCAAAAATGCGAATGAGGAAACTCAAAATCACATAGAAAACACCAGCGGCAGCCAGGCCACACATGGTTGCCGGAATGCCCCAGGTCTGCACGCCGTAAATAATCGGTGCGATAAAAGCAAAAGATGAAGCCAGGAATACCGGAACCTTACCTTTAGTGATTACCTGAAAGATAAGTGTACCCAAACCGGCGGTAAAAAGTGCGACGTTCGGATCCAGACCGGTCAGAATCGGAACCAGCACCAATGCGCCGAATGCAACAAACAACATCTGGGCACCTAGCAGACTGTCACCAAGCCTGAACTGGTACTCTGTATTCGGTGTTTCTACAGACATAAATTTCCCTCCCATTATTACGTATTTCAAATTTCTTACAACACCCCTGTTTACCTGACAGGGGGGATTTTCCGTTGGTTCGCATATCCCATGAACAGCATGACGATGAAACACTATTCATGAAAAAACCGGGTTCCCTCCGGAACAACCGGCAAAAAAAAAGTCATTACAGAAACTGTAATGACTTTTTTGGCTATTTAGTGCCGAAGATCTTATCTCCGGCATCACCTAGGCCTGGTAGTATGTATCCGACATCGTTGAGCTTGTCGTCAACCGCCGCAACATATATGTCTACATCTGGATGAGCAGAGGTTATCTTGGCGATCCCCTCCGGGGCCGCCACCAGGAAAAGCCCTTTGATCTTTTTACAACCAGACTTTTTCAGGGTATCGATGGTTGCAAGCAGGGTTCCACCGGTGGCCAGCATCGGATCAAGAATAAGCGCGGTACGTTCTTCCATGCGTGATGCAGTCTTCACATAGTACTCAACCGGCATCAGGGTCTCTTCATTACGGTAGTAACCGACAACACTGACCTTGGCGGACGGGATAAGGTCAATCACACCATTCATCATGCCGAGACCTGCACGCAGGATAGGTACAATGGTGATCTTCTTTCCCTTGATCTCATCAACCTCGACTGGTCCGGCCCAGCCCTGAATGGTCTTCTTCTGGGTCTCCATATCTTTGGAGGCCTCATAGGTGAGAAGTCGAGCCACCTCTGAGGAAAGATCACGGAAATCCTTGGTAGATATGTCATGCTGGCGCATCAAACCAAGCTTATGTTTGATGAGCGGATGATCCGGTACATGAACGGCCATAATAGTCTCCTGATTTTTGCTTTAATGATTGCGGTGATGACCTGAGACATCCACAGCATTTACCGGCTAAAAACAGCTCCCGCCGGCAACACATATATAAACTCGCTGATTCGGTCACCTACCTGAATCTTTTCTCAAGCTTTCTCCGGTAATGACTGGTCATCACATAAATGACTTATCTGAAAAAAGCAAGTGTTTTCATTAGGAATCGCAACCCAACCTCACTCAAGAGGCTTTGGTTTTCCCAGGCGGGTGAGCGGCAGAAGCTCGACCGCAACGATTCCTGAAAGAATAAGTGCTGCACCGGACATCTGAAACAGGGAAAGTCTCTCACCGAGAAAAAAAGCTCCGGCAATCGCGGCAAAGACCGTCTCCGAACTAAGAATAATGGCGGCATCAGCCGCCGGGGTGTAGCGTTGACCTACAACCTGCAGGGTAAAAGCCATGCCAACGGAGAAAATCCCCACATAACCGATACCGAACAGAGCACTGGTAAAATCTGCAAGAGCAGGCTGTTCAACAATGAATCCCACTCCCAGTCCGACGAAACCACAGACAAAAAACTGGGTAGTCGCCACCACCAGTGGTGCCCTGGTTCTTGAAACAATATAGCCGACGAGCAGTACATGGCTGGCCCAGAAAAGAGTACTCGTCAATACCCAGTAATCTCCCATCTGCAGCTCTGCATACCTGCCGCCATTTAATATATAGGTACCGATAACGCATCCGATGGAGGCGGGCCATACTGACCAATGCACTTTTTTCCTGAGCAGCAGCAGGCCGATCACCGGCACCATGGGCACGTAGATAGCTGTAAGAAATCCGGCGTTGGTGACGGTGGTATGAAGAATCCCATACTGCTGCAGGGCCGCGGCCAGATAGAGCACCATGCCTGTTACCGCCAGGATCAGCCAGTCCCCCTTTACGAAAGTTCTCTCTGTGTTATGAACCCGCCTGAACTGTAGTAGCGCAAAAGGAAGGACAACGAGCGCTCCCACCATAAAGCGGGCGCCAGTAAAAGATATGGTGCCGAGGCTGCCAGTACCAACCTGCTGGGCGACAAAGGCACTACCCCAAATCATCGCAGCAAGGAGAAGTAATAAATTGGCTTGAATACGGTTCATACCCACCTCGGGAAAAAGTATGTCTGGGAAATTGTCAACTGTGGTCCCTGAAAAAATCGCAAGGCAGTATACAGGCTAAAGCGGAATTTACAAGTATGGCTGTAAAAAAGGCGTCGAATTCCAGTTTAACCGACATAAACCTTTCGACTTAGCCCTTCTCTTGCAACGCGACCACTCACTTTAACACCTTCCCGGTTTCATTCGAAATTCAATTTGACATTGCCTGGTAATTACACAATAATGGCCGCTATTAACTCATTTGACAGAAACCAGCTTAGGTAGACGAATGGAATATCTCTCCACCCGGCAAAATGAAATTTTGGCCATCGCTCGAGAACACGGCCGCGTAGACGTCGAAGAACTGTCTCGCTCCTTTGGCGTTTCTCCCCAGACCATCCGTAAAGACCTGAACGAGCTCTGCGAAAAGCAGCTGCTCCAACGCGTACATGGCGGGGCAATCGTCGGCTCAGGGATAGAAAACGTCAGCTACGAGGCTCGACGCCTGCTGGCACCCTCCAGCAAAAAGGCGATCGGTGCCAAAGCTGCACAGATTATTCCTGACAACAGCTCCATGCTGATAAACATCGGCACGACTACCGAACAGGTCGCCCACGCTCTCAAGGACCATCATGGCCTGCTGGTTATCACCAACAATGTCAATGCTGTCCATATCATGAAAAATTTCATGGGCATTGAACTCATTATCGCAGGGGGCCTGGTCCGGCGCTCCGATGGTGGTATTGTCGGGGTCGCTGCCGTCGACTTCATCAACCAGTTCAAGGTCGACTATGCAGTCATAGGTGTTTCTGCCATTGACGAGGACGGCTCTCTTCTTGATTATGATTTCAGGGAGGTACGTGTCGCCCAGGCTATTATCGCCAATGCCCGGCATGTGATCCTGGTTGCAGATAAAATGAAACTCGGGCGAAACGCTCCGGTTCGTATAGGGCACATCTCACAAATCAACACTATAGTAATGGACGGGGAACTCCCAGATAAACTATGTTCCATTTGCAGAGACCATGGAGTTGAAGTCATTGTGGTCACCCCATAGGATGAGAACGAGGAGTTGCATGTATCTTTACACAGAACGTTTCGACTAAAATTAAAGTGAAATTTTATCTCACTGTTTCTTCGCTCCATCCCCCAAAAGTCTGTTTAGTCGAAAACGGGTGCAAAGCCAACTTTCGCAAGGGTAGTTAACACTCTCGAAAGACTCTTCCTAACCTCACCTTTGTTGCCTGCCCACGGGATTTAAAAAAACCGTCACATTTTCGCTTGAATAGATATTTTATTTCGATTAAGTAACATTTAAATCAAATATCGAAAGTATTTATAGCTAAAGACGAAACCAGGTTTCTGCACTTTGGGACTGATGCGTTGAGAGAAGCACCATGAATAGCCCGGTATATGATATCTTCGTCATCGGCGGTGGAATTAATGGATGTGGGATTGCGAGGGATGCCGCAGGCCGAGGCCTGTCCGTTTATCTCTGCGAACAGCACGATCTTGCCCACGGCACCTCGTCTACTTCAACCAAACTTATTCACGGTGGCCTGCGCTACCTTGAGTACTATGAATTCCGACTGGTTAGAGAGTCTTTGACCGAACGCGAAGTTCTCCTGAAAAATAGTCCGCATATCATCTGGCCACTCCGTTTTATCCTGCCACACCATAAGGGATTACGCCCTTCCTGGCTGATACGTCTCGGTTTGTTTCTTTATGATCATATAGGCGGTCGAAAAATCCTGCCTGCCACATCCACAGTCAACCTGACA
The DNA here is from genome assembly GCF_048381775.1 of Desulfosediminicola sp. NCBI lineage: Bacteria > Pseudomonadati > Thermodesulfobacteriota > Desulfobulbia > Desulfobulbales > Desulfocapsaceae > Desulfosediminicola > Desulfosediminicola sp. The sequence goes on along the minus strand of NZ_JBLXGE010000012.1, from coordinate 43,572 downwards.
AAGGATGAGACCGGCATCCCGCTCAAGGGTGACTACCATAAGGGGTTCGAGTACTCCGACTGCTGGGTTGATGACAGCAGGCTGGTTGTGTTGAACGCCATGGATGCCGCCGAACGAGGCGCTGTGGTGGAAACCCGCAGCCGCTGTATCCATGCAAATCGTGAAAACGACCTCTGGAACATTACTCTTGAAAACAATGAGACAAAAGAGCAACACAAGATCCAGGCAAAGTGCCTTATCAATGCCAGCGGACCCTGGATGGACACAACACTTGCCGGCATCGAGTACAAGCACGGCACGGAACACATCCGGATGGTCAAGGGCAGCCATATTATAGTTGATAAACTCTTTGACCACTCAAAAGCCTATATTTTTCAAAATAGCGATGGTCGTATTATTTTCGCCATCCCCTATGAAAACAACCGCTACACCCTGATCGGAACCACGGATGTCGACTTTCAGGGCGATCCCGACCTCGTCGAAATCAGCGCTGAAGAAACAGAGTATCTCTGCTCTGCGGCAAATGAGTATTTCACCAAAAACATCAGTCCCCAGGAAGTGGTCAGCAGCTATTCAGGAATCCGCCCTCTTTTCGATGACGGCACCAGCGATGCCAAGGCAATCACTCGCGACTACGTGCTGAAACTCGATGAAGAAAACGGCAGAACCCCTTTGCTTTCCATTTACGGTGGAAAAATTACTACCTATCGTAAACTGGCGGAATCAGTTTTGGAAAAGCTGGAAGAATATTTCCCACAGATGGGTGCCCCCTGGACCGCTGGAGCCAGTCTGCCCGGAGGAGACTTCCCCCATTCAGGCTTTGAGGACGAAGTGAACTCACTGCGAGCATGCTGCCCCGTTCTCGATGCTGAACATGCCAGAAGACTTGTGCGTCATTACGGCACCAGAGCAAAAACCATGGTTGCCGGCATAACCTCCAGAGAAGAGATGGGTGAATGTTTCGGCTCCAACCTCTACCCGTTTGAGGTGCAATACCTGATGGAGCACGAGTGGGCCAAAAGTGCTGACGATGTTCTCTGGCGGCGAACCAGACTTGGTCTGGAGTTCAGTGACGAACAAAAAGCGAAACTCGAAAACTGGATGAAAGAGTTTAAACGATAAGAACCGGTAAAACAGGCGTCCCGGCAGGGGACCCTTTATAAAGAAAATAAAGTGCGGCTAGTCAGGAATACGACTAAGATATCAATAAACTACAACCATAAAAGGCGAAACAATGCAGCTCGAGTTACAAAATGTCTGCAAAAAGGTCGGCAAGGAACATCACATCCGTGACGTCTCCCTGACCTTGGAAGCCGGGACACTCAACATCCTGCTTGGCCCCACGTTATCAGGGAAGACTACCCTGATGCGGCTGATGGCCGGTCTCGAACAGCCCACCTCCGGTCAGGTACTGGTCGATGGCAAGGATGTAACCGGTGTGCCGGTGCAGAAACGCAACGTGGCAATGGTGTACCAGCAGTTCATCAACTATCCGAACCTGACGGTATATGAAAACATCGCATCACCGCTGCGCATTGCCAAGACTCCCAAAGCCATCATTCAACAAAAAGTAATGGAGATGGCGGAATTGCTCAAGCTGACAGAAATGCTGCAGAGAACTCCCCAGGAACTCTCCGGCGGCCAGCAGCAGCGCACAGCTCTTGCCAGGGCATTGGTAAAAGGTGCCGACCTGGTGCTGCTCGATGAACCGCTGGCCAACCTTGACTACAAACTCAGGGAAGAACTGCGCGAGGAGTTTCCACGAATCTTTGCCGCCACCGGAGCGATTTTCGTCTACGCCACCACAGAGCCCAGCGAGGCGCTGCTACTCGGTGGCAACAGCGCTCCCCTCCATGAGGGCCGGGTAACCCAGTTTGGAGAAACGCTCAAGGTCTTCAAACGGCCTGATAACCTCATAACAGCCCAAATTTTCTCAGATCCACCCCTGAACCTGCTGCCAATGGTCAAAAGTAATGATGACCTGAAGTTCAACGGGCATATCAAGGTATCACTTGATTCCTGCGGCAGTGAGCTGGCCAATTTGGGTAACGGCAATTACACCGTCGCTTTCCGACCGAACCATGTCACCCTGCAAAGACAGTCTGAAAATGATATCGCTGTTCAAACCCGGGTCGCTGTAACTGAAATTACCGGTTCAGAGAGCTTTGTTCATGTTGATTTGGCTGGCCTGCGCTGGGTAGTTCTTGCCCAGGGTATCCACAACATCGACATCGACACCAATATCGAGGTCTATCTTGATCCAGCAAGGTTTTATGTCTTCGACAGCAGTGATCGCCTCGTTGTAACCCCAGAGTCAATTGCAATGGCATAGAGGAGATCACACCATGGCACATATCACCTTAAAGGAGATTGCACACTCCTACACCGGAGAATCCGATAACCCGGATGATTTCGCGCTCAAACGGCTGGACCTCACCTGGCGTGACGGCGGTGCATACGCCCTACTCGGCCCTTCAGGTTGCGGCAAGACCACCCTTTTAAATATTATTTCCGGGCTGTTAAAACCAACCCGCGGCCAGATCCTGTTCAACGATGCGGATGTCACCTCGCTCCCCACTGAACAGCGTAATATCGCCCAGATTTTCCAGTTCCCGGTAATCTACGACACCATGACAGTGTATGAGAACCTGGCATTCCCCTTAAAAAACCGGGGTCGTACTAAAAAAGAGATCAAACCGCGGGTTATCGAACTGGCCCGAATGCTTGGGCTCGAGGAGAGCCTCTATACCAAGGCACAACATCTTACCGCAGATGCCAAGCAGAAAATCTCCCTCGGCCGGGGCCTCATCCGTCAGAGCGTCAATGCCATCCTGTTCGATGAGCCGCTGACTGTTATCGACCCACAGCTCAAGTGGGAACTCCGTTCCCAGCTCAAGCACCTGCACAAACAGTTCGGCTTTACCATGATCTACGTCACCCACGACCAGACCGAGGCCCTGACCTTTGCCGACGAAGTTGTGGTGATGTACGAAGGTGAAATCGTTCAGGTGGGTACTCCCAAGGATCTGTTTGAGCGCCCGGAACACACCTTTGTCGGCTACTTTATCGGCTCCCCCGGCATGAACCTGCTGGAGTGCAAACTCGAGGGCGACAAAGCCCGTATCAACGGCCATCAGATTCAACTCGGTTCATCCTATGCCACACCTGCTTCAGCCAATGTCAAACTGGGTGTCAGGCCGGAACATCTCACCATCGTGCCACCAGACCAGGAGGGCTTGCCGGTGAAAATTCTGAAAGTGGATGATATCGGACGCCACAAGATCGTCAGAGTGGCACTGGGCGAAAGCGAAATGAACGTGGTCATGCCCGAACTTGCCGCCATGACTGCTGATACAGCCTCGCTCATCATCAACCCTGAAAATATCAACATTTACGTTGATGAACATCGTGTGACAGGAGAAGTGCAGTGATTGAGAAACAGGTAAATCAAAAGGCATGGTTTATGGTTCTGCCGGTTTTCCTGCTGGTAGCTTTCAGTGCCATCATACCGCTGATGACAGTGGTCAACTATTCGGTGCAGGATACTTTCGGCAATAACCAATTCTTCTGGGTCGGTCTCGACTGGTTCAAGGAAATAATTCACTCCGATCGTTTCCATTCTTCCTTTATGCGCCAGCTGCTCTTTTCCGGCATCATTCTGGCGATCGAGATTCCGCTCGGCATCTGCATTGCTCTCGCCATGCCCAAGAAAGGCTGGGGAGTGCCGGTCTGCCTGGTCACCATGGCCCTGCCGCTGCTCATTCCCTGGAACGTGGTAGGCACCATCTGGCAGATTTTCGGTCGTGTTGATATCGGTCTGCTCGGTCACACCCTTGCCGCTCTCGGTATCGACTATAACTACACCCAGGACCCGCTTGCTGCATGGATCACTGTAATAGTAATGGATGTCTGGCACTGGACCAGCCTGGTGGTACTGCTCTGCTACGCAGGCCTCTGCTCCATTCCTGACGCCTACTACCAGGCAGCGAAGATCGATAGCGCCTCACGCTGGTCGGTCTTCCGCTACATCCAGCTCCCTAAAATGCAGCGTGTCTTGCTGATCGCGGTGCTGCTGCGCTTTATGGACTCGTTTATGATCTACACCGAACCCTTTGTCATCACAGGCGGAGGACCCGGTAACTCGACCACCTTCCTCTCCATCGATCTGGTGAAGATGGCTATCGGTCAGTTCGACCTCGGTCCGGCCGCGGCGATGTCACTTATTTACTTCCTCGTTATCCTGCTTCTCTCATGGGTTTTCTACACAGTGATGAGCAATATCGGCGAAGAGAGCAAGGGAGGTGCATAAGATGCGTAAAAGACGCTTAAAATGGATAGTTCCAACTGTATATATCATTTTTTTACTGCTGCCGATTTACTGGCTTATAAACATGAGCCTGAAGACCAATACCGAAATTCTTTCAGTGTTCAGTCTCTGGCCCAAAGACCTCACCCTTGACAACTACCGGGTCATTTTCAACGATCCCAGCTGGTACTCCGGCTATATCAATTCCATGATCTACGTTTCCATCAACGTGGTCATCTCGGTCAGTTTCGCGTTGCCTGCCGCCTACGCCTTCTCCCGCTACAGTTTCGTGGGTGACAAGCACCTTTTTTTCTGGTTGCTGACCAACAGAATGGCACCGCCCGCCGTTTTCGCGCTGCCGTTCTTCCAGCTCTATTCGTCCGTAGGCCTCTTCGATACCCACCTTGCAGTAGCGTTGGCCCACTGTCTGTTCAACCTGCCGCTCGCTGTCTGGATTCTCGAAGGTTTCATGTCAGGCGTGCCCAAGGAAGTCGATGAAACAGCCTTTATCGACGGCTATTCCTGGCCCCGCTTTTTCGTCAAGATATTCATCCCGAATATTGCCTCCGGCATCGGTGTTACCGCCTTCTTCTGCTTCATGTTTTCCTGGGTTGAGCTGCTCCTGGCACGAACTCTCACCTCGGTAAACGCCAAGCCAATTTCGGCCATCATGACCAGAACAGTTTCCGCCTCAGGTCTCGACTGGGGAGTACTGGCAGCGGCTGGTGTTCTAACCATCGTACCCGGTGCGCTGGTTATCTGGTTTGTCCGCAACCACATTGCCAAGGGCTTTGCTCTTGGACGAGTTTAAGAAGGAGGCATCGCCATGGATCTTAGCTGGATGGCCTGGACCAAACCCACGGCAATATTCTTTATCATTATAGCGTGCTTTCTGGTCACGCTCACCGTCTGGGAATTGCTCGTGCCCGGCGGAGCCCCGCGCAAAGGGCTTTTGCGCTTTGAAACCACCCGCGGCGACAGGCTTTTCATTTCGCTGCTTGGGTCAGCTTACATCAACATACTCTGGCTGGCGTTTACCAGCCTGAGTCTATGGTGGGCATTGGCAATCGCAGTAGTTTTTGCGCTGTTTGTCTTTACCTTTGTCTAATTTTTTGCTGTATCGCTTTGAGTTGTAATCACTTTCAATCCTGCAACCGTCGTAATTAAGCACGCTGGCTGCAGGTTGGAGATAGCTGTTTTTGTTCTGCCGTTTCGAATAGACACGGCAGCTTACTCGCAAAACAACTGAGGAGAAAAGAAATGATCAAAAAGCTTGCGACAGCAGCAGCGGTATTGGCTCTCATGGCAGGGCCCGCTTCAGCCGACATGGATTCGGCTAAAAAGTGGGTCGAGGGTGAATTCCAGCCATCTACTCTTTCGCAAGAAGAGCAGATGAGTGAGATGGAATGGTTCATCAAGGCAGCTGAACCATTCAAGGGTATGGAAATTAACGTTGTTTCCGAAACTATCACCACCCATGAGTACGAATCTAAAACTCTGGCCAAGGCATTTACCGAGATCACCGGTATCAAGGTAACCCATGACCTGATCGGTGAGGGTGATGTTATTGAGAAACTGCAGACCCAGATGCAGTCAGGCAAAAACATTTACGATGCCTTTATCAACGACTCCGACCTGATCGGTACCCACTTCCGCTACCAGCAGGTTGTGCCACTCACCGACTGGATGGAAGGTGAAGGCAAGGACGTAACAAACCCGGGACTTGATCTCGATGACTTCATCGGCATATCATTCACCACCGGTCCTGATGGCAAACTTTACCAGATTCCTGATCAGCAGTTCGCGAACCTCTACTGGTTCCGCTACGACTGGTTCAAGCGTCCTGATCTGCAGAAAAAGTTCAAAGATATTTACGGATACGACCTCGGTGTACCTGTAAACTGGTCCGCTTACGCCGATATCGCCGAATTCTTCTCTGAAAAAGTTAAAGAGATCGACGGACAGCGCGTTTACGGCCACATGGATTACGGTAAAAAAGATCCTTCACTCGGCTGGCGTTTTACCGATGCATGGCTCTCCATGGCCGGCGCCGGTGACGCAGGGATTCCCAACGGTCTGCCTGTTGACGAATGGGGCATCCGCGTAGAAGGTTGTTCCCCTGTCGGTTCTTCTGTTGAGCGTGGCGGTGCCACCAACGGCCCCGCAGCAGTATATGCTCTCACTAAGTACATTGACTGGCTGAAGAAATACGCGCCACCTGAAGCAGCAGGCATGACCTTCTCCGAGGCTGGTCCCGTTCCGGCCCAGGGCGCTATCGCTCAGCAGATCTTCTGGTATACCGCCTTCACCGCCGATATGGCCAAGCCCGGCACCCCGGTTGTTGACGAAAACGACAATCCTAAATGGCGTATGGCTCCGTCCCCACATGGCCCATACTGGACCGAGGGCATGAAACTCGGTTATCAGGATGCTGGTTCCTGGACCCTGATGAAGTCTACCCCGGTTGATCGCCGTAAAGCTGCATGGCTCTACTCGCAGTTCGTAATCTCTAAAACCGTAAGTCTCAAGAAGACCCATGTTGGTCTTACCCCGATTCGTGAATCCGATATCTGGGATGAGTCTTTCACCGAGCGTGCTCCAAAGCTTGGTGGTCTGGTAGAATTCTACCGCAGTCCTGCGCGCGTTCAATGGACTCCGACCGGTACCAACGTACCTGACTATCCGAAACTGGCCCAACTCTGGTGGCAGAACGTAGCCGATGCAGTAACCGGCGACAAGACCCCACAGGAGGCTATGGATTCTCTGGCCGCGCAGCAGGATAAAGTGATGATGCGTCTGGAGCGTGCCGGTATCCAGGGCGAATGCGGTCCGAAGCTGAACGAGAAAAAAGATCCTTCTTTCTGGCTTAATCAGCCAGGCTCTCCAAAGCCAAAGCTGGATAACGAGAAGCCGCAGGGCATGACCATCGATTACGATGAGCTCGTAAAAAGCTGGCAGGCAGCGAAGAAATAGTCAAAAGCTGACAGCTGTGCCATACTCTGGCCGGATGCAGACTGATTGACCTCACAACAGGCTGGAGACTTGACAATCTCCAGCCTGTTTTTTTATCTAGAGAAGACGCAAGTCGCTTAACCTCTATCTCAGCAGATTATTACTACGTTTTTGTGTAGCCTGTCGGAGTCGAGCCATCAGGCCACTTTGTCTCAGAAGAAGGAATCATCAGGAAAACGGGGAAAGCCGCTTGCCTTGACAGTACCTGAATGATTTTCGATGAATAAATGAACGGATGAGCAGCAAGGGCTTTGTCCCGTAAGCTTATAAGCCACATTATTATTCCCATGTTCTTTTAGTAAATTATTAGCCCGGCCTCAATCGCACAACCGATCCTGATCAAGGAGAAGACCATGACCAAGTACATCCTGGCAATTGACCAGGGAACGACATCCAGCAGAGCAATTATCTTTAATGAGAATTTTGATATTGTTTCTGTGGCCCAGCAGGAGTTTAAACAGTATTTCCCCAAATCTGGTTGGGTGGAACACGCTCCTGAAGATCTCTGGAACTCAACCCTCGCCACCTGCCGGCAGGCACTCTCAGAAGCTGGCCTGAACGCTGAGCAGATTGCCGCAATCGGCATCACCAATCAGCGTGAAACCACCCTGATCTGGGATCGTGAAACAGGCGAACCCATTCACAAAGCCATCGTCTGGCAGGACCGCCGCACAGCAGACTACTGCAACACCCTCTCCCAGGGCGGCCACAATCCGATGATTACCGCCAAGACAGGCCTTTTGCTCGACGCCTATTTCTCCGGCACTAAAATCAGCTGGCTGCTGGACAATGTCGAAGGAGCCAGGGAAAAGGCAGAGGCTGGCAAACTCGCCTTCGGCACTGTCGACACCTTCCTGCTGTGGAGACTCACGGGTGGTAAAGTCCATGCCACTGACGCCACCAACGCCTCGCGCACCATGGTATACAATATCCATGAAAACCGCTGGGATGACGATTTGCTCGAGTTGCTCAACATCCCCGCCTCCCTGCTGCCGGAAGTTAAAGATTCTTCAGACAATTTTGGTGAAACCGATGTGAACCTGTTCGGTGCGGCGATACCCATTCGCGGTATCGCAGGTGACCAGCAGGCTGCCCTGGTCGGCCAGGCATGTTTTGAACCTGGTATGATCAAATCAACCTATGGCACAGGTAGCTTCATTGTTCTGAACACAGGTGATATTGCAGTTCAATCAAAAAATCGCCTGCTCACCACTATCGGCTACCGGTTGAATGGCAAAACCACCTACGCCCTTGAAGGCTCGATTTTTGTCGCCGGCGCGGCCGTGCAATGGATGCGAGATGCCATGGGCCTTATCGAAGCGGCCAACGAAACAGGTAAACTCGCCCGCAAGGCTGATATCAATCAGGATGTCTATCTGGTCCCTGCGTTTACCGGCCTTGGAGCCCCGCATTGGGATCCTGAAGCCCGGGGTGCTATTTTCGGTATCACCCGCGCTACCGGCCCTGCAGAGCTCTCTCGCGCTGCTCTTGAGTCTGTCTGCTACCAGACCCGCGACCTGCTTGAAGCAATGGCCGGCGACTGTGCAGATTTAGGAGACACTATAATGCGTGTTGATGGCGGCATGGTGGCCTCAAACTGGACCATGCAGTTTCTGGCTGACATCCTTGATGCACCAGTAGACAGACCTGCAATTCTTGAGACAACAGCGGTTGGCGCAGCCTACCTTGCCGGCCTCCACGAAGGCATATTCCCCCCCCCTGAAGAGTTCGCTGAGAGATGGAAACGCCAGTGCCGTTTTGCCCCGGCTCTGGATGATGAAATCAGGGCCAGAAAATACAAAGGCTGGAAGGATGCTGTACGCAGGACGTTGACCTAGGGGTTGTTAAGGAAGCATGAGGACTTGCCCCTCCCCGGAAACCAGGGTTCACAAAAAAAGAGAAACTGCCAGGATTGTGCTAATCCATTGATTATACACACTACCTGGCAGCTTCCCGTGACAAAAGACTTCAAATCTTCCCTCGCTCACTTCCCGAAAGACCGGAATCAAACAGTCAACAGACCCCATTCTGCCATTACCGCCACTGCCTTTTATCCAGAATGTACCAACACGGCAATAACCCGCATTTACCTCCTGATTTTTATTACAATCCAATAGATTCTGCCAACCATCTCGCCCTTCCGAACATTCTAACTTTCAGACGCGACCAGCTTCCAACTGCAACCAAAACGATTGAAAGTCATATATACTTGTTTTTATTATGGTTTATAATGCATCACTGCATTCCTGCAACGGGCCACGCAATGAACCAATCTACTAAGCTGATTCAGTTCTTCAGTTGCCAAACGACGCCAACATCAGATCTTTTAATGCCTTATCAGGATCTTAGGATCAAAGGCAAACGGTTAACACCATGCCTTCGACCCAACCAACCTTACTCGCCCAACCACGGCGTGGTATTTTTTTTTACCCCTGGTCTTCATTTAATACCTTTTGATATTTTTTGACTTTACTACAAGCTGTTAGCCACAGAGTCCTGACAAAATATACTCTTATCCTTGATTTATCTAGCTTTCAGCCTATTTATTTCTACTTGACAAGCTTTATACGGATAGAATAATGTTCCTCCGAATGTTGATTATGCATTACTACCCACCCGTTAGGTATTTGTGGTCAGACCAGGAAACCGTGGTTCCGGATGAGAAACCAGACTCTTCGACAACCTTCCTGAAACCAGGTCTACAAATCACCAGACGTGTACTGCACGATCAGTTTTGCAATGCATCGTTTGCCAGAGCGATAAGTTGCCACGAAGTTGTTTTTCGGAGGAACTGAAAGCGCAGCTCAGCCTGCCTGAAGGAACAATATCGGAAACCAGCAACTCAAACGGTCAGTGGTTCCTGTTGATCAAAAGCTTTACCATGGTCCCCCGCCTGGGAATGCTATTGATTACCTAGCGCCACAAATGAGTAATTGATTTTGACGATGTTTGTGCAGACCTTTCAGGATAGTCAGGCTGTCTGTATCGAAATCAGTGGAAGAAACACCACTAATTTTGCGGAACAATCATTTTTCTTAGAATGAGGAAGTTATGTCAACATCCATTTTGGCCCTTCTGGCTGCGATGCCTATTTTCGTTGCCGCTATACTCCTTGTAGGTCTTAACTGGCCGGCAAGACGCGCAATGCCTATTTGTTTTCTCGTTGCTTCAGCTATCGGACTCTTTGTCTGGGATATGGGAATGAACCGTGTCCTCGCCTCTACCATCCAGGGCGCAATCATTACGGTATCGGTTCTCTGGATTATTTTCGGCGCTATCATGCTGCTGAACACCCTCCAGAATTCCGGAGCAATCACCTCAATTCGCGCAGGCTTTACCGACATCAGCCCTGACCGTCGTATCCAGGCTATCATCATTGCATGGCTGTTCGGTTGTTTCATTGAGGGCGCGTCTGGTTTTGGTACTCCTGCTGCTATCGCCGCACCGCTGCTGGTTGCCATCGGCTTCCCTGCACTGGGCGCGGTCATGATCGGTATGATGATCCAGTCCACCCCGGTTTCTTTCGGTGCTGTTGGTACCCCGATTGTAATCGGTGTCAAAAATGGTCTCGACTTTACCGGAATCAGCGCAGATCTTACCGCTGCCGGTTCCAGCTGGGATGCATTCTACATGCTCATTACCTCTGAAGTAGCCATCATCCATGCCATCATCGGCACCCTGATGCCGCTGTTCATGGTAGTTATGCTTTGCCGCTTCTTCGGTAAAAACAAGAGCTGGTCTGAAGGACTTTCCGTTGCTCCATTTGCAATTTTTGCAGGTCTTGCTTTCACCATTCCATACGCACTTACCGGTATATTCCTTGGACCTGAATTCCCATCCCTGATCGGTGCTCTGGTTGGTATGGCTATCGTGGTGCCTGCTGCCAAGGCCGGTTTCCTCATGCCTAAGACCACCTGGGATTTCCCAGAACAGAGCGAATGGCCAAAAGGCTGGTTCGGCACCATCACTCCGAAAGCACCTTCAGCTGATGAGAGAAAAATCTCCCTGCCAATGGCATGGGCCCCATACCTGCTCGTTGCTGCAATCCTGGTTCTCACCCGTGTATCCCCAGAGCTGAAAGGCTTTACCACCAGCCTTTCCTTCGGCATGAAGAATATTCTTGGTGAGGCTGGTGTAAGTGCTGCAATTCAGCCACTTTACCTGCCAGGTGGAATCATGCTCTTCGTATGTTTCCTTACCATGTTCCTGCATAGAATGAAGCCTGCCCAGTTGGTAAGCGCTGCTGCTGACGCTGGTAAGACCCTGGTTTCTGCCGGTTTTGTTCTGATGTTCACCATCCCGATGGTACGTATCCTGATCAACTCTGGCGTAAACGGTGCAGAACTCGCATCCATGCCAGTTGCCATGGCTACCTTCGTAGCTGATGCATTCGGTTCCATCTACCCGATGTTCGCTTCCAGTGTTGGTGCACTTGGTGCCTTTATCGCTGGCTCCAATACCGTTTCCAACATGATGCTCAGCCAGTTCCAGTTTGAAGTAGCTGAGGCACTGACCATCTCCGGCGGCCTGATGGTTGCACTTCAAGCTGTTGGTGCTGCTGCGGGTAACATGATCGCAATCCACAACGTAGTTGCCGCTTCTGCGACTGTTGGTCTTCTTGGCCAGGAAGGTAAAACCCTGCGTATGACCATCATCCCGACCCTCTACTACGTATTTGTAGCAGGCGCCATCGGCATGGTCGCCATCTATATGCTCGGTATCACCGACCCACTTGTGGGCTAATAGCCAAGCGACGGTCATTTTAAAGATGGATTAACATCTATTCCCCCCCCGGTTGAACCTTTTTCATCCGGGGGTTTAATGCAATCAAGGGGAGGCCGACATGGAAAGAGCAATTATTCATTTACCAGAAGTTTTATTGAGCGTAGGCTTAATTGTATTAATGCTCAAAATTCATCTGACACAACGTTCTACATCAACCTTCGCAGAAGTTGTTGATTTTGAACAATCCGAGAATGCGCTCGTGGGCTTTGGTGATTACGCAGGACGCGTGCAGGTAGTGAACAATCCAAAAGTTGTCTTCTCTGACCACAATGGCAGGCAGCACAGCGCCAGGCTCGATACCGGAGAGCAGAATATTCACGCCGAAATCGGGGACCAAGTATCTGTCCTATACGACCGAACAAATCCTGGTAAAGCGATGCTCAAGAACTATTCCCTCATCTTCAAAACACCAGCTGTAATGGTTTCCGTAGGAGTTCTTTGCGTACTGGTTAAATACACTGCTTAACCACAACCAAAGCTTGGCCCAGTAGTCTTTTTTTCCCAAGCTTTGGGATACTTCCCAAGAATGGCCCCTATCCTCAGCAAGCAGGAAAGGGGCCATTTCCGTTTCCCCCCGTTACCCTGTCGTGCTAAACCTATCTTTCTTTGCCTGACCTGCAACTTCGAAACCTGAACTACCAGAGCACCCCAGGGTTGTCCCTGTTTGCACAACCTCACCTTGCAGCAAGCCAGATCAGCCATCCGGGTTTATACTCCTTTTTGCCTCAATCTCCCGTACTCCCACAGCTTCACCCGCCGCCTGCCTCCAGTCCCGTCACTGTCTGGTACGCGTATGCACTTCAAACCACAACCTGTACCGTAACCCAGTTCTCATCCAACCCCTTCCACACAACTTACAGATCAGCCCACTCACAAAACAGCCCTTTTGCCAGACAGTATCCCTTCCGGCATAAACTGTTTTTCAAAGCGAACCGCATTCGACCACTGCCCATCATCACACAAAGCATCCCCCTCATTTAGTGTTATATTCTGGGCAGTTACGTATCAATATATCACGCAACCACCACCATCTGTTTCCCATTGCCATCTGCCGCGAACCTGCCACCTTAAGACTTGAACGTGAACCCTGGTTTCCTGGTCTGACCAGTCTTGCGGAAGGTTTTTTCTTCGTTCTTTTTTTACTGCAATAGCCGGAGGGCCCTTTAGGTAAGTTTCTTCGTGATATTTTTAGTTTACCTCACCGGATAAGCTTTATGGTTCCCCTTAAATTACACAGGCCATAAAGCCCATAGTCAGACCACCGATTCATTTCTGCTTGCACATTGCAATATTTGATGTTAATCACAGCTGCATGCTCAGGAGCAAACCAGGATAGACCGCATCAAACACCACCATAACAACCTTACAACAGGGCGTTAATTATCGTGAAAATGCATTTTTCGAGAGCATTGGCGCGTTAGGCTTTCGAAGCCACAGAGGTGTAACGTTTTGCTTCGGCTCAATGTAACAGAAACCATGTTTGCACGCCGGGAGAGAGTAGGTCTTGCCAGATGAATTCTCCCCTTCCGGAATCAATGTGACTGGAAAAAACCCAGAAAAGACAAAACTGCGTCATAGTTGTACCCCCCACCCGCAACTGCTGGCCACACTTTAAGCAGACTTGTACAAGTCACTGATGAAAACCGCCGTGCGCATTCAGGCTCGTTCCAACTCCCGTCGATGATGGAACGTATCCAATACCAATGCAAATCGGGAATCATGCGAAATGCCTTTCCTCGGTTTTATACGACATTGGCCCAAAGGTACTCCTGTCGCTCATAACCAGTTGAAAGCAACATACACACCATCAATCTCAGGGTATTGGGGAGAATTATGACATTACTTCAACTCTTTGCTGCATTAACTCCAGTAATCGCAGTATTCTTATTTCTCATTATTTTACGCATTCCTGCGACTCGGGCAATGCCCATCAGCCTGCTGCTTACCGCAGTAATGGCAGTCTTTGTCTGGAAGGTAACGCCCATTCAGGTGGCCGCCTCGATTCTTCAGGGATGGGCCATCTCACTAACCATTCTTTGGATTGTCTTCGGCGCCCTGCTCCTCTTGAACACCCTTAAGGTAAGTGGCGCAATTTCAGTTATTCGAGATGGATTTTCTCAAATAACAACTGATCGTCGTATCCAGGTCGTCATTATCGGCTGGTTATTCGTGTCTTTCCTTGAAGGTGCAGCTGGTTTCGGCACTCCAGCCGCAATTGTTGCTCCTCTCCTTGTTGCACTCGGTTTCCCTGCACTCGCCGCTGTTGTACTGGCGCTTATTGCTGATAGTGCCGCAGTATCTACCGGGGCCGTTGGCACACCGATCCTCGTGGGTATTGGCCAGGGTGTACAGGGGATTTCCTCGGCAGACTTGCTGACTGTTACTGTTAAAACCATTACTCTCGATGTAATGGTAGCAACCTTCATCCCATTGATTATGGTTGCCATTCTTACCCGCTTCTTCGGTAAGAATAAGTCCTGGACCGAAGGCCTCGGTGCCTGGAAATTCGCCTTACTGGGCGGTATTTCGTTCACCGGTTCCGCCTATCTCACCGCTCGTTTTCTCGGACCTGAATTCCCTTCTATACTTGGTGCACTCATCGCTCTTGGTATCTGTATCAGTGCTGCCCGATCAGGCGTCCTCATGCCAAAGACAACCTGGCTTTTCGAAAACGATTCCCAGGCAGAGAGCATGAAAGCCAAAGAAGGTTGTCAAGAAAAGTCCATGCCTCTCTGGCTTGCCTGGACTCCGTACATTCTCGTGGTTTGTTTTCTGGTTCTCACCAGACTTGACTTTCTCCCTTTCAAAGCATGGATGGTTGCTGCCCAGGTCAGCTGGAATAACATTCTCTCCACCTCTGTTTCAGTAACTGCACACACCCTGTACCTGCCAGGCACCATATTCGTATTCGTGGTAATCCTCACCGCGTTTCTCCACAAGAAGGAACCACGCAAGATCAAGACCGCCTGGATGACATCCATCAAGGCACTCGGACCTTCTATTATCGCGCTCGGTGCATCAGTACCAATGGTCCGTATCTTCCTGCACTCCGATGTGAACACTGCTGCTCTTGCGAGTATGCCGATCGAACTTGGTCAACTCGCTGCCGCAACCTTCTCAGGTTTCTGGCCAATTTTCGCCCCGCTGGTCGGTTGCCTCGGCTCCTTTATTGCGGGTAGTGCGACGTTTTCCAACATGATGTTTGGCAATCTGCAATACGCCACCGCAGACACAGTAGGCTTCTCCCAGACCACAACACTCGCCCTTCAGGCTATTGGTGCCAATGCTGGTAATATGATATGCGTGCTCAATGTTGTTGCAGCCGCCTCTGTTGTTGGCATGGTAGGAAAGGAAGGACAGATAATTCGTTTCACCTTACTGCCGGCTCTATTCTACTGCTTCGTAGCAGGTTTCATCGCTTTCCTTGGCTTTGCTTAATGATTGAATAATCCGTTCAACATCAGTCCTTGAAAAAAGGCAGCTTCCGCCCGTTGAAGCTGCCTTTTTTTTTAATATTTTCCAGAATCAGCACTTGTAATCCCAGGCGGATTAAAAGTTCCATCCAATCACGCTCTCTTGAATCACCGCTTCTAATCTGCAGTGACACTATTTTCTCTTCGCCATTGTATTGCTCAGCAAAGGCAATACCGGCCTGCTGTCATGCATATCCTTCCAACCAGAATTCTCTTTCTTCGATCGCCCCCGACAACAGTGATCGCAGCTGATTCTTTTATAATTCTGATTACCCCCCAATTTTCAGTTCGAAAACGTGACGTGATAGACGTAGAGGGGAGACGCGACCGATTAGCAGGTGACCAATCCCTGGAATAATTCAGCGATAGGCTTATGGAGAAGTGTTTCTTTGCTTTAAGTTGATACTCCTATCGTCTTTCTCCCCACGCCTTGAAGCTGAGTCTTAGTGGTAAGCAGCGTCTCGCCCGGCTTGCCAGGTTAAATTTGGCGACTATCAGAATTGTCATAAAAAGAGCCCAATACAATTTTGCTAGTTGGAAGATTTAAAATTATTCAAATCTCATGGTCAAAAAAGGCACCTGTTCCACACCACCTGACACCAAAACCAGCTTCCCAACATCCTGCCCTCCATGTTGTGCAAGACCTGGCACAACAACTTTCATATAACTATAATACAGACCTTAAGGACTTTCGCTTTAAACCTTTCGCGGTTTCACTTATCGCTCCATTTCTTTTCATCTGAAGATTTTCGACAAGCTTTTTATCTATTCTCTTGTATAATTGCGCAAAAGGGGAGATGTAGGATACCATTCATTACCAGTTTTACGTTTTCATCTCTTTCGCATATTAACTATAAAAAAACCAGCACGTTAACTGAATTCACAGGACATCTAAAATGAACTCACCAGAGAGAGCATGCCAGCCTCTTTCAGTTTCCCGGACCGTTGAAACTGAAGTGCTCATAATTGGCGGTGGTGCTACCGGAACGGGGATCATGCGTGATCTTGCTCTGCGATCTATCCAGTCCCACCTCATTGATAAACAAGATCTCTGCGCCGGTGCATCCGGTGGTAACCATGGCCTCCTGCATTCGGGCGCTCGCTATGTTTTCAGTGATCCCCACTCTGCAATTGAATGTCGCGAGGAGGCAGATCTCCTCAAACGCCTCGCTCCCCAATGCGTAGAAGAAACCGGCGGCCTTTTTGTTGCCGTTGCCGGAGATGATGAAAAGTACGCCGCCAAATTTCCGGAACTCTGTAAAGCCGCTGGAATCACCTGCAAGGAACTGACCGTCGACGAAGCTCTCCAGCTTGAGCCGCACCTGTCCGGAGACACCATAAAAGCGTTCGAGGTTCCAGATGCAACTGTCGATCCATTTCGCCTCGCTTTAGAAAATGTCAACCACGCTCATGAACTGGGCGGGTCCGTCTACCACTCTCACACCGGAGTTGTCGACTTTGAAATAGAAAATGGAACAATCAAGGCTGCAATCTGTAAAAATTACCATAGCGGTGAGCTGCTGAAAATCGTTGCCAAGCAATATGTAAACGCAGGCGGTGCCTGGGCCATGAACATTGCCAAAATGGCTGGATGCAATGATGTAAGCCTTCTCTATTCCAAAGGAACTCTGCTCATCACCAATGACCGTTTAACCAAAAGGGTCATCAATCGTCTTCGCCCACCTGCTGATGGTGATATTCTTGTCCCCGGCGGTACTGTTTCAGTTCTTGGCACCACCTCCCTGCGAACCGATACTCCCGAAAACTCCCGGCCGACCATAGACGAGGTCAATAAAAACGTTGCCGAGGGCTCAGCCATGATTCCGGCATTGAGCAATGCCCGCTATATCAGGGCATTTGCCCGGGTCCGCCCCTTGGTACAGGAAGGTGATGACAACAATGACCGAAGCGTTACCCGATCATTTTCCTTAAAAAATCACGAAGACCAGAATCTTTCGAATTTTTGCACAATCACTGGAGGTAAACTCACCACCTTCAGACTGATGGCGGAAAAAACCGCAGACCTTGTGGCGCAACGACTCGGCAATACCAACCCTTGCCTTACCAGGGTCACCCCTATGCCGGCTGGCACCTCATGCAAATGGACAGAGCCCGGTGCTTCCCCTAAATACTGGTATGAAGCCAATAACCCCGATGACATGATTCTCTGCGAGTGTGAGATGGTGCCGCAGTCTGCCATCGATCAGATTGTGCAGTGCGCTCCCGGTGCTGAAAAAGAGATGACCCTTGAAGCCATCGCCCTTCGATCAAGGGCGGGCAAAGGGCCGTGTCAGGGTTCATTCTGCGGCATTCGCATAGGTTCATATCTGTACGACAGAGGGTATTACACAGACCAGACTGGCCTGAACCACATGCGCGACTTCTTCAGCGAACGGTTTAAAGGTATGCGCACAGTGATCTGGGGCCAGCAGGCTGCCCAGATGGAACTCGCGGAAGCCCTGCACTGCGGCTTACTGGGCCTTGACTGCTTAGATGAAGATGTGAATGCAGCGGCAGATAACACTATCGCCCCAACCAGCACAGGAAAAACCAAATGATTGAGGATAAACGACTATTCACCACGGAGTTTGCGGTCATCGGCTCAGGCCTTACCGGTATGGCTGCCGCTATTTTTGCCATTAACCGCGGCATCTCCACTTCTCTTGCGGGGAACACCGGTGCTATCGCTTATACCACGGGCTATCTCGATCTGCTGGGTAAGGCTGATAGCAACTCACCGCTCTCCAACGACCCCTGGCATGCTCTTGCCAGCCTGCGGTCAAGTCAACCGCGCCACCCTTTGAGCAGGGTTTCCGATGAGGAAATACGCGCCGGCTTTGACGAGTTCACCGCCTTTATAGGCAGTTGCGGAATCAAATACGGCACACCACAGGAACGCAATGTGATGGCACTGACTCCTGCGGGAACGAGCAAACCGACCTTCAGCGTCCCGGCCACAATGCAGGCTGGGGTAGAGGCTTTTGCCGCTAAAAGCAAATGCACTATAGTTGACTTCAAAGGCTTACGCGGTTTCAGTGCCAGACAGTGCGTCGCCAATCTGCAAAAGGAATGGCCTTTGTTAAAGGCTCGTCGGGTCACCTTTCCCAATATGGAGCACGGCGAGATCTATGCTGAGGTTATGGCCCGCGCTCTTGAAGTGCCTGCCAATAGGGAGGCTCTGGCAGAAGAGATCAAAAAGGTCGCCGGGGACAGTGAGGTCATCGGCATGCCTGCGGTACTCGGCATGCACAAACCCGATCAGGTCATGGCCGATCTTGCCAGACTCATAGGTGTGCCGATCTTCGAAATTCCGACTATGCCACCCTCTGTTCCAGGCATTCGTCTGCGGGAAATGTTCGAACAGGTATTTCCCGAAAAAGGGCTCACACTGGTACCCCAGCAGAAAGTCACCAACGTAGAATTCGGCCGGGATGGAATTACACTCTCGCTGCGTGATAATTTCGGTCCCATCGACATAGTTGCCAAGACGGTATTGCTGGCCACCGGTCGCTTTTTAAGCGGTGGTCTCCAGGCCCACCATGATGGTATCACCGAGCCTCTGCTTGGACTTCATGTCAACCAACCGGAAAACCGCGACGACTGGTACAGCCACAACTACCTGGACAAGGCCGGGCATTCCATTCATCTCTCAGGAATTGAAGTGGATGACCAGTTCCACCCTATCGATGCCGATGGGAAAGTTATCGACCAGCGGCTCTTTGCGGCCGGCGTAATTCTTGCCCATCAAGATTGGATTCGTGGCCGTTGCGGTGCAGGCGTTGCCCTGGCAACCGCCTACAGAGCAGTCAATGAAGCGCATAAACTCCTCAAAGCAGCATGAGTAGAGTAAGGCCTTATAGCGATACATTTCGCAGCCAAAGGAATGAATATGTCTGATGCAATAACACCCACTATAAATTTTAAGGAAAAGGCAATCGAACTTCTGCCCGAGGGAGCCAGCTTTGACGCCTGCCTTACCTGCGGCCTCTGCTCATCCGGCTGTCCGGCTTCGGGGATTGAGAACATGGACCCTCGCAAGTTCATCCGCATGGCGATGCTCGGCATGAACAAAGAGCTTTCCACCACCCCGTGGGTCTGGACATGTACCCAGTGCAAGAGGTGCCAACATGTCTGTCCGATGAACATCGATATTTCCCAACTGGTTTTTCTCGCCCGTGGCAACTGGCCAAAAGAGAAAAAACCGAACGGCATCGTGCGTTCATGCGAGCTGACCCGCTCAACCGATTCCACGAGCGCCATGGGTCTGCCGCCTGATGATTTTGTTTTCGTAGTCAACGACGTACTTGAGGAAGTTCGCGAGCAGCAACCCCAATTCAAAGACATGGTTGCCCCGATCGATAAAAAAGGAGCACATTTTTTCGTTAACCAGAACTCAAGGGAGCCGATGAGCGAACCCGATGAGATGGTGCCGCTCTGGAAAATCTTTCACCTGGTCGGAGCCGACTGGACCTACGCCTCCAAAGGCTGGGCTGCGGAAAATTTCTGTATGTTTTCCGGTGATGAAGAGGCATGGTACGACGTCATCAAAACCCGCGTCGATGCCACCAACGAGTTAGAGTGCGCGGTCTGGCTCAACACCGAGTGCGGACACTCCTATTACACCATGTGGAACGCGGTGAACCGCTTCGGCATGGAAGCCAACTTCCGGGTTGAGAGTCTGGTGAGCTACTACGCGAAATGGATACGCGAAGGAAAACTGCCGGTCAACGCAGACTGGAACACCAACAGTATCAAGTTTACAGTGCAGGACCCCTGCCAGATCGTGCGAAAAGCCTACGGGGACTCTATCGCCGATGATCTACGTTTTGTCGCCAAAAAGCTGGTCGGTGAAGAGAACTTTATCGACATGCAGCCGAACCGTAGCGCAAACTACTGCTGTGGCGGTGGCGGTGGCTTCCTGCAGGCTGGCATGACCGAGCATCGACGCACCTACGGCAAGCGGAAGTTTGACCAGATAATGGCTACCCAGGCGGATTACGTACTCACCCCCTGCCACAACTGCCACTCCCAGATGGAAGACATCGGCCATCATTATGGCGGGGCGTATAACGTGGTCCACTTCTGGACCCTTATCTGTCTCTCTTTGGGAATTCTTGGCGAAAACGAAAGGACCTATCTTGGGCCGGACCTGGCTGACATCGGTCTTTAGTCTTTAAGCAACCGGCAGCAGAAGGTACGAGCCCCCACGGTCCACTCTTTCTGCTGTCAGGAGATTCCCCACAGGCTGCCTCTCACCTGAGCCGGAATCTACCAGCTCGTAAAGAGGACTCAGCAGATCGACCGTTGCGGTCATCTGCTGTTGTCGTTTATCGGCGGGCAGCAGATGCGGGTGCAGTGAAAGATACAGTGCTGGTTTCTGTTGCTGCAGGTAACTCTTCATAGCAGGAAGAAGGGTAAACTCGCCTCCCTCTACATCCATCTTTATGCTCGTAAAAACCGGGCGTCCAACGAGCTCCAGCCATTGCTGCCAGGCTATCACCACCACCTCCATACCTGCCTTGCCGTCCGGGTAGAGCAGGCTGGTCATGGAGTCCCCTCGCTTACCACGGGGGCTGGCCATCCGGCTTATGCTGCTTTTATCGGCAACCGCCATATTAAAAGGGATAACGTTGTCCAGCTTATTGAGTTTCAGGTTGGCGAGCAGGTACATATAGGCGACTTTATCCGGTTCGAAACAAAATACCTTTTTCGAACAGTGGGCCGCATGCAGCACCGTCGGCCCTATCCAGGCACCGACATCAAGATGGATCCCACCTGGCGCCAGGATCGAATCGAGCACCGTAAAGGTTTGCGGCTCCCAGCTGCCATTATCAACCTTGGACCAGAAGCTGATGTGATCAGGATCGCATCGCAACTGTCGGCCTGCGACCCGGGCAGGGTACCAGCCGCGCACCCGGCACCATGCTTCCTGAAGCCGTTCCCATGGTGTCATCAATCGCGCCTTTTTAGTTTTTGTGACACTCTCTTCGAAAGCCACTTCCAGGGAATCAGCATGGAAACCTCCTGTTGATATTGTCGGTACTTTTCCCCAAACTCCGCAACCAGCCGCCTCTCCTCGATGAAGGCGCCGATCAGCAAATAACAGGAGAGAATCACCGCGGCGAGAATGGTTGCCTCGTGATACACCGGCCAGGACCACAAAAAAAGCAGAGATCCGAGGTACCAGGGATGACGTATCACGCCATGCACACCGTCCCTGGAAAATTCAACCACATCCCTTTTCCCGGCAGCCGTCTTTCTACCGTACACCATGTCATGGAGATTATATTGCCTGGATCCGCACCAAAAGAGCCCGAGCGCACCGATTGCCAA
The DNA here is from genome assembly GCF_048381775.1 of Desulfosediminicola sp. Lineage (NCBI taxonomy): Bacteria > Pseudomonadati > Thermodesulfobacteriota > Desulfobulbia > Desulfobulbales > Desulfocapsaceae > Desulfosediminicola > Desulfosediminicola sp. The sequence continues at coordinate 21,663 of NZ_JBLXGE010000012.1, read as the reverse complement.
CCCAAGCTCCAGCAAATGCCAGAGACCGCGCCAAACCAGAACCACCTCACCTCGAACCATAACTGTCAGCACGACCAGGGGAAGCAAACTCAGGCAGGCTGCAATGGTATAGAACAGGCGATACCTGAAACCGGAAAAGCCCATCCTTACGAAAAACTTCTCCGTATTATCCTGGACTGATCGGTTAATCAGCAGGCTATGCATACAACACCAGGCAGCCCAGGCAATTCCAAGATAGAACAGGAAATCAGGTTTCATTACAAATCGACTTGAGCTCCAGCTGAAGTTCGGGGATCACCTACCTGCGGATATATCAGTTTATCGACAGCAAACCCCAATTCTTTCGCCTTGGCGATCAGACGTTGCTCCACCGCCTCATCCAGTTCCGGATCTCTGGCCAGAATCCAGAGATATTTTCGGTTCGCCCCGCAAACCAGAGCATACTCATACCCTTGATCAAGTTCCATAATCACATAGGTACCGTAAAATGGCCGGAAAAAGCTTACCTTCAAGTAACCTTCCCGGGGTGAGCGCACAAAGTACGCCCTGCCCACAGCTTCTTTCCAACTTCCGCTCTCAGCCTGATAGCCCCTGTTAACAACCTTGACGCCCCCGTCATCACGTATACTGTACTCGGTCATTACCCTGGTCAGTCCCCGTTCAAATGAGTGATCCAGCCGGGCAACCTCATACCACCTGCCAAGATACCTGTTCAGCTCAAAATCCTGAACAGGCTCAATTCCCTTGGGTAATCCGGCGCAACCTGTCAGAACAGTGAGAGACAACGAACAAAGTAACAGTCGCAACCTGTCATGAATCCCCCCCATCGCACCTCCTTGAACCTGTTTTGAAGGTCAGGCAAATTTACTTCTTCAAAGCAAAGCCACCAATCGTCAATGCTTCCCGACACCTGAAAACGTGCATGCTTCGATATGAGCTGTATTCACACCGACAAATGCGCCCTGCACCGGGATGTTTTTCTGTTTCCAGCCCTGGCCAGCCCTGTGGACTTCAGTAATCGTAGGGTTGGTCAGTGGAATATAGCGATGCTTGGTCTTACTCCTGAAACGACCGTGGCTGAGACCGGAGATATAGAAAAACGAATCCCCCTGCATATGCGTAATGATATAAACTTTTGAAATTTTCTCACCATTTCTCGCGCTCAGAGCTTCTGCCCGGATTTTCTCACTGCTGTCTCCACATCCCAGTTCATCATCGAAAAAAAACAGAATATCGGCCAGCCTGATCTGGATTCGGTCCAGTTCGAGCAAAGGGGTATCGCTATCCAGGGTCACCGTCGCACTGTTTAACAATAATGCATCATCAAACCCCTTTTCAGAGGGATCTTTCCAATACCCACTGGTACTGTTAAAAATATCTATGGTTCGAAGCGTCTCGTTAGGGACGTCGATATAACCACTATACACCTTATCCGGTACATGAATCGTAACATCTCTGCGATTTGTTTCCATAACGTCCTCCCATTCTCCTGCAACTCCAGCACGCCTGGTATACCAGCTCTCCCCCATGCGCCCCCACATTGTGGTATGCCAATAATGTAATCACTTGAAATTGAAAGAGAATAGTGACGCTTCCTTTTTTTCAACCCTGATTAGGTACGAAAAAAAGGTGAAACCAAATTGAGGTAGAAAAAACAAGGCCCCCGGAAGATCTGCTCATCTCCGGAGGCTCTGATTTTTTATCATCATTCAGGGAAAAGAGAATTTACGCTATAAAAACAGAAGCCTTAAGCTACCAGTTTTCGCCGAGCAACTCAAAATGGGCCTTGGCATGAGCACAGGCCGGACAAATCTCCGGAGCTTCATGGTCGTCGTGCAGGTAGCCGCAGTTACGGCATCTCCAAACCACTTTTTCATCACGCTTGAAAACACAGCCTTTCTCGATGTTGCCGAGCAGGTCCTTGAAACGCTTCTCATGCTGCGCCTCGGCATTGGCAATTGCCATAAAGATATCGGCGATATTGGCAAACCCTTCCTCCCGGGCAACCTCGGCAAACTCCGGATACATCACAGTATGCTCGTGGTTCTCCCCCGTTGCCGCCTCTTTAAGATTCTCCGCGGTAGTACCGACAACACCTGCAGGAAACGAAGCGGATACCTCAACATCCCCACCTTCAAGCAACTTGAACAGGCGTTTGGCGTGCTCCTTTTCCTGGTTGGCTGTCTCTTCGAAGATGGACTGAATCTGTACATATCCATCTTTTTTGGCCTGGGATGCATAGTAGGTGTAGCGATTGCGAGCCTGTGATTCGCCGCAGAAAGCGGTAAGTATATTCTTTTCGGTCTGAGTTCCTTTCAAACTAGCCATGATCTCTTTCCTCTTTTTTTTAGGGTTTTACTGTTGTAATCAGGCAGTAAATTTTTCGCCATATTAGCATACAAGCACAAGAATACACCACACTAAAAAACGAAAGAGCTCGAGACACTGCAATCACAGACCCTTCAGCATTTGCCCTATAGCAACTAGTTAGCGACTATAGAAAAAGGCTGAATTTTGTTTCAACCCCCAAATGTCATGCAACAGGGCTGTACTCACCCAGCCAGCATTACCAGGGCCAACAGTAGTACCCTAGTCCAATCGTTGACATTGTTAGATATAATTAATTTGCTGGATGCACGCGACAGACTTTGAGCCCCAAAAAGATATACCGAGCACATAAATAGAACGCAACCATCAAGACATGACCCCAAGTGATATGGCAGCAGCTTCCAACCAACTGGCGGGAACAGCAATAATAGTTTATGGCACTGCTCCTGGATATATACACTTGCAGATAGCATCTTCCATCAGATTGTTGAAAGTCAGGGTAATCTTTCAGCTAAAAATTGAATTAACAAGATAAACCTGCTCCCTTTCCATATAAATCACCGCCACATCAAAGTGTTGCGGAAATTCCCCCACAGCAGAAGCAAACCTTTGTTGACAATGGACCTGCCTTTTGGCCCCTCTCAAAATATTTCGATCCAAAAAGCAAATTGACCTTTCAATGTGTCAGGCTAGCGGGCGTGCAGTGTTTTGTCGAGTAGTTTTCCCCACCTGGGACTAAACGGATGTACCTCGTCAACTGTTCCTTTCGGTGAATCAAGAGCCAGGCCCCTGTTTGCCCACATAAAAATAGACCCTCGCAGGTTGTAGACATTTTTGACACCTTCATTTTGCAGTTTTCGTACATACTCTGCAGAACGCAATCCAACCGAGCAATAAGCAACAATGACCACCCCTGGTAGACGACTGTTTACAGCAAAATCTTCTACCAGCACAGCCCCGGGAATATGGCTTACCAGATACTCCTCGCGACTCCTTACATCCACCAAATAGAGATTTTCCCCCCTGGCCAGACGCTTGGATAACTCATCAATTTCCATAATCTTAACATCAGGGAAATCCTCGCTTAACACAGCGTCAATCTTCTCCCAACTCAGCTCGCCAAAAAGAAGGGAAAAACGAAAGCCGCAGAGCATCAATAACACAAATACAGTTACCGCTTTGATTGGCAAAAATCTCATTTCCTGCACCTCTCCCTGAGCCACTCTACCGATGCTTAAAGCTGGAAAGTCACAAACTTCAGCCTGAGCAACAAACGAATGCAATTCTAATCATCATCTTACTGACCTGTAACACTGCCAGCCTATTCTCCAGCCAACAACAATACAACATGCGAGGTATACATGCAGCATTTGCACTTCAGGAGTATCTGGATCTCCGACACCCACCTAGGCGGCAGGAACCTGAAAAGCAACCAACTCTACGAGTTTCTGAAAAGCACCGAATCAGACAATCTCTATCTTGTTGGAGATATCTTCGACCTGTGGAAACTCAGAAACAACTGGCACTGGCCTGAAATTAATGACCATATCGTCAACCTTATTATCAATAAGGCCCAAAATGGCACCAAAGTGTACTACCTCCCCGGTAACCATGACGATATCGTCCGTCGCTATACCGGCACTTCTTTTCATGGTGTACAGATCTGCGAAGAAATTGTGCACACCTCTGTCGACGGCAGGCGCTATCTCGTGCTGCATGGCGATAAGTTTGACTGTGTAGTGCAAAATAGTGAATGGCTCGCCAACATAGGCTCAACCCTCTACGATTCGCTTTTGATACTCAACCGCTGGGTCAACACGTACCGCTCTTTCAGGGGCAAGGATTATTTTTCCATTTCCGCCTGGCTGAAACATAAGTGCAAAAAGGCTGTCAACTACATTGGTGATTTTGAACAGGTGCTGATAAGCGAAATCAAAAAAAACCAGGTGGACGGTCTTATCTGCGGTCATATTCACCACGCGTCAATCAAGGCGATGGGTGATTTCCTCTACAGCAACTCAGGAGACTGGGTGGAAAGTTGCACCGCCCTGGCCGAAAACAGCAATGGCACCATTGGCATCATCCAATGGATTGAGCAGAATCCTGTAAAAGAGCTGACAACCGACGAAGAATATGAACAAGATCGCTATAGTGACGGATGCCTGGCATCCCCAAATTAATGGTGTGGTCACCACGCTGACCCAGACCGTCAAGCATCTGGAGAATATGGGCCACCGGGTGAAAGTTATTAATCCTCATCTTTTCCGGTCTATTCCCTGCCCCTCGTACCCTGAAATACGGCTGGCGCTGGCGTGGACGCGTCAACTGAAAAAACTGCTGACCGAGTTTGCTCCAAACGCGGTTCATATTGCCACGGAAGGACCACTGGGCTGGGCGGCACGTTCGGCCTGTCTTAAAAAGAAATTTCCATACACGACCTCATATCACACCAGGTTCCCTGAATATATCAAAATGCGGTTTCCTATCCCGCTCTCCTGGTCCTACACGGTGGTTCGCAAATTTCACAAACAGGCTACCCGGGTGATGGTCGCCACCCTGGCACTCAGGGACGAACTCAGCCAGCGCAACTTTCCCAATACGGCACCATGGTCCAGAGGGGTCAACACCGAACTCTTTCAACCGGATACCCGAATAGACCTGGGGGTAGAAGGACCGGTTCAGGTCTATGTAGGAAGGGTCGCTGTAGAAAAAAACATTGAGGCATTTCTCTCACTCGACCTGCCCGGAACCAAAGTTATAGTCGGTGACGGCCCTGCCCGAAAAGAGCTGGAGAGAAAATACCCCGAGGCTCTCTTTGCCGGTTATCGCCGAGGCAAAGAACTGGCCGGCTATATCGCAAACGCAGATGTTATGGTTTTCCCTAGCCTTACTGACACCTTTGGAGTCGTAATGCTTGAGGCAAACGGCTGCGGTGTGCCCGTTGCGGCATATCCTGTAACCGGCCCGATCAACGTGGTAAAAAATGGTGTGAACGGCTGGCTTGATCAAGATCTGCAAATTGCAGTGCACAAAGCGATGGAGGTTTCCAGGGAGTCATGCAGAAATACAGCGTTACAATACTCGTGGAAAGCATGCTCTGAACAGTTTTTCAACAACCTGGAAATAGTCGAGCCATTTGGCAGTTCGAATCACGCTTCAGCAGCCAACGCCTGATGCCTGGCAGAGTGAGGTAATTTAAAAATGTCGTTTCAGCTCCGGAGACAACACCCAGCATGACATCCTGTCCACCAGTTTTGGTTTCGCATACTGCCGAGTCGCTGAGGCTTGGCAGTATACAATTCAGCCAGGAGCTTAAGGCCCTTGGCATTACTCCTTTTGGTTCTGGCGACAGTAGCGCAGGAATGGAATATGAGCTACAGGTCGCAGTTGAGGGAAAAGCAGCTGACGTCGACCTGCCCATATCCATCTACCAGTCTAATTTCTTCCGCAATATTGAAAAACGGGTGGGCCGGGGAGACCTGCCGCCAAGCTCTATTGAGGATATCAGGCAGTTTCTCGATGAGAACCGTGCCAATGTCTGGGAGAACAGCTGGGTACGAATTAAAAAAGAGCGCCTCGGCCCTCTCGCATCCCGAGTTTTCTCAACAGATCTCCTTGCCGACAAACGATACCCTAAAGGACCACAACGGGGTGACAGTCAACGCTTTCATTTTCAGCAGAATGACCGTTCCCATATCAGGATACCGATCAGCTATCTGCTGAAACTCGCTTTTGCAGAAATCCTCGACCAGAATTCCTTGCCGGAGTCGCTGGAGAGCTGTGGCCATTCTCTGTTCAGTTATTTTCAAAGTGATAATACCTCACCGGAAATTCTTTCATTTACCATCCCCTCGGCACAGGCCGGCGCAATAGGTCCCCTGGCCGCAAGAGAAACCGCACGCACCTTTCTTCTCACCCAGTTGCTGGGCCAGTTTGCCAACAGTCATTACGGCCTTAAGGAATCCGGCCAGCGGGCAATCATCTACAACGCACCCCACGCTCCTTACCGGCAAAAACGCCTCAATGACCTGGTCCCTGACGGGTACTACCGGCATCTATTCATGAGCCCATGTCTCTCCGGCTGGGAGCGCGGCGAGGAAAAACATAAATACATGGCCCTCTGCCACAGGACCTTATCCCGCAGCCAGCTGAATACTATCAGCAAACTGAAAGATGCCGGTATCATCACCAACAACCTGATCGTGCTGCCAAACACCTCCAACACCTGCCTCGCCAATAACGGAACCCATGTCTCTTTAGGGAGTTCCGCACTGACCCGGCTGGCAACCGATCCTGGTTCAAGCTTTACGCCAGGGGTTGAGAAGTATATGGGGGATCTGGTGATCAAGATTGTCGAACATTTTCTACCACTTTTTGCGGGCACCTATACTGCTGCTCCCTACAGGGTTGATTTTGCCGATTTTCACCCTGAAAGCGTGCTCGGTTTCCTCCCCCACGAACTCGACTACACCCATCTCAGGATGTTGTGGAGACGCTGGAAGAAAAAGGCTGACATTCAGTTCTGCGGCCGTTCATTCACCCCGTTTGGCCCACGTAAACTCGACAATATGCTGTCGAAAGTACTGGGATTGAGCGGTGACCTGATCCCGGACTTCAGGCTGATAGATTATTTTATCACCTTACTCTCCACCGAAAGTTGCCCAGCTCTCGACGGTATGCCCGGCAACCAGGAACGACTGAAAGCAGAGCTTGCCGAGATCGGCATCTTCGACAGCCGCATGTCTATCTACCTGCCTTATCGAATGCGTGCCCAGTCACAGATGGGCTACTCAGGATTTGAAGGCAGAATATATTCGCTTTTCCCGAGTTTTCTCGAAGATATGGTCCAGGCCGTTGAGCTGCAAAACCTGGTTACCGCCGTCGCCTACTCGATGGTGCTGGATGGTAAAGTTGTGCATCAGGATATTCCTGATTTACCACCCGTGGAAAGTGAACGACGACAAATGTTTTTTGCTACCGCAATCGGGGTGCCGACGGTCTATATCCGTACCAACAGCAGCAACATGTTTCTGAAAAAAATCCTCAAACATGTGAAACAACAGCGGCACAGTAAACGGTACCGCAACTACCTGCGCATCAAGGTAAGTGATTACCAACAGGCGCTGATCAGCTTTCTCAAAATCGAAGGGGCAGAATTGACCGATCAGCTACAGGCAACTCCCCTGCTCGATAATCTTCATGAGAGATTGACAGATCCGGGGTATTCCGCCTCAGGGAAACTTGTTTGCAATTCAATTGCCACCAGTGGCGACAGGAGGAAACCAACTAAAATACCAGCCGATATCTTTAACGCTGCCAGCGAAGAATATTACCGTAACGATCTGAAAGAAGCCCAATGCAGCGAAGGGTTGGCAGTACTTGAAGAAGATTGTCTGCGGCTTGAACAGAGCGGCAATCCAATTATAGCAGAGATCATGTGCACAAACACACAGGCGCGAGCGAGATCAGTAACCGGCTTTTTCGATCAAATACGAGACGATGTTCTTGAAGAGACCGCCGCACCTGAAGATCTTGTACTGCTTCTGCATCTCGGTCTCGCAGTCGTTCATGATCTCAATAACCAGCGCTGACCTGAATTGCTCATGATCATTGAATTAATAATAACAAGGAAATCAAACCCCTGAACATGAAAACGGATAGTCCTGGTTCTGGCACAATGTCCACCCAGGCTCAACCCATGCGGCACCAGCTTCAACTCCAAGGTAACTCCCTATGCCCCAGGCAGTAACACCATCAACCGCTCACCAGTACATAGAAAGAGCCACCAATGCCATCGTCACCGAGCAACTCTTTGGGGACAGATCGGTTTCGTTCCTCTACAACACCTTGCGAGAGAACGCTCCGGCACTTTTCCGGGCCCTCACCTCTGCCCGAATGTCCAGCCTGCTGAGCCTCTACCATTACGATTTTCTCGATTCCAGGAAGTTCAAAGCGGCCAGGATGATTGCGAGCCTAGCTGTCGACCTCACAGAATGCGTCGCCGCACCGGACTACTACGATACCCCGCGAAAAGTGTTTGAACGTCAGATTCGCTACTGGCAACTCCGCCCGATGGAGGAAGACCGCAAGGCAATCGTCTCACCTGCAGATTCCAGGGTGCTTGTCGGCTCTTTCACTGATATTTCAGAACTTTTTATCAAGGAGAAGTTTTTCTCGCCAGAAGAACTCTTTGGTACTGAACGCAAGTGGCATAATGTTTTTTCTAAAGGTGATTTCGGGGTGTTCCGCCTCACGCCAGACAAATATCACTATAACCATGTGCCGGTTAGCGGCATTGTCCTCGATATTTACGAAATCGATGGCGCCTACCACAGTTGCAACCCTGCGGCCCAGATTGCACTTGCTTCCCTATATGCTAAGAACAAGCGGGTGGTCACCATCATAGACACCGATATCGAGGGCGGCTCCGGGGTTGGTAGGGTCGCCATGATTGAAGTCGTGGCCCTGATGATCGGTGATATCGTCCAGGCCTACAGCGAGCTGCAATATCACAACCCACAGCCTGTCCAGGCCGGAATGTTTTTGGAAAAAGGATGTCCCAAAAGCCTCTACCGACCTGGGAGTTCAACCGATATTCTGGTCTTTGAACCGAACAGGATCTCTTTTTCGCCTGATATTCTCGCCAATGCCAAACGCAATGATGTGCAGAGCAGATTTACGAATAAAGTCGGCCGTCCGCTGGTGGAAACAGAGGTATCAGTTCGATCCACGGTGGCCGGCAAACTGCCTTAACAGCTCTTCACAAGGAGTGCAGCTATGACAAACCTACTATTCATTATCATCACCGGCATACTCCTCGGCTGTCTGCTGCTCTGGGGCTTCAAACACCTGCCGGGGGAACGCTGGCAGATGATGGCCATTGTCCCCAAGGTTAAACATGGCGACTCAGCCAACTGGCAGGGGACCAACCTTACCTATTACGGCTTTTTCATTGCCACCAGTCAGTTGCTGGCGATTACCCTGCTCCTTATTCTGCTGGGCGCCATGGAGATCTCCCTCACCGGAACGGCGCTGGCAACAGCAATGCTGCTTGCAGTCTGCCTGCCGGCAGCCCGCATTGTAGCCATGATCGTCGAGAAAAAGCGACATACCTTTACTATTGGCGGCGCCTCGTTCGTCGGTATCGTTCTGGCGCCATTCGCTATTCTGGCAGCAGGGCTCATCTGCAGCAATTTCGGCGACTGCTACCTGCCCATGATGCCGGTTCTTGCCGCCATGGCGATTGCGTATTCACTGGGAGAGGGCCTTGGCAGACTCGCCTGCCTCAGTTACGGTTGCTGCTACGGCAAGCCGCTTAAGGATTGCAGCGCACTGATACAATCCATCTTCAAACGTACCGGAGTAATTTTTTACGGCAACATCAAAAAAGCAGAGTACGAGAGCCACCTTGCAGGCGAAAGATTGGTCCCGATCCAGGCCATAACCTGTATCATTTATACAGCTACCGCATTGATGGGTTGCTGGCTCTTTTTGAACAGTTTCTTTACTGCAACCCTGGTACTCTGTATGGTTGTAACTCAGATCTGGCGCCTTCTTTCTGAGGTGCTACGTGCTGATTTCCGAGGTTTTGGCAAGGTGAGTGTCTATCAGAAAATGGGCGCCATTGCTGTTATCTACACCATTGGCCTTGCCCTCTTGAATACAAGCGTGACAAACGTTCAGCCTCTCATCAGCCATGGGTTGCAAAATGTCTGGACGCCGGGAGTCATCATTGGCCTGCAGCTTGCCTGGGTAGTTTTTTTCATCTATTTCGGCCGTTCCACCGTAACCTGCTCAACGGTATCGTTCACCTTGCTTGAAGATAGAATTTAGATCTGAACAGAATTGTATTCTTATCTGAATAACAGCCGGAAATTGGAAGGACCTTTTCCGGCTGTTTGCATCTTGTCTCTCACTGAATCAGTAATTTCCTGTCAGCCGCAGCTTTGCCAAAGAACACTGCTCAAGTTCACATATTGTATTTGTTTCGTTAACTGAAGTGACATGCACAGTTGTCACTCCGGTTCCCACCGGGCCATGCGCAGCCTGATACCTCAGGAAAAACCATCTTCCACCCGGCACGAGTATGTGCCACTTTGAAAGAAATCCATTAACCCGGTTCTCAACCACCTGGACAAGCTCCGGACCACCAACAGCCTTGATTTCTTCTTAAACCTTTTTCTCTGCCTCCATAGCATAAATATCCAGGGTGTTGGAACGAGTCGTCCAGAATGAGAACTTTTTCTCATCGGATTTCGAAAAACCGCGCAACGAGTAGGTCAGGGGCTAGTTAACAGTTGGCTGAACATATTATGAAACATTCCAATCAAAGGCCTGGAGAAAGAATAATTTTACCGTTGAGGCCAGGTTCAAGCACTTTTTGATGAGCTCTGGGCGCATCTTCGAGGGGCAAAGTCGCAGCGATTAACGGCCTCAACACGCCTGCCCGCACGGCGGCAGCCAGTGCAGCATGGGTCTGCTTGAGTTCCACGGAACTCGCGGCGGCAAGGGCGAGCCCCCTGATGTCCGTTTCTTTGCCCATGGTTAAGCGCGGATCGATCTCAATTCTGCCACGGCTGCCAATGATAACAACCCTGCCATGAGGTGCCAGCAATGACAGATCTGTTTCAAGGTTCACATTTGCCAGCATTTCAAGAATCAGATCAAACCCTCCAGGTACAGCAGCGCGAAGCCTGTCAACATAATCACCTTGATGCAGCATTGACTTCACGGCCCCCAGCTCATCAATAATTTTCAGCCCCTGTTCGCTACCCGCCGTACCATACATCTCCATGCCCGCCGCACGACCAAGCTGCAATGCAGCACCTCCGACCGACCCACTGGCTCCATGTACCAGCACCTTCTCGCCAGCCTTACCCAAGCCCCTGATAAAAAGCCCTCGCCAGGCGGTAGCTCCCGGCACACCGAGCGTCGCCCCTTGCGCAAAGCTTGCCTCCTCCGGCAGATCATAAGCCTGTGTGGCATCGCAGAGGCAATATTCTCCATAAGCCCCGAAGGTGCAGGCAGTGTAGACTCTTTGACCTTGTGACAGTTCAGTCACACCTTCACCGCAACTCTGTACCGTGCCCGCCGCATTACCACCCGGTATATAGGGGAGTTCAGGCAAAACGGGATAGGTACCGGCCCGTATATAGGTATCAACCGGGTTGACCCCGATCGCCTCGACCTTGATTACAACCTGCCCTTTGCCGGGAACTGGTATATCCCGATCTACCAGGGTAAGTACATCAGGCCCACCAAATTGCCTCACTTCTATTATCCGCATATTTCACCTCACTCTTCAGATTATGAAACCCGCGCATCAGTTTAATCCACAGCCGGAAGATAGCTGGCTGATAGGTAGTTAACCTCAATCATAATCATTTTTCAGCTTAGGCCATGAACATTAAAGGGAAATCTATTGCTGTGATGACTTGTTTGCAGATATCTGCAAACAAAAAAGGGATGAACGTTATGACGTTCATCCCCAAAGATACCCTCTGAACCCCTTAGAAAGGGTTGCTCAGGACTTCAGTATCAGGCTTTCTTTTTCCAGCTCTTTTCCTCGCCTTTAAGCAATCTGCCGATATTTTCATGATGCTTGAACCAGATCAAACCGGCGACCACGGCAGCCGTCAATATCTGGATTGCTGAGTGCCCCAGCAGCCAAAGCCAGATTACCATCAAGGCCGATGCCAGCAGTGAACCCACCGAAACAAAACCGCTCAAGGCGACTGACGCGGCAAACACCACAAAGCTGATCAGTATTGCAACAGGAGAGAGGTAGAGAAAAACACCCAGTCCTGTGGCGACGCCTTTGCCACCTTTAAAGCCCAGGTAAACAGGAAACATATGCCCAACCACCGCAGCGACACCACAAAGGGGAACGATGATTTCACTATTAGGCGCATCTTTTAAAATTGCCGCAGCCAACAGCATCGGCAAATAACCTTTCAGGCAGTCGCAGACCAAAGTGACAAAACCCAGTTTTTTCCCCAGAAGACGACTGACATTGGTCGCGCCGATATTTTTACTTCCCTCGGTTCTGACATCCTTTCCGGCCATTTTGCCGATCAATAGTCCGAAGGGAACCGCTCCGAGCAGGTAGCTCAAGATAATTAAAAGATATGACATAGAAAACCGTTATAAAAATAGATATGTTGCGATGTGTTAGATTGAACCAGGTTACTGATTTTGCAGCAACCTACCGCACTTTATAGGCAATGGCAATGTTCATGCATTATTAACTTTCCCTAAACGCAATTCGCCCCACAGAACTCGATTTTGCAGTCACTCTGTGAGGCGATGTCGTTCTTTTGCAACAGATCCTACCGATGAGCGGAGGTCACGCTTTATGACGGTGTCTCTCGATACGTCTTCTCAAGCGCTCGGCAGTACCGGTGTCACGGTAAGAGACAATCGTGCACGGGCATTTTCTAAAAAGCCGCTCCGCCACCGAACCGGTAAACATATGCTTGATGTCCTTGGCCTTCACTCCCATGACGACCATATCAATCTCCTCGTCCACGACCATCTTCAATAGTTCCGTAGCAGGGTCGCCAACCAGAAACTGAAAGGAAACCTTCTCATCAGCAAGGGTCAGATTGTCGGTAAGCTGCTCGAGTTCTTTCCTGCGCTCCTCCTGAATGATGTGCACATAATGTTCACCATCAACTTTATACCCGTAGGAAGCTATTCGCTCGACAGCCTCAAGATCCCGTTCATTGATGACATTGACGATAATCATCTCCGCGCCGACAGGACCGGCAATGGAACCGGCGTATTCAAGTATTTCCTTGGAATATGGGGAAAATGCGATTGGGACCAGTATCTTTTTAATCATTTTCAACTCCGTAAGAGCGACGTCCTTCTCATATCAGTACGCCGCTATCATCTGTTATGATAGCGGCACCAATTACTGACAGCAACTTCTACCCGATTCTCGGTTAAGCCGCAGCATGTTTTGTAATTCTCCTGCGTTGCGACACCCATACGCCTGCCAGCAACAGCAAAGCAGGAATAAACATCAACTGTTTCGGTGGCCTGTCGGCATCCAGTTGAATATTGAGAATTTCCTGATCAAAATCAATACCGGCCCGCTGGGCCGGACTGCCAAACCCAACCATGTCGATAAAGGTTCTCCCCTCTTCCACGCGAGTCTCGATACCAATCTCCATCAGTTTATCGGCGCCAGTTTCACCTTCGCCAACAGGCAGCATGATTGTTTTAATATATTCATCTCCACGCAGATTTTCACCTTTCAGTGCTATCTTGAACTGCTTGCCAGCCTCCATATCACCGAGCACCTGCTCAAACTGAGCGGCGGGCAGCTCTTCAATAGGTGCATACACCTTATCCCAGAAAAAACCAGGTCTAAAGAGAATGAACGCCACCAGCAGCAAAGCTGCCGTTTCCCAGATTCTGCTTTTGGTAAGAAAATAGCCCTGGGTAGCTGCAGCGAAAACAAGCATGGCGACGACAGCCGCAGAAACAACAACCACAAAATGCAAGGGGCTGCCAATACCGATCATCAGCAATTCGGTATTAAAAATGAAGATGAATGGCAGAATCGCGGTTCGAATATCATAGGTGAAGCCCTGAATACCTGTTCGAATGGGATCACCGCCCGAGATGCCTGCCGCCGCAAAAGCAGCAAGCCCTACCGGGGGAGTATCGTCTGCCAGGATGCCAAAGTAGAACACAAAGAGATGAACGGCAATAAGGGGAACAATCAAACCGCTCTGGGCGCCAAGATTGACGATAACCGGTGCCATCAGAGTCGAAACAACAATGTAATTGGCGGTGGTCGGCAATCCCATTCCAAGAATAAGGCTGATGACTGCTGTGAAAATGAGAATCAGCATCAGATTGCCACCGGAGATCAACTCGACAAACTCCGTCATTACCAGGCCGATCCCGGTAAGGGTTACCGTACCAACCACAATACCGGCGGCGGCTGTGGCGACACCGATACCGATCATATTTCGTGCCCCGGAGACCATACCATCAATCAGGTCAGCAAACCCACGTCGTATTGAGAAATCATCTCCGTGCATTTTGCGAAAATAGCCTTTCAGCGGGCGCTGAGTGATCACGATCACCATCAACAGCACAGTCGCATAAAAAGCGGAAAGTGACGGCGACAACCGCTCAACCGTGAGGCACCACATCAGCACCACGATGGGCAGCAGGAAATACAGACCGGCCTGGGCGGTCGAGCCAAGATCCGGGAGTTCCTTGATCTCATGGTCAACTTCCAGTTCGGGCACCTTACAGGCGAAAGCTAACAGCAACAAGTAGGCCACGACCAACAGTGCTATCACTATCCAGAGAGTCGCACCGCCAGCAACCGACTTTATCCAGCCCAATCCGTAGTATGTGGCCGCACCAATCACAATCATCACTAACATGGTGCTGACAAAGCTTAACAGACTCTGGGCAAGAGTCTTCTTGTACCTCTTCTTCATCCCCTTCAAATTCAGTTTGCACGCTTCAAGATGTACGATATAGACCAGGGCAATGTACGAAATGACCGCTGGCAGAAATGCGTGCTTGATAACTTCGATATACGAAATACCGACGTACTCCACCATGAGGAACGCGGCGGCGCCCATGACCGGCGGGGTGAGCTGGCCATTGGTTGACGACGCGACCTCAACCGCACCCGCTTTTTCCGCTGGGAATCCCACCTTTTTCATAAGTGGAATAGTGAAGGTTCCGGTGGTTACCACGTTGGCGATCGATGAGCCCGACACAAGGCCGGTCATTGCCGAAGAAACGACTGCAGCTTTTGCCGGCCCCCCACGCATATGGCCAAGACCGGCAAATGCGGTACGAATGAAATAATTACCAGCACCGGCCGCTTCAAGCAGTGAACCGAAAAGAACAAACATGAACACCATACTGGTGGAAACACCCAGGGCAACACCGTAGACACCCTCGGTTGTCAGCCAGTAATGGGTCATGCCCTTGACCAGGCTGGCGCCCTTATGAGATATGACTTCGGGCATGTGTGCCCCGGCAAAAGTGTAGGTAATGAACACAATGGCCACAATCATAAGCGGCGGCCCCAGGGCTCTTCTTGTCGCTTCAAGAAGCAGCACCAGACCGATTACCGCGATAACAAGATCAGGTGTGGTCGGGTTTCCTGGCCTATCGGCAAGCTGGGCGTAAAATAAGAAAATATAGGCAGCACAAAACGCCGCCAGCAAGGCTATCCCCCAATCCTGAATCGGAACATATCGTTTGGGGGAAGACTTGAGGGTTGGAAAGGCGGTATATGCAAGAAACATTGCAAAAGCAAGGTGAATCGCCCGCGCCTCAGTGTCGTTTAGAACGAAAAGATTCAACATGAATGGCAGCGGTGACGCATACCACAGCTGAAACAATGTCCAGGCAAGCGGTACGAAGAAGAGCACTCTTTTGGAGATAGCTCCCTCTGGAATACGCGCTCCGATATCCGCATCTGCGATCATTTCATGAATTCGCTCATCGGATAGCGGTTTCTCTTTCGGCTTCGTCATACTTCTGACTCCTCCTGTGCTAATAAATCTCGAGTGCAATTACCGACTTCCCACCCTGCATCTATAGCTGTCCATACTATGAATTTTACAGAGTGCAGTTTATTGGCAGATCACAATCTGTGATCCCACGACAGGCGAAAAGCTGCGCCCCACTGAGCCTGCCGGGAAACTCCACGAACAAAAAAAAACCTACTGATCCCTGATCGATTTGGTAGTGAAAGACTTCTCCAGGGGAACGCCTTTGGAAAGACACAACGCAGCAGGTCAGACGGCTCAGGTTATACCTATCCCACCCGAGACAATAAGGATGGAATGTCCAAATAGTTAGTATGTGCCAGCTGGTGACAATCAGAATCACGGTCGCGTACACCTACACAAAAAAGCCAGATCGCTGCTTCAAAGCGAAACAGCGATCTGGCTCCAACATCTGAACAACAAGGAGCAAATTACATCAGGCCTGCTTCTTTGTAGTATTTCGCAGCACCATCGTGCAGAGGAGCAGAAAGACCATCCTTGATCATTTCTTCTTTCTTGAGATTGGCGAAAGCGGGATGCAGTTTCTTGAACTGGTCGAAGTTCTCGAATACAGCCTTCACTACATTATAGATAACTTCTTCAGGTACGTTTGCAGAGGAAACGAAGGTAGCGCCAACACCAAAAGTTGTGGTGTCTTCATCTGAACCACGGTACATGCCGCCAGGAATGGTAGCGATGCGGTAGTAATCCTTTTCAGCAACCAGTTCTTCAATTTTGGGACCATCAACATTTACCAGAACTGAATCACAAGCGGTGGTAGCTTCCTGGATAGATCCGTTTGGATGACCAACAGTGTAGATAATTGCATCTACCTTGTTGTCACAAAGAGCTTTGGACTGCTCTGCAGGCTTGAGCTCGGAAGCCAGTTTGAAGTCATCAAGAGTCCATCCGAGCTGGGTCATGACAACATCCATGGTTCCGCGCTGACCGGAGCCAGGGTTACCAATGTTTACGCGTTTGCCTTTGAGATCGGTGAAGTTCTTCACACCGGAGTCTGCACGGGCAACAACGGTGAAAGGCTCTGGGTGTACGGAAAATACTGCACGGAGATCTTTATTAGGGCCAGCTTCTTCGAATTTGCTGGTACCGTGGTATGCATGATACTGCCAATCAGACTGGGCAACACCCATATCGAGTTCGCCGGATCTGATAGCATTGAGATTGTAGATGGAACCACCAGTACTCTCTACAGTAGCTCGAATTCCATGCTCTTTTTTGCCTTTATTTACCAGACGGGCAATTGCACCACCAGTCGGGTAGTAAACACCGGTTACACCACCGGTTCCGATGGTAACAAATTTCTGATCCTGAGCAAAAGCTGCTCCACTCATTACACTGAAAGCGGTTACGCAACCAAAAGCAACAGCCGCCATTAAGGACGCACTTTTTTTCATTCGTCTTCTCCTCTCTTTTTTGTGTTTAAGAACCCCCCACCAAACGTTAGCACGAGCAGTGAAGATTCATTGACGCCATAATCCTCCAAACGATGCAAGGGTCCTGCGCCAACTACAACCACTAAGGCGCAACACCCGATATCGATTACATTTTTGTGATAAATTTAAAGCTATTAAATCACAACATATGACCCGATAAGTCAAGCCCTTTTGCTGATTAAAAATCATTTTTCCCCAGAGAGTTAAACAGATATTGTATACAATCATTCGATACAGTGCGGGTGGCCACACCCCACGCCTTCCGGCTCGATTCAGGTGAGAGCATCAACATCACTGGCCGAAAACATCATTCTGTTTTATGGTATCTTTACATTTTTGAGAGATATTCCCTGGTTTACATACTCCATTTATCACTTTGCTTAGTCCAGTTTTCCCAGCGACACCCCTTCTCGCCCTAACACTCTGAGCCCACACGCACCCTGAGTACCAGATGCCCAGCTTTACTCTGAACAGGTCTTTTAAACATGCTTAGGTGTATTTTAGCTGTGCATGTGCTTATATTTGCTCCGTAGCCATCAGGGCTACCTTATGGTATACTATATTGCTTTATTGCAACCCGGTACAAACAGAAAACAGAAACGGAACAAGAACACCGATGAGTATACGTAAAATTTACCAATACCCCGAGCCGGTTCTCCGGCAGGAAACACGACCGATAGAGCAGTTTGATGATGAGCTGAAAAAGCTTGTCGAAGACATGGCAGAGACGATGTATGACGCCCCCGGCATAGGCCTTGCCGCACCACAGATAGGTGAATCGCGCAAACTCATTGTCGTCGACATTTCCCAGGACCGCGAAGAAGGGCAGGAATACATGGCCATGGTCAATCCTGAAATCATCGCCCATGAGGGCCACCAGCTCGACGAAGAAGGTTGTCTTTCCGTGCCGGAACTCACCTCCAAGGTCAAGCGATTTAAAAAAATCACTGTCGCCTACCAGGACCTTGAGGGCAACCAGCTCGAAGTGGAGACTGAAGATCGCTTTGCAGTTGTTCTTCAGCACGAGATCGACCACCTGAACGGCATCCTTTTCATCGACCACCTGAGCACGCTCAAGCGCAACCTCTACAAAAAGAAAGTAAAGAAATGGCTGGCTGACAACCCGAAAGCCAAGGTGACCGCATGACAGACCGCCCTTTTCGCATTATTTTCATGGGAACCCCTGACTTTGCCGAGGTTACTCTTCAAGCCTTGCTGGATGGCCCCGATTCTGTGGTCGCAGTTGTAACTCAACCCGACAGACCCAAGGGACGAGGTAAAAAACTCACCCCTCCACCGGTGAAGGTGCTAGCCGAACAGGCTGGACTGCCCGTACTGCAGCCAACGAAAATCAAAACCCAGGAGTTCCACGATCAGCTTGCCGCATTTGAGCCTGATGTTATCGTGGTGACAGCATACGGTCGCATTCTCCCCACCAATATCCTGAACCTCGCACCCCATGGCTGCATAAACGTTCATGGTTCGTTATTGCCGGCTCACCGGGGAGCTGCACCGATCCAATGGTCTGTCATAAACGGAGACCCTGAAACAGGGATTACCATTATACAGATGAACGAAGGTATGGATACAGGTGATATCCTCCTGAAGGCGGCTATCACACCTGACGAGAACGAAACTTCAGGTAGTCTCTACCCAAAGCTTGCAGAACTCGGTGGCAAGACGCTGCTTGAGGCACTGGCCCTCCTGCGCGAAGGCAAACTAACGGCCACTCCACAAGACGAATCCCTGGCAACTGTTGCCCCGATGCTGAAAAAAGAAGATGGCATAATCGACTGGAGCAAGACCGCCAGGGAGATTCACTGCCTCATCAGGGGCCTCGATCCATGGCCCTCCGCCTACAGTTTTCTTGAAGGCACCCGATTCCGCTTCTTTGCCCCCGAAATCAGCAATAAGGACCCTGAAGCCGCACCCGGCACAATCCTTTCTGCGGACAAACGAGGTCTGCTTATTGCCACTGGCCACAACTGCCTGCTGATAAGGGAAGTTCAACCGGAGGGCAAAAAACGCATGACGGTCGAAGCCCTGCTCTGCGGCAGATCCATTGAAAACGGCGCAGTTTTCACATCCTGACATCCCCGACCACACTATTTATCGAATGAAAACTCTTACCATGGCAATCGCCACAGGCCTGTGGGTTGGCTTTCTCCCCAAAGCTCCCGGCACCTGGGGTTCACTGTTTGCTTTTTTACCCTGGTTGCTCATAAAAGGGCTCACCCTGCCCTTTTACCTGCTGACGTTGATTGGTGTTTTTATCATAGGTTTCTTTGCTGCCGGCTCAGCCGAAAAGATTCTCGACCGGGCAGATGCCGGGCCTATCGTCATTGATGAGATTCTCGGCATGTTCATCGCCTTGCTACTCTGCCCCAATCACCCGGTAGCCCTGGCGCTCGCCTTTATCCTGTTTCGTATATTCGATATCGCCAAACCATTCCCGGTTTCCTGGTTTGACCAACGAATCCACGGCGGTTTCGGCATTATGATGGACGACGTTATCGCCGGACTCTATGCCCTTATCTGCCTGCAAATCATCTGGCTGTTTATCGGGCCCATACTATAAATGATACATTCATCTCTTATTCAGCCTGCCAATAACTTACGCTGAATAAGAGATTTGCTCTTCATTCCCATCTGCTGTTCTCTTTTCTTTCCAGCCTGCTTTTCCTATAATTAAATAAGATTAAAAGAAAACCACCCAATCGACCCGTTGCTGGCCCGCTGGCAGAGAGGTTCCGGATGAATTATCACGGGAAACTTTTTATCGGTCTGTTGCTTACTGTAACCTTCCTGCTCACAGGCACAGCCGGGTATGCCATTATAGAGGACTATTCATTTCTGGATGCCTTCTACATGACAGTTATCACGATCACCACTGTCGGTTTTGGAGAAGTTCACACCCTCTCGGAAACGGGGAGAGTTTTCACTATTCTTTTGATTCTGTTCGGATTTGGCTCCATAGGTTTTCTGGCACACACCTTCACAGAAGCACTGGTCGAGCGGGCGGCCAGCGGCAATATGGAGAAGCGCACCATGCAGAAACGGATAAAAGAGCTCAAGAATCACGTGATCATCTGCGGCTACGGAAGGGTTGGCGAATCAGCCACAGAACATCTTGCTTCAACAGGCACGGAATTCGTTGTTATTGAAAACGATGATGAACAGATTAAGCTGATCTCCGAGAACCATTTCAACTATCTGCCTGGCGACGCAACCAAAGAAGACACCCTTCTTGCCGCAAGCATCAAACAGGCAAGCGGCCTCCTTGCCCTGCTCAACTCAGATCCGGAAAACCTGTTCACGGTATTAACCGCTCGAGAACTCAACCCAACCCTGCACATTATAGCCAGAACAGAAATGGCGACTTCCGAATCACGAATGCTGAGAGCAGGGGCAGATTCAATAATTTCACCCTACGCAGCCGCAGGCAGGAGCGTTGCAGAAAAAATTCTAAAGCTATCAGACAAGCTGGAAGAGGAACCGATCCCCATTACCGAACTTGACCAGGAACCCGCTTGGATTGACGTGACACCTCAATCTGACCTTGCAGGCCATGTAGTAGATACGGCCAATTCTTTTCTGGAATCTAAAATCGTCGGAATCCAGAGAGACGAAAGCAATATCCTTATGCCGCACCCGGATGAGGAAATACTCTTGGGGGATAGACTGTTAACGGTAAGCATCTGCCAAAAAAATCCGTCATCATGTACCGTTAAAGATGCAGTAAAAATCATTCTCGTGGATGACAACCCCGTGATTCGCCGCCTTTACACCAGGATATTCCAACGTTCAGGCTTCCACATACTCACGGCCAAAAATGGAACAGATGGATTGGCACGAATTATCACTGAAAAACCAGATGGCGCTATAATAGATCATGACCTGCCTGATATCTCAGGCCTTGACCTCTGCAAAAGATTGCGAGCTGACAAGAACTTAAACTCTATAAAGCTTATCCTCTTCACCAAGCATAAAGATGAAGAGACAAAAACAACCGCAATGAAGATCGGCATTGATTCGATCGTCATAAAAAGCCCTGATGCAACGGAGATTGTACGAACCACAAAGCAGGTGCTTAAAGCAGGCCCAGCCATGAACAACAGTCATGCATAAAAAACCTCTGACCCATCGAAACTCAGCAATACCGGTTTTTCATGGAGATAGGCAGAACCCGATGATATGATAGCGTCCCCCCACAAAAGATATCGAGAAAATCAGTTGACACTCTGCCCCCAATTCTGTACTTTCGCTCGGTCTTTGAAACACGGAGAACAACACTCGACGACTAGAAGTCGCGCAGCTGACTGAGCTTCGAAACGTGCCAGAGA